>NZ_JAHXYK010000001.1:0-743768 GCF_019970005.1 Lysobacter sp. ESA13C | reverse complement strand
AGGTCAAGCTGCGCGGCTTCCGCATCGAACTCGGCGAGATCGAAGCCGAGCTCGCCCGCGCCGGCTACCCGCGCAACAGCGCGATCGTGCGCGAGGACCGGCCGGGGCAGAAGCAGATCGTCGCCTATGTGGTCGCCGATACCACGAAACAGAACGAGATCGACCGCGACGCGCTGCGCGAGACCCTGGCCGCGCGCCTGCCCGAGTACATGGTCCCCGCCGTGGTCGTCGTCCTCGACGCCCTGCCGCAGTTGCTCAATGGCAAGCTCGACCGCAAGGCGCTGCCGGCACCGGACTTCGTCCCGGCTAGCCAACGCGCCCCGCGCAACCCACGCGAGCAGACCCTGTGCGCGCTGTTCGCCGAAGTGCTGGGCCTGTCCGACGAGCACGCCGCCCAGCTCGGCATCGACGACAGCTTCTTCGTCCTCGGCGGCCATTCGCTGCTCGCGATCCGCTTGATCAGCCGGATCCGCGCCGAACTCGACGTCGAGCTGTCGATCCGCAGCTTGTTCGAGCACACGACCGTCGCCGGTCTCGTACTCGCGCTCGACCCAAACCAAAGCCGCCGCCTGGCCTTGCGGCCTATGCCCCGGTCCGAGACTTTGCCGCTGTCGTTCGCGCAACGCCGGCTGTGGTTCCTGCACCAGTTCGAAGGCCCCAGCGCGACCTACAACATGCCGCTGGCGCTGCGCCTGGACGGCGAGTTGAACGTCGACGCGCTGCGCGCCGCGCTCGCCGACCTGTGCGAGCGCCACGAAAGCCTGCGCACCGTATTCCCGGCCGGCGAGGTGCCGACCCAACAAATACTCGAACGTGCGGCCCCCACTTTGGATGTCGTCGACAGCGACGAATCCGCTCTGGCCGATACGCTCTCGCACGCCGCCGCCTACGCCTTCGACCTGCGCCACGAGATCCCGCTGCGCGCGACCCTGGTCCGGCTCGGCCCGCAGCAGCACGCCTTGCTGCTGTTGCTGCACCACATCGCCGGCGACGGCGCGTCGCTGGCGCCGCTCGCGCGCGACTTGTCCGAAGCCTATGCCGCACGCCTCGACGGCAACGCACCGATCCGCGCGCCGCTGCCGGTGCAATACGCCGACTACACCCTCTGGCAACAACACCTATTGGGTGACGACGCCGATCCCGGCAGCCTGATCGCGGCACAGGTCGCTTACTGGCGCGACACCCTGGCCGGCCTGCCCGAGCAGATCGAACTGCCGAGCGACCGCCCGCGCCCGCCGCGCGCGAGCTATCGCGGTGGTCAGTGCGGCTTCGCCCTCGACGCCGACACCCATGCGCGCCTGCGCGCCATCGCGCGACGCCACCACGCGACTTTGTTCATGGTCCTGCGGGCCGCGCTGGCCGCAACCCTGACCCGGCTCGGCGCCGGCACCGACCTCGCCATCGGCACGCCGGTCGCCGGCCGCCAGGACGCCGCCCTGCACGAACTGGTCGGGCTGTTCCTCAACACCTTGGTATTACGCACCGACACCCGCGGCAACCCGCGTTTCAGCGAGCTGCTGGCGCGGGTACGCGCCACCGACCTGGCCGCATTCGAACACCAGGACCTGCCGTTCGAGCAATTGGTCGACACGCTGAAACCCGAGCGCTCGCTGAGCCACCACCCGCTGTTCCAGGTGCTGTTGGTGCTGCAGAACACCGAACAGGCCGAGCTGCAGCTGCCCGGCCTGCGCGCCCGCGCGGCCGAGTTCGCCCTCGATGTGGCCAAGTTCGATCTGAGCTTCGCCTTCTGCGAACGCTACCACCCCACCGGCCAGGCCGGCGGCCTCGACGGCGCGCTCGAATACGCCAGCGATCTGTTCGACCCGGCCACCGCCGAGGCGATCGCGCTGCGGCTGCAGCGCATGCTGATCGCCGTCGCCGAAGACGACGAACTGGCGATCGGTGCGGTCGAGTTGCTCGACCAGGCCGAACGCCGCCACCTGCTGCGCGAGTGCAACGGCACCACCCATGCGGTCGAGCTGGAATCGGTAGCGGCCGCGTTCGAACGCCAGGCCGCCGCGACCCCGCAGGCGATCGCCGTGGTCGGCGATGGCGTCGAGTGGAGCTACGCCGAACTCGACCGCCGCGCCGAAGCGCTCGCCCACGCACTGCGCCGTCGCGGCGCCGGCGCCGAACGCGGCGTCGCCCTGCTGCTGCAGCGTTCGCCCGACTTGGTCGTGGCGGTACTGGCCGTGCTCAAGACCGGCGCCTATTACCTGCCATTGCACGAACAGCATCCCGACGAGCGCCTGGGCCAGTTGCTGGCCGAAACCGCAGCCGCCGTGTTGATCGCCGATGCCGGCATCGATGCACGCCGCTTGCCGCATCCGAATCTGCTGCGTCTGGACCGCTTCGATTTCAACGCGTCCACCGAACCGCGTGCACGCAAGCCGGCCATCCATCCCGAGCAGCTCGCCTACGTGATGTACACCTCCGGCTCGACCGGGGTGCCGAAGGGCGTGGCCGTGCGCCAGCGCGACGTGGTCGAGTTCGCCCGCGACCGCCGCTTCGCCAGCGGCCACGAGACCGTGCTGCTGCATTCGACCCACGCCTTCGACGCGTCGACCTACGAGCTGTGGGTGCCGCTGTTGAACGGCGGGCGCCTCGTGGTCGCGCCGGCCGCTGCGCTCGATGCGCTCGATTTCCGCCGGCTCATCGCTCGCCATCGCCTGTCGACCTTGTGGCTGACCACCGGCCTGTTCCACGAATTCGCCGAGTCCGCACCGGACTTGTTCGCCGGCCTGGCGCAGGTCTGGACCGGCGGCGAAGTGCTGTCGGTCGATACCGTGCGGCGCCTGCAGGCACGGCACCCGCATCTGCACCTGGTGCATTGCTATGGCCCCACCGAGACCACCACCTTCGCTGTGAGCGGCGCGATCGCGGCATTGGACGAACACGCCCACAACGTCCCGATCGGCACGCCGCTCGACAATAGGCAGGTCTACGTGCTCGACGACGCGCTGCAGCCGGTACCGGCAGGCGTGCCCGGCGAGTTGTACATCGCCGGCGCCGGTTTGGCTCGCGGTTATCTGCATCGCCCGGCACTCAGCGCCGAGCGCTTCGTCGCCGACCCGTTCGCGGTCGGCCAACGCATGTACCGCTCCGGCGACCGCGTGCGCTGGCGCGATGGTCGCATAGAGTTCGTCGGCCGCAGCGACCAACAGGTGAAGATCCGCGGCTTCCGTATCGAACTCGGCGAGATCGAGGCTGCGCTCGCTCGCGCCGGTTGGCCGCACAACCTCGTCGTCGCCCGCGAAGACCGCCCGGGGCAGAAGCGGCTGGTCGCCTATCTGGTCGCTGCTCCCGCCGCGCTCGATCGCGAATCGTTGCGCCGCGCACTCGCCACGCAACTGCCCGAGTACATGCTGCCGGTCGCCTTCGTGGTGCTCGATCGCCTGCCCTTGACCGCGAACGGCAAGCTCGACCGCGCCGCCCTGCCGTCGCCCGATGCCGCCGCTGCGACCGGCGGCCGCGGCCCGCGCAACCCGGGCGAGCAGACTCTGTGCAGGCTGTTCGCCGAAGTCCTCAGCGTGCGACGCGTCGGCATCGACGACGACTTCTTCGCCCTCGGCGGGCATTCCTTGCTGGCCACGCGTCTGCTTGGCCGGATCCGCGCCGAGCTCGGCAGCGAAGTCGCGCTGCGCAGCCTGTTCGAGGCGCCGACGGTTGCGGCCCTGGCCCAGCGCCTCGCAAGCGGCGCACGCACGCGCCCGCCGCTGCGACGGCAGGAGCGGCCGGCGACCTTGCCGCTGTCGTTCGCGCAGCAGCGCCTGTGGTTCCTGCACCAGCTACAAGGCCCCAGCGCCACTTACAACATTCCGCTGGCCTTGCATCTGCAGGGCGAACTCGATGCGGACGCGCTCGAACGCGCCCTCAACGATCTGATCGCCCGTCACGAAAGCCTGCGCAGCATCGTCCCGCTGACCGATACGCCACAGCAGTGCGTGCTCGATCGCGCCGAGTTGCGTCTGGCGACGGTCGAACTCGACGAGTCCGACTTGCCGGCGGCGCTCAATGCCGCGGTCGCCCATGCCTTCGATCTGAGCCGGGAGCTGCCGCTGCGCGCGCAGTTGTTCCGGCTCGGCCCGCAACGGCACGCCCTGCTGCTGTTGCTGCACCACATCGCCGGCGACGGCGCCTCGCTGGCGCCGCTGGCGCGCGACCTCGCCAGCGCCTACGCGTCGCGGTTGCGAGACCAACCGCCGGCATGGATACCGCTGCCGGTGCAGTACGCCGACTACACCCTCTGGCAACGGCAATGGCTCGGCGACGAGCGCCACCCGGACAGCACGATCGCCCGACAGATCGGCTACTGGCGCGAAGCCCTCGCCGGCCTGCCGGAGCGCATCGCGCTGCCGCAGGACCGGCCGCACCCGCCGGCGGCGAGCCATCGCGGCCGGCGCCTGTCGTTCGCCGTCGACGCCGACACTCACGCGCGCCTGCTCGCGCTGGCGCAAGGCCGCAACGCCACCTTGTTCATGGCCCTGCACGCGGCCCTGGCCGCGACCCTGAGCCGGCTCGGCGCCGGCGACGACTTCGCCATCGGTACGCCGATCGCCGGCCGCGTCGATCCGGCCCTCGACGGTTTGATCGGCCTGTTCGTCAACACCCTGGTGCTGCGCAGCGACACCGCCGGCGACCCGAGCTTCGAGGAACTGCTCGACCGCGTGCGCCGCGTCGACCTCGCCGCCTACGAGCATCAAGACCTGCCGTTCGAGCATCTGGTCGAGGCCTTGAACCCGGCGCGCTCGCTGTCGCATCACCCCTTGTTCCAGGTGATGCTGAGCCTGCAGAACGGCATCGGCGCCGATGCCGAACTGGTATTGCCCGGCCTGAGCCTGCGCACCCAGGCCTTCGACCTCGACATCGCCAAGTTCGAGCTCAGCATCGGCTTCAGCGAATGCCATGACCGCGACGGCCGCCCCGATGGACTCGACGGCAGCATCGAGTACGCCACCGATCTGTTCGACGACGCCACGGCACGCGATATCGCCGAATGCCTGCAACGCCTGCTGCGCGCGGTCGCGATCGACCCGAGCCGACCGATCGGCGGCATCGCCCTGCTCGGCGAAGACGAACGGCAGCGGCTGCTCGCAAGCGGCCGCGGCGACGAGGCTGTCGAGCCGATCACCGTGAGCGCGGCCTTCGAGCGCCAGGTCGCCCTCACGCCGACCGCGCCGGCCCTGGTGTTCGGCGACAGCGTGCTGAGCTACGCCGAACTCAACCGCCGCGCCAATCGCCTCGCCCATACCCTGATCGGCCGCGGCATCGGCCCGGAAGACCGGGTCGCGCTGGTGTTGCCGCGCTCGCCGCACACCCTCGTCGCGGTGCTCGGCGTGCTCAAGGCCGGCGCCGCCTTCGTGCCGCTGGACCCGGAGTATCCGCTCGATCGCCTCGCTTACATGCTCGACGACGCCAGCCCGCGCCTGAGCATCGGCGACCGCGCCGGCCGCGCCCGCTTGCCGGCACTGGCCGACGCGGCCTGGTTCGGCCTCGACGACGAGGCCAACCTCGCCGCGATCGACGACAGCCCGCTGCACAACCCGAGCGATCGCGAACGCACGAGCGCGCTGCGGGTGCAGCACCCGGCCTATGTCATCTACACCTCCGGCTCCAGCGGCCGGCCCAAGGGCGTGGTCGTCGCTCACGCCGGCATCGCCAACCTGATCGAAAGCGGTGTCGAACCGCTCGCCATCGGCGCCGATGCGCGCGTGCTGCAGTTCGCCTCGCTGAGTTTCGATGCCGCGTTCTGGGAGCTGTGCATGGCGCTGCTGTCCGGCGCCGCACTGGTGATGGCCGAGTCCGAGCGCCTGCTGCCGGGCCCGGCCCTGACCGCAACGATGCGCGCGCATCGCATCACCCATGCGCTGTTGCCGCCGGCGGTGTTGTCGCTGTTGAAGCCGGACGACCTGCCGGACTGCCGTCGCCTGATCGTCGGCGGCGATGCCTGTGCACCCGCGCTGGCCCATGCCTGGGCGCAAGGCCGCGGCTTGATCAATGCCTACGGCCCGACCGAGACCACGATCTGCACGAGCATGACCGCGCCACTGGCGAGCGACGCCGTGGCATCGCAGCACCGCTTGCCGATCGGGCACGCGGTGCGCGGCAGCCGCTTGCATGTATTGGATGCGCGCCTGCGTGCGGTGCCGGTCGGCGTGCCCGGCGAGCTCTACATCGGCGGCCCGGGGTTGGCGCGCGGATACCTCGATCGCCCCGGCCTGAGCGCCGAGCGCTTCGTCGCCGACCCCGATGCGCCCGGCGAACGCATGTACCGCTCCGGCGATCTGGCGCGCTGGCGGCGCGACGGCCAGCTCGAATTCCTCGGCCGCGCCGACCGCCAGCTCAAGCTGCGCGGCTTCCGCATCGAACCCGGCGAGATCGAGGCCGCACTGGCCGAGGCCGGTTTCCCGCACAACACCGTCGTCGCACGCGAAGGCCCGCACGATCAGCCGCGCCTGGTCGCGTATCTCGTTGCTGCGAACGTCGACACCGCGGCGCTGCGGCGCCGGCTCGCGTTGCGCCTGCCCGAGCACATGCTGCCGGCGGCCTTCGTCGTCCTCGAACGCTGGCCGCTGACGCCGAACGGCAAGCTCGACCGCCGCGCCTTGCCGGCGCCCGGGCTCGATGCGGCCGCGGCCGAACACTACGCAGCGCCGCGCGGCGAGGTCGAACGAACCGTCGCGGCGCTGTGGCAGGAATTGCTGAGCCTGCCGCGGGTCGGCCGCCACGATCACTTCTTCGAGCTCGGCGGGCACTCGCTGTTGGCGGTGCGCTTGATCGAACGCATGCGCCAGGCCGGGCTGATCGCGCGCGTGCGCCTGCTGTTCGCTCAGCCGACCCTGGCCGCCTTCGCCGCCTCGGTGGAAACCGCGGCAATCGAACATTGCGCGCAGCCCGAGGTGCCCACGTACGCGATCCCCGCCGATAGCACCGCGATCACGCCGTCGATGCTGCCGCTGGCGAATCTGAGCCAGGCTGCGATCGACCGTTTGATCGCCGAAGTGCCCGGCGGCATCCGCAACGTCCAGGACATCTACCCGCTCGCGCCCTTGCAGGAGGGACTGCTGTACCACCACCGCACCGCCCAGGCCGGCGACCCTTATCTGCTGCAAGCGCTGTTCCGCTTCGACAGCCGCGCCCGCCTCGACGCGTTCCGCGACGCTTTGCAGGCGGTGATCGACCGCCACGACATCCTCAGGACCGCGATGGCCTGGGAGGGCCTGGCCGAACCGGTGCAGGTGGTGTGGCGACGCGCGCAGCTGCCGATCGAGGAGATCGCCCTGGACCCGGGGGCCGGCGCTGTCGCCGCGCAGTTGCAAGCCCAGGTCGATCCGCGTACGCGTCGGCTCGACGTGCGTCGCGCGCCGCTGCTGCGCTTGAGTTGCGCACACGACGGCGCCGACGGCCGTTGGGTCGGTGCGCTGCAGTTTCATCACATGGCCCTGGACCACACCGCACTCGAGGTGGTGCAACGCGAGATGCAGGCTTTCCTGCACGGCGAGATGGCGAGCCTGCCCGCGCCGGTGCCGTACCGCGACTACGTGGTGCAGGCGACCCTCGCCCAAGGCCAGGCCGCGCACGCAGCCTTCTTCCGCGACCTGCTCGGCGATGTCGACGAACCGACCCTCGCGTTCGGCGTCGACGGATCGCCGGCCAAGAGCCACGACAAACCCGGCGCGCCCGACGCCACAACGGGCGACGACGAAGCCCACGAGGAACTAGGCAGCGAACTCGATCAGCGCCTGCGCGCACAGGCGCGGCAACTCCGGGTCAGCGTGGCGAGTCTGCTGCACCTGGCCTGGGCGCAGGTGTTGGGACGGTTGAGCGGACGCGACGACGTGGTGTTCGGCACGGTGCTGTTCGGCCGTTTGCATGGCGCCGCGCACTCCGATCGCGCCCTGGGCATGTTCATCAACACTTTGCCTTTACGCGTCGCACTGACCGCAGACGTCCGTGCAGCGGTGCAGGCCACCCACGCAAGCCTCGCCGCGTTGTTGGAACACGAACACGCGCCGCTGGTGCTGGCGCAGGCCTGCAGCGGCGTCGCCGCGCCGCGGCCGCTGTTCAACAGCCTGCTCAACTACCGCCACAGCGCGCCGACCGCCGACGCCGCCTGGCCCGGCATCGAGGCCCTGGACTCGGCCGCGGGCGAACGCACCCACTATCCGCTGACCGTGGCGGTCGACGACCTGGGTACGGGCTTTGCCCTCGGCGTGCGCACCTGTGCCGGCATCGATGCCGCGCGCGTTTGCGCCTGCCTGCGCCAGTCGCTCGAATCCCTGGTCGACGCGCTCGAACACGCGCCGCACACGCCCGTGCTCGGTCTCGAAGTCTTGCCGCCGCCGCAGCGCGAGCAAGTCCTGGTCGGCTTCAACACGCCGCAGATGGACGCCGCTGAAGACGACTGCCTGCATCGCCGTTTCGAGGCGCAGGCCGCGCGCAGCCCGGACGCGGTCGCGCTGAGCTACGAAGGCGCCGCGCTGACCTACGCCGAGCTCAACGCCCGCGCCAACCGGGTCGCCCATCGCCTGCTCGCACTCGGCATCGCGCCCGACGACCGCGTCGGCCTGTGCGCCGAGCGCGGGCCGGAGTTGGTGATCGGCGTGCTCGGCATCCTCAAGGCCGGCGCCGGCTATGTGCCCTTGGACCCGGCCTATCCGGCCGAACGGCTGCGCTATCTGCTCGACGACAGCGCGCCGGTGGCGGTGCTGGCGTCGTCGCAGATGCACGAGACGCTGGGCGCGACCTCGGTACCGCTGCTCGAACTGAGCGCCGAGGCCTTCGCCGACCTGCCGACGCACGACCCGCAGTTGCCCGCGCTCGGGCCCCGACATCTGGCCTACGTGATCTACACCTCGGGTTCGACCGGACAAGCCAAGGGCGTGATGGTCGAACACCGCCAGGTCGCGCGCCTGTTCGCCGCGACCGCGGCGCAGTTCCGGTTCGGCGCCGACGACGTCGGCGTGCTGTTCCATTCCTTCGCCTTCGATTTCTCGGTCTGGGAGCTGTGGGGCGCCTTGCTGCACGGCGGGCGGCTGCTGCTGGTGTCGCGAGCGACCAGCCGTTCGCCGCAAGAGTTCTACGAATTGCTGTGCCGCGAAGGCGTGACCGTGCTCAACCAGACCCCGACCGCGTTCCGTCACCTGATCGCCGCGCAGAGCCGCAGCCAGCACCGCTTGCGGGTGGTGATCTTCGGCGGCGAAGCGCTGCAGACGAACCTGCTCGCCCCCTGGTACCGGCGCGCCGACAACGCACGCACCCAGTTGGTCAACATGTACGGCATCACCGAGACCACGGTGCACGTGACCTATCGCGCCCTGAGCGCAGCCGACGCCGAGCGCAACGGCGCCAGCCCGATCGGGCGCGCCCTCGCCGACCTGCGCGTCTACGTGCTCGACGCGCAGCGCCAACCGCTGCCGATCGGCGCGATCGGCGAGCTCTACGTGGCCGGCGCCGGCGTCGCGCGCGGTTATCTGCATCGCCCGGCGCTGACCGCGGAACGCTTTCTCGACGATCCGTTTTGGCCGAGGGCGGCGCACGCGCGCATGTACAAGACCGGCGACCTGGGCCGCTGGTTGCCCGACGGCAGCCTCGAATACCTCGGCCGCAACGACGATCAGGTCAAGATCCGCGGCTTCCGCATCGAGCTGGGCGAGATCGAGGCGGCCTTGCAGCAAGTCGCAGGCATCGAGCAGGCGCTGGTCGTCGCGCGCGACGACAGCCCCGGCGCGCTCGTTGAGGCCGGTCCTGCTGTCGATGGTCCCGCCGAGAAACGCCTGATCGCCTATTACACCGGCCCGTCGCTGCCGGCCGAAACCTTGCGCGCGCGGCTGCAGGCGCGCTTGCCCGAGCACATGCTGCCGGCGGCCTATGTGCACCTGCCGCAGTGGCCGCTGACCGCCAACGGCAAGCTCGACCGCAAGGCCTTGCCGGCCCCGGACCTGGATGCGGTCGCGACCCGCCGCTACGAAGCGCCGCGCGGCAAAGTCGAGACCACGCTCGCCGGCATCTGGTGCGAGCTGCTCAAGCTCGACCGGGTCGGCCGCCACGATCACTTCTTCGAACTCGGCGGCCATTCGCTCAAGGCGATCAACCTGGTCGCGCGCGTCGCCGAGGCCTTCGACGGCCAGTCGCTGTCGTTGCTGGCCTTCTATGCGCAGCCGACGATCGCGGCGCTGGCGCAGTCGCTGCAAGCCGGACAGGCCGCGGCCTACGACCCGGTGCCGCAGTTGTTGGCGAGCCGCGCCCGCAGCGAACTGACGCTGCTGTGCGTGCCCTATGCCGGCGCCTCGGCGACGATGTTCCGACCGCTCGCCGAGCACCTGGCCGCATTGGACCCGCGCATCAGCGTGTATGCGGTGGCGATGCCGGGCCGCGACGACGCCGAGGCCGACGCCGGACTGCGCGACCTCGATGCGCTGGCCGCGCTCTGCGTCGAGCGCCTGCTGGCGAAGACCGACGGCGAGATCGGTCTGTACGGCCACTGCGTCGGCAGCGTGCTGGCGCTGGAAATCGCCCGCCGCCTGGAAGCGGCCGGGCGGCCGCTGAAGTTCGTCTGCGTCGGCGGGGTGCTGCCGCTGTCGAGGCTGTCGCGATGGTTGCTCGGGCGCGACCCCTGGAAGTCCACCAGCGATGCGCAACTGCGCGAACTGATCAGGGCCTGGGGCGGGTCGACCGAGGGCCTGCACGAGGACGCGTTGCAGCGCCTCAGTGCCGGCTTCCGCCAGGACGCCCGCCTGGCCGCGGCCCACCTCAAAGGCCGGCCGCCGCCGCGGATCCAGGCCCCGCTGTTCAATATCAACAGCGAGGACGACCCGCTGACCCGCGGCCATCGCCGCAAGTACCGGCGTTGGCGGGCCTGCTCGGAGCGGGTCCACGCCATCGTCCTGGCCGACGGCGGGCATTATTTCGTCAGCCGGCAGCCGGCGCAGGTCGCCGCCATCGTCCACGCCATCGACCGGGGCCACGGCCTGCTGGGCCGCAGCCGCGGCGGCGTCATCGACTGGGGCTGAGCGCCAGGCGCTCCGGCGATCACCGCGGGCCGGCCTCCGCGCCGGCCCGATCCGGCCGGCCGGTCGCCGCCGCGCAAGGCCTGCGCGGCTTCACCCGCCGCGAATCCGGGCCGCCCCATCCTGCCCATATCGCCATCTCGCACCTCGAAACAACCAACGCGCATTTCCCTAGGCGCTGGCCGCTGGGATAGCGTCCCCCCCTCTGTCCCTATCCAGACGGCCGCCCACGCCACATGAGCGAGCACGCCCTGCCCCTACCGACCTCCGCCGTTCGCTGGCGCCGGCCGTTGCCCGGTTTCGGGCTCGGCCTGGGGCTGGGCCTGACCTGGCTCGGCCTGGTCGTGCTGCTGCCCTTGGCGGCGCTGATCCTGCGCTCGGGCGGGCTCGGGCTGGACGGCTGGTTGCGCGCGATCGGCGATCCGCGGGTGATCGCCTCGCTCAAGGTCAGTTTCGCCACCGCCTTCATCGCCGCGGTGTGCTCGCTGCTCGGCGGCGCCCTGATCGCCTGGGTGCTCGAACGCTACCGCTTCGGCGGCCGGCGCCTGCTCGACGCCCTGGTCGACCTGCCGTTCGCCCTGCCGACCGCGGTCGCCGGCATCACCCTGGCGGCGATCTACGACGAGAACGGCTGGGTCGGCCAGTTGCTGCAGCCGCTCGGCATCAAGCTGGTCAACAACACCACCGGCATCGTCATCGCCCTCATCTTCATCGGCCTGCCGTTCGCGGTGCGCACCGTGCAGCCGGTGCTCGAAGCGCTGGGCCGCGAGCAGGAAGAGGCCGCGGCCTCGCTTGGCGCCTCGCGCCTGACCACCTTGCGGCGGGTGATTCTGCCCGAGCTGCTGCCGGCGCTGCTGACCGGTTTCTCGCTCGCGTTCGCGCGCGGCCTCGGCGAGTTCGGTTCGGTGATCTTCATCGCCGGCAACCTGCCGATGAAGACCGAGATCGCGCCCTTGTTGATCACCATCCGCCTGGAAGAAGAAGGCGGCGTGACCGCGGCGATCGTGTTGGCGACCTTGCTGTTGCTGATGTCCTTCGCCTGCCTGGTCGCGATCAACGCCGCCTCGGCCCTGTTCGCACACGGGAGCCGCCGCGATGGCTGACGCGCGCGACCAATTGCAGGAACCGGCCTGGGTCCGCTGGACTCTGATCACGCTCGCCGTGGCGATCATGGCCCTGGTGCTGGTGCTGCCGCTGCTGATGCTGCTCGGCGCCGCGTTCGGCAGCGGCCTCAAGGTCTGGATCGCCGCGGTGACCGAACCGCACACCTTGTCGGCGCTGCGCCTGACCCTGCTGACCGCGGCGGTGGTGGTGCCGGTCAACGCGATCTGCGGCGTGTTCATGGCCTGGGCGCTGACCCGTTTCGAATTCCGCGGCAAGCGCACCTTGTTGGCCTTGATCGACCTGCCGTTCGCGGTGTCGCCGGTGGTCGCGGGCCTGTGCCTGGTGCTGTTGTTCAGCCCGACCCACGGTTACTTCGCCGATCTTCTCAATCAGTACGACATCAAGATCCTGTTCGCCACGCCCGGCATCGTCCTGGCGACCATGTTCGTGACCTTCCCGTTCGTGGTGCGCGAACTGATCCCGCTGATGGAGCAACAGGGCAGCGACGAAGAACTCGCCGCCCGCTCGCTCGGCGCCAGCGCCTGGACCATGTTCTTCCGCGTGACCCTGCCGAACATCAAGTGGGGCCTGTTGTACGGCGTGCTGTTGTGCAGCGCGCGCGCGATGGGCGAATTCGGCGCGGTCACGGTGGTGTCGGGCAACATCATGGGCAAGACCAACACGCTCTCGCTGCACGTCGAGGTGTTGTACAAACAACTCGGCGGCGAAGCCGCGGCCGCGTTCGCCGTCGCCTCGCTGCTCGCCGGCCTGGCCCTGGTCACGCTGGTGTTCAAGATCTGGCTCGAGGCACGTCACGGCGACGCGCTCGCGCGTTCGCATCGCCGACATTGATTCACAGGTAATCGCCCGACATGGATCTGCACATTCAAGCCATCGCCAAGCGCTACGCGACCGTCGCCGCGCTCGACTCGGTCGACCTCGACGTCGCCTCGGGCGAACTGGTCGCCTTGCTGGGGCCTTCGGGCTCGGGCAAGACCACCTTGCTGCGGGTGATCGCCGGCCTGCTGCAGCCCGATTCGGGCCGCCTGCTGTTCGGCGACCAGGACGCGACCCGGCTGAGCCTGCGCGAGCGCAATGTCGGCTTCGTGTTCCAACACTACGCCTTGTTCAAGCACATGAGCGTGGCCGAGAACATCGCCTTCGGCCTGCGCAGCCGGCCGCGTGCGCGCCGGCCCGACAAAGCCACCATCGCCCAGCGCGTGCAGGAGTTGTTGAACCTGATCCAGTTGCCGGAACTCGGCGCGCGCTATCCGGAACAGCTGTCGGGCGGGCAGAAGCAGCGCGTCGCCCTGGCCCGCGCGCTCGCGATCGACCCGACCGTGTTGCTGCTCGACGAACCCTTCGGCGCGCTCGACGCCAAGGTCCGCATCGAACTGCGCCGCTGGTTGCGGCGCCTGCACGACCAGACCGGACAGACCACCTTGTTCGTCACCCACGACCAGGAAGAAGCGCTGGAGCTGGCCGACCGCGTGGTCGTGCTCAAGGACGGCCGTATCGAGCAGGTCGGCACCCCGGACGAGATCTACAGCGCGCCGGCCTCGGCCTACGTGTTCGACTTCATCGGCCGCGCCAACGTCATCGAAGGCCAGACCGAAGGCGGCCAGCTCTCGGTCAACGGCCACGCCCTGCGCCTGCCGGTCGACAGCCACAGCCGCAGCCGCGCGCGTTTGTACGTGCGCCCGCACGACATGGCCCTGGTCGCCGACGGCGAAGGCCTGCCGGCCCGGGTGCTGTCCGCGCACCGCCTGGCCGAACGCATCACCCTGGAATTGTTGGTCGAAGGCCAGGTGCGGCCATTGGAACTCGACCTGGTGGCGACCCCGGACGCGGTCACCCCGGCCCCCGGCAGCACCGTGCACGTGCGCCCGCTGCGGTATCGGGTGTATTCGGACTGAGCCGCAGCCGGCGGGCGACGCGAGTTGCCGCCCAAGCATGCGGCCGCCAGCGCCAGCCTCCCAAGCCCCAGGGCTGAATGCGTATATTCGGCCCGAACAGGCAAACCCGGCCGGGCTCCCTGGCTTCGGCACGCGCGCCTCCAAACATCTCTGCGGTTGGCAGAACGCAGCGTCCGCCTCCGGGCGCGACCGCCGGTCGCAGGTCGCCGCGACCGCCGGGGGTAAACTAGCGCCCATGACCTATCCCTATTCGCGCCCGCGGCGGATGCGCCGCGACGAATTCTCGCGACGCCTGATGCGCGAGACCGTCCTCACCGCCGACGACCTGATCTATCCGGTGTTCGTCCACGAACTCGACGGCCGCGCGCCGGTCGGCTCGATGCCCGGCATCGAACGTCTGTCGATCGACGAACTGCTGCGCGTCGCCGAACGCGCCAGCGAGCTGCGAGTGCCCGCGCTCGCGCTGTTCCCGGTCACCGCGCCGGAGGCCAAGTCGCTCGACGCGGTCGCCGCCTGGGACGAAGACGGCCTGTGCCAACGCGCGATCCGTGCGCTCAAGCAGCGCTTCCCCGAACTCGGCGTGATCACCGACGTCGCCCTCGACCCCTACACCAGCCACGGCCAGGACGGCCTGGTCGACGACAGCGGCTACGTCATGAACGACGAGACCGTCGAAGCCCTGGTCAAGCAGGCGCTGTCGCACGCCGCCGCCGGCGCCGACGTGGTCGCGCCCAGCGACATGATGGACGGCCGCATCGGCCAGATCCGCAACGCGCTCGAGCTCGACGGCCACATCCACACCCGCATCCTCGCCTACAGCGCCAAGTACGCGTCGAGCTTCTACGGCCCGTTCCGCGATGCGGTCGGCTCGGCCGGCGCGCTCGGCAAGGGCAACAAATACACCTACCAGATGGACCCGGCCAACAGCGACGAGGCGCTGCGCGAAGTCGCGCTCGATCTCGACGAAGGCGCCGACATGGTCATGGTCAAGCCGGGCATGCCCTACCTCGACATCGTGCGCCGGGTGAAGGACGAATTCGGCGTGCCGACCTTCGTCTACCAGGTCAGCGGCGAGTACGCGATGCTGCGCGCGGCGATCCAGAACGGCTGGCTCGACGAACGCGGCTGCGTGATGGAAGCGCTGACCTCGATCAAGCGCGCCGGCGCCGACGGCGTGCTGACCTACTTCGCGCTCGATGCGGCGCAGTGGATGCGCGAGGCGCGCTGAGGCCTCGCTCGACACCGCGCAGGCAAACGCAGCATCGGCGCGACGCCGCCTGCTGCGTTTCGCACGGCGTCGCCATCGCGGCGCTCGCAGTGCGCATGCCGATCAGTGCGCCGCGCTCGCGACGCAACCGTCCTGGCCCGTCGCCGCCGGCGCCTTCATCCGGTACAAATCCATCTTGCCGGCGCGCGGCGCTTTCGCCGAGCCGGTGACCAACAGCTCGCCGGGCTTGTTCCAGTCGATCGCCGGGCCGAGCGTGTGGGCCTCTTCGGTATTGAACGACAGGGCGAGCGGCGCGGCCTGCGCATAGCGCGCGCCGTCGCAATGCGCGACATACAAACGGATGGACAGTTTCTCCACGTCCTTGGAACGGGCGAACACGAGGGTCTTGCCGTCGCCGAGCCAGGCGGCATCGAATTCGTCGTCGGCGCTGTTCACGCCGGGCACCGGCTTGGGGTCGACGAAGGCCTGGCCGTTCCAGTGGGCGACGAACAAATCGTGACGGCCGCTGCCGCCGAAGCCGTCGCTGGCGAACAAGAGATGACGGCCGTCGCGGCTCGGCGTCGGCGCCCATTCGTCGCCGCGGCCGTTGACGCCGCGGCCCAGGTTTTCTACCGGGCCATAGCCGCCGTCGTCGCGCACCGCGGCGCGATAGAGATCGTCGCCGCCGTGGCCGCCGGGGCGGTTGGAAAAGAAGTACAGCCAGCGCCCGTCGGCACTGAAGGCAGGGTCGAAATCGTTGGCCTTGGCGTTCAGCGGCAACGGCTTCGCGTCCTGCCAGCGGCCATCGATCAGACTGGCCTGCCACAGGTCCCAGCCGCCGGCGCCGCCGCTGCGGTCGGTGCTGCCCCAGACGATGCGCCGTCCGTCGGGAGACACGGCCGCGCGCACCTCACTGTGCACGGTTGAAACAACTCCCATGCCTTCTATGCCGAATTCGGACAGGGCCGCCTGAACCGTGCTGGCGAGCCCGCAGGCGAGGAGTAGACTGAGGCCGAACCGGACCCTGGCGTGCCGCATCGTGCGTCTCCCGAACTAGGGTCACCAGTCTAGAACGAGGCGCGTCCATGTCGATCGATTCCAGTTCGTCCAGCCCTGTCCTTCGCTATGCGGTCTTCGGTCATCCGGTCGCGCACTCGCTGTCGCCGCGCATCCATGCCGCGTTCGGGCGCCAGCTCGGCATCGCCCTGGAATACACCGCCATCGACGCCGCGCCGGAGCAGTTCGACGTCGCCCTCGCCGCGTTCGCGGCCGAAGGCGGCCTCGGCGCCAACATCACCCTGCCGCTGAAGACGCGAGCGGCGAGCATCTGCAGCCACCTCAGCGAACGCGCGCAACGCGCCGGCGCGGTCAACACCCTGATCCGCAGTGCGACCGGCTGGGAAGGCGACAACACCGACGGCACCGGCCTGATCCGCGACCTCACCGAACGCCACGGCCTGGACCTGCGTTCGCGCCGCACCTTGCTGATCGGCGCCGGTGGCGCCGCGCGCGGCGTGGCCCCGGCCCTGCTGGATGCCGGCATCGGCGATCTCTACATCGTCAACCGCACCAGCGAACGCGTCGACGCCCTGGCCGACGCGCTCGGCATGCCCGGCCGCGTGCATCCGCGTTATCTCGCCGACGTCGCCACGCTCGGCAACTTCGACCTGATCGTCAACGCCACCTCGGCCGCGCGCGACGACGCCATGCCGACCCTGCCGATGAGTCTGGCGACGCCGCGCACCGCCGCGGTCGACTTGAGCTACGGCGAGGTCGCGATTCCGTTCCTGGCCTGGGCCAAGGTCGCCGGCGCGCACGACCGCATCGACGGGCTCGGCATGCTGGTCGAACAGGCCGCCGAGAGCTTCGAGCGTTGGCACCGCAAACGCCCGGACACCGATCCGGTCTACGCGATGCTGCGCGAACGCGCCGACGCCCTGGTCACCGCCGACTGACCCGGCGATGACGGCGATCGACCGCGACGCGGCGCCCGACGACGGCGCCGCGACCGTTTCCGGCCCCGGCGAGCACAAGCCGACGCCGGGAGCGGACTTCGCCGGCGCCCACCCCGGCCCCCGCCCCGACACGATCTTTCATTTCGCCGCGCCGGCCGACTGGCACCGGGCGCAGGCCACCGGCGCCTATGCCCCGGACGGCTGGATGCGCGAAGGCTTCGTGCATTGCGCGACGCAGGCGCAACTCGCCGGCGTCATCGAACGCCATCAACGCGGGCGCGGCGCCTTGCTTCTGCTGAGCATCGACGCGGCCGCGCTCGGCACGACCCTGCGCTACGACTGGAGCGAACGCAGCGACGATTATTTCCCGCACGTGTACGCGCCGATTCCCTTGGACTCGGTACGCGCGGTCGAGCCGTTCACGGCGCCGCCATGAGCTTCGCCTGCCGCAGCCATTGCGGCGCCTGCTGCATCGCGCCTTCGATCACCTCGCCGATCCCGGGCATGCCGCACGGCAAACCGGCCGGCATCCCCTGCGTGCAACTCGACGACGAACTGCGCTGCCGTTTGTTCGGCAAGCCGGAGCGGCCGGCGTTCTGCGGTTCGCTGCAGCCATCGCGCGAGATGTGCGGCGAGGATCGCGGGCAGGCGATGCAGTGGTTGGACTGGCTGGAAGCGCAGACTCGGCCGGGGTGAGCGCTTGGCTTTGCGGACGTCGCTGCGTTCAGATCGCGGCGACGGGGCATAAAGCAAATCCCCCCTACCCCCTTTTCCAAAGGGGGAACAGCGACGGCGTTGCGGTTGCGAGCTTGCTTCGATGCTCCTGCCGGTGCTGCGGTTGCAGGCTAGCTTCGGCGCTCCTGCCTTTGCCCCCTTAGAAAAAGGGGGCGAACGAGGGCGTAGCGGTCGTGGGGGATTTGCCGTTGCTGTTGCTGCTGACGTTGTCTTGATCCGCCTTAGCCGAGCGCATCAAGCAGCTCGCGGATTCTCAAAGCAAGCCGTCGCGCTTCACCGCCAGGTACTTCTCGACCAAGGATGCCGCCAGCTGATCGCAGCTGACGTCCAGCACCATCACCCCGTGGTTGCGCAGGGCTTCGTGGGCGGCGACGCGGTGTTCGAGGTATTGCGCGGTGGCGCCGGCGCGGATCGCACCGGGCAGGTCGGCGACTTCTTCGGCGAGCGCCTGATCCAGCGAGCCTTCGCGCAGGCTGGCGACGCAGACCAGATGGCGACCACGCAGCATGCGCACGGCGGCGAGCAGGTCGTCCATGTCCTCGTCGCGCAGGTTGGTCACCAGCATCACCAACGAACGGCGGCGTTGGCGCAACGACAGTTCGGTCGCCGCGGCGAGGAAGTCGGTGGCGACCGGCTGCGGCTGCAGGGCGTAGCTGGCGCGCAGCAGGTTGTCGATCGCGCCGACACCGCGCTGCGGCGGCACCCAGCGGCTTTCGCCGCCGCTGGCCAGCAGGCCGACGCCGTCGCCCTGGCGCAAAGCCAGATAGGCCACGACCAGGGCCGCGTCGAGCACATGGTCGAAATGCGAATGCTCGCCGTCGCGCGCCATCAGGCGGCGACCGGTGTCGAGCATCAGCACCAGTTGTTGATTACGCTCGTCCTGGTACTCGCGCGAGATCAACCGGCGCGCACGCGCGGTCGCTTTCCAGTCGATCTGGCGCAGGCTGTCGCCGACGCGGTATTCGCGCATCTGATGGAAGTCGGTGCCTTCGCCGCGACGGCGCTTGACGTGCGCACCGACCAGGCGCGAGGCCTGTTCGGCGCTGAACATCGCGAACTTGGCCAGCGGCGCGAAGTTGGGGAACACGCGCACGCGCTGGATCTCGCCGCCGATGCGCGACTGCCACCACAGCCCCCACGGCGAGTGCAGGCGCAGTTGCACGCCGTCGAACTGGAAATCGCCGCGCATACCGGGGCGCAGTTCGTACTCGAAGCTGGCGCTCTCGCCGCGACGCAGGTCGATCCGGCGCGGCAGGTTGCGCATGCTCCAGTTGCCGGGATGCAAGTCGAAGGCATCCAGGCGTTGCCGGCGATCAGCCTCGAATTCGAGGGTGACCGGGCGTTCGACGCCGATCGCCCAGGTGTCGTGCATGCTGCGCCTCGCCCGCGGCGTCGGCGCGTACAGCAGACGCAACAGATCGACGATCGCGAGCAGCACGATGACGAGGGTCGCCACCTGCCAGGCCGCGGCTTGCACCCAACCCACGCTCGCGGCCAGGCCGAGCGCCGACCACGGCAGCGCGAGCCAGATCCAGCGCGGCGCCGGCCGTGCCCAACCGCGACGCGGCAGGGCGCGGTCGCGCGGCACCGTCAGGCCGGCGCTGGCGGCGGTGACTGGCAGCGGCGGTGGCGCGGCGCGGCTCATTGCCGGGGCGCTTCGACCTTGGCCAACAGCGCCTGCAACACGTCGTCGGGCGACTGGCCTTCGATCTGCAGCTCGGGCGCGAGCGCGATGCGATGGCGCAGGGCCGGCTTGGCGATCTCGCGCACGTCGTCGGGGGTGACGAAATCGCGCCCCGACAGCACCGCTTGCGCGCGCGCCGCGCGCACCAGGGCGAGACTGCCGCGCGGACCGGCGCCGAGGGCGATGCCGGCCCAGTCGCGGGTGGTGCCGACGATGCGCACGACGTAGTCGATCACCGTCTCGTCGACGCGCACCAGGGCAGTGCCCTGCTGCATCGCGACGATCTCTTCCGGGCCGAGCACGCGCCGCACCTGCGACAGATCGAAGTCCGACGCGCTGCGGCCCAGGCTGACCGCGGTGACCATGCGCTTTTCGTCGGCGCGGGTCGGGTAGCCGATCAGGATCTTCAGCAGGAAGCGATCGAGCTGCGCTTCCGGCAAAGGATAGGTGCCTTCCTGTTCGACCGGGTTCTGCGTGGCCAGGGTCAGGAACGGCGGCGGCAACTCGAAGCTGTGGCCTTCGATCGTCACCTGCAGTTCCTGCATCGCCTCCAGCAGCGCCGACTGGGTCTTGGCCGGGGCGCGGTTGATTTCGTCGGCGAGCAGCAGGTTGGTGAATACCGGGCCGCGGCGGATGTTGAAGCTCTCGGTCTTCGGGTCGTAGACCGCATGGCCGCTGATGTCGCTGGGCATCAGGTCGGGGGTGAACTGGACGCGTGCGTAGCCGCAGTCCAGGGCCTTGGACAGCGCGCGCACGACCAGGGTCTTGCCGAGCCCGGGCACGCCTTCGAGCAGCGCGTGGCCGCCGGCGAGCAGAGCGATCAGGATCTGGTCGAGCACGTCGGCCTGGCCGATGAAGGCCTTGCCGACTTCGTCGCGCACGGCGGCGGCGCGTTCGGCCAGCGCGGTGCCGGTGATCGGGACGAGCGGAGCGGCGTCGAGGCTCATAAGCGGTTTCTCATGCGGATCAAAGTGGCGATGCGGGCGCGGAACGCGGCGTGGTCGCGGGCCGGCGGCGGAGTGAGGGCGTCGCGGATGTCGTTGGCGGCGATCGGCGCCGGATCGGCCTTGAAGCGCTCGATCAACAACGCGATCTGCGGCTCGCCGTCGAGCGCGGCGGCGTAGGGATCGCGGCGGCGCAGGCGGGCGATGAAGGCGCGGCGCGCCGATTCGTACAGGCGCGGGCCGTAACCGTAGCGATAGACGTGCTCGCCGCTGGCGACGATGTGTTCGAGCAGCGAACGCCGCTCCAGCGCCGGTGCCGGGCGCAGCGGACCGAAGCGCTGGGTGCGTTGCCACAGCCAGCCGAGCAGGCACAGCAGCAGCGGCAACCAGGCCATCCAGCTGTCGCGCAGCAGGGTCTTCCACAGCTTCGGCACTTCGGCGGCGTAGATCAGGTGCACGGTGCCGGCGCGGTAGTTCGGCGCCAGCACCTGGCGCGCGAATGCGGCATTGGCCGGCGCGGCGATCTCGTCGTCGCCCATGCCGATGCTGTCGAGCAAGGGGTTGCCGGTGCCGGTGCGGTTGGACAGGAAATCCAGGTCCGCGAGCACGTCGACATGGCCCTTGCCGCGCGGCAAGCGCACGTAGACGTAGGCGCTGTCCTCGCCGCCCCAGGCGTAATCGGGGTCGGCGTCGCTGTTGTAAAAATAGAAACGGCGCGCCGAGCAGAACACCTGCTGCGGCTCCAGGCCGCGCTCGTACAGGCCGACGCATTCGTTACGCAGGTACTCCGGATCGGCGGCGTCGCTGGCATCGAGCAGGGTGATGCCGAGCGCATCGAGCACCGGCACCGGCGAATCGCCGACCTGGTCCTGCAGCGGCGGCGTGCGCACGATCAGATGGCCGCCGCGCTCGACCCAGCCGAGCAGGGCCTCGGCTTCGCTGGCGGCCAGCGTGCGCGGGTCACGGTAGATCAGCACCGTGTCGCGCGTCTGCAGCGGATGGGTCGACAGTTGCAGACGCTGGCGCGCCTCGACCTTGACCTTGTCGCGTTGCAGGGCAAGCTTGAGCACATACAGCGGGTTGCTCGCGGCCTCGCCGCTGCGCGCGGCGGCGACGGTTTCCTCGACCTTGTGGTAGTCGCGGCGCCACAGCGCGCCGACGATCAGCACCAGCACGATCAGCAGGGCCGCACCGGCGCCGACGAGGCTCAGGCCGGCGCGGTTCATGCCGCCCACCCGAAACGCCGGCTCAGCTGGCCCACCAGATCGTCGAAGTCGTCGCCGCTCGGCAGGGTCTCGGCATAGGCCGCGTACTGCCAGGTGCGCACCGCGCGCGCGAAGGCCTCGCGGTCCTCGGCCGAGGCCAGCTTGCGCGAGGCGCGCAGGCACTGGGCCTCGGTCGCGCCCGGCACCAATACGATGTCGGCGCGTTGCGCCATCGATTCGACCGCGGCGCGGTACATCAAGGCCAGCGCATCGCGACGGCGGCCGGCCTGCCACAGGCGGCGGATCGCGGTCGGAATATCGTCGGGCAGCGGCTCGTGTTCGGGCAACGGCGCGTTGCGCACGTCGCCGGGCGCCTCGTCCTCTTCGATGCCGCCGTCGCGGAACCAGCCGAGCCAGCGCGAGGCGGTCAGCAGCAGGGCGACGACGATCAAGGCCACCACGCCCCACATCAGCACTTGCAGGAATCCCGCCACGCCGCCGCTGAGGCCCTTGAACAGGCCCTCGTTGATGGCTTGGTCGCGCTTGTTCTCGGATTTCTTCTTGGTGCTCTCGGACTTGGCTTTCCAGACACTCTGCTTGCGCTTGGGGTCGACGGTCGGATCTTTCATCGCCCGGGCGACCGCATCGTGCAGGCCGCGGTCGTCGCTGCGGCCGTCGCGGTAGACCTCGCCGAGCGTCGACGGCAGGCGGCGCGCTTTCTTGCCGTCTTCGAGGTAATCGCGGATCGGCGCCTCGGCCGGCGCTTCGGCTTCCGCTTCCTCGTCTTCGCTGTCGGCGGCGACAACGTCCTCGCCCGCGTCCGTTTGCGTGTCCGTGCTCGCGGCGACACTGGTCTCGACTGCAGGCGGCGTTTGCGCGGCGGCGTCCGGCGAGAAGCCGATCATCGCGCACAGCACCAGCAGCATCGGCGCAGCCGCGGCGGTAAGGCGCGCGCGCAGGCGGCGGAACACGATCTCGATGTCCCAGCCTTCGATCTGGGTACGGCGGTTGAGATACAGCCCGAAGCCGGCGCCGACGTAGAACGGCTCGATCACGCTGACCGCGCCCCAGGCCAGCACGTTGAACAAGGCGCTGAGCCATTGCGGCTCCACTCCGATCGCTTCGATCAACGACTTGAAGGTGTCGGGCAGGTAATCGAACGGCACGAACATCAGGCCGCCGAGCACGCTGCCGATGATGATCGCGAACTCGAAATGCACGCAGACCAAGGTCAGCAGCGCGCACACGCCGTACACCGGCGCGCCGAGCGCGGAACGGCGCTGGCGCGCCTCGGCGCCGTCGCCGCCTTCCAGCAGGTCCACCGGCAGGTACAAGGGCCGGGCCGGGCTGAGCCGGCGCCAGGTCAGATACGGCAGCCACCAGCGCGCGCCCCAGCGCAGTTGCGCGCGCACGGTCTGGCGCGTGCTCGGGGTTTCGCCGAACACCGCGCGCGAAATCACGAACAGCGGGATGCGATCGAACCAGGGCTTGAGCCACCACATCAGCAGGCCCGACAACCACAACAGGTCGAGGGCCCAGCCGGCGGCATTGAGCAGCACCAGGATCGGCAAGGTCACGAGCAGCCACGGCTTCCAGATCGCGCCGGCCTGGCTGCGCACCAGGGCCATGCCGAGCTCGCAGGCTTCCCACGCAGTGCGCGGGCGCAGCGAAACCGTCAGCGCTTCGAGCTTCATGCCGCGTCTTCGTCGTCGCGGTGGACGGCGTTACGCCCGCCGCGCAGCAGCCACAGGCCGACCAACACCCACAACGCCAGGCCGACGCCGTACTTGATCGCCGCCGGCACGCTGCCGATCGACGACCAGAACGCTTCGACGAACGCCGCGAACACCAGCATCGCGAACACGCCGATGCAGATCAACGCGCCGCGGCGGCCGCCATGGATCAGCGAATCGATGCGCCGGCGCTGCCCGGGCGCGATCAGGCTCAGGCCCAAGCGCAGGCCGGCACCGCCGGAGATGACGATGGCGGTGAGCTCGGGCGCCGAATGGCCGGCGACGAAGCGCCAGAAGGGTTCGCCGTGACCGACCGCCTGCAGATGCCCGGCGACGCCGCCGATCATCACGCCGTTGAAGATCAGCACGAACACCGTGCCGAGCCCGGCCACCAGGCCGCTGGCGAAGGTCTGGAAACCGATGCCGACGTTGTTGCCGATGTAGTGGGCGAACATCTGCAGGTCGTCTTCGTTGGTGCGGCCGAGGGCGCTGTCGGGCCGGGCCGGGTCGTACATCTGCTCGAAGCGGACCAGCGACTGCGCGTCGAACAGGCCGGCGGCGAGTTCCGGGCGCACCTGGATGGCGACGAAGATGCTGATCAGCGGCAGCCAGAACAGCAGCGCCGCGGCCAGCATGCAGCGCCACTCGGCGCGGACCAGGCGCGGGAAACCGGCCAATAAGTACTCGGCCGAACGCCGCCAATGCACCGGCTTGGTCCGGTACAGCACGCTGTGGCCGCGTTGCATGAGTTGCTGCAGGCGATCGGTGACCACCGCGCTGTAGCCGCGCCGCCGCGCCAGGGCCAGTTGCTGGCACAGGCGGCGGTGGCGCTCGGGAATCTTGTCGTCGCGCAGGCCGGTCCAGTCGCGGCGATGGCTGCGGGCGTTGCGTGCGCTCGAGGCGCGCATCTCCAGCCAGCGCTCGAGTTCGCGCCACTCGGCCTCATGACGGGCGACGAAATGCTCCTGCCTCATCGCCGCCCCAGCAACCAGTTGGCGATGCCGTACAACCGCATCACTGCGGTTTCGCCGCGGGCCTGGGTCAGCGCTTCGGTCAGGTCGGCGAGTTCGGCCTGGCGCGCCGCGGTCAGGTTCGGGCCGCGCTCGGCGAACGCGACCACCGCGGCCTGCTCGTGCGGCAGCAACACCATCGACGGCGCCAGCGGCGGGCTGACCGCGGCGGCGCGGATGTCGGTCTGGCGCGCGGCGTGCACGACCAGGGTGCCGGCGACCATATCGCCGAGGCGGCGGCCCCAGGGATCGATGAGGCTGGTGATCAGGCCGACCGCATAGCAGACCGGCAGCGCATCGACGACACGCAGCAGGTTGCGGGTGAACGACGCCATCCAGCCGACCGGGGCGCCGTCGGCGGCGACCACGCGCAGGCCGAGCGCCCACTTGCCGGGCGTGCGGCCCTGCATGAGCACCTCGAACAGCACCTGGTAGAACCAGGTCATCACGAACACGGCCAAGCCCAGGATGGCGTTGCCGGCCTCGCCGAACAGGCCGACCAGGGCGCGGAACAAGGCCACGTAGATGACCGCGCGCAAGGCCAGATCGATCATCCAGGCCAGCGCGCGCGGTACCGGTCCGGCCGCGCGCAGGTGCAAGGCCACGCCCTCCGGCGTCACCACCTGGCGGTACGTGTCGAGCATCAGGCGTTGATGACCTTCGTATCCGCCATCAGGTCATGCAGGCACAGGCTGTCTTCGCCGAAGATCCACAGCACGTTGACCAGGGCGAAGACGCTGCCGAGGCAGGGAATCGCCTCGATCAGGGCGATCACGAACATGCGCAGGCCGAGGATGCGGCCGAGCGACGCCGGGGTGCCGTCGGTGCGCACGATCTTGATGCCGATCCAGCGTTTGCCGAGGGTCTGGCCGCTCTCGTTGAGCAGGACGAGGTTGTAGACGAACAGGCCGAGCATGAGCAGGAAGCTCAGGCCCATCATGGCCATCTGGATCGCCGAGGGTTCCTTGCTTTCCGGATCGATCGCGACGGCGATGAACATCGGCAGGAAACACACCAGATACAGGCCGCCGTCGATCAAGCGGGCGACCAGGCGCATGCCGCGGTCGGCGCGTACGGTTTGTTGCCATTCGGCATTCGGCAGCGCCGGCGCATTCGGCGCGGCGTACGGATTCTGCGTTTCTTCCATGTAGCCCTGACTCCCTGAGTCCTGCTTTCCCCTGCCGCGACTGTAAACGCGGCCATCGGCCCTGACTAGCCCGGCCGTGACTAGCCCGACAGCATGCCCAGGTAGCGATCCTTGAGCCGCACATAGTGCTGTGCGCTGTATTGCAGCTGTTCGATCTCGCGGTCGCTGAGGCGGCGCGCGAGGCGGGCCGGATTGCCGACCCACAGTTCGCCTTCGCCGACGATCTTGCCAGGCGACAGCACCGCACCGGCGGCGACGAAGCCGTAGCGCGACACGCGCGCGTCGTCGAGCAGCTTGGCGCCCATGCCGATCAGGGCGAACTCGTCGATCGTGCAGGCATGGACGATGGCGCCGTGGCCGATGGTGACGTCGTTGGCGATGACCGTCGGC
Organism: Lysobacter sp. ESA13C; assembly: GCF_019970005.1. Classification (NCBI taxonomy): domain Bacteria; kingdom Pseudomonadati; phylum Pseudomonadota; class Gammaproteobacteria; order Lysobacterales; family Lysobacteraceae; genus Lysobacter; species Lysobacter sp. ESA13C. The sequence continues at coordinate 717,729 of NZ_JAHXYK010000001.1, read as the reverse complement.
AGGCCGCCGGGACGGGTGTAGGGGCCTTCGTGGGTGACGTGGACGATGGTGCCGTCCTGAACGTTGGTGCGTGCGCCGATCGAGATCGAATTGACGTCGCCGCGGACCACGCAGCCGGGCCAGATCGAGACGTCGTCGCCGAGGTCGACCTCGCCGATCACGGTCGCGGCCGGGTCGACGTAGACGCGCTCGCCGAGGACGGGAAATTTGTCGAGATAGGGACGTAGGCTCATGCGCGCATTGTAGGCGTTCGCGGGCGACCCCAGGCGCAAGCGGGCATGTCGAACGCCGCTGGACGAGCGACGATACGCAGCCGCCGCATGCGGTACGGCGAACGGATGCGATCGGCATGCCGGGCGACGGTGTTCGGCCGATTCGCCCCCCTCAGCTGTCCCCTGCCGCCCGCACGCTGAGCGCCCGAACCCGACTAGACTGCGGCGTATGGATACGATCGCCGACACCGCCCCGACCGAACTCGCCGCCACCCGCGAGCGCCTGCGCACCGCCTGGCAGGCGCGCAAGCCCGACTACGCGCAACGCCGCGCCGACCTGCTGCGGCTGCGCGACGCCTTCCGCGCCCGCAGCGCGGCGATGGACGCGGCGATCCGCGCCGATTTCGGCCACCGCTCCAGCCACGAGAACCTGCTCTCGGAGGCGATGATCACTCTGGCCGAGATCGATCACGCCCTGAGCCATCTGCGCCGCTGGATGCGCCCGCGCCGGGCCGCGGTCGGCTGGCGCTTCTGGCCGGCGCGCGCCGAAATCCGTCCCGAACCGGTCGGCGTGGTCGGCATCCTCTCGCCGTGGAATTACCCGGTGAACCTGGCCCTGGTGCCGCTGGTGTCGGCGATCGCCGCCGGCAACCACGTCTATCTGAAGCCGTCCGAACACACCCCGCGCACCGCCCAGTTCCTGCGCGACCTGCTGGCCGAGGTATTCCCCGAGGACCGCGTCGCGGTCGCGCTCGGCGGCCCCGAGATCGGTGCGGCGTTCTCGGCGCTGCCGTTCGACCACTTGCTGTTCACCGGCTCGACCGCGGTTGGGCGCAAGGTCATGGCCGCGGCCGCGCCCAACCTGACCCCGGTGACCCTGGAACTCGGCGGCAAGGCGCCGGCGCTGATCTGCGCCGACTACCCGATCGAACGCGCCGCCGCGCGCATCGCCAGCGGCAAATGGTTCAACGCCGGCCAGACCTGCATCGGCGTCGACTACGTGCTGGTCGACGCGGCACGCCGCGACGAACTGGTCGCGGCCCTGCTCAAGCAATTGAAAGAACGCTACGGCGACCTGGTCGCGCCGCAGGACTACACCCGCATCATCAACGCCAGCCAGTACCAGCGCCTGTCGGGTTATCTCGACGACGCCCGCGCACGCGGCCTGGACGTGGTCGAGCCCTTCGCCGACAGCGTGCCGCGCGAACAGCGCGTGGCCGAACGCATCTTCCCACCGGCGCTGGTGATCGAGCCCGGCGCCGACGCCCAGGTCATGCAGCACGAGATTTTCGGGCCGATCCTGCCGGTGCTGTCCTACCGCACGCTCGACGAAGCCATCGCCCGCATCAACGCGCTCGACCGGCCGCTGGCGCTGTACCCGTTCGGCCACGACCGCGCCCAGATCGAGCGCATCCTCGCCCAGACCCTGGCCGGCGGCGTCACCGTCAACGACACCCTGCTGCATTTCGGCGCCCACGACCTGCCGTTCGGCGGCATCGGCCCGAGCGGCATCGGCGCCATCCACGGCCGCAACGGCTTCGACACCTTCAGCAAGCTGTTGCCGGTGTTCCACCAGCGCCGCCTCGCCGCCAGCGACCTGCTTAAGCCGCCGTACCGCGGCAAGATCGATGCGATGATCCGCTGGCTGGCGAAATAGCCGGCCTCGCTCCGACCCATGCCGGGTCGGAGCCCACCACGGATCGCATGCCATGGCCGGCTCAGTACCTCCCGCACCGAACGACCTGCCGCCCTCATCGCCGGCGCCCCGCCGCAGCCGCGCGGTGTTCTGGGTCGCGCTGGCGGCCTTTCCGCTGGCCGCCTTCGCCTGGCTGATCTGGGTGGTGCTGACCCGCGGCACCGAAGCCGCCGATTTTTGGGATTACTCCGACGCCGTCCTGACCGGTGCAGTCGTCGCCCTGTTGGTGCCCCTCCCGGTGTTGATCTGGGGCGGCCTGAGCCGACGCATCGGCCAGGCCCTGCTCGGGGTGACGATCGGCGCGGTCGTCGCGGTGCTCGCACTGCCACTCAGCCTGCACCTGATCCATGCCCGCCGGACCCAGGCCTTCGAGGACAAGAAGGCGCGCTATGCCGAATTCGTCGCGACCGTGCGCAGCCACAACCACGCCCGCATCCGCAAAGCGCTGCCCGCCTTGCCCGACGGCTTCAGCGCGCCGAAAGCGCTGTGCGCGCTAGGCGGCGGCGCCACCTACACCTTCGAACAGTGGCTGTGGTTCGACGATCACGCCTATGGCGAGGCCTTGCCGAGCGCCGACCTGCTCGAAGCCGCCGCGGCCGTCGTCGATGGCGCCTGGCCGCGCCAGGAGAAACAGGCGGCGCTGCTGGTCTTGCTGCATTACCTGAGCGAACGCGACGAGCCCGCGCTGTTCCCGACCTGGGCCGGCCTGTGGCGGCGCACCCTGGAGCAACCCGATGCGGCGCGCACCCCTCTGCTCGCGTCCGACTACCGCGGCGACACCGGCACGTGCAGCGCCGCGCGCGACCCCGCCGATACCGTACTGAAGCGCTGGCACGACGCCGGCCTGCGCGCATGGCTGCAGGCCGGATTCGGCTTCAGCGAGGAACAGCGCAACCTCGCCCTGCGCGCGGTGCGCTCCAAACCGATGCTGCAGGAACTGATCGCCGCCGACCCTGAGTTCGCGGCGATGTTGAGCGCGGGACAGAGCGAGGGCGCGGATGCGCTGTCGCACCTGAGCTATGAATTGTCCGAACTGCTCGACCGCGGCCCGGACCCGGCGGTGCCGGCCGAACTCGTCGAAGCCCTGCGCAAGGCCGGCGCCGACCCGCGCCGCTCCGAGCACGCGCGCAAACCCTGCGCGGTCTACGAACTCAGCGAATCCGAACGCCGGCCGACGGCCGCGGACTCGGCCGCACGCATCGCCGCGGCCGCGCGCATCCACCACGCCCTGTGCCCGCCCGACGGTTCGGCCCAACCGGGAAAGACTGCCGACGGCGGGAGCGCGAACGACCGCCGCGCCGGCACCAACGAGACCGCCGAGGCCGACAGCGAGCGGCGCTGAGGCTACACTTGCCGCCATGAAAATCGTCAGCTGGAACGTCAACTCGCTCAACGTGCGCCTGCCGCATCTGGAACAGTGGCTCGGCACGTTCGCTCCCGACATCGTCGCGCTGCAGGAAACCAAGCTCGAGGACACGCGCTTCCCGGACACCGCGCTGGTCGGCGCCGGCTACCGCAGCGTGTTCGCCGGGCAGAAGACCTACAACGGCGTCGCCATCCTCTCGCGCGAAAGCGCCAGCGACGTGCAGATCGGCATCCCCGGTTTCGACGACGAGCAAAAGCGCGTCATCGCCGCCACCGTCGCCGGCCTGCGCATCGTCAATCTGTACGTGGTCAACGGCCAGGACGTCGGCACCGACAAATACGCCTACAAGCTGCGCTGGCTTGACGCTGTGCACGCCTGGCTGCAGAACGAACTCGCCCGCTATCCGGACCTGATCGTGCTCGGCGATTTCAACATCGCACCGGAAGCGCGCGACACCCACGACCCGGAGGTGTGGAACGAGCACCACATCCTGACCTCGACCGCCGAACGCGAAGCATTGCAACGCCTGCAAGCGCTCGGCCTGCACGACGCCTACCGCCTGCACAACCAGGAAGAAGGCCAGTTCTCGTGGTGGGATTACCGCCAGGCCGGCTTCCGCCGCAACCTCGGTCTGCGCATCGACCTGACCCTGATCTCCGACTCCCTGCGCGCCCGCTGCATCGCAGCCGGCATCGACCGAGAACCGCGCACCTGGGACCGCCCGAGCGATCACGCGCCGGCTTGGGTGGAGTTGGCTTGAGAATCGGGAATCGGGAATCGGGAATCGGGAATCGGGAATCGGGAATCGGGAATCGGGAATCGGGAATCGGGAATCGGGAATCGGGAATCGGGAATCGGGAATCGGGAATCGGGAAAAGCATAAGAAGCTTGTGTGCTGTTGCAAGCATTCACTTCGACGGCGCTGCTCACGATTCCCCAATCCCGCCGCAAAAAAAAGCCCGGCCGAAGCCGGGCTTTTTTGTTGCGGCAACGCGTAGCGCTTAACGCACGCGCCCGCGACGGAACAGGTTCACGATCGCGAGCAGAACGATCGCACCGACCAGCGACAGCAACAATCCGGACAGACTGAACGCACCGCTGTTGATAGTACCGGCGCCGATGCCGAGCACGCCGCCCAGCCAACCGCCGAGGAACGCGCCGACGATGCCGACGATGATGTTGAGGAAGAGACCCTGCTGACCATCGGTCTTCATGATCATGCTGGCGATCCAACCGATGATGCCGCCTACTACCAGCCAAATGATGATACCGAGCATGTGCGTTCTCCTAGCGATTCTGATGAGCCCAAGGCGACACGATGCGCATGGTGCGAATCGCTGTCCCTCGTTCGGGGGCAGTTGCAGCATGAATCGGCGCACGTGACGGCGACGTCAGAAACCGCACTTAGGAATGTGAAGAAAACGCTGCACTAGAAGGCAAAAAGCACACTGCGCCTGGGTATGGTTCACAGGGCTACGGCAGCGGCGTTTCGCTTCTCCCGATGAACGTCGCGATTCGCCGATGGTCGGTACCGAGCCAGCATCGTCCGCATCGGTTCTGCGCGAAGCCGGCATGAAGCCGCGGCGGTTTTCGCGTTCGCGCCGAGGCCTCTTGCAGCGCGATCACTCGGCGTCGCGGAGCATCGCCTCGACCGCGTGGCGCGGCAGCTTTCCGGTTTCGTTGCGCGGCAAGGCGTCGACGCGGCGCAACGGACGCGGCAGGAACACCGGGTCGATGCTCTGGCGCAGGGCCTGCAGGATCGAAGCTTCGTCGAGCGCGGGCGCCACCACCAGGGCGGCGATGCGGCGCACACCGAAGGCGTCGGCGGCATCGAGCTGGAACATGGCGCCGTCGAGCACGCCCTCGATCGCGAGCAGCTTGCGGGTGAGGTCGCCGAGCGAGGCGCGCTTGCCGGCGATCTCCAGCAAGTCGGCACTGCGCCCGCGCAGCACGAAACGCCCGTCGGCCTCGACTTCCATCAGATCAGCGAGGACCACCGGCTCGGACAGATGCGGCGCATGGATCGCGGTGCCGTCGGGTTGCGGACACACGCGCACGCCCGGCAACGGCGTCCACGCGGCCTCGCGCGCGGTGCGGCGACGGGCGAACACGCAGGTCTCGGTCGAGCCGAACACTTCGCGCACTTCGCAGCCGTAGCGCGTTTCCGCCGCCACCGCGAGTTCGACCGGCAGCGGTGCGGTCGCCGAGACGATGCCGGCCAGCGGCGGCAGCTCGACGCCGGATTCGACCAGCGCGCGCAGATGCACCGGCGTGGTCACCAGCAAGGGCGGGGTCGGCGCATCGCCGAGCGCAAGTGCGACATCGCCGGGGAAAAACGGCCGATTTGCGTGCACCGCGACCGGGCCGAGCAAGGGCAGCAACACCGACATCTCCATGCCGTACATGTGCTGCGGCGGCACCGTCGCGACCAGATAAGTGACTTCGTCGGCGCGCAACAAGTCGCCCAGCGCGATCAGGTTCTGCGCGGTGCTGGTACGGAAAGCCTGCCAGGTCTTGGCGTTGGGCTTGGGCTGGCCGGTGCTGCCGGAGGTGAAGCCGATCGCGAGCAAGGCCGCGGCCTGCGCGGTCAACGCGTCGCCGGCGTCGCGCGGCAGTTCGGTCGGCAAACGCAGATAACGCGGCGGCAGCGGATCGAGGGCGAGATCGCCGATGCAGTAGCTGTCGGGATAACGCGCGAGCACATCGTCGACCACCGCCGGCGCGCGCGAAGGCGGCAACAGATTGCCTTGCCCGCGCAAGGCCACCGCGCACAGGGCGACCAGGAAGCGATAGCGGTTTTCGCACAGGTTGACCGCGTACTGCGCGGCCGGCAGCGTCGCCGCGAGCGCGCGCACTTCGGCCTCGAAACTCGCGCGATCGACGACGCCGTCGGGGCCGAAGGCCAAGGCGCGCCCGGGCGCACCCGCGACCAGCGCGAACGACTCGCCGCCGGGCGATGCAGGATCCTGGCTGAACGGAACAAGGCTCGGATCGATAACCGCTGACATCAAATAGATTTCCCGCGGCCTGAGGGCCGCTTCCAATGTGTTGCAACTTGCCCGGGCCCGCCTGATCGGCAGCTGACGGTCCCTTCGGACCCTCGCGGCACCAATGCGATCGCACCGCGCCCCCGCGCTGTGCCGCCGCCACGAACCCGTTCCCCAGGGTTTAGCTTACGCTGACCGGCCTGTTCCAGGCCAAAGCACACCTGTTCATGTCCCTGTCCGGCCGTTCACCTTCGCTAGTCGATACGTATTCGGAACGCTCCGACGGCCACGGTGTGCGCTGGACCTGGCTGCCGCACCGGCACGGCCGACCGGCCGAACCGGAAGCGCGCGAGTGGTTGGCCGGGCAGCTCGGCGATCCGGCCTTGTCGCTGACCCGCGACGGCCGCCAGCGCCCGCACCTGGACCCGCCGCACGATCGCTACGACTGCAATTGGAGCCACAGCGGCGAACGCCTGCTGGTCGCACTGGCCCTGCAGGCGCGGGTCGGCGTCGACCTGGAGCGTCTGCAACGACGGCCGCGCGCACTGGAAGTGTCGTCGCGTTTCTTCACCGATCGCGAATCCGACTGGCTGCGCGCGCACCCCGATCGCGACCGCGCTTTCCTGCGCCTGTGGTGCGCCAAGGAAGCGGTGCTCAAGGCGCACGGCCACGGGCTGTCGTTCGGCCTCGACAAGCTGCGTTTCGAAGAACGCGACGACAAGCTGCGCCTGGTCGAATGCGATCCGGCCTTGGGCCGGCCGGAGCAGTGGACCTTGCGCGAGATCGAGCCGGCGCCGGGGTATCTGGGCGCGTTGGCGTGGCGGCCGTTGGCGGAGTAGGCGGCGCATCCAAAGGGTAGGAGCGGCGCAAGCCGCGACCGCGCCCTTGCAGCGCCTGCGCGACCGGCACCGCAACCATCGTTCGTACACCCCACCCACTGCTCCTGGCTGCTCCTGGCTGCGCCCGACTCGGCCCATCGGCGATACTGTCGCCGATGAATACCCCCGTTTCCCTACCGCCCGGGCTGCGCAGCGAGCTCGAAGCCGGCTTGTCCGCGCTCGCCCTCGATCCGGCCCTGGCCGCGCCCTTGCTGGATTATCTGGCCCTGCTCGCGCGCTGGAACCGCACCTACAACCTGACCGCCGTGCGCGACCCGCACGAGATGGTCGGCAAGCACCTGCTCGACTCCCTGGCCATGCACCCTTACGTCGAGGAGCTCGCCGGTCGCGGCGGCGCCCTGGCCGACTTGGGCACCGGCGCCGGCCTGCCCGGCATTCCGCTCGCCATCGTCAAGCCCGGCCTGCGCGTGACCCTGGTCGAGAGCAACGGCAAGAAGGCCCGCTTCATGCGCGAAGCCTTGCGCCAGTTGGGTCTGAAGGATGCGCGCGTGGCCGAATCGCGGATCGAGGCCTTCGCCGAACCCGGCGCGTTCGATGCGATCACCGCGCGCGCCCTGGCGACCCTGCCGCTGATCCTCGAACTCGGCGGCCACCTGCTCAAGCCCGGCGGCGTGCTGCTGGCGATGAAGGGCGTGCGCCCGGACGAGGAGATCGCTGCCCTGCCGGCCGGCTGGAGCGTACGCTCGGTCGAACCGATGCGGGTGCCCGGCCTGGCCGCCGAGCGGCACATGGTGGTGGTCGGGCGCAGCGGCGAGGCGGCCGGCGCTTCCTGATCCCCGGTCCCCTCCCCGACTCCCGCCCTGGGGCATAATCCCCAGTCCGGCCGGCGCCAGGCGCCGTCCTCCTTCATGTCATCTCACCGTTACAGCAGGGGACGAGCCGCATGGCCCGCATCATCGCCGTCGCCAACCAAAAAGGCGGGGTCGGCAAGACCACCACCGCGGTCAACCTGGCCGCCGCGCTAGCGCGTACGCCCAAGCGCGTCCTGCTCGTCGACCTGGACCCGCAGGGCAACGCGACCATGGGCAGCGGCATCGACAAGCGCCAGCTCGAGGACTCGATCTGCGATGTCCTGCTCGGCGAAGCCGACGCCGCCGCGACCATCGTGCGGGCGCCCGAGGACTTCGACCTGCTGCCCGGCAACATCGACCTGACCGCGGCCGAGATCACCCTGATGGGCGAGAGCGAACGCGAGCAGCGGCTCAAGCGCGCGCTGGCGCCGCTGCGCGGCAACTACGACTTCATCATCATCGACTGCCCGCCGGCGCTGTCGCTGCTGACCCTGAACGCGCTGACCGCGGCCGACTCGATCATCGTGCCGATGCAGTGCGAGTACTACGCACTGGAAGGCCTCAGCGCGCTGGTCGACACGATCGAGGCGCTCAAGGCCAACCTCAATCCTTCACTCGAAATCGAAGGCGTGCTGCGCACCATGTTCGACGTGCGCAACAACCTCGCCAACGCGGTTTCGGCCGAACTCACCAACCACTTCGGCGACCGCGTGTTCCGGACCATCGTGCCGCGCAACGTGCGCCTGGCCGAGGCACCGAGCCACGGTCAGAGCATCGTCGGCTACGACAAGGCCAGCCGCGGCGGCATCGCCTACCTGGGTCTGGCCGGCGAAGTGCTGCGTCGCCAGCGCGAACGCGACCAGGCCGCCAAGACCGCCGCGCGCGCCGTCACTGCGGAGACCCCGGCATGAGTCACCCTGCCAAGAAGCGCGGCCTCGGCCGCGGCCTCGAAGCCCTGCTCGGCCCCAAGGCCGCCGCCGAAGCGCCGACCCTGGTCGAAGCCCAGCCCGGCGACCTGTTGCGCAACCTGCCGGTCGATTCGCTGAGCCCCGGCAAGTACCAGCCGCGCAAGCACTGGGACGAGGACAAGCTGGCCGAGCTGGCCGAGTCGATCAAGGCCCAGGGCGTGATCCAGCCCATCGTGGTGCGCGAGATCGGCGAGAAGGGCGGCAAGACCTACGAGATCATCGCCGGCGAGCGCCGCTGGCGCGCCTCGCGCCTGGCCGGGCTCGACGTGATTCCGGTGGTGATCCGCGAAGTCGACGACCGCACCGTGGTCGCGATGGCGCTGATCGAGAACATCCAGCGCGAAGACCTCAATCCGCTCGAGGAAGCCACCGCGCTGCAGCGGCTGATCGACGAATTCGACCTCACCCACGCCCAGGCCGCCGAAGCGGTCGGCCGTTCGCGCGCGGCGGTGTCCAACCTGCTGCGCCTGCTCGAACTGCCGAGCGAGATCCGCATCCTGGTCGAAACCCGCGCCCTCGAGATGGGCCATGCGCGCGCCCTGCTCACGCTGGCCCCGCAGGCGGCGATCGCGCTCGCCCGCCAGGCCGCCGAAAACCAGTGGTCGGTGCGCGACGTCGAACACCGCGTGCAGCAGCTCGCCGCCGGCAAGGTGCCGGTGTCGGGCAAACCCAAGCCGGCCAAGGCCAAGCCGCAGGCCGACATCGTCACCCTGGAACGCGAACTGTCCGAATCGCTGAGCACCAAGGTCAACGTGCTGCACGGCCGCGGCGGCAAGGGCCGCCTGGTCATCCACTACACCGATCTGGATTCGCTCGAAGGCGTGCTGGAACGGCTGCGCGGCAAGGTCGAGGCCTAAGCGCCGCCTGGCGGGTCGCGCCGCGCTGGACGCGGCACCCCGCCGGACTCCGACGAATTCCCCCGGCAGGTTCGCAGTCGCGTCACGCGCCGCTCCTACCCTTAAGCAATGACCCCAAGCCCAGCGCTACCCGCCGCGACTTGCCGCCGGCGCAAGTCGAGCACGGGCTCGATTCGTCCGGCATAGCCTGCGGGGACGAGGCGGGGCCGTCCTGTGACGCTTTACGGCGGCAGGGCCGGATCGATCCACTAAAATGCTGCGTCCATCTTGGCCGGACGCATCGCGCCGCCGTTCGACCGCCTGCCGTTCGACCGCCAATACCGACACCACCGAAAGGAGATTCGTATGAAATGGATTGCCGCCGCCACCTTGTTGCTGGCACCGGCCCTGGCCTTCGCACAGTCGGGCACCTGCCCCGAACTCAGCGACCCCAGCCTGAAATGGGGCGAACGCCAGGGCGCCAACTACACCATCTGCTACCTCGAACTGCCGTCGAGCCTCGGCGCCGGTTCCGGTCTGGGCGTGTACCTCGGCCAGCGCAGCTTCAAGCCGGGCAAGAAGGCGCGTGCCGAGAAGGGCACGGTCGGCACCCAGGCGGTCACCTGGTTCAAGAAGGCGACCGTCAACAACGCGCGTCCGTATTCGCGCGAAACCCAGATCAACCTGCCCGGCGCCAAGCCCAAGAGCAAGGTCAAGGTCTATGTCTGGATCGATGCGAGCAGCCAGGAACAGCTCGACGAGGCCTTCGGCCTGTCGAAGCAGATTGCGGTGAACTGAGCGCAACGAAACTCGCGACCGCGGCCCGCGCGCCATGCGCGCGCCGCGGAGCGAGCGGATAATGACTGCCCGCCATCACCCCAGGCCCGCATGATCCGATCTGCTGCATTGTCGTTGCTGCTCGCGCTGGCCGTTCCGGCCGATGCCTGGGCGACGGCAACCAGAGCGGTCTGTCCGCCGCTGCCTCCCGCCAGCGGGTTGCGTTGGCTCCATCAGCAAGGCCCGGATTTCGAGCTCTGCTACGCCGCGCGCGGCCCAATCGATCAGAACGATCCTGATCGCGAAGCGGCCTTCAGCGTTTACCTCGGAAACTTTTCGGGCTTCGACAGACGCCCTCGGACCGGCGGCGAAAGCGGTCGTGTCGGTAAGTTCCCGGTGCTCTGGTACGCGGCAAACAGGTATCGCAGCCGTGACGACAGGCCTCGCAACTCTTATGCGAGAGAAACCCTGATCGTCTTACTCACCCCCAAGCGCGCGTACGCGAGAACAGTACATATCTGGATCAACGCACGCAGTTTCACCGACCTCAACGATAGTCTCCATATTCTCAGCCGGGTCCAATTCGAATGACCATCCTCGTCACCGGCGCAGCCGGCTTCATCGGCGCCTACGTCTGCCGCGCCCTGCGCGCGCAAGGCCAGGCGGTGATCGGCCTCGATAACTACAACGACTACTACGACCCGCAACTCAAACGCGACCGCGTCGCCGCGCTGTGCCCGGATGTCGACATCCGCGCCCTCGACCTCGGCGATCGCGACGGTCTGGCCGCGCTGTTCGACGAGGTCCGGCCCGAACGCGTCATTCACCTCGCCGCCCAGGCCGGCGTGCGCTATTCGCTGACCCACCCGCACGCCTACGTCGACAGCAACCTGGCCGGCTTCGTCAATCTGCTCGAGCTGTGCCGGCACCGCGAGGTGCGCCACCTGGTCTACGCCAGCTCCTCCTCGGTGTACGGCGATTCGGCCACGCCGCCGTTCTCCGAAGACCAGCGCATCGACCAGCCGCGTTCGCTGTACGCCGCGACCAAGGCCGCCAACGAGCTGATGGCGCACACCTACGCCCACCTCTACGGCTTGCACGCGACCGGCCTGCGCTTCTTCACGGTCTACGGCCCCTGGGGCCGGCCCGACATGGCGCCGTTGCTGTTCTCGCGCGCGGTACTGGCCGGGCGCCCGATCGACGTGTTCAACCACGGCAAGATGCGGCGCGACTTCACCTACATCGACGACATCGTCGCCGGCGTGCTCGGCGCGCTTGCACACCCCTGCGAGCAGGACCCGCCGCACCGCGTGTTCAACCTGGGCAACCACACCCCGGTCGAGCTGGAGCGCTTCATCGCGGTGATCGAGGAGGCCGCCGGCCGCAGCGCCGAGAAGGTCTACAAGCCGATGCAGCCGGGCGACATGATCGAGACCATGGCCGACACCGGCCGCGCCCGGGCGGCGTTCGGCTTCGAGCCGAGCACCTCGATCGAGCTCGGTCTGCCGCGGGTGGTCGACTGGTGCCGCGGCTACTTCGGCGACCGTGCCTGAACCCATCGCCGGCTCCGGCGGCCGCGGTTGCGGCGGCCGGCCGGACCGGCGCTTCCCGACGGCACGTGACGATGTGAAGCTCCGGTTCGCCACCGCGATGACACACTATCCTGGCTCCACCGCGCTCGCGGTCGGCGCCGACAAGAAGAACCTGAATCCCCTGCAGTTCCCTTCCCCTCGGGGGAGGCAGCCCGAAAGACCGGGCGCCCCGGCGGTAAGGGGGCGTGAGGTGCCGTCGCGTACCGGCGGTCGCGTCTGCACTCGCCCGCAGCGCGCCCGCCTTCGCCTGTCCGCTCCAGGGCGCAATCGCATCGAATCCATCGCGAGTTCCAAGCAATGACGCAAAGCCCACAACTGTCCGTCGTCGTACCGGTGTTCAACGAACAGGACAACGTCGCCCCGCTGATCCAGGAAATCACCACCGCCCTGCGCGGCCGCGCGCCGTCCGACGGCGGCGATTTCGAGATCGTCTACGTCGACGACCACTCGCGCGACGGCACCCTGGCCGCGCTGGAAGCGCTGAAAGCCGGCGTGCCCGAGCTGCGGGTGCTGCACCACGTCACCCAGAGCGGGCAGAGCACCGCGGTGCGCAACGGCGTCAAAGCCGCGCGCGGCACCTGGATCGCGACCCTCGACGGCGACGGCCAGAACGACCCGGCCGACATCCCCAAACTGCTCGCCAAGCGCGCCGAGTCCGGCGCCGAGGTGAAACTGTTCGCGGGCTGGCGGGTCAACCGCCAGGACTCCGGCAGCAAGCGCTGGGCCTCCAAGTGGGCCAACGCGATCCGCAGCCGCATGCTGCGCGACGACACCCCCGACACCGGTTGCGGCATCAAGCTGTTCGAGCGTGCCGCCTTCCTCGAACTGCCGTACTTCAACCACATGCACCGCTACCTGCCGGCGCTGATCCAGCGCGCCGGCTGGAAGACCGTGAGCGTGCCGGTCAACCACCGCGCCCGCAGCACCGGCGTGTCCAAGTACAACAACCTCAACCGCGCCCTGGTCGGCATCGCCGACCTGCGCGGCGTCGCCTGGCTGATCCGCCGGGCCAAGCTCACCGCGATCGTCGAACGCTGAGGCCCGCCATGGACTTCATGAACTCCCCGATCTCGTGGTTGGCCTGGACCGGGCTGCACATGTCGCCGTGGAAGCTGATCGGCCTGGTCGGCGCCTTCATGTTCGGCGGCCGCTGGCTGGTCCAGTTCATCGCCAGCAAGCGCCAGGGCAAGCCGGTGATCCCGCGCGCGTTCTGGTACATGAGCCTGGTCGGCAGCGTCATGACCCTGAGCTACTTCGTGTTCTCGCAGAAGCAGGACTCGGTCGGCGTGATCCAGAACCTGTTCCCGGCCTTTACCGCCGCCTACAGCCTGTACCTGGACATCAAGCACCGCGGCTGGCACCGCGATCGCAACGGCCACTGAGCGTCTCAGGCTGATCTGCGATTACCTGGGCTCCAAGGGTAGGAGCGGCGCGAGCCGCGACCGCGCAACCCCGAGCACGGCGCCACCGGCCCGTAGACTCCGACCCTGGCCCTCGAAACCTCTGGCCGACCCCTCCGCCGCGAGCTGTCACCCCGCGGTCGCGGCTCACGCCGCTCCTACCCAGGGCGCGGTGCCGGCGGTTTCGCCCCCTGCTCGGCCCAAGTGCTTGTTCCGGCTTGCATTTGCCGGCATAATGCGCGGCTCGCTGCGTCCGGCTTGCCCTTAGGGGTATCCGGGCGGACCCGGAAACGCGATTCCGGCCCGCCATGGTGCAGCGGTTTTCAATCCTGACCCGTGTCGCGTGATGCAGCATTCGATCGAATGTCGGCATCGGGGCCGCCGCCTCCCTGGCCAAGGGAAGCACAGACCTTTTCGAGGTGCGTAATGTCCCGCGTATGCCAAGTATCGGGCAAGCGAACGACGACTGGTAACAACGTCTCGCATGCCATGAACAAAACCCGCCGCCGTTTCCTCCCCAACCTGCACGAGCGCCGTTTCTGGGTCGCCAGTGAGAACCGTTGGGTGAAGCTGCGTGTTTCCGCCCATGCCCTGCGCACCATCGACAAGAACGGCATCGACTCCGTTCTCGCCGAGCTCCGCGCCCGCGGCGAAAAGATCTGAGGAGGACTGACCCATGGCTTCCAAGCGCGACAAGATCCGCCTGATCTCGACGGCGAACACCGGTCACTTCTACACGACCGACAAGAACAAGAAGAACACCCCGGCGAAGATGGAGGTCAAGAAGTACGACCCCGTCGTTCGCAAGCACGTGATCTACAAGGAAGGCAAGATCAAGTGATGTCTTGGCCCGTTCGCGCCGCGCGCGAACGGCGTTGCCAAGGCCTCATCCCCGCGTAAGCGGAGATCCAAAGCCTTCAGAAGAGAACCCGCCCACGTGGCGGGTTTTCTTTTGCCCGGAATCGGGAATCGGGAATCGGGAATCGGGAATCGGGAATCGGGAATCGGGAATCGGGAGTCGGGAGTCGGGAGTCGGGAGTCGGGAGTCGGGAGTCGGGAGTCGATGATTCTCGCGCACGTCATCGAGAACAACGCTCTCAGCCGTCACCCCCGCGAAGGCGGGGGTCCAGAGACTTCAGCGCAATGCCTCGGTAAAGCCCTGTGCTCCCGCCTTCGCTGGAGCGACAGCAGGTAGATGAGGTAACGCCTTTCCCAACCGTCATCCAAGCGAAGACGGGGTGAATGGATGCGTTTGCGAGCCACTGGCTCGCGCATCCATGAACGCCAGGGCGCCATGCGCCCTGGCCGGGCCGCAGAGACTTCAGCGCATTGCTTCGATAGAGCCCTAAGTATTCGGCTGCGCCGAAGTAAAGTGGAGCCCGCCTTCGCGGGAACGACGGCAGGCGGATGACGCAGTAACTCTTCCAACCGCCACAGCCGCTCGCGTACAGCCGTGCGGCAATCCGCACGGCTGTACGGTTAGACGCAGCTCAGGGCACCACGTTGTTGAAGAACGACTTCACCTGCGGCCAGATCAACTGCATCTTCACGCCGCGGTTCGGTGCCTGCAGATTGCAGTTGCCGCCGAAGTGGTGCAACGCGACGACCTTGTGCGAGGAGCGCGCCAGCACCGGCGAGCCGGAGTTGCCGCCTTCGGTGTCGCAGTAGTAGCCGGCATCGGTGTTGGTGCCGTAACCGTCGGCATCGGCGTCGATGACCTTGCAGCGGCCGCCGCCGTCGCGATCGCTGACCACCGACAACTCCTTCATGCGCGTGGCGGGATGGCCGCTGATGTAGATCTCCTCGCCGAGCACCGGCTTGCGCACCTCCAGGCTCAGGTAACCGAAGCTGGAAATGGCGGCGAAGTTCTTCACCGTGAGCAGGCTGTAGTCCAGGGTCTGATCGGTCTTGAGCAACTTGTCGCCGGCGACCTTGGTCAAGGTGCCGCTGGTAGTGCCGGTGCAGGTGGTGGCCTGGTAGTTGAACCAGTACTCGGACGCGGCCACGTCGGCGGCGCTGTCGAGGCAGTGGTTGTTGGTGAAGATGCGGTTGTCGGCGCCCACGCGCCAGGCCGTACACCACTTGGTCCCGTTGAGCAGGATCAGCGCGACCGGCTTGGAGCGCGCGACCGCGGTGGCGTCGGTGCCGGCATAGCAGGCGACCGGGCGGCTGTCCTTGACCCCGCAGATCGACTTGGCCGAGACGTCGCCGCCGAGCAGGCCGGCATCGTTCAACTCGCCCATCAACGCTTGCGGCAAGCCTTCGTCGTAACGGCTCACGCGCACGCCGTGCCGCGGGGCCCACGGCTCGGTCGGCGTGCCGACCAGGCGCAGCACCGCGGTATTGCCGGCGATCGACATCGCGCCGAAACGGGTCTTGCCGTCCTCGCCGAGCGCGGCATCGACCGTGTGGCGACCCAGGTCGCCCTGGCGATAGCGATAGACCTCGGTGCCCTGCGGGTTCGACACCTGCAGGGTCACGCCTGCCGGTAAATCGAAGTGTTCGAAGTGCACTTTGATGAAGGCCGCATCGGGCGTGCCGATCCGCACCGGCTGCGACCATGCCGACTTCGACAGGCCCAGATGCGGTCCCAGCCGCAGGTCGACGGCACGCGTCTGGCCGGCGGTCAGCGGGGCCGGGCGGGTGTCGGCGGCGAAGGCGGTGCCGCTCAACAGGCAGGCGCCGATCAGCAGGCCGAACGCCTGCGGCGAAATCCTTGCGATAGTCATGTCGTCTCCTAGATTGCGATCCGGCGCTCTCTACGCGACTGCGAACGGCACGCATGCGCCGCGCACGAGCTTGCACAGCGCGAACGCCGCACGGACGCCTCGCGCAACACCAAAACCGCATGCAAACGTGACCGCGATCGGATTCGCGGCGCGGATGTGCGGAACTTGGATCGAGCGCGCAGCGCGTGTGTGCGCATGAGCTGAACGCGATGCAGCGGCGGATGGCGCCCCAATCGTGGGGCGCGTCGCTTTAAGGGTAGGAGCGGCGCAAGCCGCGACCACGATGCCTCACGATTACGGCGCGATCTGCGATCTCGCGGTCGCAGCTCACCCAGCTCCTACAAGTGAAGCGCGAAGCGCGGCCCGCATGCGGGCCGCGCCTCATGCCGCATGGGCTCAGAACTGCAAGGCCCAGCGGTCGATCTTGCCGACGTCCTGCGCGGCGTTGTCGTTGACGCGCAGCTTCCACACGCCGTTGGCGATCTCGCTGACGGGCACGGTATAGACCTTGTTGATGTTGTCGGTGCTGCCGCCGGTGCGGTTATGCAAGTTGTAGAGGCTGCCGTCGGGCGCGACCAAGTCAACCTTCAGATCGCCCTGGTAGGTATGCACGATGGCCACCTCGACCCTCACCGTCTGCACGCTGCCGCTGATGCCGCTGACCGTGACCGGGCTGTCGACGGTGGCGTTGTCGTTGATCGCATAGTCGGTGGTGTTCTCGAACCGCGGCGCCGGCGTGCCGCCGCCGTCGTCGCCGTCCGGCACGACCCCGCCGAAATGGCTCGAGACCTGCGGCCAGATCAAGGAGAACTTCGCGCCGGAATTCAGGCAGCCGCCGAAGTGGTGCAGGGCGATGGCCTTGCGCGTGGAGCGCGCGATCACCGGCGAGCCCGAGCTGCCGCCTTCGGTGTCGCAGTAATAACCGATGTCGGTATTGGTGCCGTTGCCGTTGACGTTGGCCGAATCGACGCGGCAGCTGCCGCCGCCGTTGCGGTCGTCGACGACGCTGAGTTCCTTCAGGCGTCCACCCGGGTGGCCGGAGATGAACAAGCCCTCGCCCGCGGTCGCGGCGCGCACGTCCAGACCGAGGTAGCCGAAGCTGGAAATGGTCGCGAAGTTCTTGACCGTGAACAGCGTGTAGTCGAGCGTGGCATCGGTGCGCAGCATCTGGTCGCCGGCGACCTTGGTCACCGTGCCCTGCGCGCCGCCGCAACTGCTGAGCTGATAGTTGAACCAGAACTCGGCGCCGGCCACCGCCGCGGCGGTGTTGATGCAGTGGTTGTTGGTGAACATGCGGTTGTCGGGACCGACGCGCCACGCCGTGCACAGGCTGCCGCCGCTGCTGAGCATGCGCGCGACCGGGCGCGAACGATCGAAGGCGGCGGCGTCGCTGCTGGCGTAACACGCCGCGGCCTTCTTGTCGTCGACACCGCAGATCGACTTGGTGCCGACCTGGCCGCCGAGCAGATTCGCATCCTGCAATTCGCCGAGCATCGCCTCGGGATAACCTTCCAGATAACGCGTCACCACCACGCCGTGCCCGGAGTTCCAGGGCTCGCGCGGCGTGCCGACCAGGCGCAGCACCGCGACCGGGCCGCCGATCGACATCGCCGAGAAGCTCAGGCGGCCGTCCTGGCCGAGGTCCTTGGCGACGGTGTAGCGGTCGCGCTGGGTGTTGCCGTAGCGATAGACCTCGCGGCCGTCGGGGCTGGCGACTTCCAGCATGACTCCTTCGGGCAGCGAGAAGCGGTCGAAGTGCACCTTGATGAAAGCCGCGTCGGGCGTGCGGATTTCGACCGGCTCGAACGCGGCTTTGCCGCCGGCGCCCAGGCGCAGGTCGGCGCTGCGCTGCTCGGCGATCTTCAGCGGCGCGGGGACGGCGGCACGGGCTTCTGGGGCGAAGGATAGGGCCAGACCCGAACTCAGGGCGATGGCGAGCAGCGTGGGCGCGAAGAATTTCGTGGTTCCGGACTTCATTGCGGTTTCCCTCCTGGAGCGGCGATGGCGCACAGAGCAGTCGCAACGGCGGTCGGCCGCCGTGCGGACGGCGGCGCAGCGTCGCGGTGCAGACGCCGGGGGTGATGAGTCGGAGCGCGCGGCGACGGGCCGGCGCCGCAGCACGCTCTCAGATCGCCCCGGCCGAAACCGTGATCGCAGTGGTTCCCTCCGCGGCCGTATCGCTGAACCTTGACCGTGGCCTCAGCGCGAGCGTGCCGGCGGCCCGGCGCCGATTCGCCCGGCACCGGTCCGACCCGCGCGCCCAGGCCGTACACTCGACCGACTTCACCGATTCCGAACCCGCGCCCTTGATCCCAGGCTGGATTCTGCTGCTGGTATCGGCCGGCTACGTCGGCCTGCTGTTCGCGGTCGCCTATTACGGCGACCAGCGCGAACGCACGCCGCGCGCGCGCTGGCTGCGCACCGCGGTGTACTCGCTCGCGCTCGCCGTCTATTGCTCGTCGTGGACTTTCTACGGCGCGGTCGGCACCGCCGCGCGCACCGGCCTGGGCTTCCTGCCGATCTACCTCGGCCCGCTGCTGATGCTGGCGTTCGGCTGGCGCATCCTCGAACGCCTGGTGCTGATCTCCGGCGAACACCGCATCGTCTCGATCGCCGACTTCCTGTCCTCGCGCTACGGCCGCGCACCCGGCCTGGCCGCCCTGGTCGCCGCGGTCGCACTGACCGCCGCGGTGCCCTACGTCGCCCTGCAGTTCAAGGCGGTGGCGATGAGCGTGGAAGTGCTGGCCGGGGTGCCGTCCGACGGCGGCCTGCTCGCCGACCCGGCGTTCTACGTGGCGATGATGCTGGCGGTGTTCGCGATCCTGTTCGGCACGCGCCAGATCGACGCCACCGAACACCATCACGGCATGGTGCTCGCGGTCGCGCTGGAGTCGCTGGTCAAGCTGATCGCCTTCATCGCCATCGGCGTGTTCGCGTTGCTGCACCTGCCCGGCCTCGGCAATTTCCCGCAACGTATTCAACAGGCCGCGCAGGTGGTGATCCAACCCGGCCTGCCGGCCGGTTTCGTCACCCAGACCCTGCTCGCCTTCACCGCGATCATCTGCCTGCCGCGCCAGTTCCACGTCGCCGTGGTCGAGTGCCAGGACCCGAACGACCTGCGTGCGGCGCGCTGGCTGTTCGGCGGCTATCTGGCGCTGATCACCGTGCTGGTGGTGCCGATCACCCTGACCGGCCAGGCCGTGCTCGCCGGCAGCGGCATCTCCCCCGACACCTACGTGCTGGCGCTGCCGCTGCAGTTCGACCAGCAGGCGCTGGCGTTGATGGTCTACATCGGCGGCTTCTCGGCCGCGACCGGCATGGTCATCGTCTCCAGCGTCGCGCTGTCGACCATGGTCAGCAATGACCTGGTGGTGCCGCTGCTGCTGCGCAGCGGCGCCTTGAACGAAAGCCAGGGCATCGACCGCCAAGTGTTGTGGGTGCGGCGCATCACCATCGTCATGCTGGCGCTGATGGCCTATGCCTACCACCGCGGTTCGCTCGGCTCGAACGGTTTGGCCCAACACGGCCTGCTCGCCTTCGCCGCGGTCGCGCAATTCGCCCCGGCGCTGATCGGCGGCCTGTACTGGCGCGGCGCCAGCCGTTCGGGCGCGTTCTCGGGCCTGTTCGCCGGCACCGTGCTGTGGATCTATACCTTGCTGCTGCCGGCGCTCGCGCGCGGCGGCTGGATTCCCGATGCTTGGCTCGCGACCGGCCCGCTCGACATCGTCTGGCTGCGCCCGGAGCAACTGTTCGGCCTGGTCGGTTGGGACCCGCTGACCCACGGCACGTTCTGGTCGCTGCTGTTCAACATCGGCGCCTTCCTGTTCATCTCGGTGCGGCAGCGCCCGCGCTTGCAGGACCAGTTGCTCGCCGCGCCCTTCCTCGACCCCTACGTGCGCCGCCCCGCGCTCGGCCCCGGCGGCTGGGCCGGCAGCGTGCGCAGCGGCGAACTGCTGACCCTGGCCGAACGCATCGTCGGCGAACGCCATGCGCGCCGCGCCTTCGAGGACTACGCCCACCAGCAAGGCCGCGAATGGCAGCCGCTGCAACCGGCCGACCGCGCCCTGGCCCAGTTCACCGAACGCCTGCTCGCCTCGGCCATCGGCGCGGCCTCGGCGCGCCTCACCCTGACCAGCGCGCTGCGCGGCTCGGGCATGGAACTCGGCGAAGTGGTGGCCCTGCTCGACGAGGCCAACCAAGAGCTGCGTTTCAACCGCCAGGTGCTGTCGACCACCCTGGAGAACATCAGCCAGGGGGTCAGCGTGGTCGACCCGGAAATGCGCCTGGTCGCGTGGAACCGGCGCTATCAGGAACTGTTCGACTACCCGGACGGCATGCTCTACGTCGGCCGCCCGGTCGGCGACCTGCTGCGCTGGAACGCCGAACGCGGCGAGATGGGCACCGGCCCGCTCGACGAACGCGCCATCGACGAACTGGTCGGCCGCCGCCTCGCCCACCTGCGCGCCGGTGCGCCGCACGTGTTCGAGCGCGTGCGCGCCAACGGCCAGGTCATCGAGATGGTCGGCCGCCCGCTGGTCGGCGGCGGCTACGTCACCAGCTACAGCGATGTGACCGACTACAAGCGCGCCGAACAGGCGCTGCGCGAAGCCAACGAGAACCTCGAACAACGCGTCGAGCAACGCACCCAGGAAGCCGAATCGGCGCAGCAGTCCAAGACCCGCTTCCTCGCCGCGGTCAGCCACGACGTGCTGCAACCGCTCAACGCCGCGCGCCTGTTCACTACCGCGCTGCGCGAAAGCGACGACATCGGCGAACAACGGCGCCTGGCCGAACGCGTCGATGCTTCGCTGCGCGCCGCCGAAGACCTGCTCGACGGCCTGCTCGACATCTCCCGCCTGGACGCCGGCGCGCTGCGCCCCGAACTGACCGACTTCGACGCCGGCGAACTGCTGCGCGAACTCGCCGCGCAGTACGCACCGAGCGCGGCCGGCCGCGGCCTGGAACTGCGCGTGCGCCTGGCGCAAGCCTCGATGCCGGTGCGCAGCGACCGCCGCCTGTTACGCCGCGCGCTGCAGAACTTCCTCGCCAACGCCTTGCGCTACACCCGCGAAGGCGGCGTGCTGATGGCCGCGCGCCTGCGCCCGCATCACGACCCCTCGCAACCGGGCCGCATCGAACTGCAGGTCTGGGACACCGGCCCCGGCATTCCCGAGCACCACCTGGAACAGATCTTCGACGAGTTCCGCCGCTTCGATCAGCCCGGCAGCGGCGGCGAGCGCGGCCTCGGCCTGGGCCTGTCGATCTGCCAGCGCATCGCCCGCACCCTCGACCACCCACTGCGCGTGCGTTCGCAGATCCGCCGCGGCAGCGTGTTCTCGATCTTCGTGCCGCGCGGCCAGGCACTGCGCGCCCAGCCCGTCGTCGAACCGGCGAATTCGTCGGCGGCCGACTCGCTGTCCGGCCTGCGCGTGTTGTGCATCGACAACGACCGCGAGATTCTCGACGGCATGCGCGCCCTGCTCGACCGATGGGGCGCGACCGCGCTGCTGGCCGCGACCGTCGACGATGCCTTGGCATTGCTCGATCAAGGCCCCGACGTCGCCCTGGTCGACTACCACCTGCACGACCGCCTCGACGGCCTCGCCACCATCGAGGCCCTGCGCGAACGCCTCGGCATCGCCTTGCCGGCCGCGCTGCTGACCGGCGACGGCAGCGACGCACTCAAGCTCGCCGCTCGCGAACGCGGCTGCCGGGTGCTGACCAAGCCGATCAAGCCGGCCTCGCTGCGCGCGTTCCTGGCGGCGCAGAAGCAGGCGGCGCAGGTCAGGCTGCGGCCGCCGCCTCAGATCGCCTGACCGCCCGACACCTCGATCCGCTGCGCGTTGACCCAACGGTTCTGCTCGGACAACAGGCTGGCGATCATCGGCCCGATATCGTCGGGCAAGCCGACGCGGCCGAGCGCGGTCATCTCGGCGAAGTGGCGGTTGAACTCGGGCGTGTCGCGCACCGCGCCGCCGAAGAAGTCGGTCTCGATCGCGCCCGGCGCCACCGTGTTGACGGCGATGCCGCGGCTGCCGAGTTCCTTCGCCAGATACACCGTCAGCACTTCCACCGCGCCCTTCGCCGCCGCATACGCCGACCAACCCGGCGCCGAGAAACGGGTCAGGCCGGTCGACAGATTGACGATGCGGCCGCCGTCGGCGATCAGGGGCAGCAAGGCCTGGGTGAGGAAGAACACGCCCTTGAAGTGGACGTCGACCAGGCGGTCGAACTGCGCCTCGGTCGTCCGCTCGAACGGCGCGTTGTCGCCGTGGCCGGCATTGTTGACGAGGTGGTCGAAGGTCTCGCGCTGCCACCTGTCCTGCAGCGCGGTCCGCAGCGTCCGCACGAACGGCGCGAACGCGGCGACGTCGCCGGTGTCGAGCGGCAAGGCGACGGCCTTGCGCCCCATCGCCTCGATCTCGGCGACGACGGCGGCCGCGTCTTCGGCCCGACGTTGGTAGGTCAGAACGACATCGCCGCCGTGGCGGGCGATGTTGAGCGCGGTGTTGCGGCCGAGCCCGCGGCTGGCGCCGGTGACGAGGGCGATCTTGTTCATGCTGCGAATCCTGGGGCGAGTGAGGGCGCCACTATCGGACCGGCGGCCCGCCGCCGGTTGCTGGAATCTCGGCGTTGTTTGCCTGATCCTCCAGGCTGGCCCGTGCCGCCGCAGCGACGGAGTAGGCTCGCCCCGTGACCACTCTTCTCGATACCGTCGGCCATTACGCCCAGGCCCATGCCGACCCGACCGGCCTGGCCCGCACTCCGATCCCCGGCCTCGCCGCGATCCGCGCTACCGCACCCAGCGGCCTGCTGCACGAAATCTCGCGGCCGCTGGTTTGCCTGGTCCTGCAGGGCAGCAAGCAGGTCACGATGGGCCCCCAGACCTTCGCCTTCGGCGCCGGCGACTCGTTGCTGATCGCCGCCGACGTGCCGACGGTCAGCCAGATCACCCAGGCCAGCGCTGCCGCGCCCTACCTGTCCTTCGTGATGGAACTCGATGCCGCCGTCATCGCCAACCTGGCGACGGAAATGCAGGCAGCGCCCACGGCCGAGCGTTTCCCGGTGCAGATCGAGCCGACCGACAGCGAAGTCGCCGACGCGGCCCTGCGCCTGATGCGCCTGCTCGACCGTCCCGCGTCGATGCCGGTCCTGCAAACGCAGTTGCTGCGCGAACTGCATTACTGGCTGCTGCTCGGCCGGCACGGCGCGGCGATCCGCCGCCTGGGCTGGCCCAACAGCAACGCCCAACGCGTCGCCAGGGCAGTGGCCGTGCTGCGCGCCGAGTTCGCCCAACCGCTGCCGGTCGAGCGCCTCGCCTCGGCCGCCGGCATGAGCCCGTCCTCGTTTTACCAACACTTCCGCGAAGTGACCTCGCTGTCGCCGTTGCAGTTCCAGAAACAACTGCGCCTGATCGAAGCCCGGCGGCTGATGTTGTCGGAAGGCGTCAGCGCGAGCAGCGCCGCCTTCGCGGTCGGCTACGAAAGCGTGCCGCAATTCACCCGCGAATACGGACGCGTGTTCGGCCTGCCGCCGGTGCGGGACACGCAGACGGCGAAGAACAAGGCGCGGCCGGTGACGTAAGTTGGGGCGGGTCCGCTTTGCGTTGGCGATTCGCCCGGCCTTTCGTTCTGGCCTCGTCCTGCCCTATCGCTGTCGTCTTAGCTCCCGAGACAGGCCGATGCTCTAGTGAGAAGTCACGGGGACTTCATCGCCGAAAGCCAATGGCGCCGCAGCTGCGGCCGTCGGAGAATGCCCTCCACCTGCCGAGCATCGCCGACGACCCACCATGACCGTATCCAACATCGATCCGAAGCTACTGTTCGCCTGGCAAGCCGCGCATTCCATCGCCCGCGGCTCCCCGGTTCCCGTGCACGACCGCGGCGGCTTTCGCGTGGACACCCACTCGGAAAAGGAAGTGAAGCGCTGGGTGTTCCCGGCGCTATGCGACGGCCTGCGCGAAATCGCTCACGACATTACGGCGCCACGGCATTACTTGAAGCTGTGCGGCAGCGACGAGGAACTGCGAAGCGCACTGCCCGCCCGCTGGGAGATTCAGCCAGCGAACTATCTGATGACGACGGCCGTAGCCGACCTCGATACGAAGCCCCTGCCGGCCGGGTACAGGATGGAACTGCATCGTGCCGGGCCGGTCACCCGAGCCAGCGTCATCGCGCCGAACGGCGATCTGGCCGCAACCGGATCCGCGGCGGAAAGCGCAGAGGCCTTCATCTACGACCGAATCGAAACCGCGCAGGATCATCGCCGCAAAGGACTGGGCGTCGCAGTGATGGTCGCGCTTGGCAGCGCGAGAAACTCCCTTGCAAGCCGGCAGCTCCTGGTCGCGACTGAAGACGGCCGCGGCCTGTATGCGAACCTGGGCTGGACGGTGCTCGCCCCGTTCGCTGCTGCGACTATTCCGGAAGGTTGAAGCTATAGGCCGGCTGATCTTGCGGTCCGGGTATGCTCCGTTCCAGTAGAAATATCGGGCTTACCCTGTCTCGTCCAGGCAAGGCTGTTACTCCCTTGCAGTAGGCCCGAAGTGACGGCTTCCAGCCGGTTGCGATCACTTGTTTCCACTAGAATTCGGGCGTTGCAGGACAAGCAAGTAAGAATCGGGGGCGCAAATACCCTTGATTGAAGACCGCCGACCTACACACAGGGCCATCATGAATCCGATTTCCAGGCGTGACTTTCCTAGGGCGCCAGGCGGCACTTCAGTTTCATCCTGCGGCCCTGCCATTGCCTCTGCACACAATGGCCTCGCATCGGGAGAGCTGGCTTTTTCGTCGGCGACCGAGCTGGCACAACTGATTCAGCGAAAACAAGTCAGCTCGTTCGAACTCACTCAGTACTACATCGAGCGCATCGAACGATTCGATGAAGCGTTGAATGCCGTCGTGGCGAGGGATTTCGACCGCGCACTGGAAGCGGCGAAGTCAGCCGACGCGTCTCTTGCCCGGGGACAGCGATTGGGATCGCTGCACGGCGTGCCGATGACGATCAAAGAAGCCTTCGACGTGTCCGGATTGCCGACCACCTGGGGCGTGCCGGAGCAACAGGACAACCTCGCCATGAACGACGCAACGGTCGTCGGGCACCTGAAGGCAGCCGGCGCCCATTTCATGGGGAAGACGAACGTCGCGCTGCGACTCGCGGACTGGCAGAGCTACAACGACGTTTACGGAATAACCAACAACCCCTGGGACACTGCGAGGTCGCCGGGCGGATCTTCCGGCGGATCGGCCGCCGCGCTGGCGGCCGGTTTGACCGGCTTGGAATTCGCCTCCGATATCGCGGGGTCGATCCGAAATCCGTCTCACTTCTGTGGTGTGTATGGACACAAACCCACGTATGGAATCGTTCCGACGCTGGGCCACAATCCCCTTGGCGTCGTATCTGCGCCGGATTTGAATGTCGTCGGGCCGATGGGGCGGAGTGCGGAAGATCTGGCGCTGGCTCTGGACGTCGTAGCGGGTCCTGACCGGTTCCGGTCGCCGGGCTGGAGACTGGTGCTTCCACCGCCGAAGGCACGCACTTTACGAGGCTTGCGCGTTGCGATTTGGCCGAAGGAGGATTTCGTTCCCACCTCTGTGGAGATATCGGATCGCGTGCAGCAAGTCGGAGAAGCTCTTGCCCGTGCTGGCGCGGTCGTTTCTGATCTGGCCCGCCCTGAACTCTCGCCACGGCAATCGCACAACACATACCTGAACCTGTTGGCATCGACAGGACTCGTCAACCTTCCCGATGAGTACTATTCCGTTGCCCAGGCGGCGGCTGCGTCGTTCGATGCGAACGACGAATCGCCGTTAGCGGTAGTTACGCGCGCCCGCGTACTCGATCATCGAAGCTGGTCCGATCACGACGAAGCGCGTACCCGCTACCGCCTGCGCTGGCGCGCCTTCTTCAACGATTGGGATGTGGTGATATGCCCGATTTCCGCAACCACGGCCTACGAACATGATCATCGGCCCAAGCTCGAGCGAGTTCTCGCCGTCGACACGGCACCGACCTCGCATTACGAGCATTACTTTTGGGTAGGCCTTGCGACCCTCGCATATTTGCCGAGCACTGCTTTTCCCTGCGGATTATCAAGCGACGGGCTGCCAATCGGCCTGCAGATCATCGGCCCGGAGTATGGCGACCGGACCACCATTGAAGTGGCCCGGCTGATCGCACAGGAGCTTGGCGGTTTTCAGACGCCTCCTGGTTTCGGGGCCTAACACCCACGATCGAGCGTCTACATTTGGCCGAAAGCCGACCGCCGCTCCGGACCGCAGCTCCCATCCCGAACCGAACCCTCAACCGGCTTGTGGCTTGGCGGCGTTGACCGCCCATTGCGCGGCGAATGCACGCTGGTAGGCGGGCCGCGCTTCGCCGCGGGCGACGTAGGCGGCCAGACGCGGAAATTCGTCCAGGATGCCCGACGGTCGCAGCCTGAGCAGCACCGACACCATCATCAGGTCGCCCGCGCTGAATGCACGATCGAGCCAGTCGGCATCGCCCAGGCGGGCCGCAAGCTGCACCAGCCGGTGGCGAATGCGATCTTCGACCAGAGGCAGGCGCTCTTTAGCCCAGGGCCGGTCGCCTTCCTGGAACTTGGCGACGACCAGGTCGAGGATCGGCGGTTCCACGGTGTTGAGCGCGGCGAACATCCAGGCGATGGCACGCGCCCGTGCGTTGGCGTCGCCCGGCAACAGGCCTGGGTGGCTTTGCGCGAGGTGCAAGACGATCGCGCCCGTTTCGAACAGGGCGAGGTCGCCTTCCTCGTAGGTGGGAATCTGGCCGAAGGGCTGCAGGCGCAGGTGCGCGGGTTCCTTCATCGCAGCGAACGAAACCAGGCGGGCCTCGTAGGCTTGGCCTGTTTCTTCCAGCGCCCAACGCACGCGCGTATCGCGCGCCAGTCCCTTGCCGCCGTCGGGCGACCGTTCAAAGGCGGTAATGATGATGGCCATCGTGACACGCTCCTGGTGAGCCGGTTGCGGGTTGTCCGCTACATACACGACGAACGGCCGGAGCGGAATTCGACAGACGCCGGAAGCATGCGCATAAGCGCGCACCCGCGTCCGAGACGGGCACGGGCACGGGCACGGGCACGGGTGGAGTGAACCTGATTCGGTTTCATTCGGGGCAGGCATTCCGCCCGCCCTCGCGCAAAAGTTACGCCGGCACTATGCCGCCGCTTCGCGCCGCCCTGCGCGCGAAGCGGCGGGTTCGAAAGCCGCGCTACGGTGCTTAGGGTTTACGTTGACCGCTCCACGATTTGCTCACGATCATCCATTTCCCGTCGATCTTCGACAACGCAAGATAATCCAGCCCCTTCCACGCGGGATAATCCAGCATCACTTTGACGACCGCAGCGTGTTCGGTCACATCCACGATTTCGTAACTGCGTTTGCGCTGGGCCTCATCGTCGGCCGGCTTGCCCTGGAACCCCTTCGCCCATTCCTCCGCGGTTTGCGCGACCACCTGGCCTCTGGTTGTCGAATAGCCGAGCACCACACCGTCTTTTCTGAGCACTTCGAAAGCCAGATTGGCGTCGCCGGTTTCGAAGGCGCGCATCATCTTTTTCATGGTTTGGTCCACCGCGTCATGCTCGCTGTTTTGCGCCATGACGGAGGTGGGAAGAACGAGGAAAGCCAGTGCGAGAACGAAGGACCGGATCGAGATTTTCATGGTTGTCCTGAGGTTTATCGAGTGCGTGAGGGTGGTCCGGCCTCGCCTGGCGACGGCGATGCTCCGGAAGATCAGCGTTTAGATCAGCGTTTCGCCGCGCCGCTGCCTGGCTGTCGATCGGCCAGTTTGCGAAGGACATCGACCACGGCTTCCGCCACAGGCTTCGCGGACGCGTAGTTCTGGCCTGTCACCACCCTGCCGTCGACTTCGGCGTAAGGCTGGTTGCCATCGAGCGCATGGAAGGAGCCGCCGCGGGCTTCGACCGTTTTCCGGATCAGGAAAGGGAACTCTTTGAAGTAGGCAGCGCCCTGATCTTCGTGTTCTTCGGGGAAACCGGTGATGCGTTTGCCCGCGACCAAGGCTTGGCCGCTGGAGAGCTTGAGGTTGACGATTCCAGCCGTGCCGTGACAGACGGCGGAAACCACCCCGCCGTTGCGCTCGTAAACATGCATGGCGATGTTCTGCAGGACCGGATGCTCCGGCACACCGTAGATGGCATTGCTGCCGCCGACGTAGTACACGGCGCGGTATCGGGCGGGGTCGACCTGCGCGGGTTTGGCGGTGTTCCGCAGCCCGTCCATGATGCGCCCGTCCTTCAGCCGAGGCTCCACCTCCTTGCTGACATAAGCGTCGAGGATCGGCACCGCCCCGCCGTCGGGCGAGACGAAGTCGACCGAATAGCCCGCGGCATGGAACGTATCCCACGCATGCACGACCTCGCCGAAGCTGATGCTGGCCGGCAGGGCCGATGCCCCGTGGACCTTGCTGCTGGCGAGGATGAAGAGAATGCGTCCCGGGTTGCCACCGGCGGGCTCCCGGCGGTCGGTCTTCGCGACGGATCGGGCCGTGCTCGTCCGCTCCGTGGGCGCCACGGTCGGCGAACGGTTCACGGCCACCTGCCCGGCGAGGGCCTGCCCGGCGATGTCATGCCCGGTATAGGTCTGCCCGGGGAAAGCATGGGCCGCATGGGCGCCGGAAACGCCGCCCAGCCAGGCGGACAGCATGAGCATCAGGATGCATTGAATGAAGCGAGGTAGGTGCATGAGCGCGAGCTCGCGGGGAGGAGCCCGCACACTACCCAATCTCTTTCAAATCAATCTCTTGCAATATCCTTCAGGAGTGCTGGAATCGCTTTTCGGAGTCGGCCTTGGTCGCGCGGAACGCCGCCGGCGTGACCCCCTCCAGCTTTTTGAATGCGCTGTGGAAGGTCGACATCGATTGGAAGCCGGCTTCTTCGGCCACGACTTCGAGCGGCTTCGGGGGGAGCTGCCGCAGCAGCGCCTTCGCCTCACCCACGCGCAGTTGCGCCAGGTATTGCTTGAACGTGGTCTGGTTGTTGTCGTTCAGCAGCTGCGACAACCGGGTCTGGGGCACTCCGAGCCGGCGGGCGAGGCGAGGCAGCGTCAATGCGGGGTCCAGATACAAGCGCTCGCGCGCCATCAAC
Organism: Lysobacter sp. ESA13C; assembly: GCF_019970005.1. NCBI lineage: Bacteria > Pseudomonadati > Pseudomonadota > Gammaproteobacteria > Lysobacterales > Lysobacteraceae > Lysobacter > Lysobacter sp. ESA13C. The sequence continues at coordinate 688,356 of NZ_JAHXYK010000001.1, read as the reverse complement.
TCGGCCAAGGCCTGCAACTGCACGGAAGCCTCGGACTCCGGAATCCGCCGATCCTGATAGGGCTCGATCGGAGCCTGACCGGACCGCAGGCGCAGGTAGATCAGGACGCTCGCCGCGAGGACGAAGGTAAACGACAGCGCGCCGACGATGTAGGAGGTATAGCCGGAGGTGTAGTAGGCGATCCAGATCAACCAGATGCCGCCCACCGCCCCCAGCAACAGCGGGCCGGACGGCGTCCCCGAAAGCCGCGTGCGATGCAGGTACACCTGCGCGGTGGCGAGCAGGAGGTAGCCCAGCCACGAGTAGGTGATAGCCGGCGCGACGACGTGTCGCCACAAGTCGATGTGGCCGGCATAGGGCAGGAACACGTTGACGGCGGCGGCTATGGCCAACAGCCCGGCGATATGCCGACGGTCGGCCCGCCCGGGGCCGGGGCTATCGCCCTGGCTGGAGCGGACCAGAAAGAACAGGCAGGGCCCGATCATGAAACAGGCGGTCAGGCCGAGCTGGAGAACGATCTTGGGAATGTCGGGCCAAAAATAAAAGGCAACGGATTTCCCCGTTCGCACGCTGACCGCGAGGATCAGCAGCGATAGCCAACGCTGCGTGGGTTCGCCCTTGGCCCGCCACCAGAGAAACGACGCCGCGCCGATGCCGTTGAAGGCGCCGAGCATGGCGAAGAAGAACAGGAAATGCTGGCTCAGCATGATCGGCGCATCGAAAGATCGGTTTTGGTCGAGTCGCGACCGCACAGCGAGACGGCGGCGCGCGCTTGCGGCGAACAGGCAGGAACATGCTTACATCGCCCCGATCCGGTGCCCGGCCTTATGCGCCTCGACGAGGGTACGCAATGGTACACACTTGCCCATCGCCCTTCCGGGGCGCGGTTCTGGCGAGGCACCGCCGGCGATCACCTATCGCAGGAGTCCGTTTCCTGTGCCTCGCCGCCGTAGACCATGGACTTTTACGTCGGCCGCTCATGTGGGTGCATGCGCGTGGGTCGTGGACGCACGACCGTCCGGATGCGGTCGTCGAACCTGGCCGGGCGGAGCAGGCGGCCGTTCGTTTCCTCATAGGCTCGCCTCCAAGTTCCAACCGGCCGGGTCGAGTGCGCCCGGCCGACCCGGTTCGAGTCGGCCAGGTTCGGATGGTCCGGGGCCGTAGGCCAGGGCCTCGGCCCAGCCTCTTCGCCGAGGCATCGAAGCTTGGCAGGGGCGCCCCATCGAAAAGAGCGATGTCCGCTGCCGGCCGAAAGCGGACAGAACGGAGAGGATGGCCGAGCCACCGGTTGCGCTCATTCGGTCACCCGCCTGTGCAGATGTGTCCGGCCCGGCCATGCGCCGGCTTGTTGACCAGGGCCGGGTTGTAGGGCGCGAGCAGAGTCAGGAGTTACACTCCAGCCGGTGGGTGCGCCGATACCCAAGGGGCCGTCTATCAGGTTGTTAAGCAGCATGGGGAACCACTCCAATGCTTCGACAGTCACCCGGCGTTTTGACTCTGGCGATTCTTGCGGCATGTACGGCGATGCCGCCGCCTCGCATAGCGTCGCAGAGTGCCGACGAGCTGATGGGGCCCGCCGAGTTCCGGTCCTTGCCCAGTCGACCGGCGGACCATCGCATCGCCTATGGCGATGACCCGAATCAATACGCCGATTTGAGCGTTCCTTCCACGGCGGGGCCGCATCCCGTGGTGATCCTGATCCATGGCGGCTGCTGGAAAGCGGACTACGCCACGCTGCGCGGCCTGGCGCCCATGGCCGATGCGCTGAAAGCCGACGGCATCGCTAGCTGGAACATTGAATACCGCCGCATTCCCCAACCGGGCAGCGGCTGGCCGGGAACCTATGCAGATGTCGGACGGGCAACGGATCACCTTCGAGTGATCGCGCAGAAGTACCGGCTCGATCTCGACCGCGTGGTCGTGCTGGGACACTCGGCCGGCGGACACCTGGCGATGTGGGTGGCGGCTCGCTCCCGCCTTCCGGCCAAGAGTCAACTGCATGTTGCGGATCCACTGCCGATCAGTGGCGTAGTCGATCTCGCAGGTGCCGGCGACCTGGAGGCGTTCATCCCGGTGCAAATGACCGCTTGCCGCGACCCGAACATCGTCAAGACCCTGCTTGGAGGCGAACCTGCCGCTGCACCCGAACGCTATGCGCAGACATCCGCCATGAGGATGCTTCCGCTAGCGAAACGGCAGATTCTGATCTGGGGTCAACGGGACGAGGTGGCGCCTGTTTGGCTGGGCGAGGCTTACGCAGACGCAGCGCGTAAGGCCGGCGATTCCGTAAGGCTAGAAGTGTTGCCATCGCTCGGCCATTTCGAGATCGCCGATCCAGCCTCGCCGGCGTGGCCTGTCGTGCACGAGGCAATCGGATCATTGCTGAAACCGGGACACTAGCCACGCACTCGGCTTGTACTCAAACCGAAACCGCCTCGCCACTCGGCGTAGTTCAGGCACTGGCGCCACGCCCACCACCATAGGGAGTCGAGCATGAAAACCTTGCGATCCTGTGTTCTCGCGTCCGCTCTGCTGGCTGCAGCGAGTATGAGTTCCGCCGCGGAAACTGCCGTGCAGTCGGTACCCGATGCCGCGTTGCAGGCGATGCTCGGCAAGTATGCGGAGGCCGCAGAGCTGTTCTATAACGGTAAGCCAGAGGCGGTGAAGGCGCTCTGGTCGCACGCGCAGGACGTAACCTTGTCGGGCGCGGCTGGCGGCGCTACTGCGAAAGGATGGAGCAATGTCAGCTCGAGGCTCGACTGGGCGAGCTCCCAGTTCCTGGGTTCCCACGGCTCCAAGAGCATCGAGCAGATCTCGACGGCGATCAGCGGCGACTTCGCTTACATCGTGCAGTACGAACACATTCGGTATCACCCTTCCGGACAGCCTGAGGCAGCTAAACGGGACTACCGCGTGACCACTATTTTCCGGCGCGAAACGGAAGGCTGGCGCGTGGTTCACCGGCATGCGGACACGCTGTTCACGAGGCAGGACATCCGCCAGAAAACGCCATAGCGAGCCGGGCTCCTGAGTCCGGATCAGTGCTCATCTCGATGACACGGACACCCGACCGCAGGGGCCGTGCATGAACCGACGCGGCTGATCGCTCCATCGTCGTCTGACCTTGGTGCTCTCCTGCTCGTCCCTCCGGACGATTCCACCATCACCATCCAGATGTGGATCGACGCCACTCCCGCGTACTCCCAAGGCCGTTTGATAGTGGTATGCATCTGCTGGACCTGTGAGCGTTGAGAACCTCCCGCCCCAACCGAAAGCAGACAATGGTCTTTGAGAATCGAGTGACCGCTTCCACCCCAAAGCGATGAACGCCCCCAGTGGATGAGCGAACACAAACTCTCTCCCGGACACGATCGTCTCCCCCGGGCGGGGTCGCCCTCTCCGGCGGTCCGGCCCGCCCCCTGGCTGCCCCCTGCTGATACTCGGAGCGACGCGAGCGGAATGGATAGTGTTGGCCGAAAGCCGACCTCCTGCTACGAAACCATTCGGTCGTCGCTTGCATCGAGCCAACTATCGATCAACTCCAATACCGTCTCCGGCGCTTCGCGATGGGGCACGTGGCCGCAGCCCTTGAGGATGCGGTTGATGGCTGGGCCGTGCGTCAGGTCTGCTATCCGTTGCGGGTGCAGCAGCGAACCGAACTCGTCGTGCTCGCCGTGGATGACTAGGTTCGGGCAGCGAATGCGGCCCAGGGCTTCGTCGAGGTTCCAGCCAGCGAAGCTCGGCGCCAGCCAAGTGTCGATCCAGGCACTCAGCACCCAGGCCGCTTTATCACCGTGGTACTTCTGCAGGCGCTCGAGTTGACCCGGCTCTGCGAACGACTGCTGCGCTGCGCGGATGCCTTGCAGCGTCCGATCTTCGACGAAGGCCTGGGCGGATTCGGTGATCAGGCCCGTGCAATCCTCGAGGAAGCTTGCCGCACAACCGATGGCCATGCCGCCGCCGACGCTGTGGCCAAACGCGACGAAGCGCCCGATCTTCAACTGATTCCGCAGCGCAGTGAAAGCTCCGTGGGCTTCGTCGTGAACGAAGCGCCCATCGAGGTGGCCGGGATGGCGGTCGGATCGACCGAAACCAAGCCGGTCGTAAGCGACCACCTGCCTACCGGTCGTGCGCGCGAGTCGCTCCGGAAAGTCGCGCCAAAGTTCGACGCAACCGAGCGAGTCGTGGAACAGAATGATGGGAACGGATTCCCCCGCATCCGTCGCCGGCATCCACGCCTTGGCGTACAACCGTCCTGGGTCGGTATTTATCCAGTGCTCGCGGGTGGGAATGGAGGTCATTAGGTCAGTCGACGATTGCCGGAACAATCAGACCACCCGCTCGACTGCGACCATCGATGACAGCGCCCAACGCGTCGCGGTGAAGAGGGAGGGTTACGGTTCGTTCGTGCCGAAACGGGTTCTGGGCGAGGTTCGAACAAGCGGCAGTGTAACTCCGACGCCGCTGATCAGGCCATACGCGGACCGAGATTCCGGGCCTGTTCTTGGTTTCGACTCTGATTTTCCGCCAGCCCTTGGTTCTCGATATCGAGCTTCTGCAGCGACTCGATGACAGGGGTCTTTTCGGCTATAGCCAGCGAGACTTGGGCGCGCTTGTGCGCCGGGTCGCGCAAATCGCCTTGCACGACGAAACAGGTCTCGCCCGGGTTGGCACCGACGCTGGGCACCACATGATCGACTCGATCCAGGCCGGCTTGCTTCGCCGCTACGAGCAGGTCGAGAGCAATCCGTTCGCCGCCTTCGTCGAACGACCTGCCTTGCTGCTGAAGGATGGCGCCTACACCGTCTCGGATCTTCAGATACATCCCATTGTCAGGATGCCGCGGATCGCGCGGATCACTTGCTCGATGCCTTTCGTCTGGTAAAGGTGGCAAGGTTCCCTTCGACTCCTCGAATGGATTTGACACCTTGTCGGGCAGACGGCGGCTGATTTCCCCGACGAATCCTTGCACTCCGCCTGACAATGCAACTCCGACCGAAGCGCCGCCACGCAGCGCCAGGACATCACCCCTGTACCTATCGAACATTGGCCGATGCTGTTCCGCCAGTTCCAACGCCCTAGCGTCGCCTAGAACGGAATGATCTCGTCGTCCGTTGGAATCTACATCCAGAAAATGATGCATCCGGTGAGAGCCGTTTCCATAGGCGGCAGCTTTCAGCGGATTACGAACATCAAACCGGCTACCGCTGTCCTCATAGCCGACAGCCCTGAGAATGTTCACCTCTACGGGATCTGCATACATCTTGACTTTGCCGAAGTGCCGGCTGCCTGCACTTACGAAATCGCCAGCCATTACGTGGTTGACTATCTGATTGCCGCCTTCATGAATCCTGTATCCAAGCCCCACTGCACCATAAGGGTTGAAGGTCTCTCCGTTCAAATTCAGCTTTGCTGCTGTGATCTGGGCTAGACAACCGCCCAACGAATGACCCGTGACGGTTACCTGCGGAGCAATTCCACTTCGCCCCCCTTGGACGTTCGCGATATCCACGGCATATCGGGTGAACTCGAGCGCATCGCTCGCTTGTCGGTTAACACGATTTGCGACCATTCCACCGTCAGCCAACAAGCCATCCTTGATCGGCTGGTCACCGAACTCGGTGCCACGATGCGCAACAACGATCTCTTTGGTATCCAGGCGCTGGTAAATCGTGCCCTGATAGCCCGAGTCCTTGTTGACGTGAGCGAGGATCGCATACTCGACCCCTCCGATCTTTGCCCTTCTGCTTTCGGGGTCCTCCAGGTCCGGACTCCGATACGCATCGTCGGCCAGATTGGCGTACTGCTGCGTCGTGATGCTCATGGCGGCGCGACTTCAGGTGCCATGCGTATGCTGAAAAGATCATCCCGGAGACCTTCCTTGAACTCCATCGGATCGCCATATCCGTAGTCCGGATAATTCGGCAACTTGGCCTCTTTCGGATAGCCACCACGCCAGTAGTAGATTTTCTTGCTCTTCGATTCACGGATCTCTTCGGCGCTCAGGCTCGCGATGAACCGAGTCTCGCCGTCAGCCCCAGTTGCCTTGAAGATGGTGGTGGCTACGACAGGCTTGAACTTGCATACGCCCTGACCGAAATAGTCCCCATCGAGCAAGCCGTCAAGGGCAACTTCGCCCTTATAGGAACCATCAGAAGCCTTGATAAGCACGATCGGCAAGAAGGTTGAAGTCGGCGTCGTTTGGACGCCAGATGACGGCTCGGCTGGCGGAAGGCAATCCATGTTGATGATGTCGAATTGCATGGTCGCGTCTACGACCGCGAATGCGCCAGGCGCATTGTCCAGAACGACAGAAATCTCACGGCGTTGCTTCGGATCAGGGTTCTTCTTGTACTCGGGCTTGTTGGCGCCGGAGTCACTCGAGCATGCACTGGCCAGAAGAGCGGCTAATAGACTTAGAACGAATCGACATGAAGTTGACATGATCATTTTCCAGACCGGATGGCGGCCTCATTTCTGTGAATAAACCCGCCCGATTCAACGATACGGATAGCCGACATTGATGGACCGGTGTGCGGATGCTTGAGGGATCTCGCAAAGGACTTCTCCTTGTGTCGATTCGATACACCGCTATCGCGGGTTTGGCTTCCGGTCCGTACTGCAATGTGCTTGGTAGTGTGGCCGATGATGCAGGGCCCCTGCGATCCAGCCTAGCAGCGGGCCGCTTGAGCCGGCTATAGGAAAATTCCGATCAGCTGTAGACATTTGCTGCATGCGTGTAGACGAATGGCTACGGTAGGGAGACAGGTCGGCGCGGCTGGGAGTGACGAGACGAAATGGGTCGGGCTTGGTCGCGGCTTGCACCGTTCCTACATTCGGCGGCACCGGAGGTTCCGGCGCGAGCTTTGGATTGCGCGGTCGCGGCTTACGCCGCTCCTACCCTAGGCCATGCTGAAAGTTGCGACGCGAGGTTGCGGGATCGCGGTCGCGGCTTGCGCCGCTCCTACCCTTTGGGCCGCGGGCGTGCCGAGGCGAACTGGCAGGATGCAGTCTAGGTGTGCCGCGGAGCACGCTCAGTCGAGCAAGCCCTTGCGCAGGGCGTAACGCACCAACTCGGCAGTGTTGCGGACGTCGAGTTTGTCGAGCACGCGGGCGCGGTGGTTCTCGGCGGTCTTGGCGCTGATGTCGAGCTTGCGGGCGATCTCTTTGGTGGTCAGGCCTTCGGCGATCAGATGGAACACTTCGCGTTCGCGTGGGGTGAGGCGGCCGTAAGGGTCTTCGACGGTGCGCTCGGGGTGGCGCATCTGTTCGGCCATGGCCTTGGCCGCCTGCGGGCCGAAATAGCTGCGGCCCGCATGCAGGCAGCGCACGGCGGCGAGCAGTTCCGAGGCTGCGCTGTCTTTGACCAGGTAGCCGGAAGCGCCGGCGCGCACGGCTTGCAGTACGTACTCGTCTTCCTGGTGCATGGTCAGCACCAGCACGCGGGTGTCGGGCAGGGCTTCGCGTAAACGCCGCACGACTTCGATGCCGTTGAGGCGCGGCATCGAGATGTCGGCGACGACGATGTCGGGGCGGGTGGCGATGGCTTGGGTGACGGTCTCCAGGCCGTCGGACGCCTGGGCCACGACTTCGATCGCGCCGTCGGCCTGCAACAGGCTGACGAGACTCTCGCGTACGAGAGTGTGGTCGTCTGCGATCAGAACCCGGATAGTAAAACTCGCCATGCGGGCAAGGTGCGCGCCGGCTTCGCCGCCGTCAAGCCTCAGGCGTCGGCGACGGGCGGCAACGGCAGCACCGCGCGCAGGCGCGTGCCTTCGCCGGGCACGGAATGGATTTCGAGTTTGCCGTCGTACAGGCGCAGACGCTCGCGCATGCCGCCGAGGCCGCAGCCGCCGGACGCGGCCACCGCGTCGGGGTCGTAACCGCAACCGTCGTCGACGACTTGCAATTGCAGCAGGCCGCCTCGCGCGACGAGGCGCAAAAGCACACTGCGTGCCTGCGCATGTTTGGCCGCGTTGTTGATCGCCTCCTGGGCGACGCGGAACAGCAAGGTCTGCAGATCGCCGTCGAGCGCCGGCAGCGCTTCGATCTCGATCGCGACGTCCATGCCGCTGGCTTCGCTCTGGCTGCGCGCCAGCCAGCGCAGCGCCGGTTCCAGGCCGAGGTCGTCGAGGATCGGCGGGCGCAGCAGGCGCGAGAGCTCGCGCGTGTCTTCGAGCGTGTCGGCGCACAGCGCGATCGCCGTTTCCAGTCGCGCGCGTTGCTCGGCTGACAAGCCGTCGCCGAGTTGGACCAGGCGGTGCTTGAGGGCGGTGAGGTTTTGGCCGATGCCGTCGTGCAGTTCGCGCGCGAGGCGGCGGCGCTCGTCTTCCTGCACTCGCCACACCGAGCGGCCGAGCCGGCGGAACTCGCGTTCGTTGGCTTCCAGGCGTTGCAGCAGGCTGCGGTATTGATCGCGGATGCGTTCCAGCGACAGGTCTGGCTCGGTGGGATCGGAGCGGCTCATGGCGCCTCCTTGCCTGACGGCGTTTCGATGCGGTCGAAGCCGGCGCGCAGGGCCGGCGGCAATCCGTCGCGCATGGTCTTCAGTGCGGCATCGGCCTTGTTGCGGGCGCTGCGTTCGCCGGCGACGTCGCCGGTCGCTGCGTAGGCGCGCGCGCCGAGACGATGCAGCGCTCGGGCGCGATGGAAGTCGCCGTCGCGCAGGCGCTGCACGGCTTCGCGGTAATGGCCCAGGGCAAGCGCGGGATTGCTTGCGGCCAGGGCCTGCCGCATCGCCAACTCCAGCCAGGCCAGCCGCAAGCCGGCGTGACCGAGGCTGGCGGTGGCGCGGTCGAGCGAGGGATCAACGCGCTCATTGGCGGCCTGCTCCAGCGCGATCTGCAGTTGCAACTGGCGCACGCCGGAGGCCTCGGCGAGTTGCCGGGCCTGGCGCAAGGCGGGGCCGGCCTGCGCCGCGCGTTGCCCGCGCGCGGCCAGCTGCGCTTGCAGCAGATAGGCGATCGCGCGTTGTTCGCTGGACGCTTGTGCGAGCGGTTTGTCTTGCTCGTCGAGCAAACGCCGGGCCTCGACCAGGGCCTGCGCTTGCATCAGGGCTTGGACGCGCAGCAGGTCGACATCGACCTGGCCGCGCGCGTCTTCGCGTTGCCGGAACAGCTCGCCGGCCTGGCGCGCCTGATCGATCGCCGCAGCGTAATGGCCTTGCAGCAGTTCCAGTTCGGCGAGGTTGCGGCGGCTCACCGCGACCTCTTCCAACATCTGCTGCTGTTCGGCGGCGCTCAAGGAATGCTGCAGCAGGCGGCGCGCCTCGCTCCACTGACCGCGCGCCGTCGCAAGCAGGCCGAGATTCTGTTCGGTGCGGATGCGCCCGGTCTGTTCGCCGAGCGCAGCATAAGCCTCGGCGGCCTGCTGCCAATACACCTGGGCGTCGTCGTAGGCGCCGAGTTGATAGTCGGCGAAGCCGATGTTGTTGAGCGCCTGCGCGGTGCCGTGCGGGTCCTCCACCTGACGCCAGGCCTGCAAAGCGCGACGGAACGCGTCGAGCGCGCCGGGGTAGTCGCCGCGCTCCTCGGCGAGCAGGCCGAGTTCGTTTTCGACCGCGGCCAAGCCGGCGCGATCGTCCAGCTCGACATGCAGCGCGCGCGCCTGCGCCAACGCGGCAGCGGCCTCGTCGAACTTGCCGGTGGTGGCAAGCACGTTGGCGAGGTTGCGCAAGCTGGTCGCCACGCCTCGGCGGTTGCCGAGCGCACGCCGCAGCTCCACCGCCTTGCGGTATTGCTCGGCGGCGTCGGCCGACTGGCCGAGACGGCCGTAGCCGACGCCGAGCGCGTTGACCGTTTCGGCTTCGCCGCCGAGGTTGCGGCTGCGCTTGAACAAGACCAGCGCGCGCACGAGGTAGTCGTCGACCGCGCGCCGCGCCTGCCCCTGCAGGATCGAAAACTTGCCGAGTTCGAACCACACCCGCGGGTCGTCGCCGTCGCGCTCGGCCAGGCGCAGCAAGGCGGCGACGGCGGCCTTGAAATCGCCGCCGGCGCCGAGGCCGCGGGCGAGGTTGAGTTCGGCGTAGGTGTCGTCCGGGGTCTTGGCCAACCACTCGCGCCAGGCCGCGACGGCCTTGGGCGGGTCGCCTTGCAGCAGGGCATGTTCGGCATCGAGCCGGCGCCGCAGGCGTTCGCCGATGCCGGCCACGGCCTGGCCGCGTTCGATCGCTTCGAAGGCGGCGTCCTGCTCGCCGATGGCGAGGGCGGCTTCGCCCTGCGCGAGCCAGGCCATGGCGTAATCGGGCGCGGCGGCGGTGGCGAGGCCGAACTGGGTCAGCGCATCGCTCAAGCGGCCTTGGCGACGCGCCAGCAGGCCGGCGCCATAGGCATCGAGCGCCTTGCCCGTATCGGGCAAGGCCAGCGCGATCGCCGACGGCAAGGCCAGCGCGCGCACGGTGTCCGGCTTCGCCGCCCAGGCCTGCAAGGCCGCGGTCGGGTCGGCGGCAAGCGGCCCGGCGAGGGTCTGCGCCGGGGCGCCGCCGACACGCAGTTCGGCGTCGATGCGCCAACGGCCGTCGCGCTCGACCAAGCGCGGCTGCAACACGCGCCGCGCCGCGGCGAGCCGGCTCAAGGCGGCGCTATCGGGTACGGCGTTGCCGGTCGGGTCGAGTTGCCGCAGTGCCTGCACGGTGCGTTCTTCATCGACCACCGCGACACCGGGCGATGCCGCGAGCGCATCGCGCAAATGCGCGCCCAAACCGAGCAGACGCGGCGCCAGCGCATCGTCGCCGGCATGGCGGATCGGCAAGACCAGCAGACGGTCCAGGGGCGCCGAGGCCATCTGCACCGGTGCGCTGTCGCGCTGCCACCACCACGCGCCGGCGCCGGCGAGCAAGGCCAGTGCGGCGGCCGCGGCCAGCCAGAGGGCGCGCGTGGAACGACCGCCTTCGCGATAGCCGTCGCGAGGCACTTCTTTGGCGTCGAGCGCGGCGATCACCGCGGCCGCGTCCTTGAAGCGGTGCGCCGGTTGCGGCCGCAGCAGCTTGTCGACCAGGCGCGCGATCCAGGCCGGCAGTTCGGCGCGCTGCGCGGTCACCGGCGGCGGTGTGCGCAGCATGCGTTGCGCCAGCACTTCGCTGACCGTGCCGCCGGCGAACGGCAGCTTCCCGGTCAGCATTTCGTAGAGGATCAGGCCGAGCGCATACAGATCGCTGCGCGCATCGAGCGCTTCGCCGCGCGCCTGCTCCGGCGACAGATAGTCCGGCGTGCCGATCACCGCGCCGGACTGGGTCAGGCCGCTGCTGGCGAGCGAGCGCGCCACGCCGAAATCGCTGATGTAGGCATTGCCTTGCGCATCCAGCAGCACGTTGGCCGGCTTGAGGTCGCGGTGCACCACGCCCTTGGCGTGCGCCGCGGCGAGGCCTTCGGCGAGTTGACGGGCGATGCGCAGGGCGCTGTCGACGGCGAACGGCCCGTCGCGGTCGAGGCGGCGATCGAGCGATTCGCCGTCGACGAAATCCATGCTGATCAGCCAACGGCCTTCGTGCTGCGCCAGATCGTGGATGCGCACGACGTGGGCGCTGGACACTTGCCGCGCCAGCAGCAGTTCCTGACGGAAGCGTTCGAGCGCATCCGGGCGGTGCATCAGTTCCGGGCGCAGCAGTTTCAGCGCGACCTGGATGTCCAAGGCGAGGTCGGTGGCGCGATAGACCACGCCCATGCCGCCGACGCCGAGCATCGACTCGATGCGGAAGCGCCCGGCCAGCACGCTGCCCGGCGGCAGATCGGCGTGTCGATAGAGACCGGTGGCGGTCGCGTCGTGCCCGGCACCGCCGGAGGCGCTCATCCCGCCTCCCCGAACTGGGCGGCGACGATGCGCTCCCACTGCGGCGCGGCCGGCTGGGCATCGAGCCATTCGCTGGTACGGCGCACGGCGATCCATACCGCCGCGCCTTCGGCGAAGGCTTCGAGCAATTCCAGGTCGAGGGTGGTGATCGCCGGCCCCGGGCGCACGCGATCGGCGTACAGCACGCCGAGGGTTTGTTCGCCGTCGAGCAGCGGCAGGCATACCAGGGTGTTGATTCCGGCCGCGACCACCGAGGCGCGCGTCGCCAGCCAGGCTTCGCTGCGGACATCGTTGGCGACGACCGCGCGGCGTTGCTGCAAGGCCCGCCGCACCGCGCCGACGCTGCCGGAGAATTCGCGCGCGCCGAGCCGGCCCGGGTCGAGCGCCAGGCTGCTGTGCACCTTATAGCCGTCACCGTCGCCGGCTTCGAACAGGACGAAACCGCGCTCGCATTGGGCCAGGTCCAACACCGCGCGCAGGCTGCCGTCGAGCAAGTCGTCGAGCCGGGTCAGGCCTTGCAGCCGCATCGTGTGTGCGGTGGCCGCGGCGCGGCGCAGCGACTGGCCCTGTTCGCCGGCGGCGATCTCGGCGGCGCTGAGCGGCGCGAATTCGCAATGCACGTCGCCGAAGCGCAGCCAATACGGCTCGGTCATGACCAGTTCGTCGACCGCGAGGCCGTCGGCGAAGCTGCCGTTCTTGCTGCCGAGGTCGCGCAGGCGCCAGCCGTCGGCTTCGCCACGCAGTTCGGCGTGGCGGCGCGAGATCGAAGGGTGCGCGATGACCAGGTCGCAGTCGGGCGCGCGGCCGATACTCAACGCGTCGCCCGGCCGCAATGACCGGACGACCGCAGCGTGATCTGGCGGATAGGCGATCAGGCGCGCCTGCATCGGATCATCTTAGCGTCGCCGATGCGGGAAAGGCAGGCGCGACGGCGCAAAGCGCAAGCCGCCGATGACGCGGTGTGCTTATTGGCCGAAGTCGCGCAGGTAGGCGACGCTGAACTTCAGCGTCGCGGCCCCCGCGATCAGTTCGCCGGCATGGTTGTCGAGGTCGCGGGCGGCGCGCCACTGGTCGGCGAGCGGACTGCCGGCGCGGGCGACGGCGCGGGCGCGGAACGCATCCAGCGCCGCGATCGCATCGGCGTACTCGGCCGCGGCGACGGCGGTGGCGACGGTGTCGAGCCAGGCATCGAACGCCGCCTGCTCGGCCAAGGGCAGTTGATCGACACGGGCGCGCAGCCAGGCGATCTTCTGGGCGATCACGCTGCCGGTGGCGCGCAGGTCCGACAGCACCAGGAACTGCGAGAAACCGCCGGTGGTGCCGCGCGCGCGCACGCTGCCCGGAGCGATTTCGTCGGAGATGTCGCGGAAGTTGCCGCCCAGCGGGGCCTTGAACAAACGATACGAGCTGCCCGCGCTGTAGCTCAGCGCATGGGTATGCACCTCGACCCGCACGCTGCGGCGGAAGCTGAGCCCGCCGAGCGCCGGCGGCTCGATGGTGATCAGCAGCGGAAAGGCCGGGTCGAGCGGGGTCAGGCCGAGGCCAGGCAGGCGCGCGAGCAGGGCGCTGTCGCTGAGGCTGACCAGCTGGGCGCTGACCCCCAGGCTGGACGCCTGCAGGCCGCTGGCATCGTCGAAGGTCAGGGTGAGGTCGGCGACCGGCTGGGTGGGATCGCCGACCACGATGGTGGCGGTGTTGCCGGAAGCGTTGACGGTGACCGGCAACGATTGCGCCGATGCGACCGCGCTGGATACGAACAGGGCGGCGGCTGCCAGCAGCCTCGACGCCAACGCCAACTTCCCCATCGCTTACTCCGGCGTACGACCACGCGGAGAGGCAGGCTAAACCGAAATGTGACGTGTGTCTCTAGGGGATTTCCCTCAGCGCCGTCCCCAGGAAGCTGACTGGGGGTTTTCCGCGCTTGCCGCTGAAGGGAATCCCGGATGCCCCGACCGCCGCGGCCGGTTCATGTTCGGCCGACACGGCCATCGGGTCATTAGGGAGTCTTCGCTCGCATGAATCGCACTCGTCGCAAGGCACTGAAACTGTCCGCCCTGTCTTTGGGCCTGCTGAGCAGCGGCCTGGCCCTGGCCGAGGCCCGGCTCGATCCGCAGTTGCTGTCGAAGCTGAATTCGACGGCCACGAACGAGCCGCTGCAGATCGTGGTCAGCTACAAGCAAACCGGCCCGGTCACGACCGGCCAGGTCGCCGCTCTGCAGGCGCTCGGCATCGCCAAGGGCATCCGCATGCGCAGCCTGCCGATCGCCGGCGCCCTGGCGACCGGGGCGCAGATCCGCGCCCTCGCGCAACGCGACGATATCGCCGCGATCCATTTCAACCGCAGCCTGCGCTACTACAACGCCGACGCGCGCCGTCTGTCCGGCGTCGACCGCCTGCAGGCGGCGCCCTCGCTCGGCTACACCGGTCGCGGCGTCACCGTGATGGTCAACGATTCCGGCATCGACGCCACTCACGACGACCTGAAATTCGGCAACCACGTGGTCGAGAACGTACAGGCGCTGACCAACCTGGCCTCGGTGACCGGTTTCGGCCCGGCGACTTACCTGGAAGGCCAACTCAATACCGACCTCAGCTCCGGCCACGGCACCCATTGCGCCGGCAGCGTCGGAGGCAGCGGCGCGCGTTCGGGCGGCCAGCAGCGCGGCGTCGCCCCGGCCGCCGACCTGGTCGGCTACGGTTCCGGCGCGGTGATCTCGATCCTCGATGCGGTCGGCGGCTTCGACTACGCCATCGCCAAGCAACACGCGTTCAATTCGCCGATCAAGGTGATCTCCAATTCCTGGGGCAGCAGCGGCGCCTTCGACCCCACCGACCCGGTCAACCTCGCCAGCTATGCGGCGTACAAGAAGGGCATCGTCAGCGTGTTCGCCGCCGGCAACGACGGCCCGGCCGAAAACACCCACAACCCTTACGCACAGGCGCCGTGGGTGATCTCGGTGGGCGCCGGCGAGAAGGACGGCACGCTGGCCGACTTCTCCTCGCGCGGCCAGCGCGGCGAAAGCGGCAGCTTCACCATGAGCGACGGCTCGCACTGGACCTACGTCAACCAGCCGAGCCTGGTCGCGACCGGCGTCGATGTCGTGTCCGCGCGCGCCTTGACCGGCGCCTTGCCCTTGTTAGCCACGCCGCAGGATGCCGCCCTCGGCCTGCAGGCGCCGTTCTACACCCACATGAGCGGCACCTCGATGGCGACGCCGCATGTCGCCGGTATCGTCGCCCTGCTGTTCGAGGCCAACCCCGGGCTGAGCCCGCTCGAGGTCAAACAGGTGCTGCAATCCACCGCCGACCCGATGGCCGGACGCCAGCCTTACGAGGTCGGCAGCGGTCATGTCGATGCCTACGAGGCGGCCCAGGTCGCACAGGGGCTGTAGCACGGCGGCAGGCCCCTGCCGCGGCAGCGCGGTAGGGGCCGTCGCACGGCCTTGCTCGGCCCTCGGCACCTGAGGGTTTCTCCCCAGCCGGGTTAGGGGGAAGTCCCGATGCGATGGCCCCGGGCGGCTGCGAATACTCCGGACACGCCTCACGTCCTCGGCGTTTCCGGAGCCATTCGACCATGTCATCGCGAATTCCCCGTAAGACCTTCCGCGTCTGCGCCATCGCCGTCGGCGTACTCGCCAGCGGCGTCGCCCTGGCCGACGCCCACCTCGACCCGCAGTTGCTCAAGCGCATGGCCGCCGTCGCCGGCACCGAGCCGCTGCAGGTGGTGGTCAGCTACAAGCAGTCCAGCCCGGTGACCCCGGCCCAGGTCGCGGCGCTGCGCGCGCTCGGCATCGACCAGGGCGTGACCATGCGGACCCTGCCGATCGCCGGCGCCCTGGCGACGCCGGCGGAGATCCGCGCCTTGGCCCAGCGCGACGACGTCGCCTCGATCTACTGGAATGCGCCGCTGCGCTACTTCAACAAGGAAGCGCGCGAGATCACCGGCGCCGCCCGCACCGTCGACAACCCCGGCGACTACGTGCGCGCAGTGCCGTTCAGCGGCGCCGGCGTCACCGTGGTGGTCAACGACTCCGGCATCGACGCCACCCACGACGACCTCAAGTTCCGCGAGCACGTGGTCGAGAACACCCTCGGCACCACCAACCTCAACTCGCTCGACTCGATGCTGCCGATCTCCTACACCGAGGGCGTGATCAACACCGACCTCGGTTCCGGCCACGGCACCCATTGCGCCGGCACCATCGGCGGCAACGGCGCCCGCTCCAACGGCCTGTACCGCGGCGTGGCGCCGGGTGCGGACCTGGTCGGTTACGGCTCGGGTGCGGTGTTGCTGATCCTCGATGCGGTCGGCGGCCTCGATTACGCCGCGACCAAGCAGTTCAGCTTCGATCACCCGATCCGCGTGACCAGCAACTCCTGGGGCAGCAGCGGCAAGTTCGATCCGCTCAACCCGGTCAACGTTTCGACCTACGAGCTGTACAAGCGCGGCATCGTCAGCGTGTTCGCCGCCGGCAACGACGGCCCCGGCGAAGACACCCACAACCCCTACGCACAGGCGCCGTGGGTGATCTCGGTCGGCGCCGGCGAGAAGGACGGCGTGCTGACCGGTTTCTCCTCGCGCGGCAAGCGCGGCGAGAGCGGCAGCTTCACCATGCCCGACGGCCGCCAGTGGACCTACTTCAACCAGCCCACCATCGTCGCGCCGGGCGTGGACATCGTCTCCACGCGCGCGCTGACCGGCGCCCTGCCGGCGACCGAAGCGCAGCACGACGCCGAAACCCTGGCGCCGGCCTATCTGGCCCACTACACCCACATGAGCGGCACCTCGATGGCGACGCCGCACGTCGCCGGCATCGTGGCGCTGATGCTGGAAGCCAATCCGAACCTGACCCCGGCGCAGATCAAGGACATCCTCGAGCGCACCTCGACCAACATGACCGGGCGCCTGGCCTGGGAAGCCGGTGCCGGCCACGTCAACGCCTACACCGCGGTCGCCGAGGCCGCCGCGCTGCGCTACGGCTTCGGCGCCACGGTCAACCCGCTGCGTGCGTTCAACGCCAACGCGATCCTGTCCGGCGGCGTGCCGAACCTGCCGTTCTCGGTCGACTTCGCACCCGTCGGCACGGTCGAGGAACAAAGCTTCACCGTCGCCAGCGACATCGCCTGGGTCGCGGCCCGCGCCACCATCGGCGAGAACACGCTGGCGGTGGTGCTGACCGATCCGGACGGCATCAAGTACGGCTCCTCGATCGCCCTGCCGGTGCTCGGCGACACCGTCACCACCGGCGCGCCCGGCAAGCCCGGCGTGTGGAAGGTCAGCGTGCGCGGCGTCGGCTCGGTGTCCGGCACCAACCTCGACCCGGCCAAGGTCACCAACGGCTACGGCCTGCCCGGCACGGTCGATGGCGAAATCAGTTTCCTCAAGAGCGGCGGCTACACCGGCATGGGCGACGTCGCCACCCACCCGGCGCGCTCGGCGATCGAATTCGCCGTCGCCAACCGGCTGGTCGACGGTTACTCGGACCAGCAGTTCCGCCCCGATGCCACGCTCAAGCGCAGCGAACTGGCGCAATACCTGTTGATGGGCCAGAGCGTGCGCCAGTACCTGCCGTTCAACGGCCGCTCCAGCTTCAGCGACCTCTCGCCCGGCGACGCGCGTTACGCCTATGCCGAATCCGCGGTCGCCAACGGCGGCGCACTGCGCGACCTGAGCCAGTCGCAGGACGGCGTGATGGGCACGCTCAACGGCGCGTTCCGCCCGAACGACAGCGTCAGCCGGGTCAGCCTGGCCTATTCGCTGGTGCAGAGCCTGGCCTTGCAGAGCGAAGCGCGCGCGTTCAACGGCCAGCTGACCGCGTTCTACGACGGCAAGCGCATTGTCGTCGACGATGCGGCGTCGATCCCGGCCAGCCTGCGCGGTTACGTGCAGTTGGCCCTCGACCGCGGCCTGATCAATGCGCGCTTCGCCGTCACCCAGGGGCCGTTCGATCTGCAACCGACCCTGCACGCCTACTTCGACCCCGGCAAGACGGTGAGCCGCGCCGCCTTCGCGGTCGCCGCAGGCCGCTACCTGGTCGCCTACCAGAGCGCCCAGGACTGAGCTGCGAGGCAGGCGGGGAAGCTTGACGAGCGGCCCGGGAAACCGGGCCGCTTTGTTGCCGGCCGCATCCGGCATTACGACTGCAACGCGGCGCGCGACGCGATCGCGCATCGGCATTGCGGCACGGGCAGATCGCGCCGTTCGCGGTTGCGCCTACAATCGGCGGATGGATCATCAACTCATCATCAAGTTCTGGCGCAAGTCCCTGGCCGACGAGGCCTTCCTGGCGACGATCGAGGCCGAGTTGAAGGCCGCGCTGGGCGATACGGTCGAGCTGGAGGGTTACGACGTCAGCGCGAAAGAGATCAATCTGTTCATGCTGACCGCCGACCCGCGCCATAGCTTCCGCCGCGCCAAGGACGTGCTGGAACGCCTGGGCCTGATCCAGGGCATGTCGGCCGCGCATCGCCTGGTCGGCGGCGCGCGCTTCACTTCGCTGTGGCCGCTGCGCGCGATGCGCAAGTTCACCCTGCCCTAGCGCTCGGTTGCGAGGACGTCGTCGTCCGTGTTCGCAGTACGCACGCCTCGTCGCGCGCACCGCTGCTTTCCTTGAGCCGCCATCGCAAGCGGGCGCGCCGTCGCGCTTCGTGTCGCACGAGTGCGCAGGCGCCGTAGCCGGGTGTGATCGCGATCCGGGTTTTCGCGATCGCGATCTTGCCGCCGCGGTTGATCTCCAGTCGCGCTCGCGGTTCGCAAGGACGGTGACGCACGGCGATTTGTCCTGACGCATGAGCCCGGCTACGATGCCGCGGGATCGCCGGCCTTGGGGAAGGCCGGCCCGACTGCCCGGTCTTGCCCCGCAGTCCCACTCTCTGGGTAGCACGCATCGACATCATGGCGACGCGCTTCATCATCGAAGACACCGATCACGCGCAATCGCTGAGCCAACACGGCTCGCTGGCCGAGGCGTGGGTGGAGTTGCGGCGCTTGTCGGGCATTCCCTGGGACCAGGCGCCGAACATCGCGCCGTGCACGGGTTGGCGCACCTGCGGCCGCTCCTACGAGATCATCGAATTCGACACCTCGCTGGACCCGTGGCGCGAAGTGCAGCGCGTGTCCGGTTTCGGCATTCGCGCACTCGGCGTGGTGTGGGCGCCGGATGCGCAACGCGACGAGCCCTGAGTCGCCCGCGTTTCAATCCACCAGGAAACCGCCGGTGAGATTGAGGATGCCGCCGGTCATCGCCGAGGCGCGATCCGAAGCGGCGTAGACCGCGCTGCCGGCGATGTCGGCGAGCGTCGGCAAACGCTTGAGCAGGGTGCTCTCGGCCGCGCCCTGCAGCATCGCTTCGACCGAGATGCCGGCCTGGTCGGCGAGCGGCTGGAACACTTCGCGACTGTGCGAACCCGCGTCCAGCGCTTCGGGGATCGCATGCGAACGCAGGCAGACGGTGCGAATACCGCGCCCGCCGAGTTCGCCGGCGAGATGGCGCGACATCGCTTCGACACCGGCGCAGGCGACGCAATGGCCCAGATAGCCGGGACCGGTCATGCGCGCAACCGGCGTGACCAGGCTCAGGATGACGCCGCCGCGTTCGCCCATGTGGCGCGCGGCCGCCTGTGCGGTCAGATAGTTGGAGCGAATGTACGAGTGGACCGGATACTCGAAGTCGGCCAGCGGCAGTTCGGCGAACGGCACGCCCTGCACGTGCACGAAGGCCACCGCGTTGAAAACGATATCGATGGCGCCCGCCTTCGCCGCGACCGCCTCGGCGTGGCGTTCGACGGCGTCGGCATCGAGCGCATCGACCCGCGCGCTTTCGGCCACGCCACCGGCGCCCGCTATGTCCGTCACGACCGCATCGAGACGCGCTTGGCTACGGCCGGCGAGGAACAAGCGAGCGCCTTCGCGCGCGAACGCACGCGCCACCGCGCCGCCGATCGCGCCGCCACCGCCGTGGATCACCGCGACCTTGCCTTCGAGTTCCCGCTTCATTGCGCCTCCGTTGAACCGCATCGCGATCGTCGCGCGTGCGCGCCGACCGCGACTGCGCGGCGGCGCATTGAGGCGGCCAGCTAACACCCGCGCCGCGCGGTTTTCAAGTTTGTGCGCGGGTTGCGGTTTCGCGGATCAGGCTTCTTCCCAGCTGATCCGCACCTCGTGCTTGCCGAGGATGAGGCGATATTCGAACGAAAAACTTTCCCCCGGGTCGAGCGAGCCGACCAGTTCGATGCTGCCGTCGTCCAAGGTCTTGGTTGCATACGCGCCGGCCTGCACCAAAGCCTGCAGACGGCGTGCAGCCGCCGGCTGCCAGTACTTCGAGACCGCGGCGAACAGGCGCTCGATGGCGACTTCACGGGAAGGTGCGGACGCGCCGGGCGCATAGACCAGACTCACCGTCGTGCCGTAATGCACGCAACCGCCGCTGGCGACCGTGACCGTCTCGCCGTTGCGCAGTGTCCAGACGGCGGTGCCGGTGGCGGCATCGAGTCGGCCGCCGTGGCGCGCAGCGGCTTGCCGCATGCGTTTGGCGAGATAGTCCTGGTCGAAGTCGCATTCGATGTCCTGCGCGGCTGCGGGCAGCGCGATTACGAGCATCGCCAACGACAGCATCCAGCGGGTCGAGCGATTCATGCCGCTTCCTTTCTCGATGGCGGTCCATTGATGGCGCGACTATGCCGGCAGCTGCGTTGCCGATTCAATGGCCGTCCGCGGCAACTCGCATCGCGCCGACGGGCGGCGAGCGTGGCCGCGCAACGGACGCTCGTTACCGCGCCTGGGCTTCGCAGTAACGCTTGAGCACCGCCAGGGTGACTTCCCAGTAGAAATTCATGTGGCCGTAGACCGCATAGTCGCCGAGATTGCTCAGGCTCAGCTCGAGTCGCGTGCCGTGGCCGCTCGGATGCAGCCGCAATGCGATGCCGACGTGGTTCTCGGGCGCGTCGGCGAGCGCGCGCCGCGACAGCGAGCTCCAATGGCTGTATTCGAGGACGCGCCCGGCTTCGAAGGCGCGAACGATGCCGCTGTTCTCGAAACGCAGCCGTCCGTGCAACACGCCGCGGATCACGATCGGGCTGCCGATGGCCCAGTCGGTGACGACTTCGAGCGGCTCCTCCGACATCCACGCCGGCATGCGCACAGGATCGGTCAGCGCCTGCCACACCGTCGTCGGCGCGGCCTGGATGTCGATGCTTTTGGTTACCGGGTCGGGGAAACTCGGGTGGCCGTCCATCGTCTGCGGATTCCCTGCGAGGGTTCGAGTGCGCGCAAGCGGCGAGCGGTGGTCGCCGGTGAACCCGCTTACTCGACCTCTTCCGGCGGCGGCACGATCGCGCTGGGATCGAGGGCGAGACGGCCGGCGATCAGCACCGCCTGGGTGCGGTTGTTGGCGCCGAGCTTGCGCAGGATCGCGGTGACGTGGGCCTTGACCGTCGCTTCGGAGACGCCGAGTTCGTAGCCGATCTGTTTGTTGAGCAGGCCGGCGCCGAGCATCTGCAGAACGCGGAACTGCTGCGGGGTGAGGTCGCGCAGGCGTTGCGCGGCTTCGTGTTCGTCGGCATTCGCGGCCGGCGCGGCGAAGGCGGCGGCCGGCGCCCAACGGTCGCCGTCGAGCACCGTGGTCAGCGCCGCGCCGAGCGTCGCCGCGTCGGCGGACTTGGGAATGAAACCGACCGCGCCGTGATCCAGCGCGCGGCGCATCGTCGCCGGCTCCTCGCGCGCCGACACCACCACGATCGGCAACTGCGGATGCAGCGCGCGCAGATGCACGAGCGCGCTGAAGCCTTGCGCGCCGGGCATGTTGAGGTCGAGCAGCAACAGATCGGCGTCGGATTCGGCCTCGACCAGCGCGTACAGCGCATCGACGCTGTCGGCTTCGCGCAGGGCCGCGTCCGGCAGCACCCGCGCGACCGCGCCGCGCAAGGCTTCGCGGAACAGCGGGTGGTCGTCGGCGATCAGCAGGGTCGGCATGGGGCGGGCCTGGTCGGGGGAAGGGTGCTGCGGACGACGTACATGGCAGGAATCTTACGTCGTACAGGGGGTTCGTCCGCTATTGGACGATGGGTGAAGGCGGGTGAAATGTGGGTATGCATTCGTATGAACCCGGTCTCAGAACGCCCGCACGCCGCCTGCGAGGCGGTGCCAGCGCCGCCGAACAGCGGTTGTGGCGGCTGTTGCGGCGCAAGCAGATGCTCGGCGTGCAGTTCTACCGGCAGAAGCCGTTGCTGCGTTATGTGGTCGACTTTTATGCGCCGGCGGCGGGGCTGATCGTCGAAGTCGATGGCTCGCAGCACGCCACCGATTCAGGCCTGGCGGCGGATGCGCGGCGGACGGCTGCGTTGGAGAGGCTGGGGTTGCAGGTAATCCGGTTCGACAACCTGCAAGTGCTCAGGGAAACGGCTGCGGTGATGGAGGAGATATATCGCGTCGTGTCCAAGCGTTTGCCTGGGATCGTGAGTCAAGATTGAAGGCGAAAGCCGAAGCAAATCCCCCCTGCCCCCCTTTTTCAAAGGGGGGAACAGCAACAGCACGGGTATACCAATGCCAGCTTGAGCTGACGCTTGAGGTGGAACTTGAGGTGGAGCTTGAGGTGGAACTCGAAGTGGAGCTTGAGCTGCCCAAGCAAGGCTATTTGCAGCCTCGCTCACGAATCACCCAACCCGGGAATCACCTTCCTACCGAATCCCCCCTTTGAAAAAGGGGGGCAGGGGGGATTTGCTGTTGCTGTTGCTGTTACCGCCACCCCATCGGCACGGCCGCACAACGGCCGTGCCCGCTGGCAACGCGCTTACCGCCCCAGTCGCTCGCTCACCAGGCTCTCGACCACCGACGGGTCGGCGAGCGTGCTGGTGTCGCCCAACTGATCCGGCGCGTTCTCGGCGATCTTGCGCAGGATGCGGCGCATGATCTTGCCCGAACGGGTCTTCGGCAGGCCCGGCGCCCACTGCAGATGGTCGGGCGTGGCGATCGGGCCGATCTCCTTGCGCACCCAGGCCACCAGTTCCTTGCGCAATTCGTCGTTCTGCGCTTCGCCGGCGATCAGGGTCACGTAGGCGTAGATGCCCTGGCCCTTGAGGTCGTGCGGGAAACCGACCACCGCCGCTTCGGCGACCTTGGGGTGCGAGACCAGGGCGCTCTCGACTTCGGCGGTGCCGATGCGGTGGCCGCTGACGTTGATGACGTCGTCGACGCGCCCGGTGATCCAGTAATAGCCGTCGGCATCGCGGCGGCAGCCGTCGCCGGTGAAGTAGCTGCCGGGGTAAGTCTTGAAATAGGTCTCGATGAAACGCGGGTGGTCGCCGTAGACGGTGCGCATCTGCCCCGGCCAGGAATCCTTCAGCACCAGATTGCCTTCGGCCTCGCCTGCGAGCTCGCCGCCGTTGGCGTCGACCAGGGCCGGCTGCACGCCGAAGAAGGGCTTGCTCGCCGAACCGGGCTTGAGGTCGATCGCGCCGGCCAACGGGGTGATCAGGATGCCGCCGGTCTCGGTCTGCCACCAGGTGTCGACGATCGGGCAACGCGAATCGCCGACGACCTCGTAATACCAACGCCAGGCTTCGGGGTTGATCGGCTCGCCGACCGTGCCGAGCAGACGCAGCGAGGCGCGCGAGGTCTTCTTGACCGGCTCGTCGCCGTCGCGCATCAGCGCACGGATCGCGGTCGGCGCGGTGTAGAACACGCTCACCTTGTGCTTGTCGATCACGTTCCAGAAACGCGACACGTCCGGATAGTTCGGCACGCCCTCGAACACCAGCGCGGTGGCGCCGTTGGCGAGCGGGCCATAAACGATGTAACTGTGACCGGTGACCCAGCCGACGTCGGCGGTGCACCAATAGATGTCGTCTTCGCGCAGGTCGAACACCGCTTCGTGGGTGAAGCTGGCATAGACCAGGTAACCGCCGGTGGTGTGCAGCACGCCCTTAGGCTTGCCGGTGCTGCCGGAGGTATAGAGGATGAACAACGGGTCTTCCGCGTTCATGCGCTCGGGCTCGCAGGTTTCCGGCTGGCCTTCGACCACCGCGTCGTACCAGCGGTCGCGCGGCATTTGCATGTCGACCGCGGCACCGGTGTGGCGCACCACCAGCACGGTTTCGACCGAGTTGGTGCCGGGCAGCTTCAGGGCCGCATCGACGTTGGCCTTGAGCGGAATCTTCTTGCTGCCGCGCAGGCCTTCGTCGGCGGTGATGACGAGCTTGCTGGCGCAGTCGGCGACGCGGTCGGCGATCGAGTTCGGGGCGAAGCCGCCGAACACCACCGAGTGGATCGCGCCGACGCGCGCGCAGGCGAGCATCGCCACCACGGCCTCGGGAATCATCGGCAGGTAGATGGTGATGCGGTCGCCCTTCTTGACGCCGAGGTTGCGCAGCGCATTGGCCAGGCGGCACACGCGCGCATGCAGCTCGCGATAGGTGATGTGCTCGGCCGGCAGGTTCGGATCGTCGTGCTCGAACAGCAACGCGGTCTTGTCGCCGCGCTCGGCCAGATGGCGGTCGAGGCAATTGACGCTGGCGTTGAGCTCGCCGTCCTCGTACCAGTGGATGTGGAAGTCGGCCAGATCGAAGCTGACGTTCTTGACCTTGGTCGGCGCCTTGAACCAGTCCAGGCGCTTGGCCACGCCGCCCCAGAACGCGTCGGGGTCGGCGACCGATTCGGCGTAGAGACGTTCGTAGTCTTCGCGCCGGTAGCGCGACTTCGCAGCGAAGTCCGCGTCGGTCGGGTAGACGGTGACGGGGTGAGTCATGAGTGGGGGCTCCGTAAGACGGCTGGGATTCGGGATTGGGGATTCGAGAATCGACCAAGCCATCATCGCAGCTTACGAATCCCGAATCCGCAATCCCCGCCCTCGACCCGTCGGGCTTCCCAGTTTGCCGCATTCATCGCGACCGCCGCTGCGGCACCCATTTAGACCTTGGTCGTAACTTGGTCGTAAATGGAGAACTGAATCGCGCCGTTACGACCAATGGCGAATGGTGAAGCCGTCTCGGCCGCGCGCAGGCTGGCCGCAGCCGCACGTACCGCGCGGCGTTCCTCGGGAGGGAATCATGACGTTCACTAGTGTGCTCACACGCACGGCACCGCGGCGCGCGGCGATGCGACGGCGGCCCCTGGCCGCGGCCTTGCTGGTCGCCCTGGCGCTGCCCGGCCTAGCTTTCGCGCAGACGGCAAAGGAAAAAGAACTCGAAACGCGCGTCGCCGAACTCGAACGCATGGTCCAGCAACTGGTCTCGCAACAGCAGCAGGTGCAGACCCAGGTCACCGAGGTCAAGGCCGCACAGGCCGCCGCGCCGGCCGCGGTCGCGGCGACGCCGGCCAAGCCCGGCATCCAGAGCACGCCGATCTCGACCGCCGGCAACCCCGGCACCCGTTTCAGCTACGGCGGTTTCATCAAGCTCGACGCCTCGGTCACCCAGACCAACGACGGCGACATCGCCGACGGTTCGGTCGGACGCCTGTTCTACGTGCCCAAGGCGATTCCGGTCGGCGGCGCGGCCACCCGCGAAGGCGGCAGCGACACCGACATGGGCGCGAACTTCTCGCGCTTCTGGTTCGCCGCCGACACCGACCTGGAAAGCGGCGACAAGCTCAAGGGCTATCTGGAATTCGACCTCTACGGCGGCGGCAGCACCGCCTTCACCGGCAGCGAGGTCGCCACCAACACTTACGCGCTGACGCTGCGCCAGGCCTACGTGACCTGGAACAAGTGGATGGCCGGCCAGGCCTGGTCGAACTTCCAGGACACCGCGGCGTTGCCGGACACGGTCGACTTCCTCGGCCCCACCGAGGGCACGGTGTTCGTGCGCCAGGCGCAATTGCGCTACACCAGCGGCCCGTGGTCGTTCTCGATCGAGAACCCGGAAACCGTGTACACGCCGTTCCGCGGCAACATGGCCCAGGTCGCCGGCGACGACGGCGCGGTGCCGGACGTGACCGCGCGCTACACCGCCAAGGGCGATTGGGGCCACTTCAGCGTCGGCGCGCTCGCCCGCCAGCTCAAGTACCAGTCCGGTCGCATCAACGACAGCAACACCGGCTACGGCCTGAGCCTGTCGGGCAAGTGGAACCTCGGCGCCAAGGACGATCTGCGCTACATGGTCACCACCGGCAGCGGCATCGGGCGCTACGTCGGCCTGGCGCTCAACAACGACGCCGTGCTCGACGCCAGCGGCGACCTGGAAAACATCGACCTGGTCTCGGGCTTCGTCGGCTGGCGCCACGCGTTCACCCCGAAGCTGCGCGGCAACCTGTTCTATTCGCGCGCCGAGTACGACAACAAGACCGCATTGACCGGCCTGGGCATCACCAAGTCGGCGCAATCGGCCCACATCAACCTGATCTATACCCCGATCCCGAAACTCGACCTGGGTGCCGAGTACATCTGGGGCCAGCGCGAGATCGAAAGCGGCGACCGCGGCGAGATCAACCGCCTGCAGACCCACGTCAAGTACAGCTTCTGATCGGAAAGTCGCGACAGCAGTATAGAAAGAATCGCCCCGGCGGGTCCCGGCCCGCTCCTCTCCACTGTTCGGGGGAACAGACATGTCCAGCATCACCGCAAACGCAGCGCCGCAAAGCACGCCGCTGACCAAGGACCACAAGAAGGTCATCTTCGCCTCCAGCCTCGGCACCGTGTTCGAGTGGTACGACTTCTACCTCTACGGTTCGCTCGCCGTGATCATCGGCAAGCAGTTCTTCGGCGGTTTGAACGAGACCAGCCAATTCATCTTCGCCCTGCTCGCCTTCGCCGCCGGTTTCGCGGTGCGGCCGTTCGGCGCGCTGGTGTTCGGCCGCCTCGGCGACATGATCGGACGCAAGTACACCTTCCTGGTCACCATCGTGATCATGGGCCTGGCGACCTTCCTGGTCGGCATCCTGCCCAGTTACGCCACCCTGGGCATCGCAGCGCCGGTCATCCTGATCACCTTGCGGCTGTTGCAGGGCCTGGCGCTCGGCGGCGAGTACGGCGGCGCGGCGACCTACGTCGCCGAGCATGCGCCCAACGGCAAGCGCGGCCTGTACACCAGCTTCATCCAGACCACCGCAACGCTCGGTCTGTTCCTGTCGCTGCTGGTGATCTGGGCCTGCCGCAATTACCTCGGCAAGGAAGATTTCGAGTCCTGGGGCTGGCGCATCCCGTTCTGGTTCTCGGTGATCCTGCTCGGCGTGTCGGTGTGGATCCGCATGCAATTGGCCGAATCGCCGCTGTTCCAGCAGATGAAGGCCGAAGGCAAGACCTCCAAGGCGCCGATCACCGAGAGCTTCTTCTCCAAGAACGGCAAGATCGCCCTGTTCGCCCTGCTCGGCGCCACCGCCGGCCAGGCCGTGGTCTGGTACGGCGGCCAGTTCTACTCGCTGTTCTTCCTCACCAAGACCCTCGGCATGGACCCGAACCAGGCCGATATCTTCATCGCGATCGCCCTGGCCCTGGCCACCGGCGGCTTCATCTTCTTCGGCTGGCTGTCGGACAAGATCGGCCGCAAGAAGATCGTGCTGGCCGGCTGCCTGATCGCGGTGTTCACCTACTTCCCGGTGTTCAAGGCGCTCACCCATAACGTCAACCCGGCGCTGGAAGCCGCGGTCGCCGCCTCGCCGGTCACCGTCACCGCCGATCCGGATCGTTGCGCGTTCCAGTTCGACCCGGTCGGCAAGGCGACCTTCAAGCAGTCCTGCGACATCATCAAGTCGGCGCTGGCCAAGAAGGGCATTCCCTACGTCAACGCGGCCGGCCCGGCCGGCAGCGTCGCCACGGTCAGCATCGGCGGCGCCAGCCTGAGCAGCTTCGAAGGCGAATCGCTCGACGGCGCCGCCTTCAAGACGCAGTCGGAAGCCTTCGGCAAGCAATTGAGCGAAGCGCTGCAGACCGCGGGCTATCCGGCCAAGGCCGACCCGGCGCAGATCAACAAGCCGATGGTGATCGCGCTGCTGACCTTCCTGGTGCTGCTGGTGACGATGGTCTACGGCCCGATCGCCGCCTGGCTGGTCGAGTTGTTCCCGACCCGCATCCGCTACACCTCGATGTCGCTGCCGTACCACATCGGCAACGGCTGGTTCGGCGGCTTCCTGCCGTTCACCGCGTTCGCCATCGTCGCCGCCACCGGCAACATCTACAGCGGCCTGTGGTATCCGATCATCGTCGCCGCCATGACGGTGGTGATCGGCGCCTTGTTCCTGCCGGAAACCAAGGACCGCGACATCACTGCATAACGTCTCCGCCCGCTAGCGCTGCAACGACGACGCCGGCCTCGCGCCGGCGTCGTCTTTTGCGCTGCCGCCCTGCGCTGCGGGTTCGCGGCTTGACAGGGTTTTGCGCCGCGACCAACACTCGGCCGCTGCTTGCTCGCGCAAAGCCGACCGCCGCCGCCTTCTTGCCGGAACCGATGCCGATGGAATCCCTTGCCGCCCTGCTCGCCGACGTTCGCGCGTGCAGGCTGTGCGCCGCGCATCTGCCCGATGGCCCGCGGCCGGTGCTGCAGATGAGCGCGCAGTCGCGCATCCTGATCGCCGGACAGGCGCCCGGCCGCAAGGTGCATGCGAGCGGCCTGCCCTTCGACGACGCCAGCGGCGAACGCCTGCGCGCCTGGCTCGGTCTGGATCGCGAACGCTTCTACGACGCTGACCAGGTGGCGATCCTGCCGATGGGCTTCTGCTATCCCGGCACCACGAAGTCCGGCGACCTGCCGCCGCGGCCCGAGTGCGCGCCGGCCTGGCGCCGGCGTCTGCTGGCGCAGTTCCAGCGGCTGCGCCTGACCCTGGTCATCGGCCAGTACGCGCAGGCCTATCACCTGCCCGACGCCGGCGACACGTTGACCGCCGCGGTCGCGTCCTGGCGCGAGCGCTGGCCGCATACGGTGGCGCTGCCGCATCCGAGCCCGCGCAACAATCTCTGGCTCAAGCGCAACCCCTGGTTCGAACGCGAGCTGGTGCCGGCCATCCGCGAACGGGTCGCGCAGGCGCTGTCCGAAGACGCTTGAGCGAGCTCTGCAGCGCAGGCTGCGCCGACGCTCACTGATAAACGAACTTCGGCATCTCCCACTCGTAGCGGATCGCCAACAGGCGCAGGGCGAAGCCGCCGCCGAGGCAGAGCAGCACGCTCAGGTTCTCGGCGACGCCGAAGCGCAGCATCGCCAGATAGGCCACGCCGGTCAGCAGCGAAATCACCGCGTACAACTCGCGCTGGAACACCAGCGGGATCTCGTTGCACAGCACGTCGCGCAACACGCCGCCGAACGCGCCGGTCAACATGCCGGCGATGACGACGATGACCGGCGCGTGCCCGCCTTCGCGCGCGACCGAACAGCCGATCAGGGTGAAGGCGATCAGGCCGAGCGCATCCAGCCAGAGGAAGGCGCGGCGCAAGCGGTGCAGTTTCTTGGCCAGGAAGGTCGCGGCGATCGCCGCGCCGATGGTGTAGCCCAGGTACTCGGGATGCCGCACCCAACCGAGCGGGTAGTGGCCGAGCACGATGTCGCGCAGCGAGCCGCCACCGAGCGCGGTGACGCTGGCGATGATGACGACGCCGAACAGGTCCATGCGCCGCTTGCCGGCGGCGAGCGCGCCGGTCATGGCTTCGGCGCTGATGGCGATGAGATAGATCAGTTGCAGCAACACGGCGGTTCTCCGTCGGGCGGGCACGAATGAACCGCGGCCGGGCACGAAGACGCGAGCGCGCCGCTGCGATGAGGACGCGGCCGGGCGGCACGGCAAGCGCAGGCGCGGCCGTGAGCCGCATGCGCTTGCCTGTCTCCGTGGCCCGAAGGCCGCGGTGCCGCTCCCGCTGTCCTTTTACCTGAGAGTTTGGGCGGCGCGCTGTCGCGACAGCGGCCGCTTGCCCCTTCGGTGGGCCGCGTCGCGGCCTCTCTCCAGATCGGCGTGTTCGTTGCAGTGTTCCGGCCGATGAAGGGCCGAGCCTGAGCGATTATGGGAGCCTGCGCCTTCGGCGGGCAGCGGCCTTCGGCCGGCGCCACTCTTCTGCAACGGGGGCATGGTAGCAGTTGGGTGGCGCATCCGGAGCCGGGGCTCATCGGTAGCGCCGATGTTTGCGGGATCGCGGTCGCGGCTTGCGACCGAAGGAAATCCCCGTGGGCCTACCCTTGAAGCGGCGTCGCTCTTGGGTAGGAGCGGCGTCGCTCTTGAGTAGGACCGGCGCGAGCCGCGACCACGCAATGGCATCGACGACGCCACCGGCCGTAAGACGATGGCGTCGCGCCGCTGCCCCAAACTACTCCGCATCTGCCGGCCGCTCGTCCGCCAAGGCCTCGACCATCGACTGCTCCAGCGACCGCTGCGGGTCGGCGCGGATCGCATCGAGCTCGTCGGCCGGCCAATCACGACGCAGGCGCCCGTCCATCAGCAACAGCGCGCGGCTGATGAAGCGCTCGGCGACGTCGAGCGAATGGGTCGCCAGCAACACGGCGGTGCCGCGATCGAGAGCTAGCTGCTGCAGATGGCGTTTGAGCGCGTAGGCGCTGAGCGGGTCGAGGCCGTTGAGCGGTTCGTCGAGCACCAGCAAGGGCGGCTCGCCGAGCAGACCCAGCGCGATCGCCAGTTTCTGGCGGGTGCCGAGCGAGTATTGGCCGATGCGGCGATCCAGCATCGGCGCCAGCGCCAGGGTCTCGGCGAGGGCCAGCGTCGGCGCGGGAATTTCGCTGAGCTCGCGCGTACCGGCGAACAGACGCAGGCATTCGCGACCGGTCAACAACGGCGGCAGACGCGCCGGGTCGACTGCGAAGCCGAGCAGGCGCCGCGCCTGCAGCGGTGCGCGGGCGAGGTCGTGGCCGCCGATCAACACGCGCCCCGCGCTCGCCCGCTGCAGCCCGGCCAGGCAATGCAGCAGGGTGGTCTTGCCGGAACCGTTCGGACCGATCAGCGCGGCGAACTCGCCGGCCTGCAAGCGCAGATCGATGCCGTGCAGCACCGCGTGCTCGTCGTAGCGGTGCTGCAGGCCTTCGAGTTCGAGCAGGACGGTCATCGCGACAAAGGCCGGTGAAGGAGGGGACGCAGCGCAAGCAGCGCCGGCCATGAAAGGATGAGCAGGATCGCGAGCAATACCGGCGCAGCACGCCAGGTCAGCGACAACAACGCAGCGCCGACGCTCGCGAATGCCAGGGCGCAGAGCAAGGCGAAGGCCGGATACCGCCAGGCCGCCTGAGCCAGCCGATGCGGCGCGCGCGGTGTGCTCGCCAGCAGGGCGTCGGCATCGAGCGTCGCGGCGACGCAGGCCTGCAGGATCAGACTGAACCAGGCCAGCGCGATGGCGATCAGCAACACGCCGATGCCGCTGCTCGCGCCGGTCGAACTCGGCAGGCCGAACAGCACCGCGCCGATCATCCAGGCGTGACCGCCGCGACGCCAGCGCAACACGCCTTCGCGCCGTTGCCAGTCGCTGAGGTGCGGCAGCCGCGCGTCGTCGAGCCAGACCAGGCCGAACACCGGCAGGCGCGCGCCTTCGCGCAAACGCTGCGCCGGATGGCGGCGATGGCGCAGGGCCGCGAACAGGCCCAGCACGGCGCCGAGCGCGAGCCCGCCGTCGACGACCCAGTAGGCGGCGCGCAGGCTCGCGCGGTCGCCACCGCAGGCGGCGAGCACGGTCGCCGCGAATGCCATCGCCGCCAGCGTCGCCAGGCCGGCCAGCAAGACCAGGCTGCGCGTGGCCCGCGACGGTTCGATCGGCGCCGCCGCCCACCACCCCAGGCGCAGGTACTCATCGAGCGCGATCGAGCGTCCGCGCGCGACCGCATACGCCGTAGCGATGGCGAGCAGACCGAACGGCAGCGGCAAGCGTTCGATCAGGCGCGGCAGGGCCTCGGCCAGGGCCGCGGCATCGCCCCCCCAGCCACGCAGCAGCAACGGCAAGACGATCGCCGCGGCGGCGGCCGCCGACAGGGTCCGGCCGCGTCGCCATGCGCCGCCGCGCGCGGCGACGAGGCGCGCTTCGGCGAACCAGGGATGCAGCATTCGGCCCATCGCAGGAGGCCCTCGGCGATCGATCGGGAAACCGGAGTCGGCGCTGTCGACGGCACTGCGCAGGACCCGGCGGCGACGCGCGTCGCGCTCATGCGGGCGCGCCGGTTACGCCCCGCAGCGGTCCCATCGACGATGCGGACTGTACCGGATCGGCGCCGCTCAGCGCTCCGACGCGGCGCAGCGCAGTTCCAGCGCGTCGTTCAAGGAAGCGGCGTGCGCCCATTCCTCCAGGCCGGTCCAGACTCGCTCCACGGCCATGCTCAGCACCACTTCGTCGCGCAGATCGCCCTGGCCCACCAGGCCGAACAATTGCGCCGCGCCGTCCGGCCCGGGCAGGTCGGCGGCCTCGTCGAACATGGTTCCGCTCGATGCGAACACGTGCCGCTCGGCCAGGCCGATCAGGCAGGCCAGGTGCTGGGCGAACTCGCAGGCGAGCAGGGACAGCGGTTTGCGCGCATAGCGATTGCGCAGCTTGCCGACCAGTTCGTACAGCTCGCCGACCACGATTTCGGCCAAGGCCGCGTCCACCGCCTCATCGTTCGGATGCGCGGCGAGCGAGCGCAAGGTCTCGACCAGGGCGCCGTGGTCGGGCGCGATCCACAGCGCGCGCGCATGCACGAACTGGCCGTGGCTGAGCGCCCAGCCTTCGTCGACTTCGCGCGCGTAGGCCTCGATGGCGGTGCGCGACATCAGGTTGAGCTCGGCCTTGCCGCGGCCGTGCACCCATTCCAGGGTTTCGTCGTAGTCGGCGCCGAGGGCGTCGTCGTCGAGCACCGCCCACAGTTCGATGTCCGAGTACGGGCCGTCGCCGTCGCGCGCGGTCGAGCCGTACATGGCGACCGCCAGCAGGCGTTCGCCATGGACCTGGCGCAGTCGTTCGACGATCAGTTCGGCCAGTTCGCGGCGTTGTTCGGAAGTGACCGATTGGGGGCCGGCGAACAGCGTATCCAGTTCGCCGCGGGGCAATGCGTAATTCATCGCGACTAGGTATCACGCGCGGCGCAGCGGCGGCAATTGCGCAATCCGGGCAATGCGACGGGCTGCGGAGAATTCGCCGGATGCGCATCGCGCAACGCACCGGAAACGCGACGCTCGTGACCTTAGCGTTCGCCTCGGCCCAGCGAGCCGTTCAGGCCGGCGATCACTGCGGGGGCGAGGCCAGTTCGCGCGCGTCGAGCCAGCCGTCGCGGTTGCGGTCCTGTTTGCCGAAACGCTCGGCCAGGGTCAGGCGATGCTGCTCGCGCGACAGCGCGGCGCGTGCGCCGCGGCCGCTCGCGGGCTGCTCCTGCGC
The DNA here is from genome assembly GCF_019970005.1 of Lysobacter sp. ESA13C. Classification (NCBI taxonomy): domain Bacteria; kingdom Pseudomonadati; phylum Pseudomonadota; class Gammaproteobacteria; order Lysobacterales; family Lysobacteraceae; genus Lysobacter; species Lysobacter sp. ESA13C. Next base: position 655,318 of record NZ_JAHXYK010000001.1, on the reverse strand, counting down.
ATCCAACTGGCCGTCGCGGTTGGCGTCCATCGCGTCGAAGGCGTAGCTGAGCCAATCCTGGTACTCGAGCAGCGAGATCTTGCCGTCCTGGTCGCCGTCCATGCGCGACAAATAGTCGCCGGTCGAGGCGACGTGCTGGGCCGCGCAGACGAACGGAATACAGAACGCGATCGCAATCAGTCGGCGCATGCACGGGAACCGGGTGGCGCCGGGAACGGCGGCTTTGCCGCGCAGCCTGACGCGGGCGGCGGCGCCAGGCAAGTCCGGGCCGCGGATCGCGGGATCCTGCGCTGCCGACTCGGCCGATCAGGGTTGCCGGCGGCGCGCAGGCGACGCCGGCAACACGGGTGCGCACGGCGCAAGGCAGGTCGCGCACGGATCATCGACCGCCTCGGATCAGGAATCGTCCATGCAGCAGGCGAAGCGATTGCCGCCGAACTGGCAGCCGGCCTTGGGCGCGCAGCCCTCGGCGTACTTGTTGTCGGCCTGGGCCGCGCCGAAACCGACCGAAGCGGCGAACAGCGCGGCGATCGCCAGGTACTTCACGCGGGTGCTGCGAAAAGTCCTCATGGTTCGCGATCCTCAGGGCAGCATGCAGCAACCGACGCGCTGGCCGCCGTACTTGCAGCCGGCCTTCGGCGGGCAGCCTTCGCGGTAGGGACTGTCGGCCTGGGCTACGCCGAAGCCGATGCCGGCAGCGAACAACGAGGCCAGCATGAGCAGCTTGATGCGCTTGCTACGGAATACCTTCATCTGTTCTGTCTCCTTTGCTTGAAGCGCGGCCCCGTCCCTGGCGCGCGGCGCGTTCACGGGTGGCGGGTTCGTCCTTGCAATGACGTCGGTCGCGTGCGGCGCAGGGCGACACGGGCAGGCAGGAAAGAGGGAATCGGAAGCGGCGCGCGGACGGCTGCGATGGTCCGGGCAGCGATGTCTCGGGCAACGATGTCCCTGCGCATGCGGCATCTCCTTATGCGGCGCGGGACGCGGTCCGGCGCGGCGACTCCATTTCTGCGCACGCTACACCCTCGCCGGGCGGCAAATGCTGATGGGCGTCGCGGTCCTGAAGAGGCTGCCGCGCAGGGCGGCGGCCGAGCCGTCGCGGCCTGCACGGCGCGCTGCATGTGCGGCAATAAAAAACCCGCGCATCGCTGCGCGGGTTCTTATTGGAACGACCCAACCGGCGAACCGGCTTCGAACGCTCAGTGGCGCGCCGGCGCCAGCGCGTAGCCCTTCATGCGCGCGGAGAACGCCTGCAGCGACTGGATGCCGCTGGCCTCGGCGTCGACGCACCAGGCGTGCAGACGGTTCAAGGTGGCCTGCGCATCGTGCGAACGGTCGTCGAGCACCTGCGCCAGGCGCTGGCGGAATTCGGCCAGGGTCGCCATGCGCGGCCGCTCGTCGATCCAGCTCTGCAGGCGCGCACGCGCGCCGTCGTCGAGCCAGCGGCCGCCGTCGGCCAGGCCCTTGCGCAGACGACGCGGCAGGGTGCGCATGCGGTCGCCGGCGTGCGCGGCTTCTTCGCGCAGGGTCGGCAGGGTCACGCTGCGGTAATAGTCGGTCATCGCCTGGAAGCGGATCGCCAGCAACGCGCGCAGGGTTTCGGTGTCCGGCATGGCGATGTTCGGGCGCACGTCCAGGGTCGGCGCGACGCGCAGCACCTTGGCCAGGCGCACGGCCTGCAGGCCGCGAATCGCCGCCCAGCCGATGTCGAACTCCCACTTGCGCAGGGCGAACTTGGCCGAGCTCGGGAAGGCGTGATGGTTGTTGTGCAGCTCTTCGCCGCCGATCCAGAAGCCCCACGGGGTCAGGTTGGTCGCGGTGTCGGTGGTCTCGAAATTGCGATAGCCCCACCAATGGCCGAGGCCGTTGACCACGCCGGCGGCCCAGAACGGAATCCACACCATCTGCAGCGCCCAGATCGCCACGCCGGCGAAGCCGAACAGGACGAAACTGATGAACAGCAGCAAGGTCGGGCCGAAGGTCGCATGCGGCGTATAGAGCTTGCGTTCGATCCAGTCGTCCGGGCAGCCCTTGCCGTATTTCTCGATGTCCTCGCGCTCGCCGCGCGCTTCGCGGTAAAGCTCGACGCCGCGCCACATGACCGTGTCGATGCCCTTGAACTGCGGGCTGTGCGGGTCTTCCTCGGTCTCGCACTTGGCGTGGTGCTTGCGATGGATCGCCGCCCACTCCTTGGTGATCATCGAGGTGGTCAGCCAGGTCCAGAAACGGAACACGTGCGCCAGCGCGGGATGAAAATCGACCGAGCGGTGCGCCATCGAGCGATGCAGGTACAGCGTCACCGACATGATGGTGAGCTGGGTGACCGCGAGGAAGTACACGGCGAGTTCCCAGAAGCCGGCCTGGACCAGGCCGCCGGCAAGGAAATCGATCAGGGAAGCGGGCATTTCGAAACTCCGACAGACCACGGGGGCCGGCCCGAAGCGGCCGGTCCTGAGCAAATGATGCCACCCGGCGCGGACCCTTCGCGCCGGTACGGCTCTGCGATGTGATGGGGTCGTTTATTCCAACGGGCAAGGACGCCCGCAACGGGCGCGGCCGAAAGGGTTCAGCCGGCGCCCGCCGACCGGCGGGCGCGGCAGCCCGGCCCAGCCTGTCTTCCAACCCGTTTTGCTCCCTCTCCCTACTCCCTTTCCGGCTCGCGGCGACCGCAGAAAGTGCAAAGCTGAGGGGGTTGGGGCGAGGGTCCAGCAGCGAGGAACAGCCCTTAGTCCGAGCCGCGCCCTTCCCCATTCACGATCTCCCCGCGCGACCGCGCCAGCTCGCCCTCGGCATAGCGCCGCAAGGCGCCGCGGTCGGCCTTGCCGAACACCGAACGGCGCCCGCAATGATCGAGCAGCAGGTTCAGGTCCTGGGCCGCGCCGAGGCGCTCGATCGTGTGTTTGTCGAACTTCGGCGCATCGCGGCCCAGCTTGGCCGCTTTCAGGGCGCGTTGCTGCTGCGACAACCGCCGCGCACGCCGGCGCCAGTCGTGCCAGTCCTCGTCCACGCCGCTGCGGCGCGCGCGTTCGGCGCCGCGGGCGACCCGCGCCAGGCTGGCGGTGACCGCCCCGCGCCAGTCCTCCGGCTTCAGGCCGTCCCAGGGCAGCGCCCGCAGCGCGGCGCGCAACACCCGCAACAAAGAACGGCGCGCGCCGAGCTCGGGGTCGTCGGCGCGGGCCTGGTGCGCGACCCGCGCGCGGGCCTGCGCGGCGCGGCGGCGGGCGCGGCGCAACAGGGTGCGGACCTCGGCCTCGAGCGACAGGCGCAGCAGACGGTCCAGGGTTTCGACCAGCGCATGGGCGTCGCGCAATGCCGACAAATCGCGGTTGAGCCGGCGCAACTCGCGGTCGACCAACACCGCGCCCGGACCGAGCGCGCCGCCGCCGAGGGCGAGCGTGGCGCGGACCCGCCGCAGCCCCTTGCGCGCCAGGTGCACGCCGGCATGGATGCGATTGCCGCGCCAGCCCAGGGCGTCGAGCGCCATGTCGATCTCGGCGCTGGCGAAACTGCGCAGGCGCCGGCCCGGCGGGTGCGCGGCCGGTTCGTCCGGCGCCTTCGCGGCGAGCCGTGACCGGTGTGCGGCGGCTTCCTCGGACGCAGGCGCGTGCGGCATGAAGCGACTCCCAGTTTCGGCCTTCGAACGATGCGCGGCCTGGCCGGGATAGTACCCTTGCCGCATGCCTGAATTGCCTGAAGTCGAAACCACCCGGCGCGGCCTGGCGCCGCATCTGGAAGGCCGCCGCGTCGTCACCGCGATCCTGCGCCGCCCCGACCTGCGCTGGCCGATCCCGCTGCAGATCGAAGACACCCTGCCCGGCGAACGCATCGACGCGGTGCGCCGCCGCGCCAAGTACCTGTTGCTCGACACCGCCGCCGGCAGCGCCCTGCTGCACCTGGGCATGTCCGGCAGCCTGCGCGTGCTGCCCGCGGACACGCCGGTGCGCGCGCACGACCACGTCGACCTGCTGCTCGATTCCGACCAGGTGCTGCGCTTCAACGACCCGCGCCGCTTCGGCTGCCTGCTGTGGCAGGCGCCCGGCGAGACCCACGAGTTGCTGCGCGACCTCGGCCCGGAGCCGCTCTCGGACGCCTTCGACGGCGACTACCTGTTCGAGCTCAGCCGTGGCCGCAAGGCGCCGGTGAAGACCTTCCTGATGGATCAGCGGGTGGTGGTCGGGGTAGGCAACATCTACGTCGCCGAGGCCTTGTTCGCAGCCGGGGTGTCGCCGCTGCGCGCGGCCGGCAAGGTCTCGCGCGACCGCTACGGCGAGCTCGCGGCCTCGATCAAGGACATCCTGGCCTACGCCATCCAGCGCGGCGGCACGACCCTGCGAGACTTCATCAGCCCGGACGGCGCGCCCGGCTATTTCGAGCAGGAGCTGTCGGCCTACGGCCGCGGCGGCGAACCCTGCCCGCGCTGCGGACGGCCGCTCAAACAGGCCAGCATCGGCCAGCGCACCACGGTCTGGTGCGGGCACTGCCAACGCTGAAGCGGCGACCCGGCGCTGCCCGCCGCCGGGCCGACTCGTCCTCAGCGGTCCGCAGGTTGCGGGCGCCGGTTCCGGACGAACGGCGCCGGCGCGGCGCGGGCGATGCCACCATGATCGCTATCATGTGAAGATGAACGCGCTATAGTCTCCACCGAGTCGAGGGGCGATATGGCCGAAAGCGCTGACATCACGATCCTGTTGGATGCCGCCCGCGAAGGCGATCGCGGCGCACTCGATCGCGTGCTCGCGACTCTGTATCAGGAGTTGCACACCATGGCGCGGCGCCAGCTCGCCGGCCAGCACGGCCAGACCCTGGACGCGACCGCGCTGGTGCACGAGGCCTATCTCAAACTCGTCGGCCGGCGCGAAGCGCAGTTCGACGATCGCGCGCATTTCTTCGCCTACGCCGCCTCGGCGATGCGCAGCGTGGTCGTCGACTACGCGCGCCAGCGCTTGGCGCAGAAGCGCGGCGGCGATCTGCACCGCGTCACCGAGTTGCCCGACGACGTCGAAGGCGGCCTGCGCCTGGACGAGGACACGCTCGGTCTGGACACCGCGCTGACCAAACTGGCCGCCGTCGATCAGCGCCTCGCCCAGGTGGTCGAGCTGCGCTATTTCGCCGGCCTTTCGGAACTGGAAATCGCCGCGCTGCTGCAACGCTCCGAGCGCAGCATCCGCCGCGACTGGCAGAAGGCCCGTCTGTTCCTGCTGGCCTCGCTGCAAGACGAGCCCAGCCGCTGACGCACGGTCCGCGCCTGCCGCGTTCCGTCATCGCCCCGGCTGCCGCCGCGCAGCGCGCCCGCACACCATGCGCATCGTCATGATCCACATCGCCGACGACCGTCGTATCGAAACCGACTGACCGCGCATGGATGCCGAACGCTGGCAACGCCTGTCCCCTTTGCTCGACGCGCTGCTCGAGCTGGACCCGGTCGCACGCGCCGAACGCCTGAGCGAGTTGCGCGCCGACGACGCCGAATTGGCCGACCAGCTCACCGAGCTGATCGCGCTCGAAGAAGGCCACGAGGATTTTCTTTCCGAGCCCCTGGTCGCGCCGCAGAACACCGGCATGCGCCCGGGCGTCGAGGTCGGCACCTACCGTCTGGAAAGCCTGCTCGGCGAAGGCGGCATGGGCCAGGTCTGGCTGGCCTCGCGCGCCGACGGCCTGTACCAGCGTCGGGTCGCGCTGAAGCTGCTGCGTCCGGGCCTGGCCGACACCAACCTGCGCACGCGCTTCACCCGCGAACGTCAGATCCTCGCCCGCCTGGCGCATCCGCACATCGCGCGCCTGCTCGATGCCGGCATCAGCCGCGACGGCCTGCCCTATCTCGCCCTGGAGTACGTCGAAGGCGAGCCGATCACCGACTACTGCCGTAACCAGCGCACGCCGCTCGACAAGCGTCTGCGCATGTTCCAGCAGATCTGCGACGCGGTCAGCCACGCCCACGCCAACCTGATCGTCCACCGCGACCTCAAGCCGTCGAACATCATGGTGACGCCGGCCGGCGACGTGCGCCTGCTCGATTTCGGCATCGCCAAGCTGCTCGACAGCAACGACGTGCCGCTGCCCGAGCAGACCCGCACCGGCGCGCGCGCCTTCACCCTGCACTACGCCGCGCCCGAACAGGTACGCGGCGAGCCGGTCACCACCATGACCGACGTGTATTCGCTCGGCGTGGTGCTGTACGAGCTGCTCACCGATTCCAAACCCTATCGGTTGAAGCGCCAGACCGACGCCGAGTGGGAAGAGGCGATCCTCGCCGCCGATCCGCTGCGGCCTTCGCAGGCGGTGCTGCGCTACGTCGACGCCGACGACGCCGAGGTCGATCCGAACTCGGTGCGCCGCCTCGCCCGCCAGCTCAGCGGCGATCTCGACAACATCGTCCTCAAGACCCTGTCCAAGCGTCCCGAGCAGCGCTATCCCTCGGTGGAAGCGTTGTCGCTGGACCTGCAGCGTTTCGAAGCCGGCCGGCCGGTGCTGGCGCGGGCGCAAAGCCTGCGTTACCGCTTCAACAAATACGTCGCCCGCCACCGCTGGGCCTTGGCGACCGCCGCCCTGGTCACCCTGGTGCTCAGCGCCGCGCTAGGCATCGTCGCCTGGCAGGCGCGCGAAGCGGTCGGCGAAGCCAGCCGCGCCCAGGCCATGCAGGACTTCATGGTCGGCCTGTTCGAAAGCGCGCGCGGCACGCCCGAGGGCGAAGCGCTGGACCTGCGCGGCCTGCTCGACGCCTCGGTGATCCGCGGTACGCGCGAACTCGCGCGGCAACCGCGCGCGCGCGCCGAGCTGTTCGGGGTGATCGCGCGCATGCGCACCAGCCTGGGCGACTACAACGAAGCGCGCGCGTTGCTCGACCGCCAGGCCAGCATCATCGCCAGCACCGACGACGACATCCCCGAAAGCCTGCGCCTGGAATCGATCACCCAACGCGGCAAGGTGCTGCGCCTGCTCGCTCAGCCGCGCGAATGCGCGGCGCTGATGCAACCCGGGCTCGATCTGGCCCGGCGCGAACAGGCGCAATTGCCGAACCAGGCCAGCGAGTTCTATTCCGAACTCGGCCGCTGCCGGCAGGCCAACGGCGAGCGCCAGGGTGCGCGGCAGTTGTTCGAACGTTCGCTGGCGTTGCGCCGCGAAATGCTCGAGAACAGCGACGTCGTCGAAGTCGAGAACCTGATGGACCTCGCCAGCCTGCAAGCCGACGCCGGGCAGAGCCGCCAGGCCCTGCAGGGCTTCGAGCAGGCGCGCCGGCGCCTGCAGCAGAGCGTGGGCGATCGCCACCCGCTGCAGGTCGAAATCAGCCGCAACCTGGCCGCGCTGCGACACGACCTCGGCCAGCTCAACGACGCCGAACGCGATGCCAAGGAAGCGCTGGCGATCGCCCTGGAGGTCAACGGCGGCCAGCATCCGGCCACCCTGGCCGTGCGCCGCCAGCTCGCCGCCTTCCACATCGAGCAAGGCCAGTACCTGCAGGCGCAGATCGAGCTGGAACAGCTGCGCAACGTGCTGACCCCGCGTCTGGGCGCCGATCATTCCGATCTGACCGGCCTGCACAGCAGTCTGGGCCTGATCGCCTGGGAACGCGGCGACGTCGATCGCGCCCTGAGCGAACTCGAATACGCGGTGACGATTTCGCGCAAGCACCTCGACCGCGGCCGCCTCGCCGAGGCCTTGTTCGCACAGGCGACGGTGCTGCATGCGACCGGCCGCAATACCATGGCGCGGATCCTGCTCGACGAGATCCGCGCGCTGCGCGTGATCGAGTTCGGCGCCGAACACGGCCTGGTCGGCGACACCGAGCGTCTGCTCGGCGATGTCGAGATCGCGCTGGACCAACGCGACCGCGGCCTCGACCACTTGCAGCGCGCGGTCAGCCTGACCCGCAAGAGTTATGGCGAACGCCACCCGAACACCCGTCACGCCGAACTCGACCTGGCCCAGGTGCAGGCGCTGTCCGGCGATGCCGCCGCGCTCGCGCACCTGGACTCGCTGGCGGAACTGCCGACCACCGACGAAAAGTTGCGCGAGCTCGGCTGGCGCGCGCAGGCCTATGCCGCGCAGGTGCGTTGCCGCGGGCCGCAGCGGGGGCAGGCGCGGGCGACGCTCGACGGCCTGCTGCGCGGCATCGGCGACGCGCGACCGGACGGCAGCGAGGTCAAACGCGAAGTGCAGGTCATACGCGACGCCTGCAGCGGATAGGCGGCACTCGCTGGTTTGCTCGCCTGACCGGAGCGAACGGCGCGCAGCAGCCGCCGCTGCACCTCACCTGGACACGAAGTACCGACGCAGGGCGCTTGCCCCGCCGCAATTGCGGACGGGGCAGGGCGCATCGCGACGATCGGTCGCGTGTGGGGTCAACGCCTGAGCAAGCTGCTGAGCCATGCGCGAAGACGCAGGTCCGCCGCCGCTTGCGGCGCCGACGCTTCGCTCGCCGGCAACGCGGCCGGACGCGGCGTGGAGGCGCAACGCGGCTCCGGTGCGGCCTTGAGCGGTACGGCGACGGTCGCCAACTCGATGCAGGCGGCATCGTTCGCGCCGGCTTCGGTGGCGCGGGCGCTCACCGCCGGCACCTGACGCGACAGCAACACCGTCGGCGCAGCCGGCAGGCCTTCCCACCCCTTCGGCGAATCCAGCAGCTCGATCCGCGAGATCGCCTTGTCGGCGGGCACGTTGACCACCCAGGTGCGGAAGCTGTCGCCGTTGTTGGGATCGCCGGCGCTGGCCGGCGGCGCGGTGGTCGGGCCGAACCAGGGACGGAAGCCGCCTTGCAGCAGCACGTGGCGCACGCCGCCATCGGCATAGGTCACGCGCAAGGTGTAGTCGCAGCCGCCGTTGTGGCAGTACCACGCATAGGTCCCGGTGTTCGGCACGATGCTCGTACGCTGCGCCGCATCGGTGGGATCGATGTAGCGCAGCAGGTTGCCGCGAAAACCGATCGGCGGGTAGATCTGCGAAACGTTGGCGGTACCGGCCCGGCTGTAAGCGACCGCGATCGCCTGCACCGGCACGTCGCGCCGCTCCGGCAAACCCTGGTTGAAGCCGTACAGGCCGTTGTCGGCGGTCTTCGGCGCAACGTCGATCCAGCGCCGGTCGATCCCGTCCCAACGCTTGTAGCCGCCGGGGAAGGCCGCATCGGCGACGATGCTGCCGCCGGAGTACACGTGCGCTCCGTTCTTGTCGGTCGAGGTGGTGCCTTCCAGATGGCGCTGCATCATCGCGACGCTGTAATCGGAGAAGGTGGCGAAGCGGTAGCCGCGCGCCTCGTCGCCGGAACCGCTCTGCATCGGGTCCTGCTTGATGCAGCGGCCCTGCGCATCGAGTTGTCGCGGCGTGCTGTCGAAGGTATCGCCGGCGCAGTTGCGATAACGCGATGCGGTGGCCGGTACGAACGGCGCCAGGAACTCCTTGCGCGTGCTGTCGTAGCCCCAGACCGATCCGTTCAAGCTGCCGGCGAGATAGGGGTACTTGCCGTCGGTGTAGGCGCCGCCCTGATGCGGCAACCCCATCGCATGGCCCTGCTCATGGATGAAGATGCCCGAGTAGCCATGATCGCCGACGCCGGTGTCGCCGCCGATCGACCCCAGGCCGCCACCGGGATGCTTGAGCTTGCCGGCCGCATCGAACAGGATCAGCGGCGCGTAGTACTGCACCGGCCCGGAGGATTCGCCGTTGGCGGCGAGCAGCCCGCCGAGCAGATTCAAGGTGGCGCCCATGACCTGGAAGCCCGCTTGTTCGTCGTCGGTGCTGCGCGCCAGATAAGCCGGTTTGCCGCCGCTCGGCGCGATCGACAAGGTCGGCCATACCGCGCGCTGCGCCGGATGGTTCTGCGCAACCACGCTGGCCACCGGCCATTTGGCGAAGATCTCGGTCACGGTGGCGGCATCGGGCGCGCCGGAGGTCGCCAGCGGCACCGAGTTGCTCTCGTTCGCGCCGAACAGATACAGCGGCAGCACTCGCAGGGTCACCGGGCTGTCGGCGCCGATCGTGGGCGAACGAAACGCGCCGACGCGGTAATTGTCGGCGCGCACGCGCAACTGCAAACCGGGCACCAACCACGCCGCCGGCAAACTCGCGCTGTAACGCGCGCCCGGATAGGCCGCACCGCCGGCCTCGGTGGCGGGGATCGAAGCGGACACCGCAACGGTGCCGAGTTGAACGCCGTTGGCCCAGCCTTCCAACTGCGGATTGCCGGCGTTTTCGGCCGACAGGCGCAGCAGTGCGAGCGCTTCGCGCCCGCCGACCGCATGCAGCCGCTCCTTGGCCTGGCGCAGAGTCCAGCTCAGCCCGGCTTCCGGCAGCACGTGGGTCTGGGCGAGTTCGAGTTGAGCGATCTCCAGCGCCGCCGCTCCCGGCGGCGGCGGGGGCGGCGTAGTCGGCGGCGTGCCGGGCGGCGTGCCCGGAGCCGGCGCGGTTTCGCCGCCTTTCTTGTCGCCACCGCCGCCGCCTCCGCAGGCGCTCAAGGTCAGTGCGATCGAAAGCCACAACGCGGTTGTGGTGAAGCGAGGTGTCTGCATGCTGGTTCCCCCTGTGGCACGAACCTCTGCGCCCGCGCCAGTGAATGGCGTATGGATGGAGCATCCTGCGTATGAGCCGTCGCCGATCGGCGCGATCGTCTCCCCACGATCCGGCGGACCGCATCATACCCATGCAATCGCGACGCGTCGTCGCCATGCGCGGCTTGCGCACGGCCAAGCGCGACACCCATGCATGTGCAAGCGCAGCGCGTGCAAGCGCTGCCTACGTTTCATTAGCACAGCTCGCCGCTAGCACGCGCACGGCATGCGCGAAGTCGCATGGATGAGTCGTGACTGTGCGCACAATCCGAAGGCAAGGATGCGACACCACGACGATACGAGCTCGGCGTGCCGAAACGTTTCTTTATCGTGGCGACAACAGCGGCCCTCTACGCGAAGCCATCATCCGCATGGCCTGGATTCGTGCGCTGCATGCGGATTTGCGGCGCATTCAGGTCGCGTCACGGGCCATGCCGCGGACGCTGTGGCCCGGCGGAACCCCGATCTTCAGTCCGGCGCGTGCTGCGGCAACAGCAGCAATAAATCGGTTGCACCGACGTCCACGCCGGCCTGGGTCAACAAGGTCGTGACCTGGCCGCGGTGATGGGTCTGGTGATTGAAGAAATGCATCAACAGGCCGCCGAAGTCGCGATGCGAAACGACGCCTTTGGTGTTCGCGTAGACCAACACCTGATCGAGATCCGCATCGGTCAGGCACCCGGCCCAATCCTCGATCCGCGCATCGAGCTCGCTTCGCTGCACCTGCAAGGGTGCGAGACGATCGTGCAGTTGCTGATCGATGGCGGTTGGCGGCGCTATGTTGCGAATCGGGTCCAGCGCCTCGAAACGCGTCGGATGATAACTGGCGAAACGATGCAGCCAGATCAGGTCGGCCGCCAGCAAATGATTGAGCGTGCCCAGGACCGAACCGAAAAACGCACCGCGGTCTTCGCTCAACGCCTCGTGCGGCAACCGCGCGGCCGCCGCATAAATCTTGTCGTTCATCCAGCGGTTGTAGCCGGCCATCAGCACCGCGTGTTCGCACAGCTTCATCGTGGCTCTCCTTGCTGGCAAGCGGCTTTCATCGCCGTAGCCCGCGAACGATACCGCCTGCTTTTCTTGCACCAACTGAGCGACACGCTCTCAAGCCGACCGGATCAAAGGGTTCCCCCAATCGCAAGCTGAAACGCTGCAGCTGCACAGAAGTCGATAAGCAACCAGACCGCCGTAGCGATTGCTGAAAAAATGCCCCTCCCTACCGCTTTCTCGAACGCGCTCCTTTCAGCAAAAAGGGGCCAGTTAGACCATAGAAATCCTGCGTATATGCCGACAAGAAACAGGAGTTCGCAGATCACGTTCAGAGGCGGCTGTCCCAGGCGCACATATAGCCACACTGAAATCAACGAAATTGCTAGCGAGACAGCAGCAACCCCTATATGGCGGACTAATGGCGAAGATGTCATGGCACTTTGATTTCCGAGTGATGTTCACACAAGACTCAACCAACGCGACTCCACAGTTATGCTGTAGAACTCTGGTCGACCGACAAGGGCGGCCATTGGCGCACTCGATGTACTGCGCGCTGCAAGAAGCGGGGCTGTTCCGGCCCCTTCTTATATGCGGCAAGGAGCCGGCCGCTCCGGCACTCCTAAACAATGCCCACTGATCGCTCGCGCAGCATTATTTTTCCTTGCGCCAGTTGATCGAAGCGCGGTTCTCGATCGTGCTCGACTCGATCTCGATGTCGAAGCCCTTGCGCAACAAATACTTCAGGGTCAGCACCTGGCCGGTGCCGAGCAGGGACACGCCGTAGCCGACGTACAGGCGCGGCGACAGGTATTTGCCGACGCCGAGCACCGAACCGCCGAGCGCGCGGCTTTCCATCACGCCGGCATCGTCGAGGCCGATCTTGGCGCCGAGCTGCGAGGCGAGCATGCCGCCGCCGGCCGAAAGCGCGGCGCTGGCGGCGTTGAGCTGGCGGCCTTCGTCGCCGCTGACCGACGACAACGGCCGGCCGAGTGCGAGATAGGCCAGCGCTTCGGACTGCGAGCTGGCCGGGTTCGACCAGACATTGACCTGCGGCGAACTGACCCGGCCGCTGATGTCGACCCCGGCGGTGACCGCGCCGACTTCGCGTTCGGCGCGCACATCGAGGATCGGGTCCGACACCGGGCCGTTGTTCCAGGCCAGGCGGCCGCGGGTGATCTGCAGTTTCTGGCCGTAGGCGGTGTAGCGGCCTTCGACGTTGAGCGCGCCGTTGGCGGTCATCTCGCGACCCGGGCGCGAACGCACCCGCATCTGGCCGCCGAGCTTGCCGTCGAGGCCGAAGCCGTTGAGCTTGACCTGCTCGCCGACCACCAGAGTCAGATCGAGGTCGAGCGGCGAAGCGCCGGTGTCTTCCGGATCGGCCGGGTCGAGCACCACGACGTCCTCGGACACCGACACGCCCTGGTCGAGGCGTTCCAGGTCGATGCGCGCGGTCGGGATGGTCACGGTGCCAGTGACTTGCAGCGGCTGCTTGGCCGCGTAGCGCACGGTCAGGTCGGGGTTGGCGATCGCATGCAGGTCGCGGGTGTCGGAGGCGAGCACGTTGGTGCCGCGCAGGTTGAGCACCAGCGGCGTGTCGTCGCCCTGCCAACCGAGCGTGCCGTCGATATTCAAGGTGCCTTCGCCGGAGCGCACGCTGCCGGCGATGCGCGCGCTGCCGTCGCTCTGTGCGTCGAGGCGGACGTTGCCGTTCTGCAGGACGATGCCGAGCGCGGGCAGTTCGGTGGTGAACTGGCTCAGCTGGGCCTGGCCGCCGAGCAAGGGTTGCGAACGCGTGCCGGCCAGGCTGATGCGGCCTTCGAGACGGCCCTTGGGCTCGACGATGTCGGGCGAGAACATCTCCAGCCAGGTGAGTTCGTCGGTGTCGACCGAGACGTCTCCGGACAGGGGCGCATAGGCGTCCCAACCGGTCGCGATCTTGGCATCGATGTGGCCGTCGTCGTTGAAGCCGGCCTTGAGTTCGGCGTTGAGCTTGTTCGGGTCGAAGGTCGCCTTCAGCGACAACGCGTTGTAGCGCAGCAGTTCGCGGCGCGCGCGTTCGCTGAACTTGAGACCGCCGCCGGCCGAGCTGATATCGACTTGGCCGCGCCAACCGTTGCCGACCGGACGCAGTTCGCCGTCGAGCGCGATTTCGCCGCGCAGCAGCCACGGCCGCTTGTCGCTGCGCTCGGGCAGATAGGCCTGGGCCAACAACAGCGGCAACCCCTGCCCCTTGATATCGACACCGCGCCGCGGCCAGTCCGCGCTGGCGCACAGCGAACCGCCGCTGCTCGAGGCCAGGCAGGCATTCGTCAACGCGCCATTGCGTCCGTCCCAACGGAACTGCGCGGCCTGCTGCAAACGCCAGGACGCGCCCTTGCTCGGCGTCAGCTGCAGCGATGCGAGCGCGCCTTGCCAGGTCGCGCCGCGCTTGTCGGCATGGCCGGCCAGTGCGAGCTGGGCGACCTCGCTGTCGGCCTGCGCCTGCAGTTGCAGGGACTCGACCGCGCCGCGCGCATCGACGCTCACCGACGACAGGGCGAGGCCGGCATTGAGATCGCTCGCACGCAGGGCCAGTTCGCCGCCGCGGCCGCGCCAGGGCAGGCGGCCCTTGGCGCTGAAACTCGCCGCCGTGTAGTCGCCGTACTTGAGGCCGCTGCCGGTCAGGTCGGCGTCGATGTTCGGCGCATCGCGCGCGCCACTGAGCTTGAGCGTGCCCCTAAGGCTGCCGGCGGTGTTCGGCAACAGATCGTTGAGCTGCAGCGGCGCCAGCTTGGCGTCGAGTTCGATCGCCTGGGCGAGCTTGCCCTTGGCATCGACGCGGCTGCCGCCTAGGGTCAGGGCGACGTCGCCTTCGTAAGCGTCGTCGCTCTTGCCGGGCGCGGCACCGTGCATCGCGAAGCGACCGCGTCCGCCGAGCGGCCGGTCGCGCAGACGGCCGCCGAGGCGTTCGGCGTCGACGCGGATGTCCAGGCCGCCGTCGGCGCGGGTGGCGCCGGTGCTGGCGAGCTGGCCGTCGACCGCGCCCTTCCATTCCGGCGCGAAATAACCCGGGTCGAAACCCGACAGCGTCGCCTTGAAGTTCCAGCCGAGCGCCGGCGCCCAGGCGACGTCGCCGCTGCCGTCGAGCTGGCCGGTCGGCATCTTGGCCTTGAGCGTCTTCAGGCTCATGCGCTGGTCGTCGCCGCGGCCGTCGAACTCGACCGTCGCGGCTTGCTTGTCGCGCAGCAGCCGAGCCTTACCGATCGCCGCCCAGGCCTTGACCGTGCCGGCGAACCCGAGCTCGGCGGTCTCCAGCACGATCGCCGGCGTGGCCGGCGCCTGCGGCGCGCGCGAAGGCTTGGCGATGGCGGCCGCGGTCGCGGTGGTCGCCGCGGGCTGGCCGCCCCAACGCAGATCACGCGCATTGACGGCAAACTTGAACTGGCCGTTGTCGGCGTCGGTGAAGTCGGCATGGCCGCGCAGCGTCGCGGTGCCATCGAACAACTGCAGCGCCAACGGCTGCACGTCGAGCACCTGGTCCTTGAGCGAAATCTTCGACGGCAAAACCGTCACCGCCAGATCGCCCTGGCGGAATTCGCCGTTGAGGTCGGCGTTGCCACCGACGCCGCCGGCCTCGAAGCGCAACGCCATCGGCGTGTCGCTCGGCTTGGCCTCGGGC
The DNA here is from genome assembly GCF_019970005.1 of Lysobacter sp. ESA13C. NCBI lineage: Bacteria > Pseudomonadati > Pseudomonadota > Gammaproteobacteria > Lysobacterales > Lysobacteraceae > Lysobacter > Lysobacter sp. ESA13C. The sequence continues at coordinate 640,132 of NZ_JAHXYK010000001.1, read as the reverse complement.
GAGAGCAGCAAGCCGACATCGAGCGCATCGGCGCGCGCGCGCAACTGCCAGCGCGGATCGTCCTTGCCGCGCAGGGTCAGGCTCGCACGCACCGGACCGGGTGCGGCGCCGGCGATGGCGACGTCCATGCGCGACAGGTCGCCGCGCGCGACCAGGCCCAGCCGCGGCGGCGTGCGCCCCGGCGCGCTCGGCAACACCACGGTCGCCACCACGTCGGTCTTGAAGTCGTTGCGCGGTTCGTACTCGCCGTGCACGGTGAAACGGCCGCGGTCGGTCAGCGCTTCGAGTTTCTCGACATGCAGCTTGCCCGACTGCGCATCGAGCCCGGCGCGCAGGCGGCGCACGTCGATCAGCGGCTCGCCTTCCTGGCTGAGCTTGAAACCGTCGATGCGCACGTCGTCGGCCTGCAAGGCCAGCGGCGGTTCGATCTGTGGCAGCACCTCGGGCCAGCTCGGCAACTCGAAGGGCTCGTCGCTCTTGGGCAGGTCGAGGGTGGCGTTCTCGACCTGCAGCGCGTCCAGGCGCAGCTTGCGGCCGAGCAGGGGGCCCAAGGCCGGATCGACGAAGATGCGCTCGGCGGTGAACACCGTGCCCTTATAAGCGAAGCGCACGCCGCGCAAGGTCAGCGGCCCCGACACCGGCCCCTCGGCCGCGGTCCAGGTGAAGGTCGAATCGGCCGGCAGGCGCGAAACGATCTGCGCCAGCAACAGGTCGCGGCCGGCGATGGTGCTGATCAGCCAGTACAGGCCGGCCGCGATCAACAGGGTCAACGAGCCGGCGATGAAACTGCTGCGCCAGGCCCAGCGCTTGGCCGCCGCGCGACGACGCTGCCGGCGTTCGAGCAACAGTTGTTCGGGAGTTTTCGGCGTATCGCTCATGTCGTTGCAGGGTCGTCCTGGCCGCGTGCCTTAGAGATCGGCGCCGATGTTGAGATACAGCTGGAAACCCGAATCCGGGTCGTCCAGGCCGCGCGCGATGTCGATCCGCAAGGGGCCGACCGGCGAACGCCAACGTACGCCCACGCCGACGCCGGTGCGCAGCTTCGGGGTGTTGTCGAACGCGCTGCCGCTGTCGACGAACACCGCCGCACCCCAACTGTCGTTGAAGTACTGCTCGTACTCGACGCTGCCGGTGACCACGTTCTTGGCGCCCAGCGCGAACGCCTTACGGCCGTCGATCGCGGGGATGCGCGGCCCGACTTCGCGCCATTCGTAGCCGCGGATGCTGCGGTCGCCGCCGGCGTAGAAACGCAGGGTCGGCGGCATGTCGACCAAGGCGTCGGTGAAGGTGTGGCCGAGTTCGCCGCGGGCGATCAGGCGGCTGCGCGGGCCCAGACCTTTGTACCAGCGCGCGGTCGTGTGCAGTTGCAGGAAGTTCGCATCCGAACCGACGCTTTCCAGGCCGCCGCGCAGCATCGCGGTGGCGGCGATGCCGTTGCGCGGATACAAGCGGTCGTCGGCATCGACGTACTCGACGCGGAACGAGGGATACAAAAAGGTCGCCGAACGGTACTCGACCGGCGTGGTCGGATCGTCGTCGTCCTCGTCGGCATAGGCCCAACGCTCGCGCAGGCCGTGCACCGAGGCGGTGGCGGTCCAGCGCTGGTTGATCTTGCCGCTGCGGCTGGCGACCAATTCGATGCGGCGCGAGTCGATGTAGTCGGTCTGCTCGTCGGTGCCCTGCAGGCTGAAGGTGTACCAGCCGTCGAGCCAGGCGAAGGCCGGGATGCGGTACTGCAAGGTCGCGGTCTTGCGGCGCTCGGCGAAATCGACCTGGGCCAGGGCCTTGTGGCCGCGGTCGTTGAGGTAACGCCGTTCCAGGCCGAGACGCACGCCGGCGCCGCTGTCGGTGCCGTAGCTCAGGCCGGCGGTATAGATGCTGCGCTTGGCCGGGGTCAGGACGACCTTGACCGGCACCTGGCCGTCGACCGCCTGATCCGGCTGCGGCTCGATGTCGATGCTGGCGAAATAATCCAGCCGCGACAGCGACTCGCGAAAGCGGTCGAGCTTGCCTTGGTGGTAGTAGCTGCCCTGTTCCCAGTACACCAGGCGCTCGAGCAGGCTGTCGCGGATGATCCGCTTGGGCGTCTGCTCGAAGGTGATCGGGCCCATGTCGTAGCGCTGGCCGCTGGTCCAGACCAGGTCGATGTCGGCGGCATGTTCGGCGCGGGTCACTTCCACCCGCCGCGAAGAAAAATCCGCATCGAAGTAACCGCGCTCGGCCAGACGCCGGGTGATCTTGGTCTTGCTGGCCTCGTACAGCTCGTGATTGAAGACCTGGTCCGGGCCGGGCCGGAAGGCGTCGAGGTCCTGGTTGAGGTAACGGTCGTCGCTGCCGGCGCCGAGGATGGCGATGTCGGAGCGCCGCACCTTGACCGGTTCGCCCTTGTCGATGGTCAGGGTGACGGTGATCGGCACCGAAGGGGTCGCTGCCGAGGCGGCCGGAGCGGCCGGGTCCTGGGACGAAGCGCCTCGGGTGGACGGGTCTTCGCCGATGCCGGCCTCGGCCTGGCTCGCTTCAGCCTGATCGGCGTCGGCCGGGCTCGCCCCGACCGGGCTGGCTTCAGCCGGGCTGGAGTCGGCGGGCAGCGCCGGGGCGCGGCGACGGGTGCCGCGGGAATCCTCGACCTTGATCGTCGGCGAGTAGTAGCCGAACGGCTCCAGGGCCTCGCGGGCCTCGTTTTCGGCCTCGCGCAGCAGATAGCCCAGGCGGCGCCCGGACACGTCCTTGCCGATCGTATCGACCAGGGACAGGGAAACGCGCACGTTTTGGGTCATGGCCTCATCGAGGCCGACGATCTCGACTTTGCCGATTTTGGCCGCCCGGGCCGTGCCGGCGGCTCCAAGTACCAGGGCGACGGCGAAAAAAAGACGGGGGATCAATGGCATAGCGATCAGGATAACCGGTAAAGGCTTGTATTGCTTACGTATTTTGTTCAGCCACTTTGCAGATTCGTTGCATCTGGCGTTAAGAAGTCGTAATTTCGGCCTCAGGGGAACTGACCGCAAGCGCTGGGGGCTGTGCTGCGGGCTCATCGGGGTCTCCTAGAAAACAGCCAATCCACCACTCCCAGCCATCAGGGAAGTCACACGGTAGGGAAGCAATGTCACTGCATATTTCAGGAGTCCACTTCGTGAACAGAAAAATACTCACCACTGCTGTTTGTACCGCACTGGTCGGCGTCGTCGCGCCCGCCTATGCACAGCAGGCGGAAACGGCTTCGAATGAAGACGTCACCAAGATCGAAACCGTTACCGTTACCGGTTCGCGCATCTCCAACCCGAACGTCGTCTCCCCGGCCCCGGTCAGCGTCCTGACCGCCGAAGACATCAAGGCGACCGGCGCGATCAACATCGGCGACCTGCTGACGACGATGCCGCAGCTGGCCACCACGTTCACGATGGGCAACTCCGGTCGCTTCATCGGCACCGCCGGCGTGGCGATGCAGGACCTGCGCAACCTCGGCACCGCCCGCACCCTGGTGCTGGTCAACGGTCGCCGCATGGTCGGCGCGTCCGCCGGCACCTCGGCCGTCGACACCAACCTGATCCCGGCCGACTGGGTCGAGCGCGTCGAAATCATCACCGGCGGCGCTTCCGCGGTGTACGGCGCCGACGCCGTCTCCGGCGTGGTCAACTTCATCCTCAAGAAGAAGTTCGAAGGCGCCAACCTGCACGCGCAGATCGGCGACAGCCAGCACGGCAGCTTCGGCAAGGAATTCATCTCGCTGACCGGCGGCTGGAACTTCGCCGAAGACCGCGGCAACGTCGCGCTGTCGTTCGAGCACAGCCAGCAGGACCGCCTGATGTTCGGCGACCGCTTCGGCAAGCAGGCCTACCGCGCCATCCGTTCGCCCGGCAGCGGCTTCGACAACACCCTGCTGCCGAACGCCGGCAACTACACCATCACCAGCGCCGGCACCTTCTCGCTCGGCAGCAACTTCCTGCCGGAACTGCGCTACACCTTCGATCCGAACGGCCAGGTGCGCAAGCAGCGCTTCGACGGTCCGTTCGATCGCGATAGTCCGACCCTGCGCAATACCAACGCCACCTGCCAGAACTGCGACCGCCTCGACGGCAACCAGGACCTGCAGATCCAGCCGCAGTACAAGCGCGACACCGTCAGCGCCGTCGCCGGCTTCGATCTGAACCAGGACCACCGCCTGTACTTCGAAGGCATGTACAGCAAGGTGCACAGCAAGTCGTACTTCTCGCCTGCGTTCGGCGGCACCGGCAACCCGCACATCATCGAGCGGGATAACGCCTACGTGACGCCGGAACTGCTGGCGCTGATGGGCGCTCGCCAGTCCATTCGCGTCGGACGTAACGACGTCGATGCCGGCCTGCGCGGCGAAGACACCGACCGCCAGACCGCCCGCGTCGTGTTCGGCGCCGAAGGCGCGCTGACCAGCGACTGGCTGTACGACGTGTCGGTCAACTACGGCCGCACCCACGAGCGCCGCCGCAATCTCAACAACCGTCACATGGAGCGGTTCTACGCCGGTCTGGACGCGGTCAAGGACGCGAACGGCAATATCGTCTGCCGTTCCAAGATCGACCCGGGCCACACCAATCTGGCGCTGGATTTCAACCAGGGCTACGGTCAAGTGTCGCCGGAAGTCGCCGCCTCGTGCATTCCGTTCTCGGTCTTCGGCGAAGGCGCGATCAGCCCGGCCGCGGCCAACTGGTTCAACGTCACCACGATCTCCAAGGCGCGCCTGACCCAGTTCGTGGCCGGCGGTTCGCTGACCAACAACAACCTGTTCGAGCTCAAGGCCGGCCCGGTCAGCTTCGGCACCGGTGTCGAGTACCGCCGCGAAACCAGCCGTTCGATCAACGATCCGCTGGACATCAACTTCGAGACCTTCCTCAATGCGATCCCGAATTCGGGCGGCAGCTACAACGTCCGCGAAATCTGGGCCGAAGTCGCGGTGCCGCTGTTGGCCGACCTGCCGGCGATCAAGAGCCTGACCGTCGGCGCTGCAGCGCGTTACTCGAAGTACGACACCATCGGCGGCGCCAAAGCCTGGCGCTACAACCTGGACTGGGCGATCAACGACAGCCTGCGCGTCCGCGGCAACATGTCGGCCGCGGTGCGAGCGCCGAACATCGACGAACTGTTCGGCGGCCAGTCGCAGAACTTCGGCGGCGTCGCCGATCCTTGCGATATGGACAACATCGGCAACGCCAAGAACCCCGCGGTGCGCGCCCGCAACTGTGCCGCGTTGGGTCTGGCGCCGACGTTCACCGATGAGTTCTCCGCCACCAACGAAGGCCTGTCGGGCAGCAACCCGGATCTCGATCCGGAAACCGGCCGCAGCTGGACCGCGGGTTTCGTGTTCACCCCGACCTTCCTGGAAGGCTTCGGTATGAACGTCGACTACTGGGAGATCAAGCTCATCGACTCGATCACCGCGCCGACCTTCCAGGAAACCGCCGATCGCTGCGTCGATAACCCCAACGGCATCGACAACATCTACTGCCGCAACACCGAACGTGGTCCCGACGGTCAGATCAGCTTCCTGACCTCGATCAACCAGAACATCGCCGCCACCACCACCGACGGTATCGACCTCGGCATGTACTACAGCCACCCGCTGTGGGGCGGTCGCATGCGTTGGGACCTCAATGCCACCAAGGTGCTCGGCTACACCGACTATCCGTTCCAGGAAGACAAGGACGAGTCGGTCGACCAGAACAAGACCCTGGGCTTCCCGGAATGGAAGGCCACCGTTCGCGCTTCCTACATGCGCGACAACTGGGACGTGAACTGGAGCACCCGCTTCGCCGACGGCGGCTTGCGCGTGACCAACGCCAGCTACCGTTCGAACCCGACCTCGACGCGGCCGATCAAGGCCGGTTCGGGCGTGTTCCACGATGTGCGCGGCAGCTACACGATCAAGGACAGCGGCTGGCAGATCTACGGCGGTGTGACCAACCTGTTCGACTCCGATCCGCCGGTCAACCTGTTCGGTACGGGCTTCGGCTCGGGTCTGTACGACTCGATCGGCCGCGCCTACTACGTCGGCGTGAACTACAAGTTCTTCTGAGTTCGACTCGGGAACTTGCAGCGTGAAACGAGGAGCCGGCGCAAGCCGGCTCCTTTTTCATGGGCGCTCGAAACAGAGCCGAGGCCGCGGATTCGTCTGTCGCACGACCTCGGGTCCGATGAGACTCGGCCGCACCGTAACCGCACGCAACAAAAAGGCCGGCTTGCGCCGGCCTTTCGTTTTCTGCGAGGTGCCCGGACTCAGATCGACAGATGCTCGATCGCCGCAACGCTGCCGAGGCGGTCGGACAAACGCTTCAGCAGGGCCAGACGGTTGTTGCGCACCGCCAGGTCGTCGACGTTGACCATCACGTGGGTGAAGAAGGCATCGACCTGCGGACGCAGGCGGGCGAGCCGGCCGAGCACAGCGACGTAGTCGCGCTGCGCCAACAACGGATCGGTATCGGCGATCGCGGCATCGACGACGTCGGCGAGCTCGCGCTCGGCGCTCTCGACGAAACGCGCCGGGTCGATCGCGGTCGGCACGTCGCCGTCGACCTTCTTGAGGATGTTGCGGATGCGCTTGTTGGCCGCGGCCAGCGCTTCGGCTTCGGGCAGCTTGGCGAATTCGGCGATGGCCTTGAGGCGGCGGTCGAAGTCGGGCAACTTGGCCAGTTGCATCGCTGCAACCGCGTCGAATTGCTGCGCCGGCACGCTCTGGTCGGTGTAGTAGCTGCGCAGCCGCTCGATGATGAACTCATAGAGTTCCTCGCCCTTGGGACGAACGCTCGAACCACCCTGCGCTTTGTTGCCGACGTCTGCGCCCTGCTTCTTCGCGTCTTCGACGGCCCGAAGCTTCTTTTGCGCTTCTTCCATCGCGATAGCGGTGCTCGCCGCCGCAATCGCGTCTTCCAGCGCCGCATCCAGCGACAAACCAATGTCGCCTTCGATCAGCGTGCGCGCCAGCCCCAACGCATTGCGACGCAGGCTGAAAGGATCCTTGTTGCCGGTCGGCTTCAAACCCGCGGCGAAGCCACCCGCCAAGGTATCCAGACGCTCGGCAATTGCGACCACCTGCCCCAGCTTCGACGGCGCGATCGCATCGCCGGCGAAACGCGGCATATAGGCCTCGTCGATCGCCGCGGCGACTGCGGCCGATTCGTTCGCGGCCTGGGCGTAGTAACGGCCGGCGATGCCCTGCAATTCGGGGAACTCGTTGACCATGCGCGACTGCAGGTCGTTCTTCGACAGTTCCGCGGCGCGGCGCGCCTGCGCGGGGTCGACGCCTGCCGCCGGCGCGATCGCTGCGGCCAGCGCGGCGACGCGCGCGACCTTGTCGGCCACGCTGCCGAGCTTGGCCTGGTACGTCACCGTCTTCAGGCCGTCGCCCATCGACTCCAGGCCCTGCTTCAGGTCTTCGTCGAAGAAGAACTTGGCGTCGGCGAAACGCGGGCGGATCACCCGCTCGTAGCCCTTGCGGACTTCGGCCTCGTTCTTGGACTGGATGTTGGCGATGCCGATGAAACGCTCGGTCAGCTGGCCTTGCGCGTCGAGCACCGGGAAGAATTTCTGGTTGGCTTCCATGGTCGCGATCAAGGCTTCCTGCGGCACGGCGAGGAACTCGCGCTCGAAGCCGCAGGCGATGGCGACCGGCCATTCGGTCAGGCCGTTGACCTCTTCCAGGATGCCTTCGTCGATGCGCACCTGGCCGCCGGCCTGCTGCGCCGCGGCGGTGACTTCGCGGACGATGCGCTCGCGGCGCTCGTCAGCGTCGACCAGCACGCTGGCGCTGCGCAGGGATTCGACATAGTCCTCGGGCGCGCTGAACCAGACCGGCTTGTCGTGCATGAAGCGGTGGCCACGGCTCATGCGGTCGCTGCGCACGCCCAGCAAGTCGGCCGGCACCACCTCGGTGCCGAGCAGCAGCACCAGCCAATGCACCGGGCGGGCGAAACCGTAGTCGTGGTCGCCCCAGCGCATCGGCTTGGGGATCGGCATCGCCGCGAGCGCTTCGCGCACGATGTCCGGCAGCAGGCTGGCGGTGTCGGCGCCGGGTTTGGTCGCGCGGTGGACGAAACGTTCGCCCTTGGCGTCGCTGGTGCGTTCGAGCTCGCTCCAGTCGATGCCGGCCTTCTGGGCGAAACCCTGCAGCGCCTTGGTCGGCTGGCCGTCGGCGTCGAGGGCGATGTTGAGATAGGGACCGAGCACTTCGCTCTTCTGCTCGGGCTGCTCGGTAGCCACGCCGTTGAGGCGCACGGCCAGGCGGCGCGGCGTGTACAGCGGCTTGGCGCCTTCGCGATCGAAACCGATGCCGCGCTTGTGCAGACCGTCGAGCACGCCATCGAAGAAGGCCTGGGCCAGACCGGGCAGGGCCTTGACCGGCAGTTCCTCGGTGCCCAGTTCGATCAGTAGGGGTTGCGTCGTGCTCATGCGGATGCCTTTGCGTTTTCGTCTTCGGGGAAGACGCCTCGCGCTTGCTGCAGCGAGGTGGGTGAGATTCGAACGAACTGCAGGTGTTCGGTGCGAGGTCAGGCGGACTTCGGGCGCCGGCCCTCACCCCAACCCCTCTCCCGCATGCGGGGAAGGGCTTCGGCGGGTCAGGCGGCTTCGGCCTTCGACGCGCGCTTGAGGCCGGGAAAACCCAGCTTCTCGCGCTGCGCGTGATAGGCCTCGGCCACGCCCTGGGCGATCTTGCGCACGCGCAGGATGTAACGCTGGCGCTCGGTCACGCTGATCGCACGGCGCGCATCGAGCAGGTTGAACGAGTGGCTGGCCTTGCAGACCTGATCGTAGGCCGGCAGCGGCAGGCCGAGTTCGATCAGCTTCTGCGCTTCGGCTTCGCAGGCGTCGAAACGATGGAACAGCTCGGCGACGTCGGCGTGCTCGAAGTTGTAGGCGCTCTGCTCGACTTCGTTCTGGTGGTAGACGTCGCGATAGGTCACCGGCGTACCGTCCGGACCGTAGGTCCAGACCAGGTCGAACACGTTGTCGACGTTCTGCAAGTACATGCACAGGCGCTCGAGACCGTAGGTGATCTCGCCGAGCACCGGCTTGCACTCCAGGCCGCCGGCCTGCTGGAAGTAGGTGAACTGGGTGACTTCCATGCCGTTGAGCCAGACTTCCCAGCCCAGGCCCCAGGCGCCGAGGGTCGGCGATTCCCAGTTGTCCTCGACCAGGCGCAGGTCGTGCACCATCGGGTCGACGCCGAGCGCCTTGAGCGAATCGAAGTACAGCTCGACGATGTTGTCGGGGCTGGGCTTCATCGCCACCTGGTACTGGTAATAGCGCTGCAGGCGGTTGGGGTTGTCGCCGTAGCGGCCGTCGGTGGGGCGGCGGCAGGGCTGGACGTAGGCGGCGTTCCACGGCTCCGGACCCAGCGCGCGCAGGAAGGTCGCCGGGTGGAAGGTACCGGCGCCGACTTCGAGGTCGAGCGGCTGGATCAGCACGCAGCCCTGTTCAGCCCAGAAGGCGTTCAGGCGCTGGATCATGCTCTGGAAGGTGATCAGCGGGGTCGGGTGGTCGCTCGCGGCCATGGTCTCATCGCAGTGCAGCAAAGCGGGTTAGTATAGCGACGAGCCTTGCGCGCCAGGGCTTTCCCCCTGGTTTCGCACCGCTCCCGCCTGCCGCCACGCCGTGAATCCGCCCTTCCTGATCCTCGAGACCGGCCAGCCGGTCGCCTCCATGCGCCGCCATCGCGGCTTTCCGCATTGGATCCGGGTCGCGGCCGGGCTCGATCGCGACGAGGCCGTGGTGGTCAACGTCGAACACGGCGAGCCGCTGCCGAGCCGCGAAGGCTTCGCCGGCGCCATCGTCACCGGCTCGGGCGCGATGGTCACCGACCGCGCTGACTGGAGCGAACGCAGCGCCGCCTGGTTGCGCGAGGCCGCGCACGCGCGCCTGCCGCTGTTCGGCATCTGCTACGGCCACCAGTTGCTCGCCCACGCGCTCGGCGGCGAAGTCGGCAATCACCCGGCCGGCCGCGAGATGGGCACGATCGGCCTGGAACTGCACGCCAGCGCCGGCGACGACCCCTTGTTCGCCGGCCTGCCCAATCAGTTCCCGGCCCAGGCCACCCACTTGCAGACCGTGTTGCGCGCGCCCGACGGCGCGACCGTGCTGGCGCGTTCGGCCCACGATGCCTGCCACGCCTTCCGTTGGGGCGAAAACGCCTGGGGCGTGCAGTTCCACCCCGAATTCAGCGCCACGCATATGCGCGGCTATGTGCGGGCGCGCCAGGACGCGCTGCGCAACGAAGGCCATTGCCCCCGGACCATCGCCGGCAGCGTCAGCGCCACGCCGTTCGCACGGCGCGTGCTGCGGCGTTTCGTCGGCCACGCGCGCGCGCTGCACGGGCGCTGAGCGCCGCGTCCGCACGGTCGCGGGCCTGCGACCGTCCGGCCTCATTCGTTGCACCGACTTCGTATTCACCGAGCAATACGGCCCCACGGCCAGGATCGATCCGATGACCCCACCGATGCGCAAGGTACCGCTGACCCACGGCGTGCAATGGCTGATCCGCGCGATCAACCTGGGCACGCGCAATCCGCGCGCGATCTTCGGCGCCGCGGTGCTGTTCATGGCGGTGCTGTATCTGCTGGCGCTGGTGCTGGCGACCCCGGCGCGCAGTCTCGCCGGCGGCGCCAACCCCGACATGGCCAGCGTCGCGACCGCGCTGATCCCGATGTTCGTCGCCCTGGTGCTGTTGCTGCCGATCCTGCTGGCCGGCCTCATGCACGTGATCCGCGAAGCCGAGGCCGGACGGCCGACGCGCGCGCGCGACCTGTTCGCGCCGCTGCGCCAGGGCAAGGCCGGCCCGCTCGCCCTGCTGGGCCTGATCCAGATCGCCCTGACCCTGGTCAGCACCGCGCTGGTGATCTGGCTGGCCGGCCAGGATTACTGGCCGCAGTACCTGGAAATGATGCGCAGCGCGCTCAGCGGCCATGTCGCCACGGCACCGGAGCCCGATCACCCGGGCCTGATGATGCTGGTGCAGTTCCTGTTCAACTATTTCAGCAACGCGATCCTGCTGATCTCGGTGCCGCTGATCATGTTCTCGGGGCTGAGCCTGTCGGATGCGGTCAAGCGCAGCGTCAGCGCCTCGCTGTGGAACCTCGGCGCCTACCTGCTCGCGGCGATGCTGTTCGTGCTCGGCGTGGTGGTGTCGGCGGTGCTGGCGAGCGTGATCGCGATCGTGCTGGTGCAGATCGGCAGCCTCATCCACCCGGTGGTCGGCGCCCTGCTCGCCGCCTCGTTGTACCTGGCCTACGGCGCGGTGGTGGTGGTGGTCATGGTCGGCACTTGTTACTACGCCTGGCGCGACGTGTTCGGCCAGGGCGAACAGCCGGTCACGCAGCAGGCTTCGTCGACGCCGCGTCCGGGACAGCTGGAAGCCTGAGCCCGCGGTAGCGGCTGGTGAGCTACAGGCCGCCGGCCTGATACACGGCCGCGTCCATCGTGGCCTGCATCGCGCCGAACAGCCGGACCATCGCGAACAAGGTCGCCGACAGCTGCAGCGACACCCAGGCCCAGCCCCACAGCGGCATGCGCGCGTCGCCGTCGCGCACCACGCGCGCACCGGCCAGACGGTCGTGCAAGGCGCGGTGTTCGGGTTTCGCCATCGCCAGCAGATGGCCGATGTTCAAGCTCAGCCACGACAGACCGCCGCCGAAATAACGCAGGGCGATGCGGCCCAGGCCGAGCGCCTGTCCGTCCATGCCGGTCACGCGCAGGCCCAGCGCACGCTTGCCGGGCGTAGCCTGCCATGGCGACAGCACGAAACCGAGCTCATACACCGCGCCGAGCAGTGCGAAGGCGAGCATCCAGCCGAACACCAGCGCGGTCAGTGCGGTCACCGTGGTCGTGGCTGCCGCATGCAGGGCCGGATCGGCGAGCAGCCGTTGCGCGAAACCGCCGAATGACAGGTCGTCGAGCACCGAATCGGCCATCACCTCGGCGGTGCGCGCGGCCATCGCCGCATAGGCCCGCCGGGCCGATTCGGCCAGGGCCAGCCACTGGCCGGCGCCGATGACGCTGGTCGCCGCGGCGACCGCGGCCGCATCCAACGACCAGGCCGCGTAGCGCGGCCAGAACCCGGCCGGCGCGCTCGCCGGTGCGCTCATCGGTCGCGCGCGTCCCCGCTCGAAGCGTCGTCCTCGCCGTCGCGGTCGCGACGGTCGGAGGCCACCCACTTCGCGGCGATGATGCCGATCTCGTAGAGGATGCACATCGGAATCGCCAGCATCAGCTGCGAGACCACGTCCGGCGGGGTGATCACCGCGGCGATGACGAAGATGCCGACCACCGCGTAACCGCGCGCTTCCTTGAGCTGGGCCGGGGTGACCCAACCGAGCAGGGCCAGGATCACCAGCGCCACCGGCACCTCGAAGCTGATGCCGAAGGCCAGGAACAGGATCAGCACGAAATCCAGGTAGGCGTTGATGTCGGTCATCATCGCCACGCCGACCGGGGTGACCTTGACCAGGAAACCGAACACCGACGGCAGCACCAGGAAGAACGCGAACGCGCAGCCGGCGTAGAACAACACCAGCGCCGACACCAGCAGCGGCAGGGCCAGGCGTTTCTCGCGCCGGTACAGGCCGGGCGCGACGAAGGCCCAGGCCTGGTAGAGCAGCCACGGCATGGTGACCATGAGCGCGGCGAAGAACGCCAGCTTGAGCGGCGCCGAGAACGGCGAGGCGACTTCCACCGCGATCAGCTGGCTGCCGGCCGGCAGCTTGGCCAGCAGCGGCGTCGCCAGGTAGTGATAGAGCTTGTTGGCGAACGGCAGAAAGCCGAGGAAGACGACGATCAGGCCGGTCACGCCGCGCAGCAGGCGTGCGCGCAGTTCGATCAGGTGATCGAGCAGCCGCGGTTCGGGCGAGGCATCGTCGCCGGGGCCGCCGGCGTGCGGCGCGCGGGATTCAGCGTCGTTCATCGTTCGGCGTCGGTGTCTTGGAGGAGGGGCGGTAGTCCGGCAAGGCGGCGCTGGCGTAATCGTGGGTCGGCGGTGCGTCCGCGGCCGGCTCGGCCGGCGCTTGCTCGGCCGGCGCTTGCTCAGCCGGCTCGGCGCCGTGCGCGTCGCCGGAGGCGGTCGCGCTGTCGGCGGGGACGTCCTCGGGTTGGCTGGCGGCGGCGCCGACCGGCGCGGCGATACTGCGGTTCATGGCATCGACTTCGTCGCGCATGGCCCGGCCGCTGTCGCGCAACTGGCCCTGCACGTCGCGCAGGTCGTCCTGGGCCTGGCGCAGGCTGCGCTTGAGGTCCTCGTCGGCGAGTTCGTTCTCGAGTTCGGACTTGACCGAATACCACTGCGCCCGGGCGCGCCGCACCCACAGACCGGCGAAGCGCGCGGCCTTGGGCAAGCGTTCGGGACCGAGCACGATCAAAGCCACGATCGCGATCACGAAGACTTCCGAGAAGCCTATGTCGAACATGGTCTGGGGCTGGCCTGCGGAAGGGCGGAGCGCGTCGGGGCCGCGAGCGTCAGCGCGGGGTGTGCTCGTCGTTGCGCGAGGACGGCGTCTTGTCGGAGGCGTTGTCTTGACGGGTTTCGTCGTTGAGCTGCTGCGTCGGCTTGTCGTCGTCGTGCATGCCCTTCTTGAAGCCCTTCACGGCTTCGCCGACGTCTTTGCCGATGTTGCCCAGACGCTTGGTGCCGAAAACCAGAACGACGATCAGCAGGACGACGACCCAGTGAATCCAACTCATGCTGCCCATGGCGGTGTCCCGTTAAACCCGTTGATAGTGGATGAGAACCTCAAGCCGGCTGGTCCGATCAGCTCGTCCGCGGCCGGCGCGATGTCGATGCGCGCAACCGGGGCCGTGAGGATACCGCAACCTTTGTAACAGAAGGTTGCGGCACCGGCCGTCCGATACAGATCGACACTGCCCGGCCACGGGCTAATGAGCCTGCGGTCACGCACCGGCGCGGCCGTTGGCGAACCGTCATGCGGCCGCCATCGAACCGCAACCGGCAGGCCGATCAGGGCAGCGGTTCGACCTTGGCCGGGTTGGCCGGCACGGTCTCGAACGGCTGCGGCTGGCCCTGAACGGGCTGCGGCTGGGCCGGCTCGGCCGGCGCCAGGCGGGTCCGCGCCGGCGCGGCCTGGGCAGCGGCCGCGGCTTGGGCGGGGGTGATCCCGGATTCCGGATAGACCGTGGCGCCGAGCGCGGGGCGCTGGTCCTCGGCGGTGCGGTTGGCGCGCGCGGTCGCGCTGGCCTCTTCGAGACGGTCGCGGAAATCGACCACGGCAGTGGACGGCTGGCCGTTCGCGCGGCCCTCGAAAATCATGCGCGGGGTGCTGCCTTCGCCGTAGACGGCCTGGTTGGCGTCGTCGTCGATCGACAGCGCGGCGCCGTCGAGAGCGATGCCGGCGAACAGGCCGCGTGCGCGCGACCACGACCAGATCTCGGCCTTGAGCTGGCCGTCGGTGGCGGCCGCGGCGGTGCGGCCGACCGGGCCGGCGGCGACGCTGGCGTCGGCACCGAGGGTGACCTTGCCGTTGACGATCGAATCCAGGCCGCGGTCGCCGCGGAACACCAGGACGATGTCGGAGGACTGCACGCCGGCCTGGAAGCCGAAGCTGCCGCCGGTGAGCTTGACGAAGCTCGGGTTCGACCAGGTGCCGTCCGGGTTCTTGACCGAGACCAGGCCGTGGCCGCGGCGACCGCCGACGACCAGGCCGATCTTCAGCGTGTCGGGCACCACGACGATCGCGCGCGCTTCGTCGAACAGCTTGTCGGGAATCGAGGATTCGGGAATTTGCTGGATGTCGCCGAGCACGCGCACCGCGTCGCGTGCGCGTTGATCCTCGGTCGGGCCGGCCACGGCGGCGGTGGCGGCGATACCCAGGCTCAGGGCGAGACTCAGACTCAGGACGCGAGGCAAGGAACGGGGCATGGGGGACTCCGGCGGACGGCGGAAACAGACATGTTCGGAAGTAGAACATGCTCGGCGCGCTCGACGGTACGTCGCATCGACGCTGCACCGGCTTGACAGCGCCGGTTGGGCAGGTCGCGAACGCGCAGCGGGCACGTTCATCGTAACGGGCCCGATCGCAGGAACGAGCCTTTTGCGAGGCTAGCGATTCGGCGATGAATCTTCGCCGAATCGCGGCTGAAGGGCGGCCGGCTCGCGGCCGCACTGCGCGAACCGGCGCAATGCGGCCGCGCGCTTATCGCGCCGGCTTCGGCGAGGGCGCGTCGGCGTCGAGCCGGCCCGACAGCCAATGCGCTACGTTCAAGGCGAGCTGGAAATTCTGCTCCGCCCCGGGCGCATTCATGCCCATCGGGCACTTATCCGGACCTTGCAGCTGCGTGGTGAACATCGCCGCCTCGCCGAAGAACGCAGCGCGTCCTGCCCCCACCCGCAATACCGCGCCCTGCGACCAGCCCGCGACCGGAATCTGCGGCGTATCGGCATGGAATTGCCAGGGCTTGAGCGGTTGCAGCGAGACATAGCCCGACGGCAGCGCCAGCACCGACTCGGCACCATCCGGCAAGCGGAAGGCCTGGCCGGTGAAACTGCGCACCTGGGTCACCGTTTCGCCGCTGCGACGACCGCGCAGTACGGCATGCGCGACGAGGGTGCCGTCGCTGCGCCGGAACAGCGTCGGCTGTTTGAAGATCGCCGCACGCCGCTGCGGATCGGCGTCGAAGCCCGGCATCGCGAAGCCGTCGCTGAACTCGACCCCGAACGCCCGCGCCAACGACGCCGCCGCGCCCGCCAGCGGCATATGGTCGGCGATCAGCCACAGCTTGCCGCCGCGCTGGACCCAACGCCGGGTCGCGCGGATCTCGGCGTCGCTGAAGGCCGACGGGGTGGGGCTGGGGTAGTCGTTCCAATCGGCATCGCTCGGCTGCGCATTGGCGATCACCACGATCGCGCACGGCGCCAGCGTCGCCGCCTCGAGCCTGCCGCGCAGCGGCCGCACCGAATGGCCGTCGCGGCGCAACAGCTCGCCGAACGACCAATAGCGGCCGTCGAGGGTGTGGAAGTTATGGTGGGCCTCGTCCAGGCACACCACCGGTCCGGTGCCTTTGGCGTAGGTCGGCGCCAGGATCGGCGCGCGGTAGTCGCGATCGGGAATCTGTTGTGCGGCCAGGGGCAGGCTGGATCCCAGGATCAACCCCGCTATCGTCGGTACGGCAATCTTCAGTACGGCTTTGCTCACGCGCGCTTCTCCAGGATACGGCTGCGGTCGGGATATCTGGTCCAGGGGCGCGTGGCGTCGCTCCCTCCGGACATGATCGCCGATCGGGCGCACACCGACGCGGGACCTGCGACACGCACGTACGAACGCCCGAGCGACACAGCGTCTCGCCACCTCATCCGCCCCCGCCTATCGCTGCCATCGAAAACTTCGATCCCGCGGAGATTTCGCAGGCGGGGCGCCGGGTGTCATCCTATGCCCATGCCCGCAACCGCCAGCATCACCGACCGCGACGCCCCCTCCACCGCCGACACCGCCGTGGTCCTGGTCAATCTCGGCACGCCCGATGCGCCGAACACGCGCGCGGTGCGCCGTTATCTGTCCGAGTTCCTGCACGACCGCCGGGTCGTCGACATGAGCCGCTGGCTGTGGTGCCCGCTGCTGCATTTCGCCATCCTGCCCCTGCGCAGCGGCAAGGTCGCCAACAAATACGCCAGCGTCTGGCTGCCGGAAGGCTCGCCGCTGGCCGTGCACACGCGCCGCCTCGCCCAGGCCGTCCAGCACGAGCTGCCCGAGGCGCGCGTGCTGCATGCGATGCGCTACGGCCAACCGTCGTGGAAGCAGTTGTTGCAACGGCTGCAGGCCGAGGGCGTGCGACGTGTGTTGGCCCTGCCGCTGTATCCGCAGTACTCGACCTCGACCACCGCCTCGGTCGGCGACGTGCTCGGCCGTGCCGAAGGCCTGGCGACGCGTCTGGTCGACGATTATCACGACGATCCGGACTGGGTCGCGGCGATCGCCGACTCGATCCATCGCCACCGCGCCAACGAGGGCGCCGGCGAGCACCTGCTGTTCTCGTTCCACGGCCTGCCGCAACGCTTCGTCGACGGCGGCGACCCTTATGCCCGCCAGTGCGAAGCCAGCGCGCGCGCCATCGCCCGGGCCCTGAACCTGCCCGATGCGGCCTGGACGCTCACCTACCAATCGCGCTTCGGCCGCGAACGCTGGCTGGAGCCATCCACCGCCGGCACCCTGGATGCGCTGGCGGCGCGCGGCATCAAGCGCGTCGACGTGGTCGCGCCCGGCTTCGCGGTCGACTGCCTGGAAACCCTGGAAGAGGTCGCGATGATGCTGGCCGAGGATTTCGCCGAACACGGCGGCGAGCTGCGCTATATCCCCTGTCTCAACGAGTCGCCGACGCATGCCGCGCTGCTGGCCGGCATCGCCCGGCGCGAACTCGGAGCCTGGGAGCGATGACGGCGCTGCAGGAATTCGCCGTCGACAGCGTGTTCGGCCGCCTGGCCGGCCTGCGCAACGGCCAGATCGGCGCGCCGCGCCTGCTCGCCCTGCACGGTTGGCTCGACAACGCCGCCAGCTTCGTGCCGATCGCGCCCTGGTTCGAGGGCTTCGACCTGGTCGCCCCGGACTTGCCGGGCCACGGCGCCAGCGCGCATCTGCCGCCGGCCGCCGACTACACCTTGATCACCGCCGCGCGCGCCGCGCTCGCAGTCGCCGACGCCTTGGGCTGGGATCGCTTCCATGTGCTCGGCCATTCGCTCGGCGGCGCCACCGCCAGCGTCGTCGCCGCGGCCACGCCGCAGCGGGTCGACCGACTGTTGCTGATCGAAGCCCTGGGCTCGCTGGCCGAACACGAAGACCGCGTCGCCGCGCGCCTGCGCGAGGCCTTCGCCGGCCAGGCCGCGCTGGTCGGCAAACAGTTGCGCGTGTTCGGCGACATCGCCACCGCGGTGCGCGCGCGCATGACCGCCAACAGCCTCAGCGAACCGGTCGCGCGCCTGCTGGTCGAACGCGGCGTGGCGCCGGTACGCAGCGACGAAAGCCAGGGCGGTTTCGTCTGGCGCAGCGATCCCCGCCTGACCCTGACCACGGCGATGCGCATGAGCGAGGCGCAGATGCGCTCGCTGATCGCGGCGATCGAAAGCCCGACCTGCATGGTCTGGGCCGACCCGGCCCAGCCCTATATGCCCGACGAGCTGCGCCGCGAACGCGCGACCCTGCTGCCGCGCGGCGAGATGCACGTGTTGGCCGGAACCCATCACCTGCACATGGAGCAGCCGCGCGACGTCGGCGAACTGTTCCGCGCCTTCCTCGCCGGCTGAACCCGCCGGCTGAGCGCGCCGATCAGGCAGCCGGCTGAGCGACGGCTTATGCGTCGGCAGCGATCAAGCGGCGCAGGCCGGCCTTGAGGCTGCGGCCGGAAGCGCGGAAGTACTCGCGCTGATCGCGCCAATCGGGGCAGCGCGCCTCGACTTCGCGCCAAAACGCCCGCGAGTGATCGGCATGGATCAGGTGACAGAGCTCGTGCACCAGCACGTACTCGAACGCCGGCGGCGGCGCCAGCACCAGCGACAGGTCCAAGGTCAGCGCGCCGTCGGGCGCGAGCGAACCCCATTGCGAGGACATCACTCGATAACGCAGCCGCGACGGTGCGCGTGGCAGGCCGGGCAGGTACTTCGGCAGCCAGCGGCCGACATCGGCGCGCGCCTGGCCTTCGTAGAAATCGCGCAGCGCGCGCTGCAACGCGGCTGCGTTGACCGCCTCGGGCGCGGCGATGTCGAGCGCGTCTTCGTTGAGTTGCAGGCGCAGGTAGCGCGCGACCTGCCAGCGCACCGGCAGGTCCGCGCCGCGCAGGGGGATGCTCGCGCTGACGTGCGGCTGCAGGCGGGCCGCGTCGCTGTCGGCCTGGGCGATCTGGGCCAGCAGCCAGTCGCCGTGTTCGATCACGAAACGCTGGCCGGCGATCTCGCTGGCGCGCATCGGCAGGGTCAGGCGCGGGCCGCGTTCATCGACACTGAGCTTGATCCGGCGCGCCCGCGGATCGCGCACCCGCAAGACCTCGACCACGTGACCGTTGCCGAGGTCGATCGCGAGGGTTTCGCGCGAGACCGTGCGCGAGGCGGCTTGCGGCTTGCCGGTCAGCAGGCGCAGGAGGCTCGTCATGGGTGGGGGACCGCCATGGGCGAAGCATAACGCCACGGACGCTGCGACGATGCGGCGGCGCAGTGAAACTTCAATGACGACGTATCAGGACCTTCGAAGAGGCGGCTCGCTCGACCATCGAGTTCCTCGGAAACACTTTGCGTGCGACTCGATGCCCTTACCCCCTCCCGCCAAGCGGGAGAGGGGTTGTGGTGCGAAAGCCGGCGTGGATCAGGCCTCGACCTTGCTCAGCTTCAGGGCCGATTCCAGCACCCGGAACAGACGCTTCACTTCCGCGCTCATCAGCGCAAAACGCGCATCCAGTTCGGCGCGCAGGCCGTCGCCTTCGCTGTGTTCGAGCTGGTCCACGGCGCCGTCGAGCAGCTTGAACTTGCGCACCACCAGGTCCTCGCCGATCACGAACGACACATGATCGTCCAGGGTCAGCGCCAGACGGGTGACCTGCTTGCCGGTTTCCAGGTGCTTGGCGATCTCGTCGCTCTCCAGCTCCTGGCGTTGGCACTTGACCACCGCGCCCTGGTCGACCGGGTCGCGCAGTTCGCACTCGTCGCCCAGGCTGATGCCGTCGGGCAATTCTTCGCCGGCGACCCAGCCGGTCAGGATCGAACGCGGCGCGATCTCGGCGTTCAACGGCAGGGCCGGGAAGCTGCCGATGGCGCGGCGGATCTCGCTGATCACGTTCTCGCCGGTCTTGCGGCTGGAGGTGTCGACGATGACCAGGCCGTGTTCGAGATCGATCATCGCGTCGGTGCGGCTGGGCTTGATGAAGGCGCGCGGCATCAGGTCGACGATCAGCTCGTCCTTGAGGCGCTTGCGGGTGCGGCCGCCGGGCTTGCGGCCTTCCTTCTGCTCGATTTCGGCGAGCTTCTTGGCCAGCATGTCGTTGATCACCGAACCCGGCAGCAGACGGTCTTCGCCGCCCGAGGTCAGCCAGATCGCGTCGCCGATGCGGTTGCTCATCATCGCGTCCTCGGCGTCGCGGCCGAACGGCGAGATGAAACCGCGCGAGGACAGTTCAAGCGGACCGACCGGCTTGAGCCTGCACTCTTCCAGGCCTTTATCCAGTTCGTCGAGTTTGTGGGTGGTGGGAAAGCGGAAGAAGGTCAGATTGCGAAAGAACATCGAAGGACCGAATTGGAGAGGAATGGAGTCGAATGCTCTGGCTCGTCATTCCCGCAAAAGCGGGAATCCGGAAACTTCAGAGTCATATCGCGATGAAGCCCCTGAGGCGGGGCCGAAGAAACGACGCCTCATCCAGTCTGCGCGTCGTTGGTATCAATCGTTGCGTCCAGCCACACCGGCGCGTCGGCGGCCGGCACGCCGCCGGCCTGTCCCAGGCCGAGGAAATCGAACAATTTCGGATCGCTCAACTGCGAGGGGCGGATGTCGCCGAGCGCGCGCGAGATGGTCTCGATGCGGCCGGGCGTCTCGCGTTCCCAGGCGTCCATCATCCGCTTGACCTGCTTGCGCTGCAGGTTCTCCTGCGAGCCGCACAGGTTGCAGGGAATGATCGGGAAGCCCTTGATCGCGGCGTAGTCGACGATGTCGTCCTCGCGCACGTAGGCCAGCGGCCGGATCACCACGTGCTTGCCGTCGTCGGACAGCAGCTTGGGCGGCATGCCGCTGAGCTTGGCGTGGAAGAACAGGTTGAGGAAGAAGGTCGCCACCAGGTCGTCGCGGTGGTGGCCCAGGGCGATCTTGGTGAAGCCCTGTTCCTCGGCATAGGTGTAGAGCGCGCCGCGCCGCAGGCGCGAGCACAGCGAACACATGGTCTTGCCCTCGGGCACGACCCGGGTCACCACCGAATAGGTGTCCTGCTCGAGGATCTTGTAGGGCACCCCGATCGATTCGAGGTAGGCCGGCAGCACGTGCTCGGGAAAGTCGGGCTGCTTCTGGTCCAGGTTCACCGCGACCAGCTCGAACTTCACCGGCGCCTTCTTCTGCAACTGCAGCAGGACGTCGAGCAGGGTGTAGCTGTCCTTGCCGCCGGACAGACAGACCATGACCTTGTCGCCCTCTTCGATCATGCCGAAATCGGCGATTGCCCGGCCGACCTGATGGCGCAGGCGGGTGGCGAGGCGTTCGCCGTCGCTGCCGCGGCGGGCCTCGGCGCGGGCGGGACGGGTCGGTTCGGCGAGGGGCAGGACGATGCTCATGAGGGCGCCAATTCTACGCTACGGGTCGGTGAACACCGCCCGCGCGCCGATCGAGGGGGCCGATGACGTTGGTCGTGGCGGCGCGCTAAGCTGATGCGCATGACCGGAAGCGCCGATCCCGCCGAGACCGCCCGCCAGCTCGCCGAGCTGCGCCTGGAACATCGCGATCTGAACGCGGCCATCGACCGCCTGGGCCTGGACCCGCAGGCCGACGAACTTACGGTCAAGCGCCTGAAGAAGCGCAAGCTCTGGCTCAAGGACTGTATCGCCCGCCTCGAAAGCGCCCTGATTCCCGACGAACCGGCCTGAGCCGCAAGCGCGGCCCCGCGTCGCGCGGCCGCCGCATCCGGTATTGAGATTTCCGCGCGCGGCGCGGCCTTCACGCTGTGATAGGGTGCCGCCACTCGATCGGCAGACAGCGGCATGGCGAACAAGGACGAACTGGTCCAGACGGCACGCAACCCCTGGTGGCAGGGCGCTGCGGCGGTGGCGCTCGTCGCCGTCGTCGCCACCGCCGCACTCGGCGGCTTCGGCCAGGCCAAGAGCAAGCCCTTGCCGGAGTACAAGGCCGGCCATCGCTACCAGGGTGGCGCCCTCGCGGTGACGCCGCTGCGGGCCTGGGTCGCGCGCTACAAGCCCGGCGGCCGCATCGATGCCTTCAACCCGAAGTCCTACCTGGTGCTGCAGGTCGAGGTCGAAAACCGCACGCCGCGCAGCTTCAGCGCGTTCGGCTATCCGCAGCAGGACCTGATCCTGGTGTCGAGCAAGCGCGAACCGATCCAGTCCGACCTGCTGATGAGGTCCGACGACCACTCCGTCGCCGGCGACCTGCATCCGCGCCTCAAGCAACGCATCGACATGGTCTGGACCTTGCCGAAGAATTACGTCTACACGCCGCAAGCGACCTTCGGCGTATTCGCTCGCGCCTACAAGGCCAAGGCCTATCTCAACGACGAAGGCGCCTGGGTCCAGGGCAAGCCTGCCGCCAAGTACGCGATGGCCGTGCAGGACCTGCGCGACCGGGCGGTGGCGCCGTGAGCGCGCCCGCCGCCGCCCGCACCGCCTGGCGCCTGCCGCGCTGGCGCTGGCGCGACGCCCTGTGGATTCTCCTGGCTCTGATCGCGGTGGTCGCCTTGCGCAAGGGCGAGTCCAGCTACGAACAGCGCGACACGCCCTTGGTGCAGCACGCGCAAGGCCTGGGCCGGGTCGAAGGCCGCAACTTCGCCGTCGACGTCACCGGCTTCAAGGCCGCGCACGCCTATCTGCTCAAGGGCGACTACAGCCATCCCGAGGACTATCTGCTGCGCACCCCCGGGGTGTGGCTGTCGGTGGTCGCCAAAGTCGAAGCACGCGACCAGAGCGGCTACGTCGGCGCGCAACTGCTCACCCGCGACGGCCTGACCTATGTCGCCTCCAGCCAGGACCGGCCGAAACTCAAAGGCCTCAACCTGCGCGAGCGCGTGGTCGTCCCCGGCCTGCCGGAAAGCGGCGCCTGGTTCTTCGAAGTGCCGGCCGACCGTCTGCAGGGCGCCCATCTGCAGTTCTACTGGGGCAACGGCCTGCCGCGCGGCGGCGACAGCCTGGTCGACGTCGACCTGGGCATCGATGCGGCGCGCGCGCGCAAGCTGATGGCCGAAGCCAAGCCGGTACTGGACCTGCGCCCATGAGTTCCACGCCCATAAGTTCCGCGCCGATGACGCCCGAACCCTCCGAGCTCGACACCGCCCGCACGGCTCCGGCCGGTTGGTGGCGGCGCAACGCACTGTGGCTGCTGGGCACCCTGGTGTTCGGCGCCTGGGCGATCTATGCGCCCTACCGCGAGGCCTTGCAGGCCTACCAGAACCGTCACCCCTCGCACGCCATCGACGTGCCCAAGGGCGAGTGGGCGCAGTACGAAGGCGCGCGTTGGCGCCTGGTCTCGGCCGAAGCCCTGGCCCCGCGCGACCCGCGCATCGGCGGCCCCTTGCGCAAGGACGCCGGAGTTTTGCTGCTGCAATTCGAAGTGATCGCCGATTCCGGCACCCAGGCCAAGGCCCTGGACCTGTGCAAGGGCCAGGTGTCCGATGCGCAGGGCCGCTTGTGGGACGCGAATCCGGCCGGCCTGCCGCGGCTGAGCGGCGCCAAGCTGCCGAACACCTGCGGCAGCGGTTACGACGCGCAATACAAATCGATCATCGCCCTGCCGGGCCGCCCGTTCCGCTTCCAGCACGCCTATCTGTTGCCGCGTACGCAGCGGCTCGAAGGATTGCAGGCGCGGATCGACTTGCGTAATTCGCAGACGTCCAAGGGCCGGTATTTGCGCTTTGCGCTTTGATCGGCGCGGCCTCGCGCTGGATCCGCGCAAGCTCGTACCGACTCGCTCGGGCTCGCGCTCGGCTTCTGTAGGAGCGGCGTCCTACTGGATTTCCTTCGGTCATGAGCCGCAACCGCACTGCCCCGATCTCGCGCCGTCACTTCCCGCAGCTCGGGCTCCTGGGTAGGAGCGGCGCGAGCCGCGACCACCTACATTCCGTGTCCGTCGTCGATCGCGATGCGCGCATCCGCTTCAGCGGCGTTGCCGTTGCCGTTGCCGTTGCCGTTGCCGTTGCCGTTGCCGTTGCCGAGATTTTGATCTGCTTTGCCGCTTTACCGGTCAAGTGGAGACCCGGAGGGCGCTGCACAGGACGTGCGGCGTTTTTCGATAGGACAAGGATGTCCTATCGAAAAATCCCGGCGACAGCATCGCACTCGTGGCCTGTGCCCTTGCAAGGAGAGCCCTTTTCTTTGGTTACCTTTCTTTTGGGCTTAGCAAAAGAAAGTAACCCGGCCGCGTTAGCGGGCGGAAGCTTTGCACTTGCTCAAGGCTCTAAAGAAACAAAATCAAACGCCTAAAGCTTCCGCCACTAAAGCGGCGGGTTACTTTCTTTTGTCATAAGCAACAAAAGAAAGGTAACCAAAGAAAAATGCTTTTCTTTGAATCACCAGCCCGCACGATCGGTGCAGACGCAGGGCTTTTTCATACGGGACATCCCTGTCCCGATGAAAAACGGCGCGCATCCCTGCGCGCCGCCCTTCGGGTCTTCGATTGCCTTCGCTAGTGCGAATCGGCGCACAGCAACAGCAAAATCATTACGGCAACGGCAACGGCAACGGCAACGGCAACGGCCGAGGCTCAAGCCGAACGCGGCAACCTTGCAATGGCGCGATCGAACGTCGCAGCCAACAACACGACTCGCAAGACATCGGTGAACAACGAGGTGCGGAACGACAACGGGGTGTTGAGGAACACCGCCAAGGGCTGGCCGACGACGTTCTGCCATTCCGGGTCCTTCGGCCCAACCACATGTTCCATCAAGCGCCACGACCACGAGTCGATGTACGACAACAACTGCCAGCACACGCACAAGGTCAGCAAGGCCGGCAGGCCGGCGCGCAGCACCAGGCGCAGGCTGTTGACCACCGGCACGCCCTTGCTGGTCCAGCCGGCGCTGGCCTTGTCGGCCAGCATGCGCAAGCTGAAATGCATCGACTTGAAGCGCGCGCTGACCTTGCCGAGGGTTTCGTCGGCACCGTCGAGGCGCTGCGCGCGGCGCAGATCGATGCCGTAGATGATCGCGGTGATCGCCAGCCAGATCAGCGGCAGCACCACCGCACCGGCAGCGGTGCCGACGATGTCCCAGACCGGCACGATGCCCTTCTTGGCCGGGGTCAGCAGCTTGAACGCCGACATCGGGTCGTCCCACCACTGGGTCACGGCGGCATAGACCACCCGCTCGTGCCACCAGTCCTTCAGGCCGTTCATGACTTGCGCGATGGCGGCCACGCCCACGAACACCCAGTAGGCTTCGCAGCTGGTCGCGACCACGTTCCACAGCGCATGCCCGGTGGCTTCGGCGCGACGCTTGCTGAACCAGCGCACCGCCCAGGCCACCGCAAGCGCGATCCACAAGCCCTTGAGCTTGAGCACCTCGTTGAGGTTTTCCTTTTCCCAGACGCTGAAGATGTAGGCGGTGCGGAAGTTGCGGCGCAGGTCTTCGAGCAGGCCCCAACCGGCGTAGTAGGCGAAGAACGGCAGCATCGCGATGGCCAGCGCAGTGATCCATTGCTTGCGCACCGCCGCCGTGTCCGGCGTGGTCGCACCGCCGGCGAGCATCGGCAACGACGGCCGCAGCGACTGGAACATCAGGATGGTGCCCGCGAGTTGGGTCACGATCAGCACCGACAGCACCGCGAACGACAGCAGCACCGAACGCTCGCCGAGCTTGACCGCCAGCCCCATCAACAGGTCGTAGCAGACCCGCTGGGCGAAGAACCAGAACGTCAACGCCGGCCAATGGCGCCAGAGCAGGCGTGCGCCGAGCGCGGGGATCTCGCGCCACGCGCCGCCCTGGGCGGCCACGCCAATGGCGCCGGAGTCGGCGGAAGATGCGGAAGGCACCGACAGCGTCGGCGTGGACAGCGAGGACGTGGACATCGACGGCAGCCGGACGGGAACCCGGCGATGGTACCCGTCTGTCGTCACGGTTTGCAGTGACGCGGGTCAGGGGCCGAGTGGCCGGATGCGGAAGCGCTCGGGCGTGGTCTGCCGCTCTATGCCGCGATGGCCGCGGACTTCGCTCAATGACGTCGGCGTTGCTGCCTCTGCGGATGCCTTGGTCGCGGCTTGCGCCGCTCCTACCCCAAAGCGCCCTTGCCCTTGCCGTTGCCGTTGCCGTTGCCGTTGCCGTTGCCGTTGCCGTTGCCGTTGCCGTAAGGATTTTGCTGTTGCCGTGCGTCGCCTCGCACTAGCGAAGGCAATCGAAGACCCGGAGGGCGGACCGCAGGGATGCGGGCCGTTTTTCATCGGGACAGGGATGTCCCGTATGAAAAAGCCCTGCGTCGGCACCGATCGTGCGGGCCTGTGATTCAAAACAAAAGCATTTTTCTTTGGTGACTTTCTTTTGTTGCTTTAGACAAAAGAAAGTTACCCGCCGCTTTAGTGGCGGAAGCTTTAGGCGTTTGATCCTGATCTTGTTTCTGAAGAAGCCATAAGCAAGAGCAGAGCTTCCGTCCGCTGACGCGGCCGGGTTACTTTCTTTTGCTAAGCCCAAAAGTCCGTCTGGATTCCCTTCGGTCAAAGGTAACCAAAGAAAAGGGCTCTCCTTGCAAGGGCACAAGCCACGAGTGCGATGCCTGCGCCGGGATTTTTCGATAAGACGTCCCTGTCTTATCGAAAAACGGCGCACGTCCTGTGCGCCGCCCTCCGGGTCTCCAGGTGTTCTCGCGAGTCCGGTACTGCGCCAAGCTCATCACGGCAACGGCAACGGCAACGGCAACGGCAACAGCAACCGCGTCGCGGCTCACGCCGCTCCTACAGGGGGAGCGGAATCCAAAGGGACATGCAAGAGAACCAGTGGCGGACTCAGGCGTCCGCCGAAGTCTTGGGCTCCGGCTTCGCCGCCATCTCCGGGCTGATCTTCTCGATCGTATGCCGCAACTCGCGGCCCAGAATGACCTTGGCGTCCTTCGCCCATGCATCCAGGCGCTGGTCGAAGGCGAGCTTGCCTTCGCTGTCGGGCCAGACCAGGCGCAGCTCGCGCAGTTTCTGGATGAAGCCACGGAACAAGGTCTTGTCGAAGAACTCCGGCGCGGCCGGCGCGTACAGCAGCGACAGGCGCTGAGCGGCGAGCTGGCACAGGCTTTCGAGTTCGCCGGCCGACATGGTGCCGGGGCCGTTCTTCACCAGCACCGAAATGGCGATGTAGTAACGCTCGAAAGCTTGCTGCAAGGAGTGGCCGATCGCACGCAGGCGGAACACTTCGTCGGTCTGGCCGGCGTTGCGGGCGAGGATGCCGCCGTCGTCTTCGCTGACGCGTTCGAGCAAGCCGGAGCGGACGAACACGTCGACCGTGCGCACCAGGCGCTCGGCGAATTCGTCCTCGCTCCACGGCAGGAACAGCTCGGCCTGTAGGAAGGGGTACACGCTGCGGCCCAGGCGCAACACGCCGGCCAGGCTCATGCGGCGGTTGTGCTGGAAGCAGCAGGCGATCCACGAGGCCGCGGTGAACAGGTGCAGGACGTTGTTGCGGAAATAGCTCAGCAGCACCGCCTTGTCGTCGCCGTCGACGCCGAGCACGTCGCCGAGCGGATGGGCGATGCGTTCGAGCACGTTGATCTCTTCGCCGTGGGCGACGATTTCCTGCGGCGTGTGCGGGGTGACGGTGACACGGTCGGAATACGGCAGCTCGGCCAGCAAGGTCTTGGACAGGGCGATCTGCGCGAGCAGGTCGGCCTCGCCCATCGCGTGTTTCGGCGTCGACAGCAGGGCCAGGGCGAGCAGGTTGATCGGGTTGACGTCGGCGGCGCGGTTGACGTTGACCTGGATCTGTTCGGCGACCGCATCGACCGTCGCCGACAGCCAGCTCGGCTTGTCTTCCTCGTCGAGCGGGCGGCCGTCCCACTCCGGGGCGTGCTGGGCGAGCATGTCGTTGAGCCGGATCGGCTCGCCGAAGTTCACCACCACCTGGCCGTAGTTGGAGCGCAGTACCTTGGGAATGCCCCACAGCAGCTGCCAGATCGATTCTTTTTCCTTCGGCTTGCCGGACAGCTCGTCGAGGTAGCTGTTGCCCTCCATGAGCTTCTCGTAGCCGACGTAGATCGGCTGGAACAGCACCGGCCGGGTCGGCTGGCGCAGGAAGCCGCGCACGGTCATCACGATCATGCCGCCCTTCGGCGGCAGCAGACGGCCGGTGCGCGAGCGCCCGCCTTCGATGAAGTACTCGATCGAATAACCGCCCGAGACCAGCTGGGCGACGTATTCGCTGAGGATCGCCGAGTACAGCGCGCTGCCGCGGATGCTGCGACGGATGAAGAAGGCGCCGCCCTTGCGAAGGATGGAGCCGACCACCGGCAGGTTGAGGTTGATGCCGGCGACGATGTGCGGCGGCACAATGCCCTTGGTGTAGAGCAGATAGCTCAACAACAGGTAGTCCATGTGGCTGCGATGGCAAGGCACGTAGACGACTTCGTGGCCGGGCGCGTCCTGCTTGAGCTGGTCGAGGTGATGCACCAGCACGCCGCGGTAGATGCGGTTCCACACCGGAGTCAGGATGAAGCTCAGCGAGCGCACCACCGGATGCGAATAGTCGGCCGCGATCTCGTAGGCCATGGCGTGGGCTTTCTTCCACGCTTCGGTGCTGTTGCTGCTGTCGCGACGGGCCTGGTCGGCGATCGCGTCCTTGACCGGTTCGGAAGCGAGCACGCGGTCGATCAGCATGCGCCGGGTCGACAGGTCGGGGCCGATCACCGCCGCGCGGATGCGGCGGAAGTGGGTGCGCAGCACGCGCGAGAGTTTGCGCACGGTGCGTTCGGACGGCAGGCCTTCGTCGACGATGCCGCGCAGCGACACCGGCGGCGAGAACCGCACCGTGGCGTGGCGGCCGTTGAGGGCGATCGCGAGCAGGCGGCGGAAGCGGCCGACCAGGGTCCAGTTTTCCGAGAACAACACCGAGAACCAACCGCTGCTGCGGTCCGGCGCGCGGCCGACGAAGATCGATACCGGCACCAACTGCACATCGAGCGCGGGGTCGTTGCGATGCGCGTCGAGCAGACGCGCGAGCGAACCGGAGTGAGTCTTGGCCGAGGGCGGACCGGACGGCGCCAAGGTGCCGGCGTGGCGCCGCGACAGCGCGACATAGGCGCGCTTACGGCCGAGCGGGTCGCCCGGCAACGGCTGCAGCGGCGACGGCAGGCCGCTCTCGCGGCAGGCGCGTTCGAGGATCAACGCATTCGACAGACCGTAGTCTTCGAGCACGTAGCAGACCGGGCGGCCGTGCCACTCCTCGGCGATATGTTCGGACGGCGCCTTCGGCTCGATGGTCAGCGACACCCACGGCGCCATGATCTTGCCGAGCAGGCGCGCCCACCACGGGCGATGCGCCGGCGGCGCGCCCGGACGCGACTCGCCCGCAGCCGCAGGCGGCGCGGCGATCGGCAGTTCGGGCTGATCGGGCTCGGGCTCGGGCTCGGGCTCGGGCTCGGGCTCGGCGGGCGCAGGCGAAGCGGCGAGCGCAGGCTCGGACCGGATCTCGTCGGCGGCTTCGGCGACGCGCTCGCTCATGGATTCGGCTTCGACGGCAGGTTCGACGGTGGACTCGACCTCGGGCTCGAACGCAGGTTCGGCGAGTTCGTCGGCGATCGCACTCGCGCGCTCGTCGGACGCGGCGGCCGCTTCGGCATCGACCGGCCCAGCAGGCACGTGTTCGGCGGAAGGATCGGCGGCAGCGGCCGGGTCCGAGGCGTCGACCGGCGTGCGTGCGGAGTCGGCCGAAGCGGCGTCGGGGAAAGGCAGGGGCGTTTGTTTCGGCATCCCGATCATTATGCCTATTCGGCTTCGGCGCGCGCCTGACCTATCGGGCCGCCTGAACCGGGCCGTTCGAACCGGCCCCGCAATTACGCCGGCCGCCGCGAAACCCAGGCGGAGCCAGGCTCAGCGCGCCGGCGCGGGTGCGGCCGGAGCGGTCGCTGGCGCCTGTTTGCTGTTGGCGGGGGCGGTCGCCTGCGACGGCTTGCCCTTGACCGGGGCGGTCGCCTGCTGCGGCTTGCCCTTGGCCGGAGCATTCGCCTGCGACGGCTTGCCTTCGGCCGGGGCATTCGCCTGTAGCGGCTTGCCTTCGGCCGCCGCCGGCGGCTCCACCCGCGTCGGCTTCGGCGGTGCCTGCGCTTCGGTCTCGGCGTGACGCAGCACGTCGCTGAGGTACCAGCGGCCGTCGCGGCGCTCGACCAGCACGTAGGCATCGACCGCTTCGCCGGCGAGTTCGTAACGCACCCGCACCCGCGCGGTGTCGCCGGTCTGCTCGGCCAGGCTGGTCTGCACGCTGGCGAGAGCGGCGTCGAGGTCGAGGCCGTAGCCGTTCACGACCTGCTTGAGCCGCTCGACGAAGGGCCCGAGCCGACGCAGGCTGCGGTCCATGCCGGTGCGGGCGAAGGCGTCCGGCGCCGCCAATCCGGTCGCGCGCGCGGCCGATACCAACTGCGGAATCGCCACCCGCGCCCGCGCCGAATCGCCCAGCGGCGCGCCCTGCGCCCAAGCGCTCATCGCCGCGATCAACTGGGCATGGTGGTCGCGCTCGGTGTCGCTGTAGCCGGCCTCACTGCGCACGTACTGAATCGCGAACAGGCCCATGGTCTTGGCCGCCGAATGCAATTCTTTGTCGGCGCCGGCGAACTGGCGACGATAGGTCGCGACCAGGGTGCGCTCGGCGTCCTGCGCGGCCAGCGCGGCGATGAAGCTCGGGAACCGGTCGTCCAGCGGCAGCTCGGTCAGCGGCCAGACCGTGCGGCCTTCGCGCCAGGCCGTCTCTAGGCGGGCATGCAATTGCGGCGGCACGGCATGGCGGGCGTAGGCGGCCAGGTCGTTGCGGCGCAGATCCGCGACCAACTGGGTCACGGCCTGTGCCGGCAGGGTCGGCACCGGATCGGCGGGCGGCGCTTCGCGCTCGCAGCCGGCCGCCGCCAACAGGGCAACGGTCGACAACAGCGCGGTGCAGGCGCGTCGGACGATGGACATCGGGTGCGGCTCCCCAGTCGCGGACGGGCATCTTGGCGGCGCACTCCGGCCGACACAAGCCGTTCACCCGGGCACCACCAAGAAAGCACACTAGTTGACGCATTACGTCGACTAGCGCTCATTTTCGGCGTGACGATAAAACCGTGATTTACATCACAAAAATAGATCTGAATGGGCCTTAGAACATATTCGTGACTGCGATCACCCTGTGTCCGTTTATGTCCGACTACTGTGCCCTGAATGGCATGTTTTATGCGTTCTTAACAGGCAGATCCGGCAAAAACGCCGGACCGTCAGAGCGCGATCAGCGCAGGAGCATCGATCCATGCGTCTTTCCCCGACCCGTCTGCTCGCAGCCATCCTCGTAGCCGGCATCGCGCCGGCCTACGCCGCCGATGACACCACCCAGTTCGACGTCACCATCACCATCACCAGCACCTGCGACATCCACACCGTCGCCGCCACCGACGTCAATTTCGGCACGGTCGCCTCGACCGCGACCAACGTCGACCAGCAGGGCCAGCTGACCGTGAACTGCACGCCGGGCACGGCCTATACGATCGCACTCGACAACGGCCAGAACGGCGCCGACGTCAACAGCCGCGCGATGAGCGACGGCACCAATGAAGTGCCCTATCAGCTCTATCGCGCCGCCGCACGCGGCGCCGGCGACGTCTGGGGCAGCACCACCGGTGGCGGCGGCAACGTCCTTGCAGGCAGCGGCACGGGTGCGGCCCAGAACCTGCCGGTCTACGGCAGGGCGCCGAGCGCCAACTTTCCCGCTGCTACTTACAATGACGTGGTAACCGCCACGGTGACCTACTGACCGGACAGGGAGAGATGAGCGGCCGCCGGCTCCTGCATGCCGTCCGTGCCGCTCTCGCCGTCGCGGCCGTATGGGGCGTGCTCGCGATGGCACCGGCGGTTGCGGCCGGGCTCCAGGTCACGCCCACCTCGCTGACTCTGCAGGCCAAGCAGAGCGCCGACGGCCTGTGGCTCAGCAACACCGGCAGCAAGCCGCTGCAGGCCCAGGTCCGCGTGTATCGCTGGATCCAGGAAAACGACGAGGAACGGTTCGAAGCGACGCGCGCGTTGGCGATCAGCCCGCCGATGCTGGAACTGGCGCCGGGGGCGCGGCAGTTGGTGCGGGTGATCCGGCTCGGTGCGCCGCCCGCCGCCGAAGAAAGCTACCGGCTGATCGTCGACGAACTGCCGCCGGGCGATCAGGACCGCCCGGCCGGCCTGCAATTCGTACTGCGCTATTCGGTCCCGGTGTTCCTCGCTCCGGCGGGGGACGCGGCCCTCGCACCCGAGCTGCGCGCGCAACTGAGCTTCGAAGGCGAGCAAGCGCGCTTAAGCGTGCACAACCGCGGCGGCCAGCATGCGCAGCTGGCCGATCTGGTATTCGTCGATGCGCAGGGAGGCCGTCATGCGATCGGGTCGGGCCTGTTCGGTTATGCCCTGGCCGGCCAGCGAATGCGTTGGCCGTTGGCGGCACCGACCGAGTTGCTGCGCGGTCCGGGCACGTTCAAAGCGAGGATCAATGGCGAATCGACCGAGCGGACGCTGGCGCTGGACTCGCCGGCTCGCTGAAGCCATGTCCGCCGGCCTGCTCCTGGCATCGCCTGCGAGCCATGCGGCGGAGCTGCCGCCGTTGATCCTGGCCCGCGCCGGCGAGAGCAATGCCGCCAGCGCACCGCTGCAGCTCTATCTCGAAGTCAGCCTCAACCACACCGCCTACGGCACGCCGCAACCGTTCGAGTTGCGCGAGGGCCGTTTGTTCGCCAGCGTCGCCACCCTGCGCCAGATCGGCTTCGTCCTCGACGGCCGCGGCGAGGCCGAATCGCTCGCGCCCGACAGCCTGGACGGCGTCAGCGTGCGCTACGACGCTTCGCTGCAACGCGTGGCGATCGATGCGCCGCTGTCGCTGCTGTCGTTGGCGACCACGCGCCTCAACGCACCGGGCACCGACATCCCCACTGCCAGCGCCTCGCCCGGCCTGTTGTTCAACTACGATCTTTACAGCAGCCGCGACGACCACAGCGACAGCACCAGCGCCTTCGCCGAACTGCGCCTGTTCGGGGCCGGCCGCGGTGTCTTCAGCCAGACCGCGGTCACCCGCAGCCAACGCAACGAGGACGAACCGCGGCGGACCGATTCGGTGCGCCTGGACAGCAGCTGGCGCTGGTCCTCGCCGGCCTCGATGATCAGCGTCAGCCTCGGCGACGTGATCAGCGGCCAGCTCGACTGGACCCGGCCGCTGCGCCTGGGCGGCGTGCGCATCGGCCGCGACTTCGGCCTGCAGCCGTACCGCATCACCACCCCGCTGCCGACCTTCGTCGGCGAAGTCGCGGTGCCGTCGGCGGTGGACCTGTACGTCAACGGCATCCGCCAATACAGCGGCGAACTGCCGCCGGGGCCGTTCCAGCTCGCGACCATCCCCGGCATCACCGGCGCCGGCAACGCGCAGTTGGTCGTGACCGACGCCTTCGGCCGCACCCGCCAACTCGACTTTCCGTTCTATGCCGCGCAGCAACTGCTCGCCAAGGGCCTGTCGGATTGGTCGCTGAGCCTGGGCCTGGCGCGCGAGGACTACGCATTGCGTTCGTTCTCCTACGGCAGCGAACCGCTGGCCAGCGCCGACCTGCGTTACGGCGTCAGCGACGCGTTCACCGTCGAGGCGCATGCCGAAGGCGGCGACAGCGTGGTCAACGGCGGACTCGGCGCGATCTGGTTGCTCGGCGGCGCCGGCGTGTTCAGCGCCTCGCTCGCGCACGGCCAGGACCGCAGCGACTCCGGCTGGCTGTACGCCGCCGCCTACAACTGGAGCAACGGCCGCTTCAACATCGCCGCCGACACCCAACGCACGCATGGCGAGTACCGCGACGTCGCCTCGCGCTATGGCCAAGCCCCGGCGCGGGTCAGCGAACGCGCGGTGGCGAGCTGGAACGACACCCGCCTGGGCAGCCTGGGCCTGAGCTACGTGCGCCTGATCTATCGCGACGAAACCCCGGCCCGCTACGCCAGCGCGACCTGGAGCCGCAACTTCAAGAGCGGCGCCTCGCTGAGCCTGTCGTACAACCAGAACCTGGACCGCTCCGAGGACCGCAACCTCTATCTCGGCTTCTCGATGAACTTCGACCGCAGCCTGCAGCTCAGCGCTTCGCTGCAACGCAACCGCGGCCGCGACCAGGCCGTGCTCGACCTGAGCAGGCCGCTGCCCGGCGACGGCGGCTTCGGCTGGCGCCTGCAGGCGCGTGGCGGCGACGGCGAGGAAGGCGGCCTGGCCGAAGCCGGCTGGCTGACCGGGTACGGACGCTACAGCCTCGGCTACGCGCGCCAGGGCGACATCGACTACGGCTATGCCAGCGCGAGCGGCTCGCTGGTGTGGATGGGCGGCCATGTCTTCGCCGCGCGCAACGTCAGCGATGCGTTCGCGGTGGTCTCGACCGATGGCCGCGCCGACGTGCCGGTGCTGCTCGAAAACCGCCCGATCGGCCGCACCGACCGCGACGGCATGCTGCTGGTCACGCCGCTCAATGCCTGGCAACGCAACCGCATCGCCATCGACCCGATGGAACTGCCGGCCGACCTGCGCCTGGACCGGGTCGAAGTGCAGGCCACGCCGCAGGACCGCTCCGGCACGCTGGTGCGTTTCGCCATCGAACAAGTGCGCGCCGCGGTGCTGGTGTTGCACGACGCTCAAGGCCAGGCCCTGCCGGTCGGCAGCCGCGTGCACCTGGATTCGGGCGGCAACGCGGTCGTCGGCTACGACGGCGAGACCTATCTCGACAGCCTGCAAGACCTCAACACGGTGCGCGTCGATACCGCCGACGGCCCCTGCAGCGTGCGTTTCGAGTATCCCGCCGGCGGCGGCGTGCCGCGCATCGGCCCCTTGATCTGCCAGACGCAGGTATCACCATGAATCGCCTGCACCTCGCTGCGTTGTGCCT
The DNA here is from genome assembly GCF_019970005.1 of Lysobacter sp. ESA13C. Lineage (NCBI taxonomy): Bacteria > Pseudomonadati > Pseudomonadota > Gammaproteobacteria > Lysobacterales > Lysobacteraceae > Lysobacter > Lysobacter sp. ESA13C. The sequence continues at coordinate 605,397 of NZ_JAHXYK010000001.1, read as the reverse complement.
CGCCTTGATGTTGTCGCTGTTCGCGCGCCCTGTATCGGCCACGACCACCTGCACTGGAACGATGACCAATCTGACGTTCGCGCCGACGAGCGGCGGCGTCACCGATTCAACCGCGACCCTCTCCGTAACCTGCAACACCTTCGGGTTGATCGTGCTCGGCAACGCCAAGGTCAATATGTGCGTGAGCATCCGCAGTGGCACGGACGGTGGCGGCACGCTCAACCCGCGCCGCCTGATCAACACTTTTAACGATCCGATGAGCATGCAGCTCTATACCGACGCCGCGCGCACTGCGATATGGGGCTCGCGCGGCAATGCTACCGTGCCTAATCCGGTGCTGCTGCAATTCGACTATCCCGTGCCAGTCCTTGGCGGAAACCAGACTCGTACTGCAACCCTGTACGGCCGCATTCCTGCCCAGACTGGTCTCAACGCCGGCACTTACACCAACCGATTCACCGCCGCCGCCGATACGCTGATCGAGTTCCGCTACGACGAACCTACGATCCTCGGCGGCGCAACGATGCCGACCTCATGCACCGCTGGAGGGGATCTCGGCACCTCCAGCCAATTCCCCTTCACCGTCAACGGCTCGGTGCCGGACAGCTGCACGCTGACGCCCAAGCCCGTGCCCAACATGGCCTTCGGCAACGTGCCGGGGCCGATCACCTCGAACGTCGACCAGACCACCTCGATCGGCCTGGTCTGCAGCGGCCGCACCGCCTGGCAGATCGGCCTCAACAACGGCCTCTACGCCAGCGGCGCGACCCGACGCATGCGCAACGGCGCCGGCCAGTTCGTGGTCTACGAGTTGTATCGCAACAGCCCGCGCACGCTGCGCTGGGGCAACACCCTCGGCAGCGACACCTTGACCGGCACCGGTACCGGCACGTCGCAATCGCTGCCGGTCTACGGCCGCGTCGGTGCGCAAGCGCCGAGCATCGGCAGCTACAGCGACACCATCACGGTGACGGTGACCTACTGATCGCGTCGTCTGTCGATCGCGAGGCAGGCACTTCGCGATGCGTGACCGCAAAAGTGCATCAAGGAAAAAGAAAAAGGAGGCGCGAGGCCTCCTTCAAACCGGCTTGCGCCGGAAGATTACGAGTTGTGGCATGGCCCCGGCTGGCACCGGGATGGGCGCAGCCTAACGCCGCGCCAAAGTTAATGCAACACCTGAAGTATTACGATGTAACTTATTGATTTTTATCGACCGATATTCGCCAGTACGCCTGAGACTGCGGTCACGGCGCCAGATCGAGCGCGGCGCGCTTGGCCTGGCGGCGGGTGTCGCGCGGCTGGCTGAAGTCGTTGTTGAAGGTCATCGCTTCCCACGAGCCGTAGCTCGGGTTCGGCAGCATCCACCAACGTTCGCCGAACCAGTCGTGGTACTGCTGCAGCAAGGCGTCGCGGCCTTCCGGGGTGTTGGCGACGACCTGGACGAAGTCGCCGAGCTGATCGCCGAACTGCATCAGCACGCGGTACTGGCGCCCGGCCAACAAGCGGCGGCAGTTCTTCTCGCTGCCGTTTTGTTCGCAGCCTTCGACCACCGTGCCCAGGCCGAGAAAAACCTGATCGTCGGCGACCGGCAAACCGGCGCTGCGCAGATTGGCCAAGGTGGCCTCCTTCAAGTGCACGGCGCGGTTGGACAGATACAGAATCGTGATGCCCTTGGCCTGCGCGGCCTTGGCGAAATCGACCACGCCCGGCAGCGGCTTGGCCTTTTTCTCGGCGACCCAGGCGTCCCAGGTGACCTCGTCGTATTCCTTGCCGTCGCGCACCAGGCGCGCCTGGTAGGGCGAGTTGTCGAGCACGGTTTCGTCGACGTCCATGACCACGGCCGGCTTGAGGCCCTTGACCGGGTTGCCGCGTTCGTCGGGCACCAGCGCGTCCCAGTTGGGCTGCTTGAGCGCGGTGTCGAGCTTGTCCGCGGCGGCGCGGTAGACCGTTTCGGTCGCGGCGCGGTATTCGACCGAGCGCTGCATCCACAGCACCGCGTTGAGGTTGTCGTCGGCGCTGGACGCGGCCGGCGCGGCGGCCGCGGCGGCCTTCGTCTCGGCCGGGGCCGCGGGCGCCGGCGCGGCCGGCGGGGCCGCCGGCTTGCAGGCGCTCAGGGCGAGCGCGCAGGCGAGGACGGTCAGGGGCAAGACGCGGGTCTGCATGCGCGGGCGCTCGGTCGTGGGAAGGCGGGGAGTGTAGGCCCCGCGGCAAAACCCTGTCGATTGCCGGCCCGACCGCGCCGCTTCAGGGCGCAACGCAGGCTTGCGCCAGCGGCCCGCAAGCAAGCGTCCGGCCGATCAGCGGCGCGCGCGCGGCGGCGCCTGGGCGATGCATTCGACTTCCACCTTCGCGCCCAGGGCGAGCCCCGACGCGGCCAAGGCGCTGCGGGCCGGGAACGGCGCGCTGAAATGCTTGCGATAGACCTCGTTGAAGGCCGGCCATTCGGCGATGTCGGCCAGGAACACCGTGCATTTGACGACGTCGCTCATCGAAGCGCCGTGGCGTTCGAGCACCTGGCGGATGTTGCGCAGGGTCTGTTCGGCTTCGGCGGCGATGCCGCCCTTGGCCAGCGCGTTGTCGCCGCCGGGCACGGTGCCTATCTGACCCGACAGGAACAGCAGGTCGCCGCTGCGCACGGCTTCGGAGAACGGCAGCTTGGCCGCGGCCGGATCGGGCGAGCGCAGGAACTCGGGCTTGCGCGCTTCGCCGGCGATGGCGCCGTGTGCGGCGAAGGCGAGTAACAGCGAGATCGACAGGGCCAGGCGCATGGGCACTCCAGAGGTTGAGCTTCGGATTCGAGGTTCGACGATCATCGTGCCCCATCGCGGCAGGCCGCGCAGCCTGAGCAGCGCGACCGGGCCGCCGTTTCAGGCCGGCACCGGCGCGACCTGCAACGAAACTTGCTTGCTGTTGCCGGCCACCCATTGCGTGCCGACTTCGCCGAAACCGTAGCGCGCATGGAACCGGCTGGAGGCTTCGTTGAACGGCACGATGTAGAACTCGCAGACGACCTGGGCGAAGCCGCGTTCGCGGGCGAACGCGAACAGATCGTCGTAGAGCAGGCCGCCGAGCTTGCGTCCGCGGTGGCTGGCGGCGACGGCGATGCGGTCGACGTACAGGAAAGTCGGATAACGCTCGGAGAACCACAGGTAGTTCGGGCTGTCGTAGTCGGCGCCCTCGCGAAACGCGAGCAGGAACGCGACCACGCTGTCGCCGTCGCAGACCACGCGGTGATACACCGACTGCCGGTCCAGCTCGGCGAGCCGCTGCGCATCCAGCGGGCTCATCAAGGCCTCGGATTCGAGGTTGAGCGCGAGTACGGCCGGGTGATCGGCGGGGGTGACGTTGCGGACGATGAGGGAAGGCATTCCGGTGCTGGCCCGAGTCTGAGAGAGGTTAGGAATTAGTAACCAGGAACTAGAAGTCCGCAAGCAGCAGCGAGACGTCAGCACTCCCACTCGTTACTCACTCCTCTTAACTCACTTCTCGCTTCAAGTAGGCGTGCCGACCTCGTCCCACTCTTGTTCGTCGAACCGCAACAGCCAATTGAGCGCGTAATGGCGCTCGTAGACGATGCTGGGATGCAGATCCGCCGGCGGCGATTTTTCGTCGAGACGAGCCTGGCGGACCAGCCAATGACGGCGATAGACCGCATCGAGGGCGTCGAGCAATTCCGCCACCGGACGCAGTCGCGCCGCGGCGATGTGGGTTTCGTCGGCATGTTCGATCGCGGTCAGGGCGATCTCGCCGGCGTCGCAGATCGCGGTCGGCGGCGGCAGCGTCTCGGTCAGGCCTAGCGCCCATTGCAGCAGCGCCGCGCTTTCGTAGCGCCAGCCGTGGTTGGCCCAGGTTTCCTCGTCGGGTTTTTCCGCATCGATGAAGGCGCGTTCGGCCGGCGTCAGCGCGGCGACGCCCGGGCCGAGCTTGAGTGCGATCTCCTGGGTCGACAGCGGGTCGCTGCCCAGCGATTCGGCGCGCACCGCGACCGCGGTCAGCGCCAGCATGCGCCGCATGGTTTCTTCGGGCGTGCGCAGACGCACTTCGCCGGCGCCGAGCACCGGCGGCAGATGCGCCGGTACGTTCGCACCGAGCGCCTGCAGTTCGGCTTCGCTGCGCGCCTTGCGCTCGCGCGCGTCCGCCGGATACGGCAAGGCCGAATCGGCATCGACCGCCGGCTCGCCCTGGCTGACCAGCACTTGCCCGTCCGGGTCGCGCACCGAGCCGTCGGGCAGGAAGCAGACCGCATTCGCGGCCTGCGCCCACGAGGCCAAGGCCTCGAACGCGCCGTCCTCGACCTCGAAGCTGTAGTGGCTCTGGACCCGCTGCAGGTGGCGGATCACCGCGAAGGTGCGCGCGTCCATGCCCTCTGCGACCGTGCCGAGCACGTAACCGACGAAGCCCTGCAAATGCGGCACCAGTTCGGCGTCGCTGCGGTCGCGATAGGCGGGCGGCGCCTTGAGGAAATCCGGCGCCGGCGGCGCGGCGAGCGTGGAGTAGGCGTTGATCAACAGGGCCATGTCGTTGCGCGTTCGTGGACGAGTGCGGCAAGACTAGCCGATCCGGCTCGAGGGGGCGCGGCGACGGTTTGCGGTTTGCGCAGGCGGCCGGGGGGTTGCGCGCAAGAGCAAATCCCCCGGCGCAGCGGCCAACACGGCTGCGTTGGCGCAACGCCGGCGCCCGCCCCCTTTGTCAAAGGGGGCAAAGTTCTGCGCCTTCTGTAGTTCCGGCGTTACATCGGCTTGGTGTTGGCGCAGGCGTTGTGGCAACTGCCTGCGCCACATCCAATCCCAGCCGAACTATTCCCCCCTTTGAAAAAGGGGGGGCAGGGGGGATTTGCCCTTGTCTGCTGCAGAGCCCGCCCAACCCGAAATCCCGCTCAGCCGTTCTCCAGCAACGCCTTGATCGCCGCAAAGCCCGCGTTCGCGCGCTCGTGCTTGCGCGCCGCATCCGCGACCGGGTCGGCGCCGTCGCGCTGCAGTTCGGCCGGCGGCAGTTCGTCGATGAAGCGGCTCGGCTTGAGGCGGATGCGTTCGCCCCAGCGCTGGGTTTCGCGCGCATGCGACAGGTACAACGCTTCCTTGGCGCGGGTGATGCCCACGTACATCAGGCGCCGCTCTTCGTCGAGACGGCCTTCGTCGAGGCTGGCGTCGTGCGGCAGGTTGCCGTCTTCGACGCCGACGATGAACACGTAACGGAATTCCAGGCCCTTGGCCGCGTGCAGGCTCATCAGCCGCACCTGGTTGCCGGCCTCGCCCTTGTCGGCATGCGACAGCAAGGCCAGCTGCGCGGCCAGCTCGCCCGGGCCCGCGCCCTTGCCGCCGTCGAACCAGCCCGACAGTTCGCCGAGGTTTTCCTTGCGCCGCTGGAACGAAGCTTCGTCCTTGCACTGGGCGCGGATCGAAGCCAGCAGGCCGCTGCGTTCGGCCAGCACGCCGACCAGTTCACCGGGGCTGATGCGCTGCGCTTCGTCGCGCAGGAAACGCACGATCTGCACGAAGCCGTCGAGCGCGGTGCCGGCGCGCGGGCTGAGCTGTTTGATCGCGTTGATCGATTCGGCCATGCGCGACATCGGCAACTGCGCGTGCTGGGCCATCTCGGCCAACTTGGCCAGAGTGGTCGCGCCGACTTCGCGCTTGGGCGAGGTCACCGCGCGCAGGAAGGCCGCGTCGTCGTCGGGGTTGGCGATCAGGCGCAGCCAGGACAGCGCGTCCTTGACCTCGCCGCGCTCCAGGAACGCGGTGCCGCCGCTCAGGTGATAGGGCACCCGCAACAATTGCAGCGCCTTCTCCAGCGCGCGGCTTTGGTGATTGCCGCGGAACAGGATGCAGAAATCGGCCCACATCGCCTGGTTCTTCTGCGCCAGGTACTGGATTTCGGCGGCGACCTTCTCGGCCTCGTGGGCGCTGTCGCGGCATTCCCAGACGCGGATGCGCTCGCCGTCGGCCTGGTCGCTCCACAGGGTCTTGGGATGTTCGTGCGGGTTGTTGGCGATCAACGCATTGGCCGCGCGCAACACGCGGTTGCTGCAGCGGTAGTTCTGTTCGAGCTTGATGATCTCCAGGCTCGGATAGTCCTTGCCCAGTTCCAGCAGGTTGTCGGGGTTGGCGCCGCGCCAGGCGTAGATCGACTGGTCGTCGTCGCCCACGCAGGTGAACAGGCCGCGCGGGCCGGCCAGGGCCTTGAGCAAGCGGTACTGGGCGTCGTTGGTGTCCTGGCACTCGTCGACCAGCAGGTAGCCGATGCGTTCGCGCCAGGCCAACTGCACCTCGTGGTCGGCTTCGAGCAACTGCACCGGCAAGCGGATCAGGTCGTCGAAGTCGACCGCGTTGAAGGTGGTCAAGCGCGCCTGGTACATCTCGTACACCGTCGCCGCCTCGATCTCGCGCGCGCTGCGCGACTCGCGCATGGCTTCGGCGGGCGACAGGCCGGAGTTCTTGGCGCGCGAGATCAGGTTGCGCATCTCGTCGATCACGTCGGGCTTGCTGCCGGCCGGCAGCAGGTCCTTGATCTGGGCGTTGCTGTCGTCGCTGTCGAACACGCTGAAGCCGCGACGCAGGCCGAGCTTGGCGTGTTCGAACTGGAGGAACTTCAGCCCCAGCGCGTGGAAGGTGCAGATGGTCAGGCCGTCGGCGCCGTCGCCCCGGATCCGCTTGGCCACGCGCTCGCGCATTTCCTTGGCGGACTTGTTGGTGAAGGTGATCGCGGCGATGCGCTTGGCCGGCATGCGGCCGGACGCGATCAGGTGGGCGATCTTCTCGACGATGACGCGGGTCTTGCCGCTGCCGGCGCCGGCGAGCACGAGCAGCGGCCCTTCGGTGTTCAGAACGGCGGCGCGTTGGGGGGGATTGAGACCGTGCATGGAATGTCGGATCGCCGGCAAGGGCCGGTCAGGCCGCACAGTCTAACCGCCACGCCCGCGCCCGGACCGGGCGGCTGGAGTAGGCTAGGCGCCGCAGGCCCGGACCGCGCCGGGCCCTCGTCGGAGGTCGCCATGGAACGTGGTCTCGTCGCCTTGCTGGCTAGCGCCGGGCTGGCCCTGGCCGCCCTGGCCGGCTCTGCATCCGCCGCCGACCGGGCCACCGCCACGCCGGCCGAGGCGACGCCGGAGCAATTGGCCAGCGCCGAGACCGACCGCATCGGCCACCGCGATTTCGACGCCCGCCAGCGCATGTCGGCGACCCATCCCAACGAGCTGTGGCGCTTGTACGGCACCGACGCGGCCGGCCGCGGGCAATGGCAGGACGCCTCGCGCTTCTTCCGCCGCGCCGCGCGTTATGCCGACAAGTATTCGCAGCATCGGCTCAGCCTGATGTACTGGCACGGCCTCGGCGTGCCGCACGACCGCGCCCTCGCCTATGCCTGGGCCGACCTCGCCGCCGAGCGCAGCTACCCGCAGTTCGTAGTGCTGCGCGAGAAGATGTGGCAGGAGCTCGACGAAGGCGAGCGCCAACGCGCCTTGCGGCAGGGCGTGGCGATCTTCGACGAATACGCCGACGAGGTCGCCAAGCCGCGCATGGAGCGCCAAGTCGCGCGCGCCCGCAGCCGCATCACCGGCAGCCCGGCCGGCCTGACCACCGGCAACCTGCTGGTGTTCGCCTCGCGCGGCGGCTCGAGCCTTTTCGACCCCAGCGACTCGCTCGACCTGCGCCCGATGTACGCCGACTGGCGCCTCGACACCCGCCGCTACTGGGCGGTCGAGGACGCGGTCTGGCAAAGCGGCGGCAACGTCGAGGTCGGCACGCTGGAAAAGATCATGAGCAGCCAGCGCCCCTGAAGCGGAGGCCGACGCTGCGTCCTTCGCCCGGGCTTGCTACCCTCGCCGCCGCGCCGGGCCTCCGCACGGTGCGAACATCGGAGCGCATGCCGTGACAGGACGTCTGATCTTTTGTCTGTTCGCCGCCTGGTTGGCGACGGGCTCGACTTCGGCCGCGACGCAAGCGCCAATCGGTCCCGACCCGGCCGCCGATGCGGCCCTGGCCGACGTCGGCTACATGCACCTGCATCCCGACGTCGAATACCGCCAGCTCGGCCTGCAGTCGTATCGGCGCGGACATCACGCCGTCGCCCTCGATCATTTTCGCCGTGCCAGCTATTTCGGCGACAAGCCCGCGCAGGGACTGGTCGCGGAGATGTACTGGAAGGGCGAAGGCGTGGCGGCCGACCGCGCCCTGGCCTACGTGTGGATGGACCTCGCCGCCGAGCGCGGCTATCGCGACCTGGTCGGCCTGCGCGAACGCTACTGGGCCGCGTTGAGTGCGGCCGAGCGCCAACGCGCGCTCGAACAAGGCCCGGCGCTGTACCGGGCCTACGGCGACCCGACGGTCAAGCCGCGCTACGCCCGCCGCCTGCAACGCCTGCGCAACCAGATCACCGGCAGCCACATCGGCACCGACGTCGGCGTGCTGGCGGGGCAGCGCGACGCCTCCGGCGCGGTCGCCCTGACCGGCGGGCTGTACGCCGAGGCCAACTGGAACGCCGAGCACTACTGGCAACGCCAGGACCGCCTGTGGAAGCTGAAACTCGGCGGCACGGTCAACGTCGGCGACGTCGAGGCGATGAACCCGGAAGGCGCCGTCCTGCCGCCACCCGCCGAAAGCGAACCGAAGGACAAGGTCGACCCCAAGGACCCGCCGCGTCCGCGTTGATGCGGTCGGCAGGGCTTCCGGCGTCGACTGAACAGGCCAGACCGCGTCTTCGGCGCTCGCGCGCCGCACGTCAAGTCTGTGGCGGCGCCGCGACGCGCCCTAAACTGCGGCCATGGCCAAGCTCTATTTCTATTATTCGGCGATGAACGCCGGCAAGACCACGACCCTGCTGCAGTCGGCGCACAACTACCAGGAGCGCGGCATGCGCGTGGCGATCCTGACCCCGCGTCTGGACGACCGCGCCGGCAGCGGCACGGTGGCCTCGCGGATCGGCCTACGCGCCGACGCCGTCGCCTTCGACCACGATGCCGACCTGGAACAGCTGATCCGCGCCGACATCGCCGCGCAGGGGCAACTGCACTGCGTGCTGGTCGACGAAGCCCAGTTCCTGAGCCGCTCGCAGGTCTGGCAACTCAGCGAGATCGTCGACGCCCTGCGCATCCCGGTGCTCTGCTACGGCCTGCGCACCGACTTCCGCGGCGAACTGTTCGAAGGCAGCCAATACCTGTTGGCCTGGGCCGACGAGCTGACCGAGATCAAGACCATCTGCCATTCCGGCAAGAAGGCCACCATGACCGTGCGCGTGGACGAAGCCGGCCGCGCCGTGCAGGACGGGCCGCAGGTCGAGATCGGCGGCAACGACCGCTACGTGTCGGTCTCGCGCGCCGAGTACAAGAAGGTCATGCGCGGCGAGGGCACGATCGAGCCTTTGCAGCAGTCGTTGCAGTTGTCGAATTAGGACGGCGGGGCGGCAGTTCGAGTACCGAAGCCTGCGCCGTCGTCGCCTTGACGCGGTCGCGGCTCGCGCCGCTCCTACCCAGAAGCGGCGTCGGCAAGGGTAGGAGCGGCACAAGCCGCGACCGCGAACCCTCGACCGCCGGCGCCCCCTAGCAGCCTCGCCTAATCCACCAAGGCCGACCGAAAAAACTCGTCGAGCCGTTCCGCCCGCCCGCTGGCCGCCGGCAGCGACTGCCCCAAGGCCTGCATGCGTTCCAGCTCGGCGGCGAGGAAGTCGCTGATCGCCGGCACGCGCGGCCCTGCCGCGACCTCGGCGCTGCGGCGTTTGCGCGCCAACAAGGCCTCGACCGCCTCGCGCACCTCGCCGTCGGGCAGCAGCCGCTCCAACAAATCCTCGAACGCCATCGGCGGCGGTCCCTGCTCGCGCTCGATCCACTGGCAGGCCAGGACCGGGCGCAGCACGTACAGGTATTTCTTGGTGCGGATGGCGTCGCCGCCCAGGTGGGCGCGGAAGGTGCCGTGGGCCAGGCTGAAGTAGTGGTGCCAGGCGGCGATCGGCGAATAGAACTCATCGGCCAGGGCACGCAATCCGGCGCTGAGCACGCCGTCCTCGCGGTAGACGATCGGCGAGCGCAACCACTCCAACAGGGTCGGGTTGGACTTCGACAGCAACCGCAGCACCTTGCGCAGGTCCCAGCCGCTGACGTCGAGCTCGTCGTCGATCGGCAGCTCGATCACGTCGCGCTGCGGCTCGCCCAGGCCGGTGCGTTCGTTGACCGTGAGGTACCACGGCCGGCGATGGACATAGACGAAGCGGGCGTCGTAGTCGCTGTCTGGCGAGGAAAACCCCCAGCCGCGGCTGCCGGACTCGCAGGCGTAGACGATGCGCACGTCGTGCTCGCGTTCGACCGCGGCGAGGGCGGCCAGCACCGCGCGCCGCTTCTCGTCCGAAACCGGGTGGATCTCGTGGGCCGCGTCCGTGGAATTCATTGCCGTGGCATGCCGATGCGTGGCCCGGCAGCGTAGCGCAAACGCCGGCGCGTTCCGATGCTGCGCGGACGCCGCGGGCTGGCGTATCGTGCACCGACCCCGGCGCCGCGACGAGCGCGCCGCACTCCAGCGAACCCGATGCCGCCGATGCCGCCCAAGACGCCGTCCACGACCGTTATCCCGACCGAACGCCTGCTGTTGCGCGAACTGACGCCGGACGATGCCGGCTTCATCCTCGAACTGCTCAACGAGCCGTCCTTCATCGACAACATCGGCGACCGCGGCGTGCGCGATCTGGACGGCGCCGTGCGCTACATCCTCGACGGCCCGGCGCAGAGCTACGCCCGCAACGGCTACGGCCTGTGGCGGGTCGAGCTGCGCGACAGCGGCGAAGCCATCGGCATGTGCGGCCTGCTGCGGCGCGAGACCCTGCCCGACCCCGACCTGGGCTACGCCTTCCTGCCGCGCCACTGGTCGCGCGGCTATGCCCTGGAATCCGGCGAGGCAGTGCTGCGCCATGCGCGCGAGGCGTTGGCGCTGTCGCGGGTGCTGGCGATCACCGATCCCGCCAACCAACCCTCGATCAAGGTGCTGGAGCGGCTGGGCCTGCGCTTCGAGGGCATGGTGCGCATGAGCGAGGACGCCAAGGAACTGCGGCTGTTCTCGACCGCACCGGCGCAGGCCGATTGACGCCGGCCGCATGAAACTCCGCCTCCTCGCCTGCGGCCTGCTGTCCGCGTTGCTCGGCGCGTCCGCCAGCGGCTGCGCCGACGCGCGACCGCCGCAGGTCCGCGACGGCGACGTGATCTTCCACGTCTCGCGCTCTTCGCAGAGCCAGGCGATCCAGCGCGCGACCGGCTCGCGCTACAGCCACATGGGTGTGATCCTGCACCGCGACGGCCAGCCCTACGTGTTCGAGGCCATCGACCCGGTCACCTACACCCCCTTGCAGCGTTGGATCGCCCGCGGCAGCGGCGGCCACTACGTGCTCAAGCGCTTGCGCACACCGTTGACGGCGCAGCAGGCGACGAAACTGCGCGGCGCGGCGGAAGCCTTCCGCGGCCGCCGTTACGACCTGGCGTTCGAGTGGTCGGACCAGCGCATCTACTGCTCGGAGCTGGTCTGGAAGATGTACGACCGCGCCCTGGGCGTGCGCATCGGCACGCTGCAGCCGCTGCGCAGCTTCAAGCTCGACGACCCAGCGGTGAAGGCCAAACTGCGCGAACGTTACGGCGAGCGCGTGCCGCTGGCCGAACCGGTGATCTCGCCGGCGGCGATGTTCGACTCGCCCTTGCTGAGCACCGTCGCCTCGGGCTGAAGCCGCACGCCGCGCAAGACCGCCTCGCGGCCGACATAGTCGGTCCAGACCACATACACCGCCTCGCCGGTCACCGCCATCTGCGCGAACCCGGTGCCGCGGCCGCGGCCCTGCAGGCGCGCGACTTCGATGCGCTGACGCTCGTGCGACAGATCCGGCGCCAGGCGCGCGAGTTGCAGGCTCTGGCCGCTGCGGTCCTCACGCAACCACAGCACCCAGGCCGCATCGGCGCTCAATGCGGTTTCGACCCGCCCCTGCACCTGTTCGCCGCGGTCGAGCACGAGCGGCGCAGCGAAGCGATCGCCGGCGTCGCGGCTGTAGGCCGCCTGCACCGTCGGCACGTCGCCGGCGGCGGTGTACCAGGCCACCACGGCCGCCTCGCCGCGCGCGCTGACCGAAGGACCGTTGACCGGGCAGGCCGGCATCACCCAGCCATCGGCGTGGACCGGCTTCGGAGCGGTCCAACCGCGCTCGTCGCGGCGGGTGACGGCGATGTCGCGCACCTCACCCTCGCTGCGATCGCGATAGACCAGCAGCGGGCCGCGCGCGGTCATCGCCGCATCGGTCTGGCAGCAATCGCAGGTCATCGTGTCGAGTTCGACTTCGTCGAAGCGATGCAGGTTGGCGCCTACGCGCACACTGCGCAGGCTCATCGCACCAGAACCGCCGCCGTGACCGCCGCCATGGCCGGCCTCGCCGCTGTTGCTGTGGCGGCCATCCAGCCAGGCCACGCCGACCGCATCGGCGCCGTCGGGCCAGATCGAGACGAAGCCGTGCTCGCTCTGGCCGCCGTCGGTATTGACCTTGAGCGGCGCCGACCATGGCGCGCTGCCGTTGGCCGAACGCACCAACACCACATCGTAGGCATACGGCGCCTGCGCCGATTTCTGCAGCCAATGCGCCCACACCGCGCCGTCGGCGCTGACCGCGAGATGCGGCGTATCGGCCCAATTGACGAACCAGTCCTGGCCCACGGCGATCGAGCGCGGCGGCTGTGGCCAACGGCCGTCGGGTTCGGCGACCGCGTAGCGCAGGGCGTATTTGCCGGCCTCGCCGGTGATCCACGACAACCACACCCGCCCATCCGGCGTCGCGATCAAATCAGGTTGAGCCGCCGCCGCGTCGATCCGCAAGGGCCAGGCCGAAACCCGCCAGGGCGCGTCCGCTGTCTGCGCTTCGGCTTCGGGCGGCGCCGGCTCGCGGCTGCAACCCGGCAAGAGCAGCAACAACGGCAGCAGGGCCAGGCAAGGCAGACGAGGCATCATGGCCGGAGTCGGGAAGCCGAAGGGTCAGGCATTGTGCGGCGGCGACCGGCGCCACACCAGGCAACGGTTATTGGCCGGCATCGCCTGATCGACGAACAAACGCAACCCGACAGCCGCGGCCAAGGCATCGACCGCCTCGAAATCGCGCACCCCCGACTGCGGGTCGCGTGCCTTCAACCAGGCATCGAATTCGCGGTTGCTGTCGCTGCTGAACTCGCCGCGGTAATTGAACGGCCCGTAGACCGCGACCGTCGCATCCGCCGCCAGCACCCGGTCGAGCCCGCGAAAGAAGGCCTCGACCTGGGCCCAGCCCATGATGTGCAGGCTGTTGGCGCTGAACGCCGCATCGAAACGCGCCCCGTCCGCCTCGCCCGGCCACCGCGGCGATGCCACGTCCAGCTCGACCGCGGCCGGCGTATTCGGTAACGCCGCCTCGTCCAGCCACAGCCCGATGCCGGGCAGGTACTCGGCGCGGTCGGAGCATTGCCAGCTCAACGACGGCAAGGCCGCGGCGAAATACACCGCGTGCTGGCCGGTGCCGCTGCCGATCTCCAGCACCCGCCGGCGCCCGGCGAAATGCTCGCGCAACACCGCGAGGATCGGATCGCGGTTGCGGTCGCAGGAGGGAGAATAAGGCTTGTCGTTCGCGCTCATGCCGCCAACCTGCGCAGCACGTCGCCGCTCGAACCGACCCGCACCCGCAGCACGTCGTCCATGAGGTCGACCGCGGCCACGTGCACGCGCCGCGAGCGCGGTCCGATCGAGCCGGCCAGTTCGTAGCGCATCGTCGTCTCCAGGGTGTCCGCGGCCAGACCGTCGAAACAGGGATAGATCAGCGCCAGCTCGCCGCATTCCTGGAACGCGGTGGCATAGGCGTTGAGTTGGTACATGTCGTCGGTGGACGGGCGGATCTTGCCGTAGCGGTCGCGTTCCAGCCGCTTCCACTTGGTGTCGGCGATCATCACGATGCGGTCGGCGCGACGCACCAGCAGGTCCGGCTTGAGCCGGTAGGCCGGGCTCGAGCCCTGCTCGCCGACCAGGACCCGGGCCAAATGCCGGTCGTCGTGCTGGCACTCGACCACCCAACCGGGCGGCGCCTGCCGGGCCAGCTTGATCGCGACGTAACGCTCGAACAGCTGGTTCATGTCGAACAGCAGCGCCGGCGCCGTGGCAGCGCCGGCGCGCAGCGAAGGCGACAAGCCCTCGATGATCCAGCGCGCCCACTTCAAGGCCGCGGCATAGCGGCGACTCTGGCGGTCCAGGCACAACCGCTCGATCTCGTCGCGACGCGCCGGCGCGATGCCGTCGAACGCGGCCATCAGCTCATGCCACAGCCGGATCGACGTCGGCGCGACCAGCCAGTCGCGCAGATGCAGCAGGGCGAGCACGAGCACCCGATTCACCGCGACGTCGTGGGTGAGTTCGTCGAACTCGCACCAGGCACGATCCTGGCGGCCCGCATTGGCGCGCAGGTGTCGGGACCAGTCGATGCGGCCGCGCACCGTCGGCGAATTTTCGGAGCGCGACACATAGGACTTCAGCAGCCCGGCCTTGACCAAGCGCATGGTCTCGGCGAGGAAACGCCCGGCGAACAATTCGATCAGCGGCGAGCGGATCAGATCGTGCGAACCGGAGCCGAGCGGCGGCGACGGCAGGTCGTGCACCACTCGCAACATCCGCAGCAGCATGTCGTGGGCCGGCGCCGCATCCGCGGGGCCGCGGTCGATGCGGTCCGTTTTGGGCAGGATTTCCAGGATGCGCTCGCCGATGCACAGCACGCCGCAGTATTGGGCGAAACGCACCGTGCTCCGTCCGAATTCGCACAGCCCCGGCCGCAGCAGGCAGATCGCTTCCAGGCGCTCGACCTCGTCGAGGCCGAGACTGTTCGCGGTCGGCAGGGCCGTGATCGGCACCGGCGTGTGCTCGAAGGCCCTCAACGCGGGGTTCACGGCTCGGCTCCGTCCTCGAGTTCGGCCTCGTCGTCGTCGATGTCCTCGTCGCCCTGTGAGTACAGGCTGCGGAAATCGGCCGCCGACCAGTTCTGCGAGGCGTCGGTCAGTTCGATGCGATAACGCGGAATGCGCGGCAGGTCGGATACGTGCACGCCGAACAGATCGATCGCATCCACGTCCAGCGCCTCGACGAAGGGCGAGTGATCGGCCTTGCCCATACTGCCGAGCACGCGCTGGATACGGCCCCAGTCGTCGAAGAAGTACTCCTGCAGCAGGGGGATGATGCGGTCGCGGAAACAGTTGCGCAGATCGTCGAGCGAATGAACGTCGAGAAAATAGGCGTGGCCGATGCAGTGGTCGCGGTCGAGCAGGTACTCGATGCGCTGGTTGAGCTTGCGCAGCAACAGCGGCAGGTCCACGCGCACCCCATCGGCGATCACGCCGCCGTCGCCGTCGCCGCCCTTGATCTCTTCCGGCAGCGGTGGCGTCTCCTCGAAGCGGAACCGCCGCCGCAGGGCCAGGTCCATCAGTGCGATCGAACGGTCGGCGGTGTTCATGGTCGCGTATAGGTCGAGGTTGTCCGGCACCCCGAACAATTCGTGGCTGGCCGGCAGTTGCACCCACAGGCCACTACCTTCGCCCGGCTCGGCGCCGGCGGTCACCCGCTTGTCGGGTTCGATCAAAGCGATCAACTCACCGAACACCTTGGCCAGGTTGGCGCGATTGATCTCGTCGATGAACAAGGCGTAGCGCTGCTGCGGATGCAGATGAGCGACGCGGCAGAGCTCCTTGAACAAGCCGGGCTGGACCCGGAACTCGACGCGCCCGTCGTCGCTGTCGGCCGGCACCGGCCGGATGCCCTCGACGAAGTCCTCGTAGGAATAACTCGGGTGGAAGGTCACCAGGCTCAGGCGCGACTCGGCCACGTTGGCCTGCTGCTGAAAGTCGAGGCCGTCGACGATGGCGTCGACGGCCTCGGCCAGGTCCGGCGCGTTATCGCGCCACTGCGGCAGCAAGCGCCAGACCGAGTCCGCGTCCTTGTCGAACAACACCGCACCGGTGCGGGCGCTGGTGCGCACGGTCGCCGAGTCCAAGGGGGCGTGCGACTGCAATTGCCCCCATAGAGTTTCCTTCAGGTTGCGGGTACGTCCGCGCAGCCGCGCAGAAGCCTCGATCCAGGCATGCGCGCGCAGCTGCGGCACCCGCGCCGCGCCGCCGAGATCGAGCAGCGCCGCGGCGATGACGGCATGCCACGGCGCCGAGCCGACGCGCCGCTCGTCGCGGGCGTCGGCCGACAGCACCTGCGCTTCGGTGCGGTAACGCGGATCGCTGCGCAGTTCCTCGTATTTGCGGGTCTTGCCGGTGCCGGGCGGCCCGTAATAGATGGTGTTGACCGCCTTGGTCCGTGGCTGCGCCACCGGCACGACGCTCGCCGGGGGCTGCGGCTTCCACAGGTCCACGAGCGTGGACGGCGGCCGCGGACGGCGGCGCCCACGCGGCAGCCGTTCCATCGCCGATTCGAATTCCTCCTGGGTGATGAAGAACCGCCCTTCCACGCCTTCGTCGGCGATGATCTGCTGCGCAACCGGGTAGACATGGTTCATGAAGTAGACGAAAGCCTCTTCCGGCGACGAGGCCGGGATCGTCTTCTTGCATTCCTTGCGCGGGGTCACTTCCATGCCCAGCGCCTGCAGCAGGCGCTCGTGCACCCGGCACAACACCGGGTCTTGGATGCTGCCGTAGACGATCTCGATGTAAGCCTTGCGGATCTGGCCGTTCTTCAGCGAGAACACCAGACCGATGGTGCGGGTCTTGTTGTTCGAGTCGCTGAGCTTGAACGGGGCGAAGAACAAGTAGTACTCGTTGCCCTGGAACCAGTAGCCGGCTTCGAGACGGTTGCGCTTGGGGTTGTCGCGCGTGCGCAATGCGAAGGTGAACCCTGGATGGTCCTTGCGCCAGCCCAGCGCCACCTTCAACAAACGTTCGTGGCGCTGCGCCACCTCGCGCATCAGCGCAAGGTCGTCTACGGCCTGTCCATGCATGCCTCGTGTCCTCTGATATCGCGCCTGCGTCGAGCGACGCAGGCATGGCGCGATTGGATCACAAGTCCTGCGGCGGCGCAGTCCTGTGCAGGCCGCCGATCAGCCCCGCGCCGCCGCGAACGCCAGCCCCGACACCACGCCGAGCGAGGCGTCGCCGGCGACCTGACGCGCGTTCGGGAAACACTGGCGCACGGTTTCGCGCACGTAGGGCGCGCGCGACATGCCGCCGGTCAGGAACACCGCGGCCGGGGCCTCACCAATCTCGGCACCGACCTCGCGCAGCAGTTCGGCCAGGTTGCCGAGGAACGGGTCGGCCGCGCGGGCCAGGTCGTCGGCGGTCGAGGCCAAGCCGAGATCGCGCTCGATGTAGTCCAGCGTGGCCTGGCTGTCGCCCTGCGTGCTCAACTGGATCTTGGTCGACTCCACCGCGCGGCTCAGGCGCGTGGTGTTGCCGGCCTGCTGCAGCGAAATCAGGCGCGGGCCGAACGGCGCGTCGACTTCGCGGTAGCTGTCGCGGCGCTGGAACTCGCGCTGACGCACCACGTCGTGCACGGTCGCGGCCTCGACGTAATGGTGCGCCGGCACCCGGGTCGCGCCCTTGCCGAACAGCGGCATGAAACGCGACAGGCTCAGCGACAGGTCGACGTCGACGCCGCCGCGGGCGATGCCCCAGGAGCCCAGCACCACCGGCGCCTGCGGGCCGCCGACTTCGGCCAGGGTGATGTCGGTGGTGCCGCCGCCGATGTCGACGACCAGGGTGCGGTGACGATCGGCGCTCTGCGCGTGATAGCCCAGCGCCGCCGCCACCGGTTCTTCGAGAAAGCTGACCTCGTCGAAGCCGGCGCTGGCCGCCGCCTCGGTCATGATCTCCAGGGCCTGGTCGCCGCCGGCCGCGCCGAGCGAGCTGCGGAACTGCACCGGGCGGCCGAGCACGGCGCGACGCACGTTGGCGCCGAGCTGCTGGCCGGCGGTCAGGCGGATGTGTTCGAGGATGTAGCCGGCGATGCCGACGATGGTCTGGCGCACGTGGGGCGCGAGCTGGTAGCCGAGCATCGACTTGGGCGATTGCACCAGGTTGCCGAAGCCTTCGCTCAGATAGGCCTCGACCGCTTCTTCGCCATACACCGCGTTCTGCAGCGAGGCCGCCGAGGCGCGCGCTTCGCGCACCTGCAGTTCCAGCCACTGCCGGCGCACCGCGCGGACGGCGTCGCGGCGCAGGTCCTGCTCGGAGCGCTGCGCCGGCGTCGGGATCATCGCCAGCGCCGCCTCGCGCTGTTCCGCCGGCAGACGCGCGGCGTGCTCGCGCCGCGCCTGCGCCTCGTTGATTGCGCGGGTCTGCTGGGTGCGCGCATTGCGCACCTGTGCCTCGACCTCGGCTTCCAGCGCGTCGGTCAGCTCGAACTGGCTCGGGTCCGGCACCGCCTCCGGGAAATACACCGTGGTACGGAACTGGCGCTCGTCGCCGAAGCGGATCGTGCGGACCTCGCCGTCGACGAGGGCCGCGGCGGCCGAATAGCTGGTGCCGAAATCGATACCGATCTTCATGGGGAAACTGAGGGTTCTGCGGCGCGCAAGGATACAGTGCCCCCGGCCCGACGGGGCTGAACCGTGGGGCGGTAAGCGAGGGATACCAGCGCCACGCCCATACCGGCTCTTCACTGGAAGCCCCGGCCGGAGGCGACGCCGGGTTTGGCGACGCGTCCGGCAGATCGCGCTATCGGTTTGCCTGCGGTGTCCGCCCGGCCCCATCGGGAGCGACTGCGCCGCACTGCCTCAGGCAGTGCGGCGCCACCTCAGTCAAACGAATGGAACCCCGAGCGGCCCATACGAAGAGCGCTCTAACCGACAACGCTCGCCCGGCAGAGCACAGGGCTGATCTACGTCGCCGGCCATTTGCAGGTATAGGTGTTGCGAACCGGCTGTGTACGCACGCCGTCCGCGTCGACCAGCGTGGTATCGACGGTGAAGGAAGCGTCGGCCACCTGATTTGGACTCGTGCAG
The DNA here is from genome assembly GCF_019970005.1 of Lysobacter sp. ESA13C. Taxonomy (NCBI): domain Bacteria; kingdom Pseudomonadati; phylum Pseudomonadota; class Gammaproteobacteria; order Lysobacterales; family Lysobacteraceae; genus Lysobacter; species Lysobacter sp. ESA13C. The sequence goes on along the minus strand of NZ_JAHXYK010000001.1, from coordinate 586,446 downwards.
AGAATCTGGTATTGCAACTGCGTCTGCGACAGCATGGTCGTCGACTTCACCATGTTGCTGCAGTTCCAGGTCGCCGGACAGCTCACGACTTTCGTTTCGGCCTTGACCGGAAGCTGCGGGTAGCCCTGGAAGTTGACCGTTACCGGGAACGCGGTATTGATGTTGCCGGTAGCCGCGGGGATCGAGGCGATCGCCTGTGTCGTGCACGGTTTGCCTTGGCGCCACATGCGATAGCCTTTTTCCACACCCCTCATGGCACCCTTCTGGAAATTCGTATCCTGAAGGGCCGCGGCATCGGTCGCGTTGGTGTGGAAGGCGGTTTCGACGATGATCGCCGGCATATGCGCCAGTTCGTTCTCGCCTTTATTGGTGAATCCAGTCGGAGCGGCCGCGACGGGAAAGCTGGCATAACCGGGGACCGCATGAATCTGCTCGGCCATGTAACACAGGACACTGCTGCCGAGCGCTCGACTGGTCTCGCGACCGGTATGGTAGGCGACGATCGTTCCGCGTGCGGTTCCGCTGCCGTCGTCGGCATTCGTATGGATGTTCAGTAGCGCGGTCGCATTGATGTGGTTGGCGAACATAGGGCGGGCATTGATGTCTTGATTGTACTGACGATCGTCGCCTTGATTGTCAGAAGTGCTCCATATGCTGGGGTTATCCGGAAACTGGCTTTCCAGATAGGTGCGCGCCGACATCTTCCACCACGGCTGGCCGGAAGGAAGATGGGTTGTGGTGGCGTGACTGCGCGGAATCCCCAGGTTCGCCGCCGAACGCGCGCCCAAGTACCCCTCGAGGTGCTGACCCAGGTACTGGGTGATGAAGTCCTCGAAGACTCCGTGGGGAGCCGTCGGACGCTGAAGCTTCCAAGTATTAGCGCCATAGAGGTAGTAATACCCATGCGCCGCAGATACGACCACCAGGTCGGCCGGCTCTACCGCCGTGGCCTTGGGCTGTCTCGGCGCAATTTCGTCTTGCGGAAAATACTTGTGGATGCTCTTTCCGTCGAACAAGAATCTGACCTCATCGATGGCGATCGTTCCGCTCAGAATCGACATCGCTGCCATCGCCAGCTCGTGCTGCTGGTCTTCGAAGCGCCCGCCGTTGTACTTCGGCACATAGGCCCTGCTCAGATCGATGACGAGAGCCTTGCTGGTTATGTCGAGGCTCGCTTTGACGCGAACGACCTTGCCCTGCCCCTCCAGACGTTTCTGTCGATCGACGATGCGCTGCAGTTCGTCGGTCAGCATCGCCTCTATCTTGAGTCGATCCTTGCTTGCAAAAATCGCCGCCGCCTTGCCGCTGCCCAGCGGCGCTACGACCTGGCCATCCGGCTTCGCTTGGGCCGCCGCAAGCGGGCTCTGCACGGCCAGCGTCGCCGCCACGATGCAAGCCGATGCCATGACGCTCAACAACGGCTGGCGACCTGCATTCGAACGCCCCTGCAAACGACGCGTACCGGTCGGATATCCTTTATTTTCATCGGTCACGATCTAATCTCCATTTAATTGGTGCTGAATCGACGGCCGTAACGATCGCCTTGCGAACGCATGCGATGCGAGATGTCGGCCATGTCCCTGCGCTCTTCCATGCGGCACTCGATCTTGATTCGGGATGTCGGCTGCCTATGCCGATCCCGATTGAGTCTTCGTAAGCGCCATGTTCGTCTTTTGAGTGCAAGTACGGTTGTCGCAACATCGTCGATGACGTTGTGGCCGAGCCATAACACCGATTCGAGTTTGCTTAGTGAAGCGCCATGGGACGAACGGCACGAGCAGGTGCCTGATCGTCAGTCCGGGTCGGCACGCCGTCTCACGGACTGAGATTGTCGTCGCGTACAACGAGACTCCGCCCCTGCAGCCGTCGCCCGCCTCGATATGTCCGCCTTGATCGATCCCTCCCAGCGCGACCTCGTCCCCGCCGCGGCCGCGCAGCGCGCCCTGGCCCGCGCCGACGAAGCCGTCGACGCCCGCCACGGCGGCGCGCTCGCCGAGCGCCTGCAGCACCGCTACCGCGACCGCATCACCGGCCGCTTCACCCTGCCCGGCCGCGAGGGCCGCTATGCACCGCTGCCGGAGGCCTTGCCGGAACCGCTCAAGGCGGCGCTGCGTGCGCGCGGCATCGACCGCCTCTACAGCCACCAGGCCGAAGCCTGGGACGCCGCCCAGGCTGGCGAAGACGTCGCCGTGGTCACCCCGACCGCGTCCGGCAAGTCGCTGTGCTACACCCTGCCGGTACTGGCCGCGGCGATGACCCAAGGCGCCAAGGCGCTGTACCTGTTCCCGACCAAGGCGCTGGCCCAGGACCAGGTCGCCGAGCTGCTGGAGCTCAACCGCGCCGGCGACCTCGGGGTCAAGGCCTTCACTTTCGACGGCGACACCCCCGGCGATGCGCGCCAGGCGATCCGCCTGCACGGCGACATCGTCGTGTCCAACCCGGACATGCTGCACCAGGCGATCCTGCCGCATCACACCAAGTGGGCGCAGTTCTTTGAGAACCTGCGCTACATCGTCATCGACGAAATCCACACCTATCGCGGCGTGTTCGGCAGCCATGTCGCCGACGTGCTGCGCCGGCTCAAGCGCATCTGCGCGTTCTACGGCGTCGCGCCGCAATTCATCCTGTGCTCGGCCACGATCGGCAACCCGCAGGCGCATGCACAGGCCCTGATCGAGCGCCCGGTGCGCGCGATCCTCGAATCCGGCGCGCCGACCGGCGACAAGCACGTGCTGCTATGGAACCCGCCGGTGGTCAATGCCGACCTCGGCCTGCGCGCCTCGGCGCGTTCGCAGAGCAACCGCATCGCCCGCATCGCGATCAAGGCCGGGCTCAAGACCCTGGTGTTCGCCCAGACCCGGCTGATGGTCGAGGTGCTGACCAAATACCTCAAGGACGTGTTCGACCACGACCCGCGCAAGCCCGCACGCATCCGCGCTTATCGCGGCGGCTATCTGCCGACCGAGCGACGCGAGGCCGAACGGGCGATGCGCGACGGCCGTATCGACGGCATCGTCTCGACCTCGGCGCTGGAGCTGGGCGTCGACATCGGCAGCCTCGACGTGGTCGTGCTCAACGGCTACCCGGGCTCGGTCGCGGCGACCTGGCAGCGCTTCGGCCGCGCCGGGCGCCGCCAGCAGCCTTCACTCGGCGTGCTGGTGGCCAATTCGCAGCCGCTCGATCAATACGTGGTCCGCCATCCGGACTTCTTCGCCGACGCCCCGCCCGAGCACGCGCGCATCGCCCCGGATCAACCGTTGATCCTGTTCGACCACATCCGCTGCGCCGCCTTCGAACTGCCGTTCCAGCACGGCGAGGCGTTCGGCCCGATCGATCCGGAGGTGTACCTGCAAGCGTTGGCCGAGACCGGCGTGGTCCATCGCGAAGGCGAGCGCTGGGAGTGGATCGCCGACAGCTATCCGGCCAATGCGGTCAGCCTGCGCTCGGTCGCCGACGGCAACTTCGTCGTGGTCGACCGCAGCGACGGCCGCCAGGCGATCATCGCCGAAGTCGACTACTCGGCCGCTGCGCTGACCTTGTACGAAGGCGCGATCCACATGATCCAGTCGCTGCCCTACCAGGTCGAACGCCTCGACTGGGAAGGCCGCAAGGCCTATGTCACCCGTACCCAGGTCGACTACTACACCGATTCGATCGACTACACCAAGCTCAAGGTACTGGACCGTTTCGACGGCGGCGAGGCCGGGCGCGGCGACAGCCACCACGGCGAAGTTCACGTGGTGCGGCGTGTCGCCGGTTATAAAAAGATCCGCTACTACACCCACGAGAACATCGGCTATGGCCCGGTCAACCTGCCCGACCAGGAGCTGCACACCACCGCGGTGTGGTGGCAACTGCCGCAGGGCGTGCTGCTGTCGCGGTTCGATTCGAAACAAGATGCGCTGGACGGCTTTCTCGGCGCGGCGCATGCGCTGCACGTGGTCGCCACCGTCGCGGTGATGGCCGACGCGCGCGATCTGCAGAAGTCGGTCGGCAACGGCGACGGCGCCTGGTTCGCGACCCAGGACGCCGGCGGGCGCGGGCAGTTGCGCGGCGCCGGCCACGAACTGGTGCCGGGCACGGCGATGGCCTCCCTCGACGTGCAGCAGTTCGTGCCGACGGTGTACCTGTACGACAACTTCCCGGGCGGCGTGGGGCTCAGCGAACCTTTGTGGCTGCGTCAGGCCGAACTGGTGACGCGCGCGCGCGAACTGATCGAACGCTGCGATTGCCGCGCCGGCTGCCCGGCCTGCGTCGGCCCGATCCTGGCGGCGGACGAAAGCCGCAACGAGAACACGCCGAAATCGCTGGCGCGGCAAGTGCTGCGCTTGCTCGGCGAAGGCGAGGACGCGTGAGCATCGATATCGCCAAGCTGCGCATGTTGCAGCGGCAGGCGGGGCGCGCGGTCGCAGATGCGGGAACGCCGAGTGACAAGGCAAGTCTCCCCCAGCCCCTCTTTTTCAAAGAGGGGAGCCAACCGCTTTCGCGGGAAGAGAGCGCGACGATCGCCAGGGCTACGAGCATCGCGGGCCTGGCCCGTGACGATGACGATGTTCGTTCCGTGCTTCCTGCCAACGTTCCAACCCGGGCATCGAAGGCACCGGAAGTCATCCCCTCTCCCCACACCGGCGCCAACGCTCCCCTCTTTGAAAAAAAGGGGCTGGGGGAGATTTGCTCTTCGCTCCCCGACGCCCGCACTCCCTTGTTCGGAGAAGGCGGGCTCCCCGAGATCCGCTCTGCGCGCCCCGACCTCGACGGCCTGCGGCGGTTGATCGCGCAACGCGAGCGCAAGCCAGGGACTTCGCCGCTGCCGCAACCGACCGCATTCGCTGCGCGGCCCACACAGGCGCCGGGCCCCATCGACCGCTCGGTGCCCGGCCAGGAGATCGCGCCCGGCCTTTACTTCAGCGAAGTCCACCTCAGCCTGCCGGCGCCGCAAGTTTCGCTGTCGCTGGCCTTCGCCAAACGTCCCGACGACGCGCTCGACCCGCGCCGTCTGATGTTCTTCGACACCGAGACCACCGGCCTGGCCGGCGGCACCGGCACCCGCGCTTTCATGATCGGCGCGGCCGACTGGCATCGCGACGCCGTGCACGGCGACGGCCTGCGTATCCGCCAGCTCACTATCGCCACCCTTGCCGCCGAGCCGGCGATGCTGCGCGCGTTCGCGCAGTGGCTGACACCGGACACGGTGCTGTCGAGTTACAACGGCCGCTGTTACGACGCGCCGCTGCTCAATACGCGCTACCGCCTCGCCCGCATCGCCAATCCGCTGGCCGGGCTCGATCATGTCGACCTGCTGTTCCCGACCCGGCGCCTGTATCGCGGCGTCTGGGAAAACTGCAAGTTGGCGACCATCGAACGCGAGCTGTTGCGGATCGTGCGCGAGGACGATCTGCCCGGCTCGCAGGCGCCGGCCGCGTGGCTGCATTACCTGCGCGGCGGCAGTTCGGCCTTGTTGCGTCGCGTCGCCGCGCATAACCATCAGGACGTGGTGACCTTGGCGCAGTTGATGCTGAAGCTGGTCGAGGCGCAGGCGGCCTTGCCGGTCTGAGCGACCGGCGCCGCATCGGACGGGCCCTGCGAGACATCGCCGTCGCACGCCCGTCGGTGGCGCAGCGGTAGCCACGATCGCGATCGCGGCTTGCGACCGAAGCCAATCCGCTTTGAATGCAACCCCTCTGTCCAAAGCCTGCTGTTGCGGCCGCGCATAGCGCCCGATTGAGTCATCTGGGTCGCGAGCACCCCGGCTACACTGCGCAGCCCGCGGCCTTCATACGCCGCACACGTCGCCGGTCGCACTCTGCCCGCGACCACGTCCGGAGCCTCGCCATGTCCCTGTTTGCCACCGACCGCCTCATCGGATTCCGTCCGCTCGTTGCCGGCGCCGTCCTCAGCCTCGCCCTGGCCGCCTGCGCCACGCCGATCCCGCCGACCGACATCGGCCCGGCCGCCTGCAACGCCGAAGCCGCGCGCTGGGCCATCGGCCGCGCCCCGGATGCCGACGTGGTCGAACGCGCCCGCGTCGAAACCCGCAGCCGCACCGTGCGTGTGCTGACACCCGGCATGGCGGCAACCATGGATTTCCAGCAAGACCGCCTCAACATCGACGTCAACGAACGCGGCGCCATCACCGGCCTGCGCTGCGGTTGAGGGCTGTGCGCACGGTCGCGGATCGCAGGATCCGCGGCCGGCGTTAACCTTGGGCACAGCTGTGCCGGGGCAGGCTCGGGCCAACGCGCCGCGCGCGCATCCAGCGAAGGACGTCGCCATGTCGAACCGGACCGCTCTCTCCCAGCCCCTGCACCGCCTGCTGTCCGGCGCGCTGCTCGCCGTGTCCCTGCCGCTGGCAATGGCCGCCTGCGCCGGCCCCCGCCCCGCCGATGAAATGCCGAGCGCCGCGGTCGAGCCGGCCGACGCTCAGGGCGCCAGCAGCATCGCCCCCGGCGAACCCTCGCCGATGCCGTCGCGCCGCACCTGCAACGCCGAAACGGCGAAGGCCACGCTGGTCGGCAAGACCGCCGATGCGGCCACCGTCGAGCAGGCGAAAGTCAGCGCCGGCGGCCACACCGTCCGTGTGCTCAAGCCCGGCCAGATGATCACCAAGGAGTATCTGGACGGCCGCGTCAACGTGCATGTCGACGACAAGAACGTCATCGTCGACGTCGGCTGCGGTTGATCGCAGGGCGGTTGAGCGCAGAAGCGGCGCTTATCCCTAGCGCTATCGCGTGCCGGCGAATCGAGCTTCGCCGGCACCCGAGCGATCACGCCACTCAGCTGGAGTAGTGGTCGCGGATGTGGGCGTGGTAGTAGCCGCCTTTCGAGGTGGCCGCGATCAGGCCCAGGTTCACGCTCTCGGGCACGCCGTGAAAATCGTAGTCCTGGCCCTCGACGAAGCGGATCCTCAGCAGCCCGGTCGCATGGTCGTAGCCGATCGCCTCGATGGCCGAGGAAGAAACACGGATCATCTCCATTGCATGCATCTCCTTGCGGGTGTGTGGTGGATCGCCCGGTGCCGCGGAAGGCGACGAATCGAGCGCGCCGTTCGAACCCCTCTATGAGACCACGACCCCGTCGCAGGGCCCGCGACGGGGCGCAGCGCGAGGGATAATTCAGCGACCAAGCGGTCGCTAGGACCGGCAGCGGCGCGGGTCGAAAGCTGCAAGCGCAGCCACGTCTCATGGCCTAAACTGCCGGCGTTATCCGCCAGGAGTCTCCGATGCGCCGTAATCTCTGGCTGATCGCCGCCGTGGTCTTGATCGGCCTGTGGGTCTGGAGCCAGCGCGGCATGCAGGCGCCGCAACCCGCCGTTCCCGCGCACGCACCGGTGACGCAGTCGCAACCGGCCATGCGCGATGACGCCATGCGCGATGACGCCGGGCACGACAACGCCGGACGCGGCCACGGCGAAACCCCGCCGATCGCCTCGATCGCACTGCCGCCGGAAGCGAACGACACCTTGCGCCGCATCGCCGCGGGCGGCCCGTTCGCGCATCGCCAGGACGGCGGCGTGTTCCAGAACCGCGAGCAACGCCTGCCGCGGCAACCGCGCGGCTATTACCGCGAGTACACGGTCGAAACGCCGCGTTCCGACGACCGCGGCGCACGCCGCATCGTCACCGGCGGCGATCCGCCGTCCGAGTACTACTACACCGGCGATCACTACCGCAGCTTCACCCGCTTCGACGTGCGGGCCGACGGAGGCGCACGATGAGCGGCTCGATCGATCCGCGCGAGTTGCTCGCCGATCCGGCCCAGGCAGGCGCCTACTTCATCGATGCACGCGACGCGCGTGCGCTGGCCGATGCCGCAGCCGAGCTCGAGTTCGCGGTCGCCCGCGTCGATTTCGCCGGCTGCGCCGACAAGGACGACGCGCTGGCGCGCATCGCCGCGGGCCTGCGTTTCCCGGCCTGGTTCGGCCACAACTGGGATGCGCTCAACGACTGCGTCAACGACTTGTCGTGGTGGCCGGCGCCGGGCTATCTGCTGTTGATCGAACACGCCGGCCCTTGGCAGGCCGAACACGGCGAGGACGCCGCGACCCTGGTCGAGATCCTCAACGACGCCGCGCAGGATTGGGCGAAGTCGCGCATCGCGTTCTGGGCGCTGCTGCCGCTGCCGCAGGCCGAGCTCGAACAGATGGCGCCCTGAGCCACCGCGACGCCGGCTTTCAGGGTAGGAGCGGCGCGAGCCGCGACCACGCAGTCACCCGTACGAACGTCCCCAGCCGCAGATTCGCGGTCGCGGCTCGCGCCGCTCCTACCCCAAGGCCGATCGCACCTCCGAGAACCGCGATCGACGGCTGCGGACGGCGCGAGCGCGCGAGGTTCAGCGCTCGTCGTCCTTTTTCTTGAAGTCGACCTTTTCCGAAGCGCCTTGCGAATCCCACTTCGCTTCGAGTTTGCGCTCGCACCAGGCCGGCGGGGTCTCGCCGGGACGCGTCGGGCCGCTCGCGCATTCGGGGCGCGCATCGACCGCGGCGTTGGTGTCGCGATATTCGACGCCGCTGCAGGCGCCGAGCATGACGACGGCGGTCAGAACGGCGAGGCCGGTGAATACACGCATGCAAGGCTCCTGTCGGGATGTCGCCGCCGACCTTCGCCGACGCGGCGAGGGCCCGCCAGTGTCATTGGTTCAGGCCACGACATCGGCTGCGGCCGGCGCCACCGCCGGCACGCGCGCATAGCGCCAGGCGATCAGCAGGCCGATGCCGAGCAAGGCGGCGGCGATGTACCACGGCGCACCCGGCAGGTGGATCGGCGCCGACTTGCCGATGAAGTAGCCGAAGCTGCTGGCGAAGATCGCCGGCCCGATCACGCCGGCCAGGCTGACCAGGCTCATCAGCGCGCCCTGGATGCGGCCCTGCTCGTGAGCGCCGACCTGACGCGTGACCAAGGCCTGGGTCGCCGGCGCCGCCATCGCCCACAAGGCGCTGATCGGCAGGCCGAGCAGGAAGATCAGGCCGGTGTCGGCGCTGCCGTAGACAATGAAGCCGATCACGCCGCAAGCCAGGCCGAACAGCAGGGTGCGGCGCTCGCCGAGCCAGGCGACCATGCGGCCGATCAAGGCGACGTTGACGATGATGTTGAACACGCCGACCACCGCCAGCACCCAGCCGACCTTGTCCAGGCCCCACTGGTATTGATAACCGGCGAACAGCACGAAGATGCTCGGATAGACGTAGTGGGCCATGTTGGCGATGAACACCACCGCGGCCAGGCCGAACACCTGCGGGTAACGCTTGAGCAGCATCTGCGAGCCGAACGGATTGGCGTGGGCCCAGTCGAAGCGCGCGGTGCGCTTCTCCGGCGGCAGCGATTCGGGCAGCACGAACCAGCCGTAGAAGAAGTTCAGCAGGGCCAGGCCGGCGGCGAACCAGAACGGCAGGCGCATGTCGATCGCGCCGAGCTGGCTGCCGATCACCGGGCCGATCACGAAACCGACGCCGAACGCGGCACCGATCATGCCGAAACTCTTGGCGCGCTGTTCCGGCGGGGTGACGTCGGCGACGTAGGCGTTGGCGGTGGTGAAGCTGGCCGCGGTGATGCCCGAGATGATGCGGCCGATCAGCAGCAGCGGCAGGGTGTTGGCCACCGCCATCAGGATGAAGTCCAGGCCCAGGCCGAGGCAGGAGATCAGGATCACCGGGCGCCGGCCGTAGCGATCCGACAGGCTGCCCTGGATCGGCGAGAACACGAACTGGATCAGCGCGAACACGGTGCCGAACAGACCGACCCAATAGGCCGCCTTGGCGGTGTCGCCGCCGACGAAGTCCTCGATCAGGTGCGGCAGCACCGGAATGATCAGGCCGAACGACAGCACGTCGATCAGCACGGTGATGAAGATGAAGACGAGCGCAGCACGACGCGCGCCCGAAGCAGGAGCGATGGGAGGAGTCATGAATGCCAAAGGGGGCGAAAGGCTTGCGAGTGGCGCAGTCTAGCGCGCAGGCGAGTGTGCGGCAGGGTCGTTTGTCACCGCGCGATGGTTTCTGACGTTACTAATTGCCCGACGAATCGAGAATTTTCCCATCGAGATCATTGGCTTACAAAATCGCTTGTGAGCGCGCGCGCTCACAGTTCCGTGCGCGTGTAAGCAGGGCAAATTCCGCGTCCATGGGTGAATTGCCGCATCGCACAATTTGTGCTTTAGTCGAAACACGCTCGGTTTTGACACTGCCGGTGCGGGACGAGTCCCGCGCCAGTGGCGGATGCGCCCTGCGCGTAACAGTGACCTCAAGATCCTCCAGCAACACCGCCAAGCCAACCAATCGATATCGCGAACGTCGCTTCGCGTTGGGGAACCGCCTCCAGGGACCAGTTTTAGAACATCGATGCAAGGACCCGGTCAGACCACAACGTAAAGCGATAGCGAGCTAGCGATCCACGGAACACCCCACCGGTCCGGAGATGCGATGCAAGCCAGGCAACAAAGTCTGTACGACCCCCGCGACGAGCGGGACAGCTGCGGTTTCGGACTGATCGCGCAACTCGACGATCGCCCTAGCCGCGCCCTGGTCGACCGCGCCCTCGAGGCGCTCTCGCGCATGACCCACCGCGGCGGCGTCGCCGCCGACGGGCTCAGCGGCGACGGTTGCGGCTTGCTGATCCGCCATCCCGACGCCTTCCTGCGCCTGATCGCGCGCGAAGCCAACATCCGTCCGGGCCCGCACTTCGCTTCCGGCCTGGTGTTCCTGCCGCGCGACACCGCGCTGGCCGCCCAGGCCCGCGACGTACTCAACGAAACCCTGCGCAGCGAAGGCATGCGCGTGACCGGCTGGCGCGTGGTGCCGGTCGATGTGGCGGCCTGCGGCGAACTCGCCCGCCAGACCATGCCGCGCATCGAGCAGATCTTCGTCGACGCCGCCACGCCGTTCGACCCGGCCGGGTTCCAGCGCTCGTTGTTCCTGGCGCGCCGCCGCGCCGAACAGCGCCTGCGCCAGACCGATGCCGACGCCTTCCAGGACTTCTACGTGGTCAGCCTGTCCTCGGCCAGCATCGGCTACAAGGGCATGGTGCTGCCGGACCGGCTGATGCAACTGTATCCGGACCTGCAGCGCCCCGAGCTGGCCGCGAGCGCGGTGGTGTTCCATCAGCGCTTCTCCACCAACACCACGCCGCGCTGGCCGCTGGCGCAGCCGTTCCGCCTGCTCGCCCACAACGGCGAGATCAACACCATCGCCGGCAATCGCGCCTGGGCGCAGGCACGCGCGCACGCCTGGCGCACGCCGGTGCTGGACCTGCGCGAGTTCGACCAGGTGGTCGGCACCGACGGCTCGGATTCGCAAAGCCTCGACAACATGCTCGAGGTGCTGCAGGCCGGCGGCATGGACCTGCTCAAGGCCATGCGCATCCTGATTCCGCCGGCGACCCAGTCGCTGGAGTACAAGGACGCCGACCTCGCCGCGTTCTACGAGTACTACGCGCTCAACACCGAACCGTGGGACGGTCCGGCCGGCATCGTCACCTGCGACGGCCGTTACGCCGCCTGCACTCTCGACCGCAACGGCCTGCGCCCGGCGCGCTGGCTGCGTTCGCGCGACCGCCACTTCCTGATCGCCTCGGAAGCCGGCGTGTGGGAACTGCCGGTCGAGGAAATCGAGGCCAAGGGCAAGCTCGGCCCGGGCGAGATGATCGCCGCCGATCTCTACCAGGGCGAATTGCTCGACTCCGAGGCGATCGACCGCATCAACCGCGCGCGCGCGCCGTACAAGCGTTGGCTCAAGCAGGGCATGACCTACCTGCACAGCGAGTTGATCGACCCCAACCTGACCGCCGAACCCTTCGATCACGACACCCTGGCCGGCTTCCAGAAGCTGTTCCAGCTGACCCGCGAAGAACGCGAGCAAGTGCTGCGCCCGCTCGCCGAGATCGAGCAGGAAGCGACCGGCTCGATGGGCGACGACGTGCCGATGGCGGTGCTGTCGCAACAAGTGCGCTCGCTCTACGACCACTTCCGCCAGGCCTTCGCCCAGGTCACCAACCCGCCGATGGATCCGTTGCGCGAGGACTGCGTGATGTCGCTGGCGACCCAGATCGGGCGCGAGGGCAATGTCTTCGTCGACGGCCCCGGCAACGTCGGCCACATCCACCTGAACTCGCCGGTGCTCGCGCAACGCAAGCTGCGCCAGTTGCTGTCGATGGCGCCGTACGACCAGTCGCACCGCTACATCGATCTGAACTACAGCGCCGAGGAAGGCCTGAAGGCGGCGATCCAGCGCCTGTGCCTGGAAGCCGAGGAAGCCACCCGCGACGGCATCGTGCTGCTGATCATCAGCGACCGCCGCCCGCGCCGCGAATGCCTGATGATGCATGCGCTGCTCGCGACCGGCGCGATCCACCAGCACCTGGTGCGGGTCGGCCTGCGCTGCGAAGCCAACCTGATCATCGAGACCGGCACCGCGCGCGATCCGCACCATTTCGCCTGCCTGATCGGCTTCGGCGCGACCGCGGTGTATCCCTACCTGGCTTACCAGACCCTGCACGACCTGGGCGCGCGCGGCATCCTGCGTACCAAGCACGGCGAGGTCGCGCAGATCGGCCGCAGCTACCGCCGCGCGATCAAGAAGGGCCTGCTCAAGATCATCTCGAAGATGGGCATCGCGACCATCGGCAGCTATCGCGGCGCGCAGTTGTTCGAAATCATCGGCCTGGACCGCGAAGTGGTCGAGCTGTGTTTCGCCGGCACGCCCTCGCGCATCAGCGGCGCCGGCTTCGATTTGTTGCAGGAAGACAACCAGACCCTGGCCGACCTCGGTTGGGACGCCAACCGCCTGCCCGAGATCGGCGGCCTGCTGAAGTACACGCCGGGCGGCGAATACCATCTGTTCAATCCCGACGTGGTCACCCGCCTGCAGCGCGCGGTCGGCAGCGGCGACTGGGCCGATTGGCAGCACTACGCCGAAGCGGTCAACGAACGCCCGACCGCGGCCCTGCGCGATCTGCTCGAACTCAACAGCGACACCGCCACCGCGATCCCGCTGGAGGAGGTCGAACCGGCCGAAGCCATCGTGCGCCGTTTCGATTCGGCGGCGATGAGCCTGGGCGCGTTGTCGCCCGAAGCGCACGAAGCGCTGGCGATCGCGATGAACCGCCTTGGCGGGCGCTCGAATTCGGGCGAAGGCGGCGAAGACCCGGCACGCTACGGCACCGACAAAGTCTCCAAGATCAAGCAGATCGCCTCGGGCCGGTTCGGCGTGACCCCGGAGTACCTGGTCAATGCCGAAGTGCTGCAGATCAAGGTCGCGCAGGGCGCCAAGCCCGGCGAAGGCGGTCAGTTGCCGGGCCACAAGGTCAACGAACTGATCGCGCGCTTGCGCTATGCGATGCCCGGCATCGGCCTGATCTCGCCGCCGCCGCATCACGACATCTATTCGATCGAGGACTTGGCGCAGCTCATTCACGATTTGCGCCAGGTCAATCCGCAGGCGCTGATCTCGGTCAAGCTGGTCTCGCACGCCGGCGTCGGCACCATCGCCACCGGCGTGGTCAAGGCCGGCGCCGACCTGGTTACCGTGTCGGGCCACGACGGCGGCACCGGCGCCAGCCCGCTGTCGTCGATCCGCTACGCCGGCACGCCGTGGGAACTCGGTTTGGCCGAAGCGCGCCAGGCGCTGGTCGCCAACGACCTGCGCGACCGGGTGATCCTGCAGACCGACGGCGGCCTCAAGAGCGGCCTCGACGTGGTCAAGGCCGCGCTGCTCGGCGCCGAAAGCTTCGGCTTCGGCACCGCGCCGATGATCGCCTTGGGCTGCAAGTACCTGCGCATTTGCCACCTCAACAACTGCGCGACCGGCGTGGCGACCCAGGACGCCGGTCTGCGCCGCGACCATTTCACCGGCCTGCCCGAACGCGTGGAGAACTTCTTCCGCCTGCTCGCCGAGGAGGTGCGGCATTGGCTGGCTTCGCTCGGCGTGCGCACGCTCGGCGAAATCGTCGGCCGCACCGATCTGCTGCGGCAGAGCCAAGGCGAGAGTGCGCGCCAGCAACGCCTGGATCTGGCGCCGCTGCTCGCCGGCACCGGCCTTGCCCACGGCGGCCATTGCGGCATGCCCGCGCCGGTAGAGGCGCCCGACGGTCTGTCGGCGCAACTCGAAAGCGATCTGGCCGACGCCATCGCGAACAAGTCCGGCGGCGAGTACGGCTACAAGATCCGCAACACCGACCGCAGCATCGGCGCGCGTTTGTCCGGACGCATCGCCCGCCTGCACGGCGACCGCGGTATGAGCGATGCGCCGCTGACCCTGCGTTTCAGCGGCACTGCCGGCCAGAGCTTCGGCGCCTTCCAGGCCGGCGGCTTGCACTTCGAGCTGTCGGGCGAAGCCAACGACTACGTCGGCAAGGGCATGGCCGGCGGCCGCATCGTCCTGCGCCCGCCGAGCGGCGCGCGCTACGTCGCCCACGAGACGCCGATCCTCGGCAACACCTGTCTGTACGGCGCCACCGGCGGCGAGCTGTATGCGGCCGGCCGCGCCGGCGAACGCTTCGGCGTGCGCAACTCCGGCGCGACCGCGGTGGTCGAAGGCGCCGGCGACCACTGCTGCGAGTACATGACCGGCGGCGTGGTCGCGGTGCTCGGCCGCACCGGCCTGAACTTCGGCGCCGGCTTCACTGGCGGCATGGCCTACGTGCTCGACACCGAGCGCGACTTCGTCGACCGCTACAACCACGAGCTGATCGACATCCTGCGCATCTCCGCCGACGGCTTCGAGCATCACCGCTCGCACCTGCACGACCTGCTCGAAACCCACGTCGCCCTGACCGGCAGCGCCTGGGCGCGCCGCATCCTCGACGAGATGCGCGACTACATGGGCAAGTTCTGGCTGGTCAAGCCGAAGGCAGCGAGCCTGGAATCGCTGGCCGAGACCTTGAGGAGTGCGGCGTGAGTCTTTCCTCGATGCTTGCGACGGCAACAGCAAATCCCCCCTGCCCCCCTTTTGCAAAGGGGGGAACGGCGGTGGAACATCAGTCAGTGCCGTACGGGTCGCGCGAACATCCCGCGTCGGCGCACCTCCATCATGACAAACGGGTACTCCTCCTCCCTTTGAAAAAGGGGGGCCGGGGGGGATTTGCTTCTGATCTTTCTTTTGCAGCCCCAGCCACGACGCCACGACAACGCAGCCAACGGGGCCGCCACTCATGAGCAAGAAGTCCGTCTTCCAATTCCGTGATGCCTCACGCGAGATGCCCACGCGCATCCCGCTGCAACTGCGCCTGGACGGCGACTGGGGCGAGCTGTACGGCCGCTTCGCCGAAGCCGAAGCCAAGAAGCAGGCCGGCCGTTGCCTCGATTGCGGCAATCCCTACTGCGGTTGGGCCTGCCCGCTGCACAACTACATTCCGAACTGGCTCGAACTGGCGCGCGAAGGCCGCGTCCACGAAGCCGCGGCGTTGTGCCACGAGACCAATCCCCTGCCCGAAATCTGCGGCCGCGTCTGTCCGCAGGATCGTCTGTGCGAAGGCAGCTGCACCCTCAACGACGGTTTCGGCGCGGTCACCATCGGCGCGGTCGAGAAGTACATCGTCGACAGCGCCCTCGCCAGCGGCTGGCGCCCCGATCTGTCGGCGGTGAAGCCCAACGGCCGGCGCGTCGCCATCGTCGGCGCCGGCCCGGCCGGGTTGTCCTGCGCCGACCGCCTGGCCCGCGCCGGCATCCAGGCGGTGGTGTTCGACCGCTACGAAGACATCGGCGGGCTGCTGCACTTCGGCATCCCGAGCTTCAAGCTGGAAAAGTCGGTGATGCGCCAACGCCGCGAGGTGCTCGAAGGCATGGGCGTGCAGTTCAAGCTCGGCGTCGAGATCGGCCGCGACCTCAGCCTGGACGAACTCATCGCCCAATTCGACGCGGTGTTCCTGGGCCTGGGTTCGTACCGCTACACCGACGGCGGTCTGCCCGGCCAGGATCTGCGCAACGTCCTGCCGGCACTGCCGTTCCTGGTCCAGAACGGCCGCGTCGTGCACTCCGAAGGCGAAACCGTGCGTTCGCAACCGATCGCCGGCTGGGAAGACCAGCTCGAACTGCCGGATCTGCGCGGCAAGCGCGTGGTCGTGCTCGGCGGCGGCGACACCGGCATGGACTGCGTGCGCAGCGCCGTGCGCATGGGCGCGGCGCAGGTGCGCTGCGTGTACCGGCGCGACGAGGCCAACATGCCCGGCTCGGCGCGCGAGGTCGGCAACGCGCGCGAGGAAGGCGTGGAGTTCCTGTTCAATCGCCAGCCGCTGGAACTGCTCGGCGACGGCACCGCGGTCAATGCCGTGCGGGTGGCCGAAACGCGCTTGGGCGCGCCCGATGCGCGCGGCCGTCAGCGCGCCGAAGTGGTCGAGGGCAGCGAGTCGGTGCTCGAAGCCGACGTGGTCATCATCGCGTTCGGCTTCCAGCCCGACCCGCCGGCCTGGCTGGCGCAGCAGGGCATCGAGTTGACCGACAACGGCCGCATCAAGGTGCTGGCGACCAGCGAAAGCTGCGCGACGCGACGCAAGAGCGCGGCCGGGCTGCCGTATCAGACGACCAATCCGAAGGTGTTCGCCGGCGGCGACGCCGTGCGCGGCGCCGACCTGGTGGTGACGGCGGCGTTCGAAGGCCGCGAGGCGGCGGCGGGCATCGTGTCGCTGTTGAGCGCGCAGGCGCCGGTGGCGGCACGGGACGAACAGCTCGCCAGGGTGGGTTGAGCGGCTGTCGCGCCCTCACCCCTCTCCCGTCAACGGGAGAGGGGCTCGAAGCGGGTGAGGGGCTGCGATGAAGCGCAGACCGCAGTGCATCAGCTCGCCATCCCCGCGAAGGCGGGGAGCCAAAGACCTCGGCCATTCTCGCCCGAAAAGAGCTGGATCCCCGCCTTCGCGGGGATGACGGCTGTGCGGATTCGCTGCGAATCCGGACTCGAGTAACGCATCAACGAGTGTCGCTACTCAGCGGCCCGGGCCGACGTCGATGAAGCGCAGGAACTCGGCGCGGGTGCGGGCGTCGTCGCGGAACATGCCGAGCATCTTCGAGGTGATCATGCTGACGCCGCGCTTGTGCACGCCGCGGGTGGTCATGCATTCGTGCGCGCCTTCGATGACCACGCCGACGCCGAGCGGCTGCAGCACGTCCTGGATCGACTGGGCGATCTGCGCGGTCATCTTTTCCTGGACCTGGAAGCGGCGCGCGTAGGTCTCGACCACGCGGGCCAGCTTGCTGATGCCGACGACCTTGCCGCTCGGCAGGTAACCGACATGGGCCTTGCCGATGATCGGCGCCATGTGGTGCTCGCAATGGCTCTCGAACTCGATGTCGCGCAGCACGATCATTTCGTCGTAACCGGCCACTTCTTCGAAGGTGCGGGCCAGGTATTCGCGCGGATCGTCGCCGTAACCGCTGAACCAGTCGCCATAGGCCTCGACCACGCGCTTGGGCGTGTCGAGCAGGCCTTCGCGGGCGGGATCTTCGCCGGCCCAGCTCAGCAGGGTGCGAACGGCGGCTTCGGCCTGTTCGCGGGACGGCTTGCTGTCGTTGTCGGCCATGGTCCGGCCTCTTGCATGTGGGAGGGGCATCCTACTCCACCGCGCCGCGCACGCCGAGTGCGCGGGCGGAACGCCGGGTTGCCGCGGCTGCGACGCTCGCCGCCAACCGCCACGGCCGGCAAAAAAAAGGCCGCCCGGAGGGGCGACCAGTAGACTCCCCGGGGGAGAGCGCCTAGGGAGCGGTGGTCATCGCGCGAGCCGTCAGCGCAGCGACCGGTCGAGTGCGTGGGGCAAGCTGCGCTCGATGTGATGCCATCCGTCGCGCACCGCCTCGCGCGCTTCGGTCCAATGCAGTCGCGAGCTGGCGCGGTGCCGGTGCCATTCGCGCCCCAGTTCGGCCTCGACCTCTTCGAAGCGGTGCCCGCCGCACTCCAGATAGCTGTCGTAGCCGTAACGGTAGGCGGGTTCGTAGTCGGGCCATTCGCGTCCGGCGCTGTAGTACGCGGCGAAGCGGTACTCGCGGTGGAAGTGCTCGCGGTATTCGCCAGGATCGATCGCCTCGGCCACCGCCGAACCGACCTCCTTTGCGTTGAAATGTTTCATGGCCGGCGTCGGATTCCAGGGACGTCACACGCGTCCTTGGCCACCAAGCTAGGCCCTGATCCATGCAATGCAGGTGAAGATCGCGGCTAACGGCACCGATGTTCAGAAAGCGGTGGCGCGCGGCTCAGCGGCGTCAGCGCCGCGTGAGGGCGGAATCACTCCGCCGGCAAAGCCGTCGCGAGGTCGCGTCCCTGAGCGACGCTGACCGCGTTGCGTCCGGCGACGGTGGCGCTGCGCAAGGCCTGGCGCACGCGTTCGAACAGCTCGGCGACTTGCTCGCCCCGCTGCGAGATCGCCAGGCCGATGCTCACGCTCATGGTGATCTCGTGGCCGTCGATGCGGAACGGCCGCTGGGCGAAGGTGTCGGCCAGGCGGCGCGCCAGCAGTTCGCATTCGACCCGTTCGCATTCGCTGACGATGCCGAAGCAGTCGCCGGCCATGCGGGCGATGGTGTCGTCGGGCCGCAACACCCCGCGCATGCGCGCCAGGGCTTGCTGCAGCAGGGCGTCGCCGACCGCGCGGCCGTAGCGCGCGTTGACCTCGCCGAAGCCGTCCAGGTCGACCAGCAGCAAGCCGTAGGTATTCACGTTCAGGCTGCCCGGCGAAGACCAGGCCTCGAGCATCTGTTCCAGTACCTGGGCGTTGAGCGCGCCGGTCAGCGGATCGCGTTCGACCGATTGCCGCGCCAGCAGCAGGATGCGGTGGCGGTTGGCGGCATGTTGGCTCAGGGCCAGGGCGAGCACGGCCGATTCCAGCACCGCGGTCAGGGCCAGGCCGCGTTCGGCCCATTCGGCGTCGCGCAGGCCGAGCGCATTCGCGGCGAGCGCGGCGGCGAACACCAGCATCGGGGTCCACCCCAGCAGGTAATAACCGGCGTAGGGCGCGCCCTTGCGCCAGGCCGCGACCGCGATCACCAGCATCAGCGGCACGCCGAGCAGCAGCAACAGGTTGCCGCCGATGTACCACCAGCCGTAGGAATGCTCGCGCATGATCACCAGCACCAGCAGCCAGAACATATTGGCCCACTGGATCGCCCGCAGCACCCAGGCGGTGCGCGGCATCAGCCGCGGCAGGTCGAGGAAGCGCAGGCTGAAACCGAGCTGGAAGATCGTCGCCAGGGTCGCCAGCGCCCAGCCGATCGCCGGTTCGCTGGCCAGCCCGGCCAGCCCCCACATCTCCGAGGCGTCGCCGGACAACAGCAACAGATAGGTCGCGATGCAGGCCAGGTAGGCGCCGTAGCCCAGATAAACGAAGTCGCGGAACGCGACCCACACGCCGACCATCGCCACCGCCATCAACATCATCGCGGTGAAGGCCGCGGCCATGAAGCGGGCGTCGCCGCGCTCCTGCCGGGCCAGGTCGGGGATGCTGGCGAACGACAGGCGGATCTCGCTCATCGCCGCGCGCCCCTTGATGCGCAGATAGGCCACCGAGGACGGCGGCCAGCCGTTCGGCAGGGCCAGCACCCAGCCGCGGCGCATCAGCGGCACGCCGCCGTGTTCGGCGTCCTCGACTTCGCGCGGGCCGGCGCCGGGCGGGTAATACAGCAGGGGGCCCATCGCGCGCGGACCACGCAGAACCAGCAACTGGCCTTCGTACTTGCCGATCGCGCGCTGGCTGGTCAGGCGCAGCCAATACCCCTCGTTGCGGCGCGGCAGGCTGAAACGGATCGATTCTTCGGGCCGCTCGGCGACCAACTGACGGATCACCGGAGCGCCGACCGGCGGCGCCTGCAGGTCGGTATCGGTCAGCAGGACCTCGACCTTCAACGATTGCGCGGCGGCCGGCAGACAGGCGCAGGCCAACGCGATCAGCAGCGCCCACAGGCCTATGCGCATACCCGGATCCGCTCCCGAACCATGAAGCTGCGCAGTCTAGCCCGAGTCGGCGCGGGTCGGCATGGCCCGCGAAAACCTCATGGGGCGGCATCGGATGCGCAACCTTGGCGGCGAAGGGCCGCGGGATCGGCAGTGGAGCCGCCCTGTCCGGCCATTCGGCCGTGCTCGCACGGGTATAAGCAATCCGGGGCTTTATCGCGACGCCACGCTGAAGTCTCTGGATCCCCGCTTTCGCGGGGATGACGAGCTGGGGACTCCGCTCCGGTCTCAGACAGAACCGCCATGCCGCGCTTTTGCCGTCACCCCAGCGGTTGATATCGCGGAGCCCGCCAGCGCAGGAATGACGAGCCGGGGAAACCCCCGCCGGTCGGTCGGCCCGACCGGCGGGATCGCATCAAAAAGACCGACGACGGGTCGCGGCGAATGAGAGGGGAAGGGAGCCCCGCCGCGCCCGTTTTATCGTCGGTCAAGGGGAACCATCAACGCTGGGCCACGCCCTCGCGCACCGGCTCGCGGCCCGGCCAACCGCCGGCCATCGCCTTGTACAGCGCGATCGCGCCGGTGACGCTGCGGGTGCGGCCGTCGGCGAACGCATCCTGGGCCTGCAGCTGGGTGCGTTCGGCGTCGAGCACTTCGAACAGGTCGGCGGCGCCGGCCTCGTAGCGCACGCGCGCGAGTTGGGCGGCCTTGGCGCTGTCGAGCGCGGCGCGTTCCAGGTGCTGGTCCTCGACCCGCGCCCGCGCATAGCGCACGAGGGCGTTCTCGGTGTCTTCCAGCGCCAGCAACACGCTCTGCTGATAACGGGCGAGTTCGCCCTCGGCGGTGGCGTCGGCGGCCTTGATGCGCGCACGCACGCGGCCGATGTCGAGGAACGACCAGTCGATGCCCAGGGCGACCAGGCGGGTTTCGCTGGCGCGTTCGAACAGGGCGCTGGTGTCGATCGCCTGCGAACCGATCAAGCCGCTGAGGGTGAAACGCGGGAACAGGTCGGCGGTGGCTACGCCGATGCGCGCGGTGGCCGCGTGCAGGCGGTGCTCGGCCGCGGCGACGTCGGGACGACGGCGCAGCAGCTCGCCCGGGGTGCCGGCATCCAACCTGGCCGGCAGCGCCGGCAAGGCCGAGGCCTCGTCGAGGGTGGCGATCAGCGCGTCCGGGGTCTGCCCGGTCAGCACCGCCAAACGGTGCTGGGTGACCGCGACCTGCGCTTCCAGGTTCGGCACCCGGGCCAGGGTGGCTTCGAGCTGGGCACGGGCACGCGAGGTATCGAACTCGGTGCCGCGGCCGGCGTCGAAACGCGCCTGCACCAGGCGCAGGGTTTCCTTCTGGTTGTCGGCGTTGACGCGGGCGACGCGCAGGCGCTCCTGCAGGCCGCGCAGCTCGACATAGCTGCGCGCCACTTCGCCGACGATCGACACCTGCATCGCCTGCAGGTCGGCCGCGCCGGCCCAGGCTTCGGCGCGCTCGGACTCGATGTTGCGGCGCACGCGGCCGAACAGGTCGAGTTCCCAGCTCGCATTGGCCTGGACGCTGTAGCTCTCGTTGTCGCGCGCCGAGTTCGATGCGCCCGGCATCTGGTCGGAGCTCGAACGCGATTCGCTGCCGCTGGCGCTGCCGGTGATGGTCGGGAAACGGTCGAACTTGGCGCCGCGCAACAGGGCATTGGCGCGGTCGTAATTGGCCAGGGCGATGCGCAGGTCGTGGTTGGCCGACAGCGATTCCTCGACCAGCCGCGTCAGCAGCGGGTCGTTGAAGCTCTGCCAGAACTCGGCATTGGCGTCGGCCACGGCGCTGCCGTCGGTGGCGGCGGCCGCGTCGGTGCGGGCGAACGCGTCCGGGGTCGCCAGGGTCGGCCGGACATAGTCCGGACCGACGGCGCAGGCGGCCAGGGCGAGCGTCAGCACGGCCACGGCGGGAAGGGTCAACTTACGCATGGATCTTCTCCAGAGGAGTGTGTTCGCCGTGCGAGACCAGCTTCTGGCCGACCAGCTTGCGCAGGGCGACGTAGAACACCGGGGTCAGGAACAGGCCGAACAGGGTCACGCCCAACATGCCGGCGAACACGGTGATGCCGGTGACCGAGCGGATTTCCGCACCGGCGCCGTGCGACAGCACCAGCGGCACGGTGCCGGCGATGAAGGCGATCGAGGTCATGACGATCGGACGCAGACGCAGGCGGCAGGCTTCCAAAGCAGCCTCCACGATGCCCTTGCCCTGCAGTTCGAGTTCGCGGGCGAATTCGACGATCAGGATCGCGTTCTTGCACGCCAGGCCCATCAGCACGACCAGGCCGACCTGCACGAACACGTTGTTGTCGCCGCCGGTGAGCCACACGCCGGCCAGGGCCGACAGCATGCACATCGGCACGATCAGGATCACCGCCAGCGGCAGGGTCCAGCTTTCGTACAGCGCCGCCAGCACCAGGAAGGCGAGCAGGATGGCGAGCGGGAACACGATCAAGGCGGCATTGCCCTGGCTGGCCTGCTGGTAGCTCAGGTCGGTCCATTCGATTTCCATGCCGTGCGGCAGCACCTTGGCGGCCACGTCCTTGACCACGTCCATGGCCTGGGCCGAGGACATCACGCGCGGATCGACGTCGCCGGCGATGTCGGCGGCCGGGTGGCCGTTGTAGCGCAGCACCGGGTCGGGGCCGAAGGTCTGCTTGACCGTCACCATCGAGCCGATCGGCACCATTTCGCCGCGGTCGTTGCGGGTACGCAGGTTGGCGATGTCCTCGACGCTGTCGCGGAACGAGCCGTCGGCCTGGGCGATCACCTGCCAGGTGCGGCCGAACTGATTGAAGTCGTTGACGTAGGCCGAACCCAGGTAGGTCTGCAGGGTGTCGAACAGATCGGTCAGCGGCACGCCCTGGGCCTTGGCCTTGACGCGGTCGACTTCGGCGTCGAGCTGCGGCACGTTGGCCTGGTAGGTCGTGTTCGCATAGCCCATGCCCGGGGTCTGCATGATCGTGCCCTGGAACGCGCTGACCGCATTCTGCAAGGCGCCGTAACCCAGGTTGCTGCGGTCTTCGATGAACAACTGATAGCCCGCGCCGTTGCCCAGGCCGAGGATCGGCGGCGGCATCAGGGCGAAGGTGAAGCCTTCCTGGAAGCCGGCGATCTTCTGGTTGAGCTCGGCGGTGATCTCCACCGCGGTCCGGTCACGCTCGCTGAACGGCTTGAGCGGCAGGAACGCCACGCCGGTGTTGGGCGTGTTGGTGAACTGCACCGCGTTCAAGCCCGGGAAGGCCATGGTGTTCTGCACGCCGTCGACCTTGGCGGCGACATCGGTGACCTTCTTGAGCAGGGCATCGGTGCGTGCGATCGACGAACCTTCAGGCAGCTTCACCGCGGCGATCAGGTACAGCTTGTCCTGCAGCGGGATGAAGCCGGCCGGCACGACCTTGAACATCAGGCCGGTGGCGACCAACAGCACCGCATACACCACGAACACCGCACCGCGCTTGCCCAGCGTGCGCGAGACCGCGCCCTGGTACTTCTGCGAACTCGACGCGAAGAAGCGGTTGAACGGACGGAACAACCAGCCGAACAGGCGGTCGATCAGACGCGTCGGCGCATCCTTCGGCGCGCTGTGCGGACGCAGCAGACGCGCGGCCAGGGCCGGCGACAGGGTCAGCGAGTTGATCGCCGAGATCACCGTCGAGATGGCGATGGTCACCGCGAACTGCTTGTAGAACTGGCCGGTCACGCCCGACAGGAACGCCATCGGCACGAACACCGCGCACAGCACCAGCGCGATCGCGACGATCGGGCCGGACACTTCCTTCATCGCCTGGTGCGCCGCGGCCAGCGGGGTCAGGCCTTCTTCGATGTTGCGTTCGACGTTTTCCACCACCACGATCGCGTCGTCGACGACGATGCCGATCGCCAGCACCAGGCCGAACAAACTCAAGGTGTTGATCGAGAAACCGAGCAGGTACAGCGCGGCGAAGGTACCGACCACCGACACCGGCACGGCCAGCAGCGGGATGATCGAAGCGCGCCAGGTCTGCAGGAACAGGATCACCACCAGCACCACCAGCGCGATCGCTTCCAGCAGGGTGGTGACCACCGCCTTGATCGAATCGCGCACGAAGATGGTCGTGTCGTACACCGCTTCGTACTTGATGCCCTCCGGGAAGCTCTCGGACAGGCGATCCATATTGGCGATCACCTGCTCCTGGATCTGCAGCGCGTTCGCGCCCGGCGACTGGAAGATACCGATGCCGACCGCGTTCTTGCCGTCGAGCTGGGCACGCAGGCTGTAGTCGCCGGCGCCCAGTTCCAGGCGGGCGACGTCGGACAGACGGACGATTTCGCCGTCGGTGCCGCTCTTGACCACGATGTTGCCGAACTCTTCCTTGCTTTGCAGGCGGCCCTTGGCGTTGATCAGGGTGAGGAAGTCGCTGTTCGGCATCGGGTCGGCGCCGAGCTGGCCGGCCGAGACCTGCACGTTCTGCTCGCGCATTGCGCGCAGCACGTCGCCGGCGGTCAGGCCGCGCGAGGCGATCTTGTCCGGGTCGAGCCACACGCGCATGGCGTAGTCGCCGCCGCCGAAGATCTGCGCGTCGCCGACGCCGGACAGGCGGGCGAGCTGATCCTTGACGTGCAGACGCGCGTAGTTACGCAGGTACAGGGTGTCGTACTTGCCGTTCGGCGAGGTCAGGTGCACCAC
Source organism: Lysobacter sp. ESA13C (assembly GCF_019970005.1). NCBI lineage: Bacteria > Pseudomonadati > Pseudomonadota > Gammaproteobacteria > Lysobacterales > Lysobacteraceae > Lysobacter > Lysobacter sp. ESA13C. Next base: position 561,896 of record NZ_JAHXYK010000001.1, on the reverse strand, counting down.
CATCAGGAACACCGGCGCCTGCTTCTGGGTCGTCACGCCTTGCCGGCGCACGTCCTCGGGCAATCGCGCCAGCGCCTGGCTGACCCGGTTCTGCACGCGCACCGCCGCGTCGTCCGGGTCGGTGCCCGGCTTGAAGGTGACGGTGATCGCCAGCACGCCGTCGGAACCGGCGACCGACTTGATGTACATCATGTCTTCGACGCCGTTGATCGCTTCTTCAAGCGGCGTGGCGACGGTTTCGGCGATGACCTTCGGGTTGGCGCCCGGGTACACCGTGCGCACCATCACCGAGGGCGGGATGACTTCGGGATATTCGCTGATCGGCAGGATCGGTATCGCGATCAGGCCGGCGGCGAAGATCACGATCGACAGCACCGCGGCGAAGATCGGCCGATCGATGAAAAATTTGGAAAAGTCCATGACGGATTCCTTGGTGCGGCGTTGAGCCGCATGATTCCCGGGCCCACGCCGTGGGGACGTGGGCCTTGATTGCTTCGAAACCCTGAGCGCGTTCGGGTCTGCTCGTCGTTCCCGCGAATGCGAGAACCCCGGAGACTTCGAACGTCTCGCCCGAAGGGCCCCGGATCCCCGCGTTCGCGGGGATGACGGGGTGCGGGCTTCGCGGTTTCTTACCTTCGAACGCCGCCGCGGTTATTTCGCCCCGGCCGTGCTCGCGACCTGCGGGCCCGGTGCCGGCGCGCCCATCGCAATGGTCTTCGGCGCCACCGGCATGCCCGGGAAGAACACCTTCTGCACGCCGTGGACGATGACCTTGTCGGTCGGCGCCAGGCCCGATTCGACCACGCGCAGCCCGTCGATCATGCGGCCGAGCACGATGTCCTTGCGCAGGGCCTCGTTCTTCGGGCCGAGCACGTAGACGTACTTGCGGTCCTGGTCGGTCAGCACGGCCTTGTCGTCGACCAACATGGCCTTGAAATCGCCGGTGCCTTCGAGCTGGACGCGCGCGAACAAACCCTGGGTGAAGATGCGGTCGGTGTTGTCGACCACCGCGCGGGCGCGGATGGTGCCGGTGCGCGGGTCGACCTGGTTGTCGGTGAAGTCGACCATGCCCTGGTGCGGATAGCCGGTTTCGCTGGCCAGACCGATACGGACCGGGTTCTTGCTGTCCTTGCGCTCGCCCTTGCGGGCCAGCTCGTTGTAGCGCAGGTAGGTCTGCTCGTCGCTTTCGAAATAGACGTACATCGGGTTCTGCGAAACCAGCGTGGTCAGCTGGGTCTGGTCGGCCTGGGCGAGGTTGCCCACGGTGACCAGGGCGCGACCGGCGCGGCCGCTGATCGGCGCACGCACTTCGGTGAAGGTCAGATCGAGCTGGGCCGAAGCCACCGCGGCTTCGGCGGCGCGGACCGAGGCGTTGCCCTGGGTGGTCGCGGCGCGGCGGGTCTCGAACTCTTCGCGCGAGATCGCCTTGGCCTCTACCAGGGTCTGGGCGCGCTTGTCCTGGGTCTGGGCCAGACGCGCTTCGGCGCGCGCGCGTTCCAGTTCGGCCTGGGCGCGGTTGAGCTCGGCGCGATAACGGCGCTGGTCGATCACGAACAGCAGATCGCCCTTCTTGACCTCCTGGCCTTCCTGGTAGGCCACGCGCTCGACGTAACCGCTGACGCGGGCGCGCAGTTCGACCGATTCCACCGCTGTGACGCGGCCGGTGAACTCGTCCCACTGCCGGACCTGCTTGCTCAGGACCTGGGCGACGCTGACTTCCGGCGGCGGCGGCGCGCCTTCGGGGGTGGCGGCCTGGCTGCCGCAACCGACCGCGGCCAGGGCAATGACGACGCTCGCGGCCAGCGCGAGCACGGAGAGCCCGACGCCGGCGCGGCCGGAACGGGCGAAGTAGTTGCTGGTGCTCATCGGGGGGTGGGTTCCTGTTTGGGATTCTTGGAGGTCAACGACTTCAACAGTGCGCGCGCGTCCTGCAGGCAGCGTTGCGCGGTTTCGTCGGCGGTGCTGTCCGGATCTTGCGAACACGCATCGGTTGAAGCCGATTTAGGGGTGGGACGGGCGGTGGTGGGATAGGCGGGGGCACCGGCTGGCAGGCGGCTGGCGGGCGCTGAGGGGACGCGCGCGGCGCGCGGCGGCAACTGCGGCGGCGGTGCCACGCGCGAGGCGTACGGCACCACCGCATGCGGCGGTTCGCTGTCGGCGTCGTGGTCGATCAGGGCCAGCGCGCGCTGGCCGACCGACAGGGCGCTCGGCCATTCCGGACAGGCGTTGCGTTGGTTGAACTCGGTGCACACCGGCGTATCGACCGCGAGCAACTGCACGCGGACCGCCAGCTGGCGCGCTTCGTCGTGCAACACGCGCGCGAGCATGCGCAGGGCCGCGGCACCGATCGAACGGTGACCGTAACCGGCCCAGGGATGCTCGCTGCCGGGACCGCCGATCAGCACGTAGGTGCCGCCGCGATCGTGTTCGGCCAGCAGGGGCAGCAGGTGGCGCGCTGCGGCGAGGTGGGGGAGGAGATCCTCGTCGAGCTTGCGGCGCAGGAACTCGGCCGGGTTGTCGAGCAGGCGGCCGCGTTCGGCGCTGCCGCACACCGCCGCGACCACTCCGGCCAGGGGACGGCCGAGTTTGCGCAGGGCGCGGGCGAGCTTGGCGCCGGCGGGGTCGTTGCTCACCGAACCGGCGATCGTGGTCAGGTCGGCGTGGGGGAAGCTGGCCTTGAGCACTTTCAGTTCGCTGGCCTGGCGGGCGACCGCGATGACCGGCCGGCCGCCGTCGAGGGCGGCCTGGACGACCCCGCGACCGACACCGCCGGTGGCACCGAGTACAACCAAAGGAGCTTTCATTGTCCCGCTCCCGGGACTTTCTCTCCCGTCATCGGGATGATCCCATGACGAGTGTCATTCCCGGAATGACCCCGGGTGTAATGTGCCAACACCGCGCTGACGGCCGGCAACAGCAGCATCGCCGAGGGCAGCGCGATGATGAAGGCCAGCACCCAGGCCAGCATCCAGGCCTCTTCGGCGCCTTGCGCCAGGCCTTGGCGGAACACGACCACGGCCAGCCCGATCAGGGCGGACATGGCCACCAGCATTAGTGGGAGAAACGCGAATCGGGCTTGTCGGGGGCTCAACATGGCGGGGGGCCTCGTGTCGATCTGCGGCAAAGAGTAGAGAGATGGACGGCACTTGATTAGCCACTGATTCAGGGAATAATTGTCCCGACATCGGGCCAATGCCCTCTCTGCCTCCTTGAATGCCCCACAGCCGGCCCCAGACATGACGGCAGGGACGTGGGAGACGCGGGATCGAGCTTGCTCGCAGCCCGCGACGATGCCGTTACTGTCGCCGCCGCCGTCCCGCCCGGGCAGTGGAGGGGGTCAGCAAGGCGCCATGACAGCCGTCACCCGCAACCGCACCTGCTACAGACATCGAGTTTTTGAACTGACGAGAACCCCCGCGACGCCGGTGCAAGGCGCGGCGCGCGGCAGGCTCCCGTTCGATCCACACCCTTACGGAGGCCATTGCCCATGGCTCACGATCTCAACGACACCCTGATCTTCGTCAAGGTGGTCGAGAGCGGCAGCTTCATCGCCGCCGCCCGCGTCCTGCGCCTTCCCAAGACCACGGTCAGCCGCAAGGTCCAGGAACTCGAAACCCGGCTCGGCGCGCAGCTGCTGCATCGCACGACCCGCAAGCTCGGCCTGACCGAGGCCGGCAACCTGTACTTCGAGCACTGCCAGCGCATCGCCCGCGAACTGGACGAGGCCGAGAGCGCGGTCGGCCAACTGCAGGGCGGCCCGCGCGGCTGGCTGCGCATCACCGCGCCGTATTCGGTCGGCATCACCTGGATCGCGCCCTTGCTCGGCGAGTTCCATGCGCGCCATCCGGAAGTGCGGGTGGAGATGAACCTCAGCAACGACACCGTCGATCTGATCGACAAGGGCATCGACGTGGCGCTGCGGGTCGGCGACCTGCCCGACTCCAACCTGATCAAGCGGCGGCTGGCGATCTTCCGCACCCAGATCTACGCCAGCCCGAACTACCTGGCCCGCCACGGCGAACCGCTGCACCCCGACGACCTGCGCCATCACCGCACCCTGGCGATGCCGAAATCGCGCCGCAACAACGAATACGTGTGGACGCTCAACGACGGCGAGCGCAACGTCGACTACGTGATCGACCCGGTCATGGTCGCCAACGACCCGGGCCCGCTGCGCGGCGCCCTGCTGTGCGGCGAAGCGCTGATGCTGGCCGCCGACGTCACCGTCAAGGCCTTCGCCGAACAGGGCTACGTGCAGCGCGTGCTGGCCGGCTGGACCGGCCCGGAATACGAGTTCAACGCCGTGTTCCCGCGCGGCCAGGTGCAGTCTCCCAAGGTACGGGCCTTCGTCGACTTTTTGGTCGAGCGCCTGAACTTCGACGCCGACTACATGCAGGTGCTGTGTCCGGACGCCAAGCGCTTCCGCAAAGCCTCCGAAGAAGCCGAAGCCGCGCTCGCCCACGGCCTGGCGAAGGAAGCCAACGACCAGCGCACCATCGCCGTGCCGGTGGTCGAAGCGATCGAGGCGATCGCCGAAGCCGTCGACCTGCGCGGCAAACCGGCCCGCGCGGCCAAGACGACCGAGGATGTCGCGCGCAAGGACGACACCCCGAGCGACGAGGATGCGGCATTGGTGTGAGCGTGGCGCCGATCTGATCCGGATCGGCGGCGTGGTTGCGACGTCGCAGCCTGGTTGCCGTTGCCGTTGCCGTTGCCGTTGCCGTTGCCGTTGCCGTTGCCGTTGCCGTTGCCGAGATTTTGATCTGCTTTGCCGCTTTACCGGTCAAGTGGAGACCCGGAGGGCGCCGCACAGGACGTGCGGCGTTTTCCGATAAGACAGGGACGTCTTATCGGAAAATCCCGGCGCGCGCATCGCACTCGTGGCCTGTGCCCTTGCAAGGAAAGCCCTTTTCTTTGGTTACCTTTCTTTTGGGCCAGCAAAAGAAAGTAACCCGGCCGCGTCAGCGGACGGAAGCTCTGCTCTTGCTTGAAGTGTGTGTGCGTGTGAAGGACACGTCGCGAATCCTTCCCCTGTAGGAGCGACGCAAGTCGCGACCGCGCTGCGAAGGTCTTGCGGCGCATCGAACAATCGAGCGATATTAAAATCAAACGATAAAAGCTTCCGCCACTAAAGCGGCGGGTTACTTTCTTTTGTCATAAGCAACAAAAGAAAGGTAACCAAAGAAAAATGCTTTTCTTTGAATCACAAGCCCGCACGATCGTTGCCGACGCAGGGATTTTTCATACGGGACATCCCTGTCCCGATGAAAAACGGCCTGCATCCCTGCAGGCCGCCCTCCGGGTCTTCGATGGCCTTCGCTAGTGCCAAGCCGCGCACAGCAACAACAAAGGCAACCGCAAATCCCCCCTCCCCCCCCTTTTTCAAAGGGGGAAAAACCTCACCTAACCGCCACGCAAACGCCGCCGCCCGCGCCGCGTACCGCGACAGCGAAAAGCGGGGAACAAAACCCTCACCCGCCCAACCGCCACGCCAATCCCGTCACCCGCGCCGCATGCCTCGATAACGCCTGCCTCAGCACCGGCTCGCTGGCGGCGATGTGCAGCGACTGCCGCGCCCGGGTCATGCCGGTGTAGAGCAACTCGCGCGACAGATGGCGCGCATCCTGCCTCGGCAGTTGCAGCCAGACGCTGTCGAACTCGGAGCCCTGGGCCTTGTGCACGGTCATCGCGAAGGCGCCGCCGTGCGCAGGCAAGGCAGAGGGATGGAAGCCGCGCACGCCGTCGCTGCCGCCGGCGAACCAGGCCACGGTGGTCGCCGCACTGCCGTCTGGTTCGCGCGCACCGGCCGGGCGAACGCTCGCGTCCGCGCGCAGGCAGACGCCGATGTCGCCGTTGAACAAACCATGGCGATAGCTGTTCTCGGTGATCAGCAGCAAGCGGCCATGGAAGTACGGCGGTCGATGCGCGCCGGCCAGGGCTTCTTCGATGCGTGCGTTCAACGGCGCCGCGCCCTGACCGCCATCGCGCAAGGCGGTCAGCAGACGCAGGCGCGCCGCCAGCGTCAGCGCTTCCAGCGGATCGGTTACACCGGCCAGTGCGCGCCAGGTCGGCAGCAGCAGTTCGCGGCCGTTGCCGCTGAGCGGGTCGTGCACGTCCTCGTGGAAATGCACGCCGGCCAGGCGGCCGCCACGCAACAAAGCGAGCACCGCATCGGCATCGCCGGCGCGCGTGGCCTCGGCCAAAGGCGCCAGTTCCAGGCTGTCGGCCTGGCGATAGCCGCGCCGCAGATGCACCCGGTAGGCGCCGAGCGGGGTCGGGTCGGGCTGCACCGGCAAGGCATCGCCGAGCAAAGGCCGCAACCGCTCCGCGAGCGCCAACGGCAGGCCGTCGTCGTCGCCGGCGGCATCGACGATCGCGGCGAGCACGTCGCCGGCTTCGACCGAGGGCAGTTGGTCGCGGTCGCCGAGCAGGATCAGGCGGGCGCCGTTGGCCACCGCCTCGACCAACTTGCACATCAACGGCAGGTCGACCATCGAGGCCTCGTCGACCACGACGATGTCGAACGGCAAGGGCCGGCTGGCGTCGTGCATAAAGCGCGGGCTGTCGCGCACGCTGCCGAGCAAACGGTGCAGGGTGCTGGCTTCGACCGGCAAAGCCTCGCACAACGCCGCATCGACACCGTCGAGGCCGCGCAGCCGCGACGCCGCCGTGCGCAGGCTCTCGGCCATGCGTTCGGCAGCGCGCCCGGTCGGCGCCGCCAACGCGATCCGCGGTGGATCCACGCCTTCGGCATCGGCCTGCGCGATCAACAACAGCAGCAGGCGCGCGATGGTGGTGGTCTTGCCGGTACCGGGGCCGCCGGTAGCGAGCAACAGCGATTGCAGCAAGGCCACCGCCGCCGCGCGCGCCTGACGGTCGTCGTCGCGCGCGTTCGGAAACAGCGCCGCGAACAACGGCGCCAGGGCCGCGAGGTCCGGCGCCGGCGGCACCGAGGCGGCGATCCGGCGCAGGCCGGCGGCGAGCCGGCGTTCGTATTCGCGATAACGGCGCAGATACAGCAGGCCGCGCTCCAGCACCAGCGGTGCGTCGCGATGCGCGACGGCGCCGTCGGTGGGCGTCGCGATCCAACGCGAGTCGCGCAATGCCGCCAACCACTCGTCCGCGGGCGGCCAGTCGATCGCCGCATCGCTCAACAGCCACGGCTGGGTCGGATCGAAGGCGGCATGGCCGTGGGCGATCGCCTGCGAGGCCAGCGCCGCCGCCGCTAGCACCCAGTCCGGCGTGTCGCGGTCGAGCCGGCGCAGGGCCTGCGCCAACGCGTGATCGATCGTGCGCAAGGCGCCTTCGCGGTACAGCGTGTCGAGCAGGCTCATGCCCCACCCCCGCGTCCTGCGAACAAGGCATCGACCGCATCGACCAACGCGCGCGCCGGCTGGTGCGCGTACAGGCCCGCGGCCGGGTCTTCGGGGTCGAGGCCGCGGCAGAACAGATAGCGCACGCCGCCGAAGTCGCGGGCGTAGTCGTAGGCCTCGCCGAGGCGGAAACGCAACCAGCGGTGCAGGGCGATGGTGTAGATCAGCGATTGCAGGGTGTACTCGCTTTCGTCCATCGCCCGCTCGACGTGCGCGGCGTCGTAAGCGGGCAGGCGGTTGGTCTTGTAGTCGAGCACGTAATAGCGGCCGTCGTGGACATAGACCAGGTCGATCTTGCCGGTCATCAGGCCTTCGAGCCGGCGCCGCAGACCGAAGGCCTGGCGCTCGCGCAGCCAGCCGTGCGCATGCATGGCGTCGAGCAAGGCGTCGATCGGCGCCGATTCCAGGGCGAAGTGGAACTCCATCTCGGCGCGGCGTTCGCGCTCGGGCACCTCGCACAGGCGCGCGCCTTCCGGCAGCGCGGCGGTCAGGGTCAGGCCGACCAGCGAGGCCAGCACCGGCAAGCCCTCGTCGATGTCGGCCTCGGTATAGCCTTCGGTGCGCAAGGCCGACGCCAGCACTTCGCCCTCGCCCGCCGGCTCGGCCTGGCCCGGCGTCCAATCGCGCCAGGCGCCGAAATCGACGCGTTCGAGCGCGTCGTGGACGACGTTGCCGAAGCGGCTGCCGGAGAAGCGCGCATCGGCGGGCGTCAGCAAGGCCGGGGTGGTCTCGGGTTCGTCCTCGGCGCCGCGTTCGTCCAGCGCCACCAAGGGCGCATCGCCGCCGCTGGCCTCGTTGGTGAGCTGGGTAAAGCTGTAGACCCACCAGTCGCGCGCCAGATTGCGTCGCGCGGTGCGCGCCGGCGGCACCGCGCCGGACGCGGCCGGCAACAGCGGCGTGGGCGCGGCTTCGAGCGCGCCGTCGTCGATGACGATCTCGCCGGCATGGCCGGCGGCGAGCGCTTCGGGGTCGGCCACCATCGCCAGCAACGGCGAGGCCGGCGCCAGATACAAGGGGCCGCTCGCCAGCCACAGCGCATGCCGCGCGCGGGTCAGGCCGACGTAGAGCAGGCGCGCGTCTTCGGAGCGCGATTCGATCGCGGCGCGTTCGCGCGCGCTGTCCCAGTCGGGCGCGCGCGGGTCGACCACCTCGGTCTGCAACTGCAACACCCGGCCCAGTTCCGGGTCGGGGTATTCGCACAAGCGCCCGCCGCGCGGCTCGCGGCCGATCGCGATGAAGGGCAGAAACACCAGGCCGAACTCCAGGCCCTTGCTCTTGTGCAGGGTCAGGATCTGCACCCGGCGCGCATCCGATTCCAAACGCAGCTGCTGTTTCTCGTCGCTGTCGTCGGCCTCGGCGATACGCAGGCGCAGCCAATCGCGCAGGCCGTGCAGGCCGAGCGAGCGGGTATCGGCTTCCTGCAGGGTTTCGCCGAGTTGCATCAGATTGGTCAGGCGGCGCTCGCCGTCGGCCAGGGTCAGCAGGCGCGGCGCCTGCTCGGCGCACAGGTCGGCGATCAAGGCCAAGGGCCCATGCCGCTGCCAACGCTCGCGCCAGCCCAGCGCGCGCATCTGCCAATCGCGTTGCCAGGGCTCGTCCTCGGACAAGCGCGCGATCGCGGTCGCATCCAGGCCGATCAAGGCGGTCGCGAGCGCGGCGCGCAGGCGGCCGCCGTCGCCGGGGTGCAGCAAGGCATCGAACAGGCTCAACACGTCCAGTGCCTGCTCGGTCGCGAACAGGCTGCGTCGCCCGGCCGCGACCGCGGGAATGCCGGCGGCGATCAAGGCCTGCTGGATGCGCGCGGCCTCGTCGTGGCTGCGCACCAGCACGGCGATGTCGGCCGGCTGCACCGGCCGGCCGGCGATCTCGGCGCGGCCGTCGCGCGCATCGCGCAACCAGGCGTGGATCGCGGCGACGCAGGCGCGGGTGGCGAGTTCGCGCGATTCCGGCGCATTCCATTCGGGCTTCTTGCGGCCGTCGTCGGGCGCGGGCAAGCGGCGCAAAGTCAGCGCCGGCGCGGTCGCGCCGTGGCGTTGCAGGTCGGCATCGGCAACCGCGCCGCCGGGCTGGACTTCGCGGAAGCGGATACGCGGGTCGATGAAGGCCGCCTCGCCGGCCTGCGCATACAGCGCCGACACCGCACGCAGCAGCGACGGCCGCGAACGGAAGTTGTGATCCAGCGGCGGCGCCTCTTCGGCGCGCTGGGCCGCGCTCAGATAGGTGTGCACGTCGCCGCCGCGGAAGCCGTAGATCGCCTGCTTGGGGTCGCCGATCAGGAACAGCGCGCGTTCGCCGAACACCCGCTCGAAGATCCGCCACTGGCGCGCGTCGGTGTCCTGGAATTCGTCGACCAAGGCCACCGCGTACTGCTCGCGCAGGCGTTCGGCCAGCGCATCGCCGTGCGGCCCATCCAAGGCGGCGGCGACGTCGGCGATCAGGTCGTCGAAGCTCTGCACGCGGCGCACGCGCTTGAGTTCGCTCAGACGCTTGCCCGCTGCCTCGCGCACTTGGTGGACCAGGGCCACCGCCTGCGCGGCCAGCCATTGCGCGCGCAGCCCGGCGGCGTCGAGGTAAGCGGCGACGGCGTCGAACAGCGGCGACGACGGCGTCGCCGCCTCCTTGCCCTTGTTGGTACGTGCGGCCAGGGTCGCCGGCGTCAACCGTTCGATGCGCGGGTCCAGCGCCTGGCCGGCATCGCCGTGCGCGCACCATTGGCTCAGCAGCAGCCACAACTCGCGCGGCAGCGTCGCGCGATAACTGTTGCCGTTGAGCACCTTGGCGGCGATGGCGGCGTCGAGGCGCGCGCAGGCTTCATCGCCGTGCTCGACGAAAGCGGCGTTCAGCGTTTGCGCGGCCTGTTCCAGCGCCGGCAAGGGATCGACCGACTCCAACGGCACCGGCGGCAGCAACTGCGGCGTGCGCAGCAAGGGGCCGAGATCGGCCGCAAGCGAAGGCGGGCCGCCCGGCCATTGCAGCGACAGCAGTTCGGCCGCAGTCGCGTCGCTGCCGAAGGCGCGCCACAGGTCCACCGCGATCTCGTCGTGCAGTTCGCGCTCGCTGCCGATCATTTCCGGCGCCGCGAACGGCTGCCCGGTTTCGAGCGCGTGCTCGGCCAGCACCCGCGCGCAGAAACCGTGGATGGTAACCACCGCGGCCAAGTCGATCTCGCGCGCCGCACGCGCCAGGCGCACGCGCAAAGGCGCGGCGCCTTCCTGCGCCGCCTGGGCCTCGACCAGGCTGCGCGTCAGCGCGCGCTCGCTGTCGTCGCCGTCGCGCGGCAGGGCCGGGTCGTCGGCGGCGATGCGCGCGGCCAACAGCAGGCGCCGGCGCAGGCGCTCGCGTAGTTCCTGGGTGGCGGCGTCGGTGAAGGTCACCGCGAGGATCTCGCCGATGCGCAGCTCGCGTTCGATCACCAGGCGCGTGACCAGGGTCGCCAGGGTGTAGGTCTTGCCGGTGCCGGCGCTGGCCTCGATCAGGCGCAGGCCGTCGAGCGGCAGTTCCAGGAAAGGATCGCGCACGGCGTTCATGCGCCGCCGCCTTCGTCGCGGCCGTGGACGACGGCGCCGAACACCAGCTTGGCGATCTCGCGGAATTCTTCGCCCAACATCGGGTCACGGAACGGATCGCGCCCGCGCAAGGCCAGGCGCGCGCCGGGCGTGGTCGCCTCGCCCCAACTGCGCGGGCTGCCGTGCCATTGGCTCTCGGCCTTGCCCCAGCCGTCCTTGTCCTGGGCGGCGGCTTCGTACCAGAGCCAGCCGGCGCGCGGCAGGAAGGGCAACGGCGCACGCAGGCCGTAGTCGCGCAGGCGCAGCAGGCTGCGCAACGCGGCCTGGGCCTCGGCCGGCGCCAGCGCCTCGCGCAAATGCGGCCCGGGGCCGCCGTCGATCTGGGCGAACTGGGCCAGCGGGCGCCGGTCGCCGAGCGCCGACAGCACCAGCCAGTCGAGCCCGTGGGCGATCTGCGACGGCCCGTGCAGGCTGTCGAAACGCAGACGCGCCAGACCGCCGGCGTAGACGTCGTCGAGCCGGCCGAGCAGACGCGCATCGCCGAGCTCGAGTTCGAACGGCAACGCTTCCGCCTCACCGCTGCGCCAGCCGGCGAAGGCGTCGGCATAGGGCCGCACCTGCCCGAGCAAGGCATCGAGTTGGCGCCGGCCGAGCGGGCCGGACGGCAACAGCGCGCGCGCGCGCAACGTCGCCTGCAAACGCTCGCGATCGATGCGTCCACCGCCGGCGATCAGGTCGTCGAACACCGCGCGCTGCAATTGTTGGCGGAACAGGCCGGGCCCGGGCAGCACCAGCGGCTCGACGTCGTCGCTGCTGTCGATCTCGTCGGGCAGGCGCAGGCCGAGGCGCTGGCGCAGGAACGCGGTCGGCGGGTCGCGCAGGAAACTGCGCAGGTCTTGATAGTTCACGCTGCCGTCGTCGGCGGCGTCGGGATCGGGCGGCAAGGGCTCGTTGAGCCAAGGGCCGATCTCGCCGCGCAGACCGAGCGCGCCGGCGTCGACCGCCGGCCGCCATTCGGCGCGGTAACTGAAACGGCGCGGCTCCGGCTCGCGCTCGCCGGCGCCGAATGCGGCCGCGGCGAATGGCTGCAGCGGTTCTCGCACCACGAATTCGTTGCGCGCCGCGGCCGGATCGGCGTGGTAGCGCGCGGCCACATCGAGCAGTTCCGAAACCAGGGTCGACGGTTCGCGCTGGCTGCCGTCGCGCGGATCGGCGCCGAGGTAACTCAGATAGAAGCTGTCGGAGGCGGCGCCGAACAATTGCAGGAACAAGAAACGGTCGTCGTCGCGCAGCGAGCGGTCGCCGTGGCGGCGCGCGGCGGTGCCGAGTTCGGCGGCAAGCCGGTTGAGGCCGCCGGCCGGGTCGCGGCGCGGGTAGTCGCCGTCGTTCATGCCGAGCAGGCAGATCACCCGGAACGGAATCAGGCGCATCGGCACCATGCGGCCGAAGCTGACGCCGCCGGTCAGCAGCGGCGCGCGCGTGTCGGCTTCGGCGAGCGCGGCGCGGAAATGGCTGCGCACGACCTCCGCGCCGACCGTGCCTTCGAAGCCGGCCTTGGCGGCGTCGCGAGCGAAGCTTTCGATCAGGTTGCGCAGGCGCTCGAGGGTGCGCTGGTCGGTGGCGTCGCGCGGGCGTTCGGGCAGCATCGCCCGCAACAGGCCGAGCAGGCGGTCGGACCAGTGCGCCGGGCTCAACTCGGCATCGAGCGCACGCTCGAAGCGCGCCAACACCCGCAGCAAACGGATCAGCGCATCCAGCGCGTCCAGCGAGGCGCCTTCGAGTTCGGCATAGGGCGCGATGCCGGCGATCATCTCGTCGGGCGCGGCGCCGTCGCCGGCGGCGTGGCCGAGCAGCAGGCGGTCGAGCGCGAAGGCCCAGGTGTAAGCGTCGTCGCCGGGGGCGTCGTGGCGGCTGCGGTGGGCGGCGTCGATGCCCCAGCGCGCGCCGGCGTTCTGCAGCCAGGTGCGCAGGCGTTCGAGGCCGGCGCCGTCGAGGCCGGCCTGGTCGGCGATCGCCGGCGTCGCCAACAGGTCGAGGATTTCGCTCAAGCCGAAGCGCGAGACCGGCAAGGCCAGCAGACGCAGGAACACTTCCGCGAGCGGCTCGGACGCGAGCGGGCTGGCATCGGCCAAGGCATACGGAATGAAACCCGCGCGCCCGGCCAGGCCGCCGAACACCGCGGCGATGTGCGGCGCGTAGGGATCGATGTCGGGCGCCAGCACCGCGATCTCGCGCGGCTGCAGTGGCGGGTCGAAACGCCGGCCCTCGGTCGAGTTCGGATCGAGCAGGCCCTGCAATTGATCGTGCAGCACCTGCACTTCGCGCAAACGGGTGTGGCAGGCATGCACCTGCAGGCTGGCGTCGCCGCGGTCGACCCGCTCGCGCCACGGCGTCGCCGGCAGCGCGCGCCGATGCAGCAGGTCGCGTTGCAGGCGCTGCAGCAGGCTGTCGCGCGAGGGGTCGTCGTGACGGCTTTCTTCGGGATCGGCGTAGGCGGCGATTTCGCCGGAGGGGTGCACCACTTCGTAGCCGCCGAGCACCGCCATGAAATCGCGGCCGGCCGCGCCCCAGGCCTGCAGCAGCGGGTTGTCGTCGTCGCCGAAGGCGGCGTCCTCGCCCAGGCGCAGGCGTTCGGCCAGGGTGCCCAGGTCGCCCCAGTACTTGCGCGTCGGGGTCGGCAGATAGAAGTGCAGGGTGCCGGCGATCGACTGGGTCGCGATCATCCGCAGCACGTCGGGCGAGACGTTGAGGGTGGCGAAGGCGAACAAGCGTGGCGGCAGCCCGCGCGGCGGATGCGCGATGCCGGCCTCGCCCTGGAATCGGGTCAGGTAATCGTCGATGCGGCGCGCGCGGTAGCGGCGGCCGGCGGCGACGCGTCGCCACAACGCCGCCTGCGGATCGTTGCGTTCGTGGCCGGCGTCCCAGGCCAGCAGCCAGTCGCGGCGCCAGGCCTGGTATTTCTCGAACAGCGAGGCCAACTCGCCCGACAGCGACCACGACTTCAGCGGGTCGTCGCCCTCGAGATAGGCGCGCAGCGGCGCCAGAGCCGGCTCGCGCATTTGCCCCGGTTGCGACAACACGTCGTACAAGCACCAGCGCAGGGCCTGGGCATCGAGGTCCTCGCCGGGGTGGTCGCGGTCCTGGTCGGTCGCATTGGCGTCCAGCGCGCGCTGGACGAATTCGCCCGGGGTCAGGAATTCCAGGTTCGCGGCGATGCCGTAGGCCTGGGCCAGCGTGGCCTGCAGCCAACGCCGCATCGCCACTTGCGGGATCAGGATCACGTCCGGCGCCAGCAAGGGCTGCCCCGGCGCCGGCGTGCGCAACTCCTGCGCGAGCAGGCCCGCCAGCACGTCCAGCGCATTGGAATGGTAGAGACGGAAATCGGCGCGCGCGGGCATCCCGCCATCTTGCCGCAAGGGCGCCGGATGCGCTGCGGCCGGTTGTGGCGTTTGCGGGAACGATTGCGGGCGTGGTGGTCGAAGAGGCGTCGAAGCAAATCCCCCTTGCCCCCCTACTCAAAGGGGGAGGCTTCGGGTCGTTGGCGCTGGGTGCGATGTGAAGCGCGCTTCGGGTGGCGCTCGCCACCGACAACGAATCGATGTGCACATCGTCGCAAGTCCGACCTTCGCCGATGAGTACTCGTTCTGCATGTACCCCGGAACGACTCCCTTCTCGACCGATGCGCAACTCCCAGATCACCTCCCTTCCTTTGAAAAGGGGGGCCAGGGGGGATTTGCCTTTGCCTTTGCCTTTGCTCCTTGCCTCCACACCCCTCGACACACTTAAAACCGTTTTAATCGCCGCCGGCCACCCTGCCTCGACGATGCGACGACGGCCGAACGCTCCGTCCCGCCACCGCCGCGAGCGAAGCCGCCTAACCTGCGACAATGGCCGACGCTCCACCCCGGTTCAGCCTGGCTGGGCCAAGCTGCGCCGTTTTGCAGCCTCGTCCGACCGTCTCATCGCCCTCGTACACGGACAGTCCTACCGCATGACGACCGAACCGCCCATCGTCCGCCTGACCGACCTCCGCCTCGACCGCGGCGGCCGCAGCGTGCTGCGCGGGATCAACCTGTCGGTGCCGCGCGGCAGCATCGTCGCGGTGCTGGGCCCCTCGGGCAGCGGCAAGTCGACCCTGCTGTCGGCCCTGACCGGCGAACTCGCCCCGGCCGCGGGTACGGTCGAGGTGTTCGGCCAGCAGGTGCCGCAGGATCAGCGCGAGCTGCTCGAACTGCGCAAGGGCATCGGCGTGCTGCTGCAGGGCAACGGCCTGCTGACCGACCTGACCGCAGCCGAGAACGTCGCCCTGCCGCTGCGCGCGCACACCCGCCTGCCGAAGGCGCTGATCCAGCGCCTGGTACTGATGAAGCTGCACGCGGTCGGCCTGCACGCCGCCGCCGATGCTTTCCCGCGCGAGCTGTCCGGCGGCATGGCGCGCCGGGTCGCGCTGGCGCGCGCGCTGGCGCTGGACCCGCCGCTGATGATCTACGACGAGCCACTGACCGGGCTGGACCCGATCGCCTCGGGCGTGGTCATGAGCCTGGTGCGCCGCCTCAACGACACCCTCGGCCTGACCAGCATCGTGGTCACCCATCATGTCCACGAGACCCTGCCGGTCGCCGACCACGCCATCGTGATCGCCAACGGCGGGATCGTGTTCTCGGGCACGCCGAGCGAACTCGAACGCAGCCAGGACCCGCTGGTGCGCCAATTCCTGCTCGGCGAACCAGACGGCCCGATCGGCTTCGACGCCGCACCGCGCACCACCACGGAGGCCGCCTGATGCCCTTCATCGCTGCGACCCGCTCGCTGGGCCGCGCCGGCCTGTTCTCGCTGTCGGTGCTGCGCGCGTCCAAGCCGACCCGCGACTTCTTCCGCGAGCTGACCCGTGAAATCTACAAGATAGGCGCACGTTCGCTGCCGATCATTGCTGTTGGCGGCGCGTTCGTAGGCTTATCGGTGACTTTGCTGGGCTATCGCGCGCTCGATACCTACGGCGCCGCCAACCAGGTCAGCGCCATGCTCGGCCTGGGCATGTATCGCGAGCTCGGCCCGGTGCTGACCGCGCTGCTGTTCATCGGCCGCGCCGGCAGCTCGATCGCCGCCGAACTGGGCCTGATGCGCGCGACCGACCAGATCACCGCGCTCGGCCTGATGGCGATCGACCCGATCGCCAAGGCGGTGGCGCCGCGCTTCTGGGCGGCGGTGCTGTGCGTACCGCTGCTGACCGGCTTCTTCTGCAGCCTGGCGATCAGCGCCAGCTATTTCGAGTCGGTGCACGTGATCGGCATCGAATCGGGGATCTTCTGGCAGGTGCTGAAGGACAGCGTCGATTTCTTCGACGACTTCCTGATGGCCTTCGTGAAGTCGGCGGTGTTCGGCGCGACCGCGGCCCTGGTCGCGGCCTATGTCGGCTACCACGCCGAGCCGACCATCGAGGGCACCTCGGTGGCGACGACCCGCGCCGTGGTCAACGCCTCGCTGCTGGTGCTGATGTTCAACTTCGTGATGTCGGCGCTGCTGTTCAAGTAAGTAAGGTAGCCCGGGCCGGATGAGGGCAGGGACGAGGTCGAAGCTGCGCAAGCGCGCCGCCCTCCCCCAACCCCTCTCAGCCTTGCACTCCCTGCGGTCGCCGCCGCTGGGAGAGGGGCCCGAACCCAGGTTTTGTTCGACACGTCGTAGACCAACCGTTACATCGCCGCGCCGAACCGCGCGGGCTTTATCCCCAAGGTGATGCCATGTCCGTCCGCAGTCCCCGCATCGAATTCGCCGTAGGCGCATTCCTGCTGCTCGCCCTGGCTTCGCTGCTGGTGCTGGCGATCGCCTCCACCAACGGCAAGTTCGGCTTCGGCCGCAGCAGCTACGAGATCACCGCGCGCTTCACCACCATCGGCGCGCTGCGCCCGAACGCACCGGTCAAGATCGGCGGCGTGACCGTGGGCCAGGTCGCCGACATCTCGCTCGACCCGGTCAAGTACAGCTCGATCGTGACCCTGGCGATCGACAACCGCTACCGGAACCTGTCGGCCGACACCGCCGCCGGCATCTTTACCAGCGGCCTGCTCGGCGAAAGCTATATCGGCCTGACCCCGGGCGGCGACCCGGACAACCTCAAGCCCGGCGACGAGATCTACCTGACCCAGCCGGCCGTCGACCTGATCCAGCTGGTCGGCAAGTACATGTTCAGCGGCGGTGGCGCACAAGGCGGCAATGCGGCCGGCGATTCGGCCGCCAAGCCCGCCGACGCCGGCGTTCCCGACTATCTCCAGGGCGAAGCCGCCCCCTCCACCGACGAGACCAAGAAATGAAGCGTTCACTGATCTCCATCGTCCTCGCCTCGGCCCTGCTCGCCGGCGCTCCCTCGCTCGCCCTCGCCCAGGTCACCGCGGCGCCGGGCACCGCACCCGCCGCCGGCACGCCGAGCGCGATGGTGCTGGCCAACAGCACCCGCATCCTGTCGACCCTGGAAGCGCGCCGCCCCGAGTTCAGCAAGAACCGCGCCGCGCTCAGCCAGTTCATCTCGACCGAGTTCACCCAGGTGTTCGACCGCGACTACGCCGCGCGCCTGGTCCTGGGCACGCACGGCCGCGGCGCTTCCGATGCCGACGTCGCCGCGTTCGCCGATGCCCTCACCGGCAGCCTGATGCAGCGCTACGGCTCGGCCCTGCTCGACTTCAACACCAAGCTCAAGGTGCGCATCAAGTCCGAGACCCCGTTGCGCGGCGGCGCCATCGTCAAGGTCTCCAGCGAATTCCTGCGCCAGGGCGGCGAGCCGATTCCGGTCGACTACCTGCTGCGCAAGAACGGCGCGCAGTGGAAGGTGTTCGACGTGATGGTCGAAGGCGTGAGCTTCGTACAGACCTTCCGCAATCAGTTCGACACGCCGCTGAACCAGAAGTCGATCGCCCAGGTCGCCAAGGACCTCAAGGCCGGCAAGCTGCAGGCCCAGGCGAGCGGCAACTGAGCATGGACGCAGCGACGGACCGCGACGCCGCCGACGTGCGCAAGGACGGCGAGGCGCTGGTGTTCAGCGGCGCGCTCGACCGCGCCGCGGCGGCGACGCTGTGGTCGCAGGCGCGCGCACTCGTGAGCGGCGTGCGCCGTTTCGACCTGAGTGCGGTGAGTACCGTCGACAGCGCCGGCCTGGCGCTGTTGGCCGAGCTGGCCGCGCAGGTCGAGGGCGTCGAAGTGGTCGGCACGCCGGCCGGGCTGAGCGAATTGCGCGCGGCCTACCGGCTCGACGACGCGCTCGGTTTCGGTCGCTAAGTTCAGGCTCTCGAGTTCCGGTCGCCGATACACAAACTCCGTCGCAGAACTCTCCTGTTGCGGTCGCCAATGCCGACGGATCCGGCCTGGCTGCCCCCACCCGTTGTCCCGGAAGACTAGACTGCAACCATGCGCCCCCACGCACTCTCACTCTCGCTCGGCCTGGCTTTGGCCGCGCTGCATTCCGTACCGGCTTTCGCGCAGGACGCGAACCCGGCCTCCGTTGCCGAAGCGGCCGTCGTAAGCGCCACGGCGCAAACCGACGCTGCGCTCGCGACCGCACCGACCGAAACCCTCGCGCCCGCCGACGCCGCGACGACGACGGTCGACACGACGCAGGCGGCGACCGCCGAGCCCGCGCTCGACTACGCCCTCGCCCAGGTCGAAACGAGCCAGGTCCAACCGGCACAGCCCGATCCGAATGCGCCGGCCGCCGAAGCCGTGCCGCCGCCGGCCACCGCCGCGGTCGAGCCGAGCGCGGCCGACGACCAGCGCACCGAGGCCGAGCGCGATTTCGATGCCCTCTACGGCACCCCGGCGCAGGAATACGACCCGGTCGCCGACCCGACCCTGCCGGCGCCGGCTTCGGTCCCGGGCGCGTTCGACCCGTGGGAGAAGTACAACCGCAAGATGCACCGCTTCAACATGGCGGTGGATCGCGGCGTCGCCCGTCCGCTCGCGCGCGCCTACTCCAAGGTCGTGCCGCGTCCGGTGCGCCTGGGCGTCAGCAACTTCTTCAACAACCTCGGCCAGCCGGTGTCGATCCTCAACGCGCTGCTGCAGGGCAAGCCCAAGCAGGCCGCGCAGGCGCTCGGCCGCTTCGCGCTCAACACCACCCTCGGCATCGGCGGCATCTTCGATCCGGCCAGCGACGCCAAGCTGCCCAACCGCAGCGAAGACTTCGGCCAGACCCTGGGCGTGTGGGGCTGGAAGCGCTCGCGCTATGTCGAGCTGCCGTTCTTCGGCCCGCGCACCGTGCGCGACTCGTTCGGCGCCCTCGGCGATGCCCCGTTGAGCCCCCTGCGCCACGTCGAACGCGACCGCATCCGCATCCCGCTGCAGGGCCTGCAACTGGTCGACGTGCGCGCCCAGTTGCTGCCGCTCGACAGCCTGCGCGACGGCGCCGAGGACGAATACGCCCTGGTCCGCGACTCCTGGACCCAGCGCCGCGACTATCAGATCTTCGGCGACCGTCTCGACAAGAACGGCGACAGCGCCCTGCCGGAATACCTGCAGGACGACAGCAACCCGAGCGTGCCGGCCGATGCGATGCCGGTGATGCCGACCGACGGCGGTCGCTGAGCCGCGCGATCGCCTCGCTGCACCCTGTAACGACGAACGGCCCGGATGCGAATCCGGGCCGTTCTGCTTTAGCGGTATCGCGACCTCAAGCCTGCGGCGCTTCATCCCCGCCGAGCGGCAACAAGCCCGCGGCCCCTTCGATCGGCCGCACGCCCTCTTCGCCGTCTTCCGAGGCAGCGTCCTCGTCGGCCGACAACTCGACCAACTTCGGCGGCAAGGCCTTGTTCGGTTTCACGCCCATGTCCTTCAGCATCTCGGCCTGGCGGATCACACTGCCCTTGTTGCGGCTGAGCTTGTCGCGCGCGGCGTCGAAGCTGTCCTTGGCCTGGCCGATGCGGTCGCCGACTTTCTCCAGGTCGGCGACGAAGGCGCATAACCGGTCGTAGAGCTGCGCACCGCGCTTGGCGATTTCCTGGGCATTGCGGTTCTGCGCTTCCTGCCGCCACAGATGCGCGACGGTGCGCACCACGAACAGCAAGGTCGACGGGCTGACCATCAGCACGTTGCGCTGCCATCCGTCCATGAACAGGTTGCGGTCGTTGGTGACGGCAAGCATGAAGGCCGGCTCGATCGGCACGAACATCAACACGAAATCGAGCGAGCGCAGGCCGTAAAGCTCCTGGTAGCGCTTCTCCGACAGCCCGCGCATGTGCGCGCGCACCGAGTCCAGGTGGCGCTTGAGCGCGCGCGCGCGCTGCTCGTCGTCTTCGCCGCTCGCGTACTCCTCGTACGCGGTCAGCGAGACCTTGGAGTCGATCACCAGATGCCGGTCCTCGGGCAGATGGACGGTGACGTCGGGACGGCGTTCGCCGTCCTCGCTGTTGTGGCTTTCCTGGACGTCGTACTCCTCGCCCTTGCGCAACCCGGCCGACTCCAGCACGCGTTCGAGGATCAACTCGCCCCAGGCGCCCTGCGCCTTGCTCGACCCCTTGAGCGCGCTGGTGAGGTTCTTGGCGTCGTCGCTGAGCGACTGGTTCAAGGCCATGAGCTGACGGACCTGCTCGCCGAGCGCGGTGCGGTCGCGGGTCTCGTTGTCGTAGACGGTCTCGACCTTGCTTTGGAACTCGACCAACTTCTTCTGCAGCGGGTCGAGCAGCAAGCCGAGATGGCTGCGGTTCTGCTCGGTGAAGCGCTTGCTCTTCTCTTCGAGGATGTCGTTGGCGAGGTTCTTGAACTCGGAGGTCAGTTCTTCGCGCACTTCGCGCAATTGGGCGATCTTGGCCTGCGACTGATTGCGCTCGGCGTCGAGCTGGGTCGCCAATTCGGCGGCCTGCACCGACAGACGTTGGGCCTCGGCGGCGTGACGATCGCGCACGCGCTCGGTCTCTTCCAGGTTCGTCCGCGCCACGCGCAGGCTGTCCTGCTCCTTGGCCAACTCGGCGCCGACGCGGCCGATCGACTCGCGCAGCACGCCGCTGTCGCGCACCAACTGATCGCGCAGACTTTCGAGCTCGCCAAGACGCGACTGCAACTCCGGAATGCGCGCAGCGCGCTCCTGCAACTGGGCCCGTTCCTGGTTGGCCGCATTCAACTGCGTGCCCAGCTCCGCGCGCGCCGCCTCCAACGCACGCGCGGCTCCGGCCCGGGCCAGCAGCCAGGCGAGCGCGGCGCCGATCGACAAGGCGAACAGGATGGCAACGAGGGCAGCGGTCAGGGGCATCGGGAAACTCTTGGAGAAGGCCTTGGGGCCAGGCGCCCGGGGTGGGCGGTGTGGAGCAGGCGGGGGAAGCAGGCGATTCGACGCCGCTGGGTTCGGAGCCGGTGGGTCGATACCGATCGCAGCCTGTCCGCGCAGCCGCAGATGGGTGTCTAGTCTAACGGGGTGAGTCTCAGGCCCTGCGATGGCGAGCGGTTAGGCAGCGATGATCGCCTCGGCCGGGGCATCCGCCGATCGCCCATTCGGGTGGAACCGGCGCGAAGGCGAAATGCGCAGGCGGTCGCAGATCGCGCCTGAATCGGGGCGGCCGAGTTCCGTACGGAACCGAACCGCCGCCGGGAACTGTGCCAATCTGGATTCGCCCCGATCGGCTTCGCCGGCCGGCCACCGCAAGGATCGCATGCATGGACCCGCAAGCTCCCCGGCTCTACGCCGACCCGCGCGGCATCTGGCGCGACGATGGCGCCGGCCGTGTCCACGGCATCCGCTGGGCCGATATCGACGGCATCGACGGCTATGCGATCGACGTGGTCGACCGCAAGCTGATCTTCGTCGAGCTGGGCACCGTAAGCGGCGACAGCCTGGAGCTGCGTACCGACTGGCCGGGCTACCGCGAAGTCGCGACCGCGATGAGCGTGCACCTGCCCGGGTTGGACCTGGACGCCCTGAAGCGCCTCGAATTCGCCCTGCCCGACGACCCGCCGGCGGTGTTGTGGTGGCGGGATTGAGGTATTGGCGGCGTGGCGCGCGCTTGAGGGGCACTAGGAATCGCCCCCTGCAGGAGCGATGTGAGTCGCGACCGCGCCCTCTCAATCTCGCGCCGATATCGGCCCTAGCCCCAGGGTAGGAGCGACGCAAGTCGCGACCAAGGGACGCGTAGAGACGACAACGCCGACGTGGCCCATCGAAGCGGCGCACTTTCGCGAGGGTAGGAGCGGCGCAAGCCGCGACCGCGCTGTAACGGTCTCGCGGCGTCTCGTTGCCGCAAGATCAAGATCTAGATCAAACGCCAAAAGCTTCCGCCACTAAAGCGGCGGGTTACTTTCTTTTGTCTAAAGCAACAAAAGAAAGGTAACCAAAGAAAAATGCTTTGTTTTGAATCACAGGCCCGCACGAGCGATGCCGACGCAGGGATTTTTCATACGGGACATCCCTGTCCCGATGAAAAACGGCGCGCATCCCTGCGCGCCGCCCTCCGGGTCTTCTATTGCCTTCGCCAGTGCGCGGCGACGCAGGGCCAGAGCCAGAGCTAAGGGCTTTGGATCAAGATGGCTTCGAGCGATTTTCGTCAGCCGAGATTCGCGGTCGCGGCTCGCGCCGCTCTTACCCAAGAGCGGCCGCGTTGCCGTTGCCGTTGCCGTTGCCGTTGCCGTTGCCGTTGCCGTTGCCGCGATTTTGATCTGCTTTGCCGCTTTGCCGGTCAAGTGGAGACCCGGAGGGCGGCGCACAGGACGTGCGCCGTTTTTCGATAGGACAAGGATGTCCTATCGAAAAATCCCGGCGCCGGCATCGCACTCGTGGCCTGTGCCCTTGCAAGGAGAGCCCTTTTCTTTGGTTACCTTTCTTTTGGGCTTAGCAAAAGAAAGTAACCCGGCCGCGTCAGCGGACGGAAGCTTTGCTATTGATCTTGCTTCATCGCTCTGCGGCAAAAAAGCGCCGCAACGGCGAGCAACGCGGTCGCGACTCGCGTCGCTCCTACCCTGCGGCAGCTCAAAGCTTCGCCCAATGACGGCGGCTAGGCGCCCCCTGCGCGTCCCTTGGTCACGGCTTATGACCGAAGGAAATCCAGTAGCACGCCGCTCCTACAGAGGGAGCGACGCACTACAAACCTGGCAATCGGCTCAGTCCAACACCCGACAGAACACCGCCTTCAGATACCGCGACTCCGGCACCTGCGCCAGCCACGGATGATCGGCGCCCGCGCCGGACACCTTGAGCACCTGCACGGTGCGCCCGGCATAGAACGCGGCGCGGCGCAGCATGTCGAGGAACTGGTCCTCGCTGACCAGACCGGTGCACGAGAAGGTCGCGAACAGGCCGCCGGGCTTGAGCGCGCCCAGTGCCAGCTTGTTCATGTCGAGGTACTTCTTCAGCGCCGGGATCACCTGCTCGCGGTCGCGTGTCATCTTGGCCGGGTCGAGGATCACCACGTCGTAGAGATCGCCGGCGTTCGCGACGTCGCGCAGGTAGGGGAAGATGTCGGCTTGAACGAACTTGACCTGTGCGCCGTTGAGCTTGGCGTTGGCCTTGGCGATGTTGATCACGTCGGCATCGATGTCCACGCCGACCACTTCCTCGGCGCCGCGCACCTTGGCGTACACACCGAAACCGCCGGTGTTGCAGCACAGGTCGAGCACGCGCTTGCCGGCGACCTGCTGCGACAGCCATTCGCGGTTGTCGCGCTGGTCGGCGAAGAAGCCGGTCTTGTGCGCGCCGGCCGGGTCGGCGCGGAACTTGATGCCGTACTCGGTGATCGTCGCCGGCGGCACCGCCTCGGTGCCGCGGAAGTCGAAGCTCTCCTGCTTCTGCACGTGCTCGTCGGCGAAGGCGTAGAAGCGGCAGCCCGGGAACTGCTGGCGCAGCGCGTCGTAGATCCATTCGCGGTGACGGAAGGCGCCGGCGCTGAAGTATTCGACCACCAGCAGATCGCCGTAGCGGTCGACCACCAGGCCGCTGAGGCCGTCGCCTTCGCTGTGGACGACGCGCCAGGCGTCGCTGACCTCGTCGAGCTTGAGCACGTCGCGGCGCAGCGACACGGCCGCGGCGATCTTGCGCGCGAACCAGTCGGCGTCGACTTCGACGTCCGGGTCGTTTTCGAGCATGCGCAGGGCGATGCGCGAGTGGCCGTTGTAGAAGCCGCGGCCGATCCAATCGCCGTCGACGCCGAGCACGTTGACGATCGAGCCCGGCTTGGGGCGCTGGGCCGGCTTGTCGACCAGGCGCTGGAAGATCCAGGGGTGGGTGGATTTCCAGGCGTTCTTGAGGCGTACGGTGGGGAGTTCGTTATTCATCCCGCCATTCTACCGGGGACGGGCCTCCGCCTCGCCCGGCTTGGGCCGCCCGGCCCCGCCGCCATCCCGCTGGCGGGACAAACCGGCCCGACGAACGCGGCTTGTATTCCTTCCGGGCGGTGCCAATCTCGGTGATATGCACCTGCCCACCGAAGCCCCTATCCCCGACACCCCGGCCCAGCGCAAAGCCGACCGCAGCCGGCTGATGCGCGCGCTCAACGCCAGCCTGGCCTTCGTCCTGGTGCTGATCGCGGTGTTCACCGCCCAGGGCCAGTTCGACGTGCGCGCCTTCACCGTCCAGCCGTGGTCGGCCGAGGGCCTGGTCGGCCTGCTGACCGCGCCGCTGCTGCACGGCTCGATCGAGCACCTGGCCGCCAACGCGACCTCGCTGTTGCTGCTCGGCACCCTGGCGGGCGCGGTCTACCCGAAGGCGACCCTGCGCGCGCTGCCGATCCTGTGGCTCGGCGCCGGGCTCGGCGCCTGGCTGCTGGGCGATCCGGGCAGCTATCACCTCGGCGCCAGCGGCCTAACGCATGGCCTGATGTTCCTGGTCCTGACCCTCGGCCTGCTGCGCCGCGACCGCCCCTCGATCGCCGCGGCGATGATCGCCTTCCTGCTCTACGGCGGCATGTTGCTGACCGTGCTGCCGCGCGAGATCGGCGTGTCCTGGCAGGCCCACCTGGGCGGCGCGGTCGCCGGCGTGATCGCGGCCTTCGCGTTCCGCCTGCGCGACCCGCTGCCGCCACGCAAGCGCTACAGCTGGGAAGATGAGGACGAAGAGCTGGTGCCGGCCCACGACGAACTGGAACCGCCGAGCCCGCAACGCGTGCCGGTGTTGTGGAACCGCCCGGTCGATGGCGAACGCGGCGTGGTCTTGGAGTTTCCGGCGCGGCAGAGGCACGAGGAGTAGCCGTACCCCGGCATCGCTTTCACTCAGGTTTATACTGGACTGGCTCTCCGTATTCCGGCTCAAGCCGAGCCCCTTCGAGCGATGCCCTTTCATTACGATCCTAGCGCCGGCATTCCGGTGCCTGAGTACGGGCTTACGATTCCCTGGCGCATCACTCAGCCCGAATTGTTCGACCTGATACCGCGCGATCGATTCGAAGAATGCGTTTACGGTCCATCGGTACTGCGCTTCACCTTGTTCGGCTACACCGCGCCGTTCTGGTTCGACTTCGTCACTCGATCGACGCTGAGCGAAGTGCAACTTTTCC
This sequence comes from Lysobacter sp. ESA13C, assembly GCF_019970005.1. Taxonomy (NCBI): domain Bacteria; kingdom Pseudomonadati; phylum Pseudomonadota; class Gammaproteobacteria; order Lysobacterales; family Lysobacteraceae; genus Lysobacter; species Lysobacter sp. ESA13C. The sequence continues at coordinate 536,564 of NZ_JAHXYK010000001.1, read as the reverse complement.
GATGGAAGCCTCGCTGGCGCGCACTCAAGCCGGATTTTCGCGAGAGCGCACAGGCCCTGCGAGGCGCGCTCGGCCCACCCAATCGCCTCGATCAACCCGACGGTCAGCTCTGGCATTTTCCTGCGGTTCGAGTCGAGAACTCGGCCGTCGCCGGGCGCCGTCCCCCTAACCGGCCTCTGCGGGTGTACCGGCACGTGCTATCGGTGCAGTTATGGCCCTAAACCGTTAGCGGCCGGGCCATCGGAGCCGATTCGTTTCGCTCGCGTGCCCCTGCGTCGGCGCGTTAAAGTGACTTGGCATCCATGCAGATGAACCGCACGCTGCCCGATCTTTCCCGCTGCCTCCGGAGCCCTTCGCCATGCGCCGCCGCCTCATCGCATCCGCCATCCTCCTGCTCGCCGCCTCGCCGCTCGTCTATGCCAAGAGCGCCTGCATGATCGAAGGCCAGGTCCTCGGCCAGATCATCAACGAATGCACCGAGACCGACCCGCCGGCCTCTGAAGGCGCGCCCAAGCCGCAATGCAACAGCTCGCTGCCGGGTCTGGCGGAGATCGGCGGCCAGGTCTCGGCGCGGCCGGTCGCGGCCTGTCCCTCGGGCGCGGTCGCGATCTGCGATTCGCCGATGAACGCCAAGGCGCGTATCTACTACTACAAGCGCAACGCCGCGCAGATCGCCGCGATCAAGCAGGCTTGCGAGATGCAGCGCGGTCAGTGGATCAAGCCGTGAGGCCTGCTGCCGCGCTTGCCGCGGCGCACGTGCGGGGGGCCGTCGTCGCCGCAATCGCCGCGACGCTCACTATCGCAACCGCGCCGGCGGCGGCACAAACCTCCGACGCGGCCGAGCCGCCTTCGTTCGACCGGCCCGGCATCTCGTTCTCGACCGACACCCTGCCGCGCGGCGCCTTCGCCTGGGAGCAGGGCTTGCCGGATTTCGAGCGCAACGACGACGGCGGCCGCCGCAGCCGGCTCTACAGCGCCAACACCAATCTGCGCCTGGGCCTGAGCGAGCGGGTCGAGCTGCAACTGGCGACCTCGGCTTACAACCGGCTGAGCGAACGCGACGGCGACGGCCGCCGCTCGCGCCACGGCGCCGGCGACACCGGCCTTGCCGTCAAGGTCGCGCTGCCGTCCTCGCACGGGGCGTTTTCGTGGGCCGTGCTCGGCGCGGTCACCGCCGCCAGCGGCGCGCGCGACTTCAGCAACGGTGCGACCCAATACACCCTCGGCACCACGCTCGGCTACGACTTCAACGAGCGCGTCGCCGGCGCGCTGTACTTCAACCTCGACCGCAGCGACGGCGCCGACACCTGGACCTGGTCGCCGAGCCTGAGCTTCGCGCTCAGCGACCGCACCGCGGTCTATGTCGAAGCCGGTATGTCGCACAGCGATCACGCCTCGACCACCTCGGTCGCGGGCGGCGGGGTCACCTGGATGGCGACCCCGCGCGTGCAGCTCGACGCGTCCTTCGACGTCGGCCTGGACCGCAACAGCCCCGATCTACAGGGAGGTCTTGGGGCGTCGTTCTACTTCGACTGAGCCGCGCAATGCCGCGGCCGTGCCGACGCCGGTGGCGATCGCCGAGGCGTAGTCCGGCGCCTGCGTGTCCGCCGATTCGTAGGTCCACAGGAAGCCGCCGCCGATGCCGTCGCTGGCCCATTGCGCGTACTGCTGCTGGACCTGGTTCGGCGTCGAGTCGGTGGATACGCCGGGAATCACGAAGCTGGCCGGGAAGCCGCTGCCGAGCGTCTGCTGCAGCGCCTGGATCCACTCTTCCGGATCGTTGCCGGCGCCGCCGGAGTAGCACTGCAGGTTGAAGCCGATGACCAGGCCGGGATCGGTCTTCTGCAGTTCGGCCACGCAGCCGACCCAGAACTCGGGGTTGTAGTAGGGGCAGAAGGTGACCTTGAAGCCGGCCTTGCCGAGCATGCGGCTGAAGTCGACGATCAGCTTCTGGCTCTGCATTTCCTCGTCGTCCAGGTCGACGGCCTCGATCGCCGGGAAGGTTTTCTTCAACGCGACCAGGTTCTGGAACAGCGGATTCTTCTCGCCGTTGCCGAACTCGGCGATCAGCTTTTGGATGTTGCCGTAATCGCCGACCCCGCCGCCGCCGATCGACAGCCAGACACGTTCGATGCCGGTCGCGCCCAGGGTCAGCGAGTTGACCAGGGGCACCCATTCCGGCGGACCGACGTACTGGCCGTTGGAGAAGATCTCCAGGTCGTTGTAGTACAGGTCGCCCTTGTACTTGTCCGGCGCCGGCGGCGACTTGTCCTGGTAGTGCACATGCGCCAGGGCCAGGATCGCCGTATTGAAACCGGAAGTCTTGAGTCCCTGGACATAGCCCTTGCCATCGGTCTTGGAGAACAGACCTTCGCAGTAGGCGGCGACGATGGACGTGCGTGCGTTGGACATGATCGACTCCTCGTTGTGGGTGAGCCTCTGGACCAACGCGTGCATGCGCTGCGCTCGGACAGGTTTTCCGCGGCAAATCGCGTCTTTGGGACCGGCTTCGCACTCTTCCGTGCGCGGGCGCGGCAGTCGGCGCAGCGATATGACGATCGCCATCGCCGCACATCGCGTGGACGCTCGACTTTCGCGACCGTCATCGCAGTATCGAAAAGTCTGGGAATGGCCCTAGTTGGCCGCATTCAGCTTGCGGCTCACAGTGCCCGCCTTCCTCTTCGCGAGCGCGTGCGCATGATTCCCTACGACCCGGTTTCCTCACCTTCGGTCACCACCGTCCAGGCGCAGGCGCCGGACCCCAAGCAGGTCGACAGCGCCGCCGACCGCGTCCTAGACGCAGGCGACCGCGATTTCAGGAAGGACAACTACGAAAAGCGCATGGACGTGTTCGCCAAGGAGATCAGCGGCCAGTCGCGCGAGTTCCAGGCCGAGTTGATCAACACCATCCTCGACCGCGACGGCGGCGCGTTCAAGTCGTGGATGCACTCCGACCGCCTCAACTGGATGACCAGCGACGGCGACATTTCGCAGCACGAGAAGAGCGAGGTCTATGCGGCCTTCGCCGAAGGCATCGACCGCGGCCAGATCGACGCCGGCAAGATCGACGCCGGCTTCGTCCGCGGCAGCCAAAACCCGGGCTTGATCGGCCAGTACATGGACGCGCAGAACTTGAACGACAACGGCGGTTTCAGGCGCGCCATGGTCGCCTTCAGCGGCCTGAGCTCCTGCGAGATGCAGACCTTCATCACCAACGACGCGAATCAGGCGCTGATGCAGCGCTTCGAAAAGGCGGTGCAGAGCCATCAGGACTGGTACGAAAGCCTGGTCAACGACTACGTCGCTTCGGGCGGAGGCTATGCGAAGGTCTACGAAGGCGAGGTCGAATTCAGCAAGGAACAGCTCATGGCGATGCGCAGCGCCTTCCTCGCCGACGACGGCCTGCATACCAGCGGCGAATTGTTGCTGGCCTATCCCGATCGGATGGAACGCAACGAACGCGTGACCGAGCAGTATCACGAGCTCTCTACCGGCATGAGCGAGATCCTCGGCAAGGACAACGCCAACTGGGCGACGTTCGCGCAATGGGCCTCCGACGAAATCGGCCGCAACCTCGACGGCACCCTCGGCATCGCCCTCGGCGAAATGGGCGGCAACCCGAAGTACTGGCTGTCGGTCGGCAACACCATGCTGAGCTCGGACATCTCGCCCTCGTTCAAGCACTTCGTCGACACCTTCGGCGGCGGCAAGAACCGCGACATGAGCTTCGAGCAGTTCTGGTCGAGCTTCGAGAACAAATACGCCGGCCGCGAGCTGACCTATACCGACGGCCGCGACACCCAGCTCGACATGAAGAACGCCTTCAAAGCCTATTACGACTCGATGAAGCTCAAGGACGGCGAGGCCGCGATCACCGACCCGGCCCAGCTCGCCGATTCCAAGGACCACCGCGGCGAGTTGATGCTGTACGCGAACAGCCTGATCGGCCTGCAGGAACAGGACATCATCAACAAGGACATCAGCAACGGCATGCGCGGCTTCGGCATCGTCAATCCGGGCGGCTTCGGCGAGCACTGGATCGACCTGCACGTGCCCGACCGCGACGGCAAGGGCGGCCGCGAGATCAACCTCAACCTGGACATGAAGAACTCCGGCAACCGGGTCAACTTCGACTCCGGCCGCGAGTTCGTCACCGCCGACGGCCGCACGATCAAGCTCGCCGACGAAGTACGCACGCGCCTGAACGGCCTCGACGGCAACCCGAACAACGAGGACGAGACCGACATCAAGAACGCCGACACCAATCATTGGGAGAGCTACAGCCAGCGCATGGGCACGATCTACCACCTGTTCGCGAACTCCCAGCGCGACGGCGAACTGTTCCTCGATGCCCGCGACGTGTTCGATTCGCGGGCGAAGGACCTCAACAACAATCCTTGGCGGAGTTGAGGGCCGAGAGAGTCGAATCTCTCGGCCCCTCGACGCTGAGGGAACGAGCACTCCGATACGGCCAACCGCGAACGGCTTGCGGTTGGCTCGGTGATTGAGCGGTGGTCCTCTCTTACTCGACGCCGCTGCGCGCGAAAAGCTAAATCCCCCCTAGCCCCCCTTTGTCAAAGGGGGGAACAGCAACGCTTATCTGTCCGGTGGGAACGACTTGCGGCTGGCGATTCGCGTTCGACATTCGACATTCGACATTCGACATTCGACGGTGGCGGGTGGCGGGTGGCATGACCATAGCCTCCCGAAGAACGCTCCCCGCTCCAGAAGGCCACGCAACCCCAAGCCCCACGCGCACCGATCCCCCTTTGAAAGAGGGGGGTAGGGGGGATTTGCTCTGGCTCTGCTGGCTCTTGCTCTGCCCCGCTCCCCCCACCACAACACCCGACCCCTCACCTTGGCGCCGCCACCCCACGGTGGTAGCGTCGCCAGCGCAGTCCGCAGCCGTCCGTCGCGGGGTTCCGCGACCTCATCGCTTGGGGAATCGATGCGCTACTCGCCCTTCTGGTCCGTCGTCGGTCTTTGCCTGATCGCCACCCTCGCCGCCTGCCAGCGCGCCGCACCACCGCCGCCGGCACCGGACGGCTACGACGAAAGCGCCGGCGCCGACGCGCGCCGGATCGAATCGGACCTGCGCTTTCTCGCCGACGATCTGCTCGAAGGCCGCGAGGCCGGCACACGCGGTTACGACCTGGCGGCGCTGTATGTCGCCGAACGCCTGCGCGCGATCGGGCTGCGCCCGGCCGGCGACGACGGCCGCTACTTCCAACGCGTGCCGCTGCTGCGCGCGAAACGCGTCGACGACGGCGGCTCGCTGGTGATCCGCCGCGACGGTGCCGCCACCGCCCTGAAGTTCCGCGAGCAGTTCCTGCCGCAGCTCAATTTCGACCGTGGCGACGCGCGGGTGACCGCGGCGGCGGTGTTCGTCGGACAAGCGGTGCGTGCGCCGGAACTCAAGCAGGACGATTTCGCCGGCGTCGACCTGCGCGGCAAGATCGCGGTGCTGTTCCACGGCGCACCGCCGCGCTTCGATACCGACCGGCGCGCGTTCTACAGCTCGTTCCGGGAAAAATTCGCCGCGCTGGTCGAGCGCGGCGCGATCGGCGCGGTGATCGTGTCCACCGACGACGAAGAGAAGCGCCAGCCCTGGGCGCGCGGCGCCGAGAACTGGGCCCGCCCCGGCATGCGTCTGCGCGATGCCGACGGGCGCCCGCTCGATACCTTCCCGCAACTGCAGGTGATCGCCCAGGTCAGCGCGGCCAGCGCCGGCGCTTTGCTCGATGGCGGCGGCCATACTGCCGCGGCGCTGTTCCGCGATGCGCGCGAGGGCAAGCTGCGCGGCTTCGAGCTGCCGGGCACGATCGAATTGTCGGCGCAGACCCGCATCGAGCCGGCCGAATCGCGCAACGTGGTTGCGCTGTTGCCGGGCAGCGATGCCGCGCTCAAGCGCGAGCACGTGCTGTTCAGCGCCCACCTCGACCATATCGGCATCGGCGCGCCGGTGCACGGCGATGCGATCTACAACGGCGCGCTCGACAACGCCCTGGGCGTGGCGATCATGCTCGAAGCCGCGCAGCAGCTCGCGCGTTCGAAGACCCCGCCGAAGCGTTCGCTGCTGTTCGTCGCGGTGACCGCCGAAGAGAAAGGCCTGCTCGGCGCGGAATGGTATGCGCGGCATCCGACCGTGCCGCGCGACTCGCTGGTCGCCAACGTCAACATGGACATGCCGGTGCTGTTGGTGCCGACCCGCGACGTGGTGCCGATCGGGGTCGAGCATTCCAGCCTGCAGGCGGTGCTGGACCGGGCCGCGGACGAAGTCGGGGTAAGCCTGTCGCCGGATCCCTCGCCGCAGGAAAGCGTGTTCATCCGCAGCGACCAGTTCGCTTTCATCCGCGCCGGCGTGCCGGCGGTGTATCTGACCGGCGGGGTGAAGGCGCAGCAGTCCGGCGTCGATGCCGGCCAACACCAGCGCGATTTCCTGAGCGAGCGTTATCACCAACCCGGCGACGATACGAGCCAGCCGATCCAGTACGGCGATGCCGCGCGCCTGGCCCGGCTCAACGCGCGCATCGGCCAGTCGATCGCCGACGCGCCGCAGCGGCCGAGCTGGAACGCCGGCGATTTCTTCGGCGAGCGCTTCGGCAGCCTCGATGCGGGCGCATCGTCGACCGGCGCCGCGGCAACGCGCTGAGCGCCGCCGCGCGCGCCGAGGCCGCGCGAACGCATGGCTATACTGCGGCGATGAACCAAGTCGCGATGAAGACGCTGGGCCTGCTCGGCGGCATGAGCTGGGAATCGACCCTGCCGTATTACCGGCTGATCAACGAAACCGTACGCGAGCGCCTCGGCGGTCTGCACTCGGCCAAGCTGCTGCTGTACAGCGTCGATTTCGCCGAGGTCGAACGCCTGCAACACGCCGGCGACTGGGACGCGGCCGGCGTGCTGCTCGGCCAGGCCGCACGCTCGCTGCGCGACGGCGGCGCGCAGTTGCTGGTGATCTGCACCAACACCATGCACAAGGTCGCCGATGCGGTCGAAGCCGCCTCCGGCCTGCCGCTGCTGCACATCGCCGACCCGACCGGCGCGGCGATCCGCGCGGCGGGGTTGAGCCGGATCGGCCTGCTCGGCACGCGCTTCACCATGGAGCAGGATTTCTATCGCCAGCGTCTGGTCGAACGCCACGGCCTGGACGTGATCGTGCCCGACCCGGCCGGCCGCGAACTCGTCCACCGGGTGATCTACGAGGAGCTGTGCCTGGGACGTATTCGCGACGAGTCGCGGCAGGCCTATCGCGAGGTCATTGCCGGCCTGGTCGCGCGCGGCGCGCAGGGCGTGATCCTCGGCTGCACCGAGATCGGCCTGCTGATCGGCGCCGGCGATGTCGAGATCCCCTTGTTCGACACCACCGCCCTGCACGCGCGTGCGGCGGCACTGGCGGCGATCGAAGGCGCTTGAAGCAACGACGCGGCGCTCGTCCGGCGGCTCCGCTGGCCAGCAATACCATTCGCGGCGACACTGACCGCCGACCGACTCCGCGGAGCACGCCATGAACGACGATCGTCCCAACCCCGGCTGGTGGGGCCGCAATTGGAAGTGGGCGGTGCCGAGCGGTTGCCTGACCCTGATCCTGCTCGCCGGCCTGTTGCTGGTCGGCGTCATCGGCCTGGGCATCAAGGGCTTGTCGGGGGTGATGAAAGCCAGCGAACCGTACCGGCACGCCATCGCATTGGCCGAAGGCAATGCCGAGGTCGTGGCCGCACTCGGCACCCCGCTGCGCACCGGCAGCATGATCCAGGGCACGCTGAGCACCGAGAACGCGAGCGGCCATGCCGACCTGTCGGTGCCGCTGACCGGCCCCAAGGGCGAGGCCCGGCTCTACATCAAGGGCGAACGCGAGGCCGATCGCTGGACTTATTCGCTGATCGAAGTGGCGATCGAAGGCAGCGGGCAACGCATCGATCTGCTGAAAGACGAAGGCGCGCCCGCCAAGCCCGCACCGCCGGCCGCTCAACCCGAAGCGGACCCCCAGGACGATCCCGACGACGACCCGGAGGCCGCGCCCGCCGATAACGGCGACCTGGTCAGCGCGACGGCAACGGCAGGCCGCGGAAGGATTTGACTGTACGCAGCACCAGGCTGGAGTTGATGTCGGCGCCGCCGGCCTGGTTGAGCAGACGATCGAGCAGGAAGCGCGACAGATGCTCGAGGTCGCGCACGACGATCTGCAGCAGATAGTCCATGTCGCCGGTCAGCGCGTAACAGGCCACGACCTCGTCCCAGGTTTCGACGAACTCGGCGAAGGCCGCGACCGCTTCGCTGTCGTGGCGGCCCAGGCGCACCCGCACGAAGGCCTGCAGGCCCAGGCCGAGGCGCTCGGGATCGACCTCGGCGCGGTAGCCGGAGATCACCCCTTCGCGTTCCAGGCGCTGGACCCGGCGCAGGCAGGCCGAAGCCGACAGGTGTACGCGCTCGGCCAGCTCGGCGTTGGTGAGGCGGCCGTCGCGCTGCAGTTCGGCGAGCAGGACAATGTCGGTACGATCGAGTTCTACAGTGGCCACATTCAGCGCCCTCTTCGGTAATTACGCAATAATCTTGCGCCAACTAGGCTTTTACGCGCAACAACGCAAGCTTATTGCGCCGCAGCGCGGTTAAAGTCATCTGGTCCCCGACTGTCCGGGACGTTCCAGGAGCCCCACGGCCATGACCCCCGCCACCCCGCAGCGCGTCGAACACCAGCTCACCGACAAGGGCTACGTGCCGGTCTATACGACCGCCGTGATCGAGCAGCCGTGGGCGTCGTATTCGAGCCAGGACCATGCGGTGTGGGCGCAGTTGTTCGAGCGCCAGCAGCAGGTACTGGTCGGCCGGGCCAGCGACGAGTTCCTGACCGCGCAGCGGGCCATGCACATGAGCCCGCAGCAGATCCCGAAGTTCGAGGACCTCAACCGCGTGCTGCGTGCGCACACCGGCTGGGAGCTGATCGGCGTCGAGGGCCTGTTGCCGGAGCTGACCTTCTTCGACCACCTCGCCAACCGCCGTTTCCCGGTGACCTGGTGGATCCGCAAGCCCGAGCAGATCGATTACCTGGCCGAGCCGGACCTGTTTCACGACCTGTTCGGCCATGTGCCGCTGCTGATGAACCCGGTGTTCGCCGACTACATGGAGGCCTATGGCCGCGGCGGCGTCAAAGCGCACGGCATCAACCCCGAGGCGCTGGTCCATCTGACCCGGCTGTACTGGTACACGGTGGAATTCGGCCTGATCAAGCAGGCCGACGGCCTGCGCATCTACGGCAGCGGCATCGTCTCGTCGAAGAGCGAATCGATCCATTGCCTGGAGTCTCCCGCGCCCAACCGGATCGGCTTCGATCTGGAGCGGATCATGCGCACGCGTTACCGCATCGACACCTACCAGAAGACCTACTTCGTCATCGACAGCTTCGAGCAGTTGATGCGGGCGACCGAACCGGACTTCACCCCGATCTACGACCGCCTCGCCGCCCAGGACTCGATCCCGGCCGGCGACGTCCTCGCCACCGACACCGTGTTCCAGCGCGGCACCGGCGAGGGTTGGCTGGTCGACGGCGACGTGTGAGCGGGTAGCCGGGACGTGCCGCATGGCACGAAACTCAAAGGATAGGCGCGGCGTCCCACAGGGATTTCCTGCGGTCACAAGCCGCGACCGCGTCGTGTCGGTCTCGCTGCGTCAGCTCGAGTTTCCTGTAAGAGCGACGTGAGTCGCGACCACGGGACGCGCAAAGCCAACAAGGCAGATGTCACCCCTCGAAGCGGCGCACTTTCGCCAGGGTAGGAGCGGCGCAAGCCGCGACCGCGCTGTAACGGTCTCGCGGCGTCTCGTTGCCGCAAGATCAAGATCCAGATCAAACGCCAAAAGCTTCCGCCACTAAAGCGGCGGGTTACTTTCTTTTGTCATAAGCAACAAAAGAAAGCTAACCAAAGAAAAATGCTTTTCTTTGAATCAAGGGCCCGCGCGTTCGATGCCGACGCAGGGCTTTTTCATACGGGACATCCCTGTCCCGATGAAAAACGGTCCGCATCCATGCGGACCGCCCTCCGGGTCTTCTATTGCCTTCGCTAGTGCGTGACGGCGCACAGCAACGACAACAGCAAAACCGTTAGGGCAACGCCAACTCCTACTTAGCCGTTGCCGTGATTTTGATCTGCATTGCTGCTTTGCCGGTCAAGTGGAGACCCGGAGGGCGGCGCACAGGACGTGCGCCGTTTTCCGATAAGACAAGGATGTCTTATCGGAAAATCACGGCGCGGGCATCGCACTCGTGGCCTGTGCCCTTGCAAGGAAAGCCCTTTTCTTTGGTTAGCTTTGACCGAAGGGAATCCAGACGGACTTTTGGGCTTAGCAAAAGAAAGTAACCCGCCGCTTTAGTGGCGGAAGCTTTTGGCGTTTGATCTTGATCTTTCTTGATAGATGCGCGGCAAGACCCAGGTAGCGCGGTCGCGGCTTGCGCCGCTCCTACCCTGCGACAGCGCACCGCTTCGGTGGATGACTTCGGCATTGTTGTCTTTGCGCCTGCTTGCGACCGAAGGAAATCCAGTAGGGCCTCGTTCCTCCCCCTCGGAAGCAGGCCGCATCGATGAGCGACACCGGCGTTATCGCCTCTGCGTGTCCCTTGGTCGCGGCTCACGCCGCTCCTACAAAGGGCGGCGAGTACGTCGCGAGACCGAAGTGCGGCGGTCGCGACTCGCGTCGCTCCTACCCAAGAGCAGAGCACCCATCTAGCCGCAGCCATGCAGGAGCAGAGTTCAGCCGGCAACGGCCAACCGCTGTGCGCCCGCAGCACGCGCCGCCGCGGTCGCCGCAAGCAACTGCCCAGCCAACTCCCGCGCCGCGCTGCGCAACTCCGGCACTGCGGTGATTTCCCACAGCTGCGCCCGCAGCAAGGGCCCGATGGCGTACAGACCGCGCACCGCGCCGCCCTTGGCATCGAGCACTTCAAACCGATCCGATACCTTCAGCCCCAACCCCAGCGGATCGGCCGCGACCAGACCCGATTCGCGCAGATGCGCGACCAGCGGATGGGTGGTGCGTTCGACGTCGGTATCGAGCCCGGTGGCGCGGATCAGCACGTCGTAGCGCTCGCTGTGCAGGGCAGTGCCGCCGCGTTCGCGGATCAGGGTCTCGACCGCATCGTCGCCGCGCCGCGCGCGCAGCAAGCGGCCGGCACGTACTTGCAGCTGACCGCTTTCGCGCAGGGCCTGCAGTTGTTCGGCCAGTTGCGGCGCGATGCGGTGGCGCACGACTTCCCAGTACGAACGCAGGTGACGCAGGAAACTCGCGCGTTGCGGCAGCGGCACGCCGCGCCAGAAGTTCTGCAGATGCGGGCGCAAGGCATCGACCAAGCTGCGCCAGTCGTCCACCACCGGCGCCAGGGTGCGTAAGGCGCGCAAGACCTCGCGCGGTGCATGCGTGTGCAGCGCTAGCAGCACTGCCGGCGGCAAGGCGATCGGCGGCGGCGGGTAGTCACCATGCGCACGCGGCAGCAGGCCGTGCCGCGACAGGGCCACGATGGGGCCGCGATGGCCGCGACGTTGCAGAGTCGTCGTCACATCGGCCATGGTCAGGCCGGTGCCGACGATCAGCAATCGCGCATCCGGGGCGATCGCGTCGATCGCGCCGTCCTGCCACGGCCAGTTCAAATAACTGGGATGGATCGCCAGGCGCGGCCCGACCCCGGCCAAGGCTTGCGGCGGCAAGGCGCCGACCGCGAGCACGACCCGATCGCTGAGGAAATCGCTGCCATCGGCGAGGTGCACGCGAAAACCGGCCGAGGCGCGTTCGACCGCGATCGCTTCCTGGCGGATCTGGTTGAATGCCGCGGTGCTGCCGGCAACGGCGGTCTGCAGCTGCGCATGCAGGTATTCGCCGTAGGCCAGTCGCGGTAGATAACTGACCCGCGCACGGTCGCTGAGGTTGAGCCAGTCGGCGAAGGCGCCGGGTTGATCGGGCGTCGCACCGAGCTCGCTGGCGCGCACGTTGAGCAGATGTTCGGGCCGCGCTTCGCCGTAGGCCACGCCGCGGCTGTAACTGTCGGCTACGCCGATCAGGCACAGCTCCACGCCGGGCCCCGCCTGCCGCGCCAATTCGCTGGCGAGCGCACTGCCGCTGAAACCCGCTCCGACGATCGTGATCCGCATGAGGTGCTCCTGTCGCGAGACGATACCGAGGAGCTTCCGTTCTAGTGGATCGCCCGCGCCGATGCGTAAAGCGCGGGTTACCGTTGCGTAAAGGCGCGCGAACCATGTGGAACGTCGTCATGACGATCGGGTATGAGTGCGGACATCGAACTGCAATGGGGTTCGCAGCTTGGGTTCGATGGTTTCGCTTGTCTAACGTTGGGAGAAGTGAAGTCGAACCCTGCAGTCGTCGTTCCCGCGTAGACGGCTCCGCGCTACTTCGGCGGAGCCGAATACCCGGGGCTTTTATCGAGGCATGACGCTGAAGTCTCTGGGTCGCCGCCTTCCGCGGGGATGGCGACTGAAAGAGCCGTGGGAATACCTACCTACCGTCGTTCCCGCGTAGACGGGCTCTGCTTTACTTCGGCGGAGCCGAGTACCCCGGACTTCGCCGAAGCATGATTCTGAAGCCTCTGGATCACCGCCTTCGCGGTGATGACGGCGGAAGGGAACGCGGGAAGACCTAGCTTCCGTCGTTCCCGCCAAATCGGGCTCCCCTCACTTCGCCTCGGCGAGCACCTTCGCCTTGCCGTACGGCTGGCCGCCCAACTTGCCGTGCTTGATCCAGTCCAGCTGCATGGCGAAATAGCCTTCGGCGACGCGGGTGTGCTGGCGTTCGCCCTTGGCGTCGACGTCGAAATCGAGGATGCCGTGATCGGCCTGCGGAAACAGCATGCTGGTGATCGGACGGCCTTCGCCGGCCAATCCGATCAGGCGTTTCTGGGTTTCGTCGGACGGCGCTTCGACGTCGGAACCGCCCAGGATCCACAGCTCCGGCACGGGCAGGCTGCGCAGCACCGGCATCGGGTCGTAGTCCCAGCTCACGTCGACGTCTTGCTTGGCCAACTCGGCCAACACTTCGGCGCGGGTGTGGTTGATCACCAGCCCGGTGTACTCGCCCTTGAGCGCCTTCCACCACGGCTGCGCGGCGTACTTGGCGCGCACCGCATCGAGTTCCTTCCAGCCTCGCTGGCCGTCGCTGGAGGCGATCAGGCCGGTCGCATCCGACACTTCGCGCGCCTTGGCCAGGGTCTGGGCATCGCCGAAGCCGGCGGCGCGCAGGTCCATCGCGACTTGGTCGCGGTCTTCGGCCAGCACGCCGTCGGCGAGGCCGAAGCCGACCACGACGAACTCGGCCTGCGGTTCCTTGCTCGCCGCCAGCGGCGCGACCCAACCGCCCTGGCTGCCGCCCTGGAAGCCGGTGCGGCCGGCGCGCGGCCCGGCCAGACGCTTGGCTTCGCGCAACGCCGCGGCGGCGTCGTCGGAGAGTTGGTAGAAGTTCTGGTTGTACTTGCCGGTGGAACCGCCGGTGCCGCGCTTGTCGTAGACGAACACGCCGACGCCGTTGGCCGGGAACAGGTTCTGCAGGTGATACATGTCGACGCCGGAGTAGTTCTCCGAGCCGTGCACCAGCACCACCAGCGGCACCGGGCCTTCGCCGGGCGGCAACACCAGGCGGCCGCGCAGGTCGACGCCGTTGCCCTTGAAGCGGGTTTCGGTGACGTCGAATTTCAGCTTGCGTCCGTCATGGCCGGCGTAACGGATGCGGCCGTCGGCGCAATCGCCGAACGACACCGCCACACCGTCGGCCTGATCGGTCCAGCCGCGCGTGCTGGTCCAGGCGCCGTCCTTGTACACCAGCTTGCCGGTGCTGCCGTCGAGCAGGCGCCAGCGCAACACGCCGGCGGCGCTGGTGCGGGCGACATCGACCACGCGATCGTCGTCGAGCCGATAGGCGCCGGTGTGGCATTGCGCCTGCGCCGCGGCCGGGTCGGGCGCTTTGGCCGCGGGTTCGGCGGCGAGGGCGCTACCACTCGCCAACAGCGCGATCGGCAGGACGTGGCGGTACAGGACGGATCGGTTCATGAGCGTTGCCGTTTCGGTGAAGAGTGATGGTGAGATGCGCCGTTCGCTCTTTCGGTTGCAGGTCCCTCGGCGGCATTCGGCTCAACCGTCGACACTTTCTTTTTGCCGCGTGCTGTGATCGCCTCGCCCGCACTGCGATCCGGGCCACGGCGATGGCAAAACCTCATGCGATGCCGCGCGTCGCGTTCGTCGCGACCGCCGCCGCGGCCGGCTTCCAGCGCCGGTCGAACCAGACCTTGGCGCCGACTGCGACCACCAAGGGGCCGAACCAGGCCGCGTAGTGCAGGGCGACGCCGTCGATCGCCGGCAGCAGGCGCGGCAGGCCGATGCCGAGAAAGGCGACGTGGGTGGCGATGCCGTTGCCGAGCATCGCGGTGTAGTGCTCGATCAGCCACCAGCGCGGACGTTGCGCCAGACGGTCGCGACGCCAGCGTTTGTGCAGCAGGTCGGCGCCGATGAACAAGCCGATGCTGGAGAAGCCGCTCAACAGCGGCGCGCCGACCTTGAGGCCGAGCGCCAGGATCGCCGCACCCGACAGCAGCGACAGCGCGGCCAGGGCGACATAGACCGGGCCGGTGTAGCGCACGACGTCGCGCTTGTCGCGGATCGCCCGCCAACTGGTCCACACGCCGGTGGCGGTGATCACCAGCAGATAGCCCAGGAAAGCCGCGGTGATCGGCTGGCCGCCCTGCCACTTGTGCCACGCCATCGGCACGCCGGTGACGAGAATGCCGGTCATCGCGATCAGGAAGACCTGGCCGGCGCGCCGATGCAACGGGCTGCCTTTGCGGGCCAGGCCCGCGGTCCAGAAGCCGATCAGCGCCAGGCAGCCGATCGCGATGTGCAGGTATTTGATCCATTCGTAGGCCGATGCCATGGCGCTGTCTCCTCGCGTCCGGCGCGGTTACCGGGTGAGGCCATGGTGGTCGCGGGCGGCCGCGACAGCAGGGCCCAGGAGTCAGGACTTCACCCTGCCGGAAGTCACTTTCTGCGCCGCGGCCATTGCCACCGCACACGCCCACGCGCAGCATCCCGGCATGCCTGCCGCCCTGCGCGTGATCTTCCAAGCCATCAACCTGCCCGCCGTGCTGACCTGGCTGGCGGTGGCCCTGTCGCTGCGCCACGACGGCACCCGCGACCAAGTCGCACAGTGGGCGGCAATGGTCGGCTTCCTGCTGAGCTTTCTCGCCAGCGACCTGATCCCGTCCTCGCGCCCGCGCCGGAAGCTGGCGCTGTTCGCGGTCGAGACGCTGTGCGCGCTGGCAGTGTGCTGGCTCGCGCCCAAGGGCGGCACCTCGCCGGCCTTGCTGGTGGTGCTGATCGCCCACCTCGCCCTGGTCTATCCGCCGCGGCCGGTGTTGATCGTGGCGCTGCTGTTGAACCTGGCGCTGTACCTGATCATGCGCAATGCCGGGCACAGCGCGCCGCTGGTGGTGACTCTGATCTTCGCCGGCTTCCAGGGCTTCGCGGCGATGGTCGCCCACTACGCACGCAGCGCCGAACACACCCGCGACCAGCTCGCCCTGGTCAATGCCGACCTGCTCGCCACGCGGGCCTTGCTGGCCGACAGCGCGCGCGACGCCGAACGCCTGCGGGTGGCGCGCGAACTGCACGACGTCGCCGGCCACAAGCTCACCGCGATGATGTTGAACCTGCGCGCGCTCGCCGCCGAGCCCGACCTCGGCCAACGCTATGAAGTGCAGCTGGCGCAGCAACTGGCCGGCGAATTGCTCGGCGACATCCGCAACGTAGTCCAGGCGCTGCGCGACTCGCGCGGCCTCGACCTCGCCACCGCCCTGCGCGCCCTCGCCGCACCGATGCCGAGGCCGGCATTGGAGTTGGACATCGACGAGCGTATCCACCTGACCGACCCCGCGCTTGCCGAGACCTTGCTGCGGCTGGTCCAGGAAGCGCTGACCAACAGCGCGCGCCACGCCGATGCCGAACGCGTGTGGGTCTCGATCCAGCGCGACAGCGAGCACTTGCAGGTGCGCGTGGAAGACGACGGCCGAGTGCGCGGCACGCTGCGCGAAGGCAACGGCCTGGCCGGCATGCGCGAGCGCATCGTCGCCGCCGGCGGCAGCCTGAGCTTCGCCCGCAACGAGCGCGGCGCGATGCGCATCGACGCGAGGCTGCCGGGATGAGCGAACCCCTGCGCATCGCCCTTGCCGACGACCAGATGCTGGTGCGCGCCGGCTTGCGTGCCCTGCTCGAACGCCTGGGCCTGAGCATCGCCTTCGAGGCCGACGACGGCCAGGCCCTGCTCGACCGCCTTGCCGAGACCCCGGTCGACGTGATCCTCAGCGACATCCGCATGCCCGGCCTCGACGGCATCGACGCCCTGCTGCGCCTGCGCGCACGCGGCGACCGCACCCCGGTCCTGTTGCTGACCACCTTCGACGACAGCGAGCTGCTGCTGCGCGCCACCGAGGCCGGCGCGCAGGGCTTCCTGCTCAAGGACGCGGCCCCGGAAGACCTGCGCGATGCGATCGTGCGGGTCGCCGCCGGCGAAGTGCTGCTGCAACCGGTCAGCACCGAACCGGTCCGCGCGCGCTACCGCTACCACGCCGACGATGCCCCGCGCGCCTTATTCACCGAGCGCGAGGTGTCGGTATTGCGACTGATGGCCGGCGGCTACTCCAACAAGGAAATCGCCCGCGCCATGTTCCTGGCCGAGGGCACGGTGAAGAACTACGTCTCGGTGATCCTGGACAAACTCGACACCCGCGACCGCACCCGCGCCGTGCTGAAGGCGATCACGCTGCGGGTGATTTAGGGCCGGGATTAGGGATTGGGGAGTCGGGATTCGTAAAGCGGATTGCGGCGTTGCCTTGAAGAGGGCGGTGCGAGCCGCGACCGCCTGCGTTCGATTGCTATGGTCAGTGGCGATGGGCACCTGAGTTTCAGCGACGATTGCCGTTGCCGTTGCCGTTGCCGTTGCCGTTGCCGTTGCCGTTGCCGTTGCCGTTGCCGTTGCCGTGATGAGCTTGGCGCAGTACCGAGCTTGCGAGAACACCTGGAGACCCGGAGGGCGCCGCACAGGACGTGCGGCGTTTTCCGATAAGACAGGGACGTCTTATCGGAAAATCCCGGCGCGAGCTGCGTGCTCGCAGGGGAGCTTCGTCAAGGAAAGCCCTTTTCTTTGGTTAGCTTTCTTTTGGGCCAACAAAAGAAAGTAACCCGGCCGCGTCAGCGGACGGAAGCTCTGCACTTGCTTGAAGAACGAAGCACAGCGAATCCTTCCCTGTAGGAGCGGCGCAAGCCGCGACCACGCTGTGGCGATCTTGCGGCGCCTCGCTCAAGCAAGATCAATATCTAGATCAAACGCCAAAAGCTTCCGCCACTAAAGCGGCGGGTTACTTTCTTTTGTCTAAAGCAACAAAAGAAAGGTAACCAAAGAAAAATGCTTTCTTTTGAATCACAGGCCCGCACGTTCGGTGCATACGCGGGGCTTTTTCATACGGGACATCCCTGTCCCGATGAAAAACGGCGCGCATCCCTGCGCGCCGCCCTCCGGGTCTCCAAGCGCTCTCGCGAGATCGATACGCCGCCGAGCTCCTCAAGCCAAGAGCAAGCAAGGTCTCCCGCTTGCTCGATACATACGACACCGGGAGCCCCGCAGTCGCCGCCTAATGACCGCAGGAAACCGGACAAGACACTGGTCCCACAGGCCCCGCGAAACTTTTCAGCTGGGATGTCACACGGTGACACCCTGGATCGTCGAACCGGTATAAGCCACTCAATCCCCACCGGAGAACGCCCCATGAGCACCACCGCCCCGATCAAGTACGAACGCGAGATTCCCGAGATCCTGGCCCAGCTCGGCCAAGTCGAGGCCGCCGTCGCCGGCCTGGGCCTGGCCAAGCCGATCTATCACCTGATCAAGCTGCGCGCCTCGCAGATCAACGGCTGCGCCTTCTGCGTCAAGATGCATCTGCGCGAGGCCCGCGCCGACGGCGAAAGCAACGATCGCCTCGACCGCCTGGTGGTCTGGCGCCACGTCGCCGACTTCAGCGCCGCCGAGCGCGCCGCCCTGGCCTGGACCGAAGCCCTGACCACGCTCGACGAGCGCACCGACTACGGCGCGTTGCGCGAAGCCCTGCGCGAGCATTACAGCGAGCAGCTGATCGGCGCGATTTCCGCGGCGGTGGCGATGATCAATCTGTGGAACCGGTTGCAGGTGTCCAAGCACTGAAGGCCGCGATCCCGCGCATACTCGCCACCCCCATCGCCGCAAGACGCGGGCGGGCAGCGCCCGCCCCACGAACCGACTCATGAACGCTTCCGACGACTCCCAACTGTTCGCGCAATCGGCGCCGATGCTGATCGGTCTGGCCTATCGCATCCTCGGCTCGCGCGCCGACGCCGAAGACGCGGTCCAGGACACCTTCCTGAAATGGCAGGACGCCGACCGCAGCGGCATCGACAACCCCGGCGCCTGGCTGACCACCGCCTGCACCCGTCGCTGCATCGACCTGCTGCGTTCGGCCCACCGCACCCGCGTCGACTACATCGGCTCCTGGCTGCCCGAGCCGATCCAGACCGCCGCGGCCGAGCGTCCCGACGAACAGCTGTCGCTGGCCTCGTCGCTGTCGACCGCGTTCCTGCTGTTGCTCGAACGGTTGACCCCGAAGGAGCGTGCGGCCTATCTGCTGTACGAGATCTTCGAGCAGTCCTACGCCGACGTCGCCCGCACCCTCGAGATCGAGGAGGCCGCCTGCCGCAAGCTGGTGCAGCGCGCGCGCGCCAACGTCGAACAGGAGAAAGTCCGCCACGTCACCCCGGCCGAGCAGCAGGACCAGTTGCTGGCCGCGTTCGAGACCGCATTGACCGAGGGTCGCACCGCGCCCCTGGCAGCCTTGCTGTCCGAACAGATCACCTTGCGCGCCGACGGCGGCGGCAAGGTCACCGCTGCGGCCGAAGCCTTGCATGGCCACGACGCGGTGCTGGGTTTCATCGAACGCATCCTGCACCCGGCCTGCCGCAACGACCGCTGGACCTTCGTCGACCTCAACGGCTCGCGTGGCGTGATCCTCGAACGCGAGGGCCGCATCGAAGCGGCGGTGAGCTTCGGCTACGACGAAGACGACCGCCTGCGCGACATCTTCATCATGCGCAACCCCGACAAGCTGGCGCGGTTGGAGGCGGTGAAGATTCGTTGAGGGTTCGGGAATCGGGAATCGGGAATCGGGAATCGGGAATCGGGAATCGGGAATCGGGAATCGGGAACAGCAAATCCCCCCTGCCCCCCTTTTTCAAAGGGGGGATGCCCGTCGGCCTCGACGAATCGCTATACCCTCGATGACCTAGCCAGCTTGTCCGGCTGAAGCCACGGGTTGCTCCCTCAACAAAGCCGCGTGCTGTTCCCCCCTTTGAAAAAGGGGGCAGGGGGATTTGCTCTAGCTCCGCACGGCGATCCCATCACCCCGAATCCGTCGCCGCGACGCCGACCGAGCGTAGATAGGCGTCCAGGCCGCGTTCGCGGGTGTCGACGAAACTCTCGCCGGTGGCTGCGTATTCGACGATGCGGTCCGGGCGGAAGCTGCGGAAATCGGTGCGCAAGCGGCACCAGGCGCCCAAGGTCCAACTGCCGCCCCAGAACGACAGACACAGCGGTTCGATCTCGCGCGCGCTGGCACGCGCCTCGCCGTCGCGGTAGACCACGCGCAGCACACGTTGTTCGAGCACCGCGCCGTGCAGGGCGTCGATCAGGCCGCTGGCCTCGATGCGGTTATCCAGCTGCGGGGCGAAGATGCGGGTGCGGGCGCTGCGGGCGCGCAGTTCCGGCGGCAGCACCGCTTCGATCTTGAGCAAGGCGGCGGTCGCGCCGCGGCCGAGGCGCTCGCCGCCGAAGGCGCGCACGAAACGCGTGCCGACCACCAGGGCTTCGAGCTCGTCGGGATTGAACATCAGCGGCGGGATGTCCGCGCCCTTGCGCAGCAGATAGCCGACCCCGGCCTCGCCCTCGATCGGCACGCCGGAGCGCTGCAGGTCGGCGACGTCGCGGTAGACCGTGCGCAGCGACACTTCCAAGGTCTGCGCCAGTTGCTGGGCGGTGATCGCATGGCGGCGTCCGCGCAGGGCATGGATCAGCAGGAACAGGCGGTCGGCGCGGCGCATCCGGCATGATCCCGCGCCGCCGCGCCGGGCTCAAGCGGCGGCGCGGGGTTCGCGGTTCGTCCGTCGCTGCCGGCGTTCATGCCCGCAGCTCCGAACGCGCGGTAGGCGCCAGCCGCAGCAGCTGCGGCGCCCGCCTGAGGTCGCCGAGCATCGCGTCGGCCAGCAGCGCGCGCCAACGCGGGTCGCCGTCCAGGGCGGCGAAGTGAGCGCGCTGCGCGGCTTCGTCGGCATAACCGGCGAACCAGACCAGCACTCGCTCGCCCTCGCGCACCGGCAGGCGTGGGTAACCGTTCGGCGACGGGTCGCTGACATAGGTCGCGAGCAATTCGGCGCCGCCGGCGCCGAGCAAGGGCACGAAGCGCTGCTCGAACAGCTCGCCGAAGCCGTCCTCGGCCGGCGCGCCCAGTTCGCAGATGCCGATTACGACCACGCCCTCGCCGCGCGCGGTGCTGCCTGCCGGCGCGCGGGCACTCGGCGCAACCGCGAACCCCGAGCCCGGCCGCAACGGCCGCATCATCAGCACGTCGTCGTTGTCGAGCAGGGTCGCGTTGGCCGCCTCGCGATGGCGCTTCCAGATCGGCCCGCCGTAGAAAGCGTCGAGCGAAGCGGCCCGCAAGGCGTGATTGGGAAAGCCGCGCACCCAGGTGTAGCGGTCGGTCTGGTCGAGGTCGCGGAACTGCGCGATGACGTGCATGCCCACCGCCTCCTGCGATTCGACGAACTCGCGCTCGAACAGCTCAATCAGATCGTCGCGACGGCCCGGCTGCATCCGGTATTGGCGCAGCTCGATCACCGCGTCCTCGTGCAGCAGGCGGCCGTGCTCGTCGCTGCGGTGCATCCACATATGCCAGTTGGTTTCCCAGCTGGCGCCGCCGTCGACCGAGAATTCCTGGTGCCAATGCGCGGTGTTGGCGCTGATGTCGCTCCACACGAACTTGGCCAACACCGGCCGGCCTTCGTGTTCGAGTTCGCCATAGAACACGCCGACCCCGTTCTCGTAGCCGCCGACCACCGGCGGTTCGAGCACGCCGTCGTGGCTGCCGGCCCAATAGATGCTCCATTGCCGGCGTTCCAGGTTGAACAGGCGCAGGGTCATGCCCTGGAAGCCGTCCTCGGCGCCGGGACGGCCCCAGTCGGAGACGAAGGCGTCGACATTGCCGAGCCCGCCGAGCACCGGCGCGCAGGTCTGGGTGGCCAGAAAGATCTGCCAATCGTCGGAGCCGGCCAGACGCTCGCGCAGGCGTTCGTTGTGGACCTGCCAACGGCCGTGCAGGAAATCGAAGTCGTGGCGGCCGTCGCCGGCCGTGCTCGTATCGTTCATCGCTCGAACCCTCGAAAGAAAACTCAAGCCTGCCGCGTCATCCACATGACCCAGTTGGTTTCCCAGGTGCGGCCCTCGTCGGCCGACAAGGCCTGCTCCCAGCGCACGCTGTCGGCGGTGATCTCCGACCAGGTCGCGCGCGAGGGCAGCATCCGGCCTTCGTGTGCCTCCAGTCCATGGAACACGCCGATGCCGTCGCGGAAGCCGCCGCTCAGCGGCGCTTCCAGCACACCGTCGCGGTCGCTGGCCCAGTACACCTGCCATAGCTTGGTCGCCGGCTGGTACAGGCGCAGGGCGAAGCCTTCGATGCCGCCGCCCCAGGCGGTGAGGTAGCGGTCGACGCTGCCTAGCCCGCCCAGGATGGGCCGGCATTCGTCGGTGGCGTCGAACTCGATCCAGTCGTCGCTGCCGACCAGGCGCTTGGCCAGACGTCGGTTCTTGACCTGCCAACGGCCGTGATAGAAGTCGAAATCGTGGCGGCCATCGTGGTCGGGCGCGGTCGGGCCGCCGCCGGCGGGCGCCGTCGCGGCCTCGGCGAACGGCGTCGCCTGCAGCACCGAACTCATCGCCGCGAGCTGCGCGCTCGCCCCCAACTGCAGGATCAATCGTCGTTGCCGGTCCATCTCGCGCTTCCCCCGTGGCCGCGTCGGGCCAGGCCGTGCCGATCGCACGCCGTCACTGTGCGCGGGGGCTGCTGCCAGCCTGCTGTCAGCAGGGCGGGGGGAAGGGCGAAAGCGCAAGCAAGGGCAAATCCCCCCTGCCCGCCTTTTTCAAAGGGGGGAATCCTTCGGGAGTGTTTCGATCGGATCGGGCGGATCACACGAGCCGATCAGCACGCCTTGAATCGACCGCGCTTGCGAATCAACCAGGAACCGCTATTCCAGCACTCCGAGTTCCCCCCTTTGGAAAAGGGGGGCCAGGGGGGATTTGCTGTTGCTGTTGCTGTTGCCGTTGCTCCGGCCCCAACAGCCCCCTCAACCCACCGGGGCCGCCGGAAACACCACCCGCACTTCGAAGCCGCGGCCAGGGCCGCGCGGGTCGTCGGCGGCGCGCTCCAGGCCTTCGCCGCATTCGATGCGGGCGCCGTGGGTCTGGGCGATGCGGGCGACCAGCGACAGGCCGATGCCGCTGCCGCCATCCGGGCTGCCCGGGGCGCGGTAGAAGCGGTCGAAGATGCGTTGGCAATCGTCGACTGCGACCCCGGGGCCGTTGTCGGCGACGCACAGCGCCACCGCGCCGTCGCCATCGGCGTGGCAGGACACTGCGATGGTGCCGTCGGCGCCGGCATGGCGCACCGCGTTGTCGATCAGATTGCGCAGCAGGATGCCGAGCTGGTCGACGTCGCCGAGCAAACGGGTCGGCTCGGCGCGCAGGCTGATGCGTTGGCGGCGTTCGCGGGCCAGGGTCTCGAAGTCGCGGATCACCAGCACGATCAGGTCGGACAGGTCCAAGGGCGCCAGCCGCACCGATTCCTCGCCGGCATCGAGCCGGGCCAGGTCGAGCAGTTGTTCGGACAGGCGCGCACTGCGCTGCACGCCGGCGCGCAAGCGCAGCAACGCGGCGTTCTTTTCTTCCAGGGTGTCGGCGCGCAGGGCCAACTCGGCATGGGTGCTCAGCACCGCCAACGGCGTGCGCAGTTCGTGGGCGGCGTCGGCGATGAAGCGGCGCTCGTGCTGGACCGCGGTGTCGACGCGTTCGAGCTGGCTGTTGAAGGCGTCGACCAGGGGCCGGAATTCGTTCGGCAATTCGGCGCTCGGCAGCGGCGTCAGGTCGAGCGGCGGGCGCTGGCGCAAGGTGTCGCGCAAGGTCGTCAGCGGCCGCAGCGAGCGGCCGATCACCATCCACATCGCCAGGCCGAACACCACCAGGATCAGCGCCGCGGCCAACAGGCTGCCGAGGATCCAGCCCTGCAGTTCCTGGATCGCCATCTGCTTGGTGCGGCCGACCTGCACCACCAGGCCGCGCTGGCGGTCGGTGAGGCTGTAGACCTGCCAGCGCTCGCCATGGATCTCGCGGCGGGCGAAGCCGTCGCGGAAGTCCGGCTTCAACGGTTCCAGCGGCGCGGCCGCCGAATACACCACGTTGCGGCCCTGCGCCCACACCTGGAAGCTCATCTTGCGATCGGCGGCGACCGGCACGGTGACGCGCTTGGGATCGCGCGAGGGCAAGCGCTCCAAGCCTTCCGGCATCGACGCCAGCACCTGCTCGGCGATCTCGCGCAGCGAGTTGTCGAGAAAGCCGGTGTGTTCGCGGCCGAGCTGCCAGATCTGGCAGCCCATCCATACGAACCAGGCCAGCAGCACGCTCTTGATCAGGACGAAGGTCAGCCGCCAGCGCAACGAGCGCGTGCCGCGGCAACGTTTGTCGGCGACCGCCGCGGGCGCGGCCGGCGCAGGCTTAGCGGGTGCAGGCGCAGCGGGCGCGCTCATGCCGCCCCCGCGCCGACGCGATAGCCGTAGCCGTGCACGGTCACGATCAGGTGTTCGCCGAGCTTGCGCCGCAGCTGGTGCACGTACACCGCGATGGTGTTGCTTTCGATGGTGCCGGAGCTGCCGTACACGGCTTCCTCGAGTTGCTCGCGGGTGACCACCCGGCCCTGGCGTTCGAGCAACAGCATCAGGGTGCGGAACTCGTGCCCGCTCAGCGCGACCGGCTCGCCGTCGCGGGTGACCAGGCGCCGCGCCGGGTCGAGCACCACCGTGCCGCAGCTCAGCACCGGCGAGACCCGGCCCTGGCTGCGCCGCATCACCGCGCGCAGACGCGCACACAACTCGTCGAGCTGGAAAGGTTTGACGATGTAGTCGTCGGCGCCGGCATCGAGCCCGGCGATGCGTTCGCTGAGCTTGTCGCGCGCGGTCACGATCAACACCGGGGTGGCGTCGTAACGGCCGCGCAGGGTCGCCAGCACGCCCAGGCCGCTGCCGCCGGGCAGGCCGAGATCGAGCAGGACCGCGTCGAAGTCGTGATCGACCAGGGCGGTCTTCGCCAAGGGCGCATCGGCGACCCAATCGACGCGCCAACCGTCGTGTATCAGGCCTGCGCGCACCGCCTCGGCGAGCATCGCGTCGTCTTCCACCAGCAGGATGTTCATGCCTCGCCTTGCGTCACCTTGTCGCATCGCCGGCCGCACAGTGCGCCGGCACGATTAAAAACTTCTTAAAAGCGGGCGCGCAGGATGCGCTGCATCCCGTGCATCCCGGTCAGGAGCCTCGCCATGCTCGCCCCGCCGTTCTTCGCCGCCGCTGTCGGCGCCTCGCGCGCGCAGCTGCCGACGATGCTACCCCCGCCGGCGCGGATCGACGCGCCCGCGTCCGCGCCGCCGCGGCGACGACGACGCAGCGCCGATGCCCCTGCCCGTACCGCCTCCTCCCCCTCCCGGAATCCACCGCCCATGAAGCCCCAGCTTGCCGCCCCCGACCCGTCCGCCCTCGCGCCCAGGACCTTGCCCGGTCTGGTGGTCCGCCCGGTGGTCCGCGAAGACGCCGCCGTGCTGATCGAGCTGTGCAACGAACACGCCGAGCAGCTCGCCCTGGAACGCCGGCCCTACGGCCCGCCGCGCAGCGATGCGCTGGAGTTGATGGAAGTGCTGTTCGAGCCGCCGTTCGGCGCCTGGGCCTGGATCGCCGAGGTCGACGGCCTGCACGTCGGCTACGCCAGCGCCACCGCCGGCTTCTCGATGCTCGAACGCGCCTATTGCCTGCAGCTCGACGACCCCTACCTGCGCGCGCCCTGGCGCGATCGCGGCATCGAGGCCGAGTTGTTCCGCCAGGCGCTCGATGCGGCTCGCCGCTTCGGCTGCCTCAACCTGCAATGCCAGGCGCCGGTCTGGAGAGACGCCGCGTGCGGTGCCGACGCCCCGGTGCGCGCGTTGCGCATGGACGCGATGCGCTACGTGGTGCGGATGGACAGCGAGACCGCCGAAGCCTGAGCCTCGAACGCGGATCCGCTGCCCCCTCAGGCGGACCGCGGCTCACGTTCGAACAGATCCGATTGGACCGCACCGTCCTCGTCTTCGGCGAAACCCGACAGGCCGACGCCGACCAGCCGATACAAGGTCTGCGCCGGCAGCTCGACCCGCGCGCGCAGCGCGCAGGCGATGTCGGCCAGTTCGGCCTCGTCGGCGGGCGGATGCGCCGCGGTCAGGCTGCGGGTGAGGATGCGGAAGTCGGCGGTCTTGAGTTTCAGCACCACGGTGCGCGCGATCCGCCCCGGGCTGCGCTGCAGCTCGCGCTGATAGCCGGCCCAGGTCTTGCCGGCGAGCCGGCGGATGTCGGCCTCGACCTGCTCCAGCGGCAGGTCGCGCTCGAAGGTGTCCTCCGAGGACACCTGCAGGGTCGGCCGCTCCGGCTCGACCGCGTTGTGGTCGATGCCGAGCGAGAGTTCGTGCAAGCGCCGGCCCCAGCGGCCGAAGCGCTGTTCCAGAGCGACTGCGCCGAGTGCGCGCAAGTCGGCGACCACGCTGACGCCGAGTTCGGCGAGCTTGGCCTCCATGACCTTGCCGACCCCGGGCAGGCGCCCGACCGGCAGCGGCGCCAGGAAGGCCTCGACCTGATGCGGGCGGATCACGAACAGGCCGTCGGGCTTGTTCCAGTCGGAGGCGATCTTGGCCAGGAACTTGTTCGAAGCCACCCCGGCCGATGCGGTCAGCTGGGTCTCCTCGCGGATCGCCGCGCGAATCGCCTCGGCGGTCGCGGTCGCCGACGGCAGGCCGGTCTTGGTGGTGGTGACGTCGAGATAGGCCTCGTCGAGCGACAAGGGTTCGATCAGGTCGGTGTGACGGGCGAAGATCTCGCGCACCTGGCGCGAGACCGCCTTGTAGCGCACGAAGTCCGGTGGCACGAACACCGCCTGCGGGCACAGGCGTTCGGCGCGCACCGCCGGCATCGCCGAGCGCACCCCGAACTTGCGCGCCTCATAACTGGCCGCGCACACCACCGAACGCGCGCCGCGCCAGGCCACCACGACCGGCTGGCCGCGCAATTCCGGCGCATCGCGCTGCTCCACCGACGCGTAGAACGCGTCCATGTCGACGTGCAGGACTTTGCGGCTGGGCGCGGATTCGGACACGGCACCGGGGCAGACGGACGAACGCGCCATGGTAGCGCTTCGCCGCCTGCCTGCTTGCGCCGTGTCGGGCGCTTATCCGCATGAATCGGTTCCAGCGCGCGACGCCGACGCCGCGACGCTCAGAGCGGCTGGTACAGCACTTCGAGCTGGTCGACGCTGTTGAGGCCGGCGCCGTAGGTGCCGTCGCCGCGATCGACCTGCCCGGCGTTCGGCAGCGCGTTGACCAACGCAGCGAAAGCGTCCGGGACATTGTCCTGCCACAGCTCGATCTGGCCGACGATGGATTGATTCTCCGGGAAGCCGGCCAGCAACGCGGTCACGGTGGGCACGTCGGCGGCGGTGAACTGCTGATCCTGGTCGTTCACCATCACCAGATGGATGCCGATGACCTCGGTGGCATCGACATTGCTGGCGACGATGCCGATGCAGGAAGTGAAGTTGCCGAACTGCACCGTCGGCACGGGCTGGCCGTTGACCGGCAGAATCGCCTGCGCGCTGGCCCATTCGCATTCGCCGATGTTGAGCGGGGTGAAGCAACGAGCGATCTGATAAGGCATCTGAAGTCTCCTGTGGGTGGGACGCAGCGGATGCAGCGCCGGAGTTCCTTCTAGCGGCCCCGACCGCGGTGCGATATGCGGACGCGGTCCGCAGCGCGGCATCGTGTCGGCTCCGGCATCGCAAAGGCTTTGGCATCGCGTCGGATCCGGCGCGCAAACGCCGCCTGCGTCGCGGATCGCCCTGCGCACCGCCATCGCCGCTTCACGGCCACGCGCCGGCCGCGTTCTGGCGGACATGACTATCTCTCTACGCACAGACGCCGACGAAGCGGCCATCGAGTCGCATCCCTGCTTCGCCGGCCTGCCGGAACCGGAATCGGTCGAGTTCGAAGTCCTGTGCCGGTTCTGCGAAGCGCACCGGGTCGAAGTGCTGTCGTCGCTGCCCTGGGTCGCGGCCGAGGTCGCCGCGCTCGAAGGCTTCGACGCCATGCTGCGGCTGGTGCGCCGCCACGGCGGCCGCCGGCTGTACCTGTCGCGCAGCCGCAAGGCCTGCTCGACCCGTCTCGGGGTGGAGCTGGACGCCCCCACCCACCGCCGCCTGCTCGAGCGCGCCAGCGCCGCCGGCACCATCGAGATCCCTTCGGCCTGGGGCGTGTTCGTCGGCCTGCGCCGGGTCGGCATCCGCGCCGCGGTGCGCGCCGGCCGCAGCCAACGCGAGGTCGCCCAGACCTTCGGCGTGACCGAGCGCCATCTGCGCCGCGAAGCCGACAGCCTGCGTCCGGACTGACGTCGCCGCGCCTGATTGCGGCCCGCCTGATGCGCCCCGCCTGAATATGGGGCCCCGGCCGGACTGCGCCGCGCGCACGGCATCGGCGACAATGGCGGCCCTCGCCGCCACCGTCCCCGCCATGTCCGCCACCTCCCCCGTTCCCAGCAGCATTTCCCTGACCCGCTACCTGATCGAAGAACAGCGCGCCGGACGCATCAACCCCGACCTGCGCCTGCTGATCGAAGTCGTCGCCCGCGCCTGCAAGACCATCTCCATCGCAGTCGGCAAGGGCGCGCTCGGCGGCGTGCTCGGCGAAGCCGGCACCCCCGGCGAAGCCAGCATGAACATCCAGGGCGAGGCACAGAAGAAGCTCGACGTGCTCAGCAACGAGATCCTGCTCGAAGCCAACGCCTGGGGCGGCCACCTCGCCGGCCTGGCCTCGGAAGAGATGGACACCTCGCACCCGATCCCGGACGTCTACCCGCGCGGCAACTACCTGCTGCTGTTCGATCCCCTCGACGGCTCGTCCAACATCGACGTCAACATCTCGGTCGGCACCATCTTCTCGGTGCTGCGCTGCCCGGACGGCGTGACCCAGGCCGCCGACAAGGACTTCCTCCAGGCCGGCACCGAACAGGTCTGCGCCGGCTACACCACCTACGGCCCGAGCACGATGCTGGTGCTGACCATCGGCAACGGCACCCATGCCTTCACCCTCGACCGCGAAGTCGGCAGCTTCGTGATGACCACGCGCAACATGACCATTCCCGAGGAAACCAAGGAATTCGCGGTCAACATGTCCAACCAGCGCCACTGGCAGCCGCCGATGCAGGCCTACGTGGCCGATCTGCTGGCCGGCAAGGAAGGCCCGCGCGGCAAGGACTTCAACATGCGCTGGGTCGCCTCGATGGTCGCCGACGTGCACCGCATCCTGACCCGCGGCGGCATCTTCAGCTATCCGCTCGACGCCAAGTGCGCCGACAAGGGCGGCAAGCTGCGCCTGATGTACGAAGCCAACCCGATGAGCTTCCTGGTCGAACAGGCCGGCGGCGCCGCCAGCACCGGCCGTCAGCGCATGCTGGAAGTGCAGCCGACCGGCCTGCACATGCGCGTGCCGGTGTTCATCGGCAGCAAGCAGGAAGTCGAAACCGCGGTGCGTTACCACCGCGAGCACGATGCTGAACAGGCTTGATCCAGGCTTGAACGCCCTCTGAAACGGTGGCTCTCCCCGCTCTCGGGGAGAGCCATCGGGCCGACGGACCCGATTCGCGCGGTACGCTGCGCAGCACCGAATTCCTCACCAAGCTGAACACGTTGCCCCATTGCTGAATCGGCTTTTTTCCGCTGCCTAAACGCGCATCGTGGGCCAGACCGGTCGTCCGATGACCGGCTTTGCTTCGAGTGTGCGTTAGTAGTAAGACTTGCGGTAATTGCCGGCGCCTTGCGCCCGCGGGGAAGAACAATGTCGAACAGCACTCGGCGCGACCTGGGGGGTCGCTACGCGACCAACGGCGTGGCATCACCGAAACTTGCGATAGCGCGCGACATCGGAGGCCGCGAACTCCTCTATCTGAGCCCCGGCGGCGCCGGGCGCATGCACGCCCTGGCGGCGTTGCAGACTTTAGGCTGGACCTTGCGCCGCGCCGTCGATGCGCGCGCCGCGCTGCGTATGTTGCACGCCAACCTGCGCCTGCCGCATGCGGTGTTGATCGATCTGCGCGAAGGTTTCGATGCGCGCGATCTCGAAGAACTCGGCCCAGCCTTGAGCGCACATAACGCCGGCTGGATCGCCGGCGTCTCCACGGACCAGATCGAAGACCCGGTCGTGCGCCGCCTGATTCGCGACTACTGCTACGACTACGTCACCCTGCCCTGCCCCGAGGCCGTGCTGCATACGGTGATCGGCCACGCCTACGGCATGGCCGCGCTGGCCTGCGGTCACAACGACGATGCCGTATCGAGCTACGTCGACGGCATGGTCGGCGAAAGCGACGCCATGCGCTCGCTGTGCCGGATCTTGAACAAGGCCGCCTCGACCGACGCGCCGGCCTTCATCGCCGGCGAAACCGGCACCGGCAAGGAACTCGCGGCGATGGCGATCCACCGCCATTCGCGCCGCCAGCGCAATCCCTTCGTCGCGATCAACTGCGGCGCGATTCCGCACAACCTGATCGAGTCGGAGCTGTTCGGCTACGAACGCGGCGCCTTCACCGGCGCGCAGCAGCGCAAGCTCGGCCGCATCGAAATGGCCAACGGCGGCACCTTGTTCCTCGACGAAATCGGCGACCTGCCGCTGGAAAGCCAGACCTCGCTGCTGCGTTTCCTCGAACAAGGCAGCATCGACCGGCTCGGCGGTCAGGGCCCCACCAAGATCGATGTGCGCATCATCTCCGCGACCCATCACGACCTCGACCTCGCCGTCGCCGAGGGCCGTTTCCGCAGCGACCTCTATCACCGCCTGTGCGTGCTGCGCCTGCAGTTGCCGCCGCTGCGCGAACGCGGCGGCGACATCGACCTGCTGGCCGACTACGCACTGCAGCGTTATTCGCAGGAAAACACCCGCGGCCTGAAGGGGTTTTCGCCGTGCGCGCGCCAGGCCATGCATCGCCACGCCTGGCCCGGCAACGTGCGCGAATTGATCAACCGCGTGCGCCAGGCCGTGGTGATGGCCGAAGGCCGCTACATCACCGCCGCCGACCTGCGCATCGGCGCGCTCGGCGACGGCCAGCCGATGACCCTGGAAGAAGCGCGCGACGCCGCCACCCGCGAAGCGATCGAACGCGCCCTGCACCGCAACCGCCGCCGCCTCGGCGAATCGGCGCGCGAGCTCGGCGTATCGCGAGTGACACTGTATCGGCTGATGCAGAAGCTGGGCATGCGCAGCAACGAAGAGGACGTGCCCGAGGAAGCCGAGACCGCCTGAGCGGCGCCCTCGCCTAGCGCTTGGCTTCCTCCAGCGAACGACGCGGCAGGTCGATGGTGAACACGCAGCCGGAACCCGGAAGGTTGCGGACGCTGAGCTCACCCTTGTTGGCCAGGATGCTGCGGCGGGCAATCGATAATCCCAATCCCAACCCGCTGGTGTCCGCGCCGGCCTGGGTGAACGGATGGAACAAGCGCTCGGCATCGCCCGGCGGCAGCCCGCCGCAACGATCCTCGACATCGATCAGGATGCGGTCGGCGGCGGCATAGGCGTTGAGAACGATCTCGCTGCCGGGATGGGAAAACTTGAACGCGTTCTGCAACAGATTGCCCGCCGCCGACAACAGCAGGTCGCGGTCGGCATCGACCGCCAACAGCGGGTCGACGTTCGAGACGGCCAGGCTGCAGTTCCTGACCTGCGCTTCGAGCGACGCCGACAGTTTGATCTCGGCGATGAAATCGGCCAGCGAAAACAGGTGCTGATGCACCGGCATCCCGGCGGTCATGCGCACCTCGGCCAGCGAACGGTCTATCAGGTTGCTCAGGCTCACCAAGGCGCGGTCGAGCACGCCGCCGGTGGCGCCGCCCAGGCCGACGTTGCCTTCCTTGATGATCGACAGCGCCAGCGTCGCGGTGCAAAGGTGGTTGCGAAGTTTGTGGGCGAAGAAGCCCAGCTTCTCGTTCAGGACGTCGACCTGCTGGCCGGCGAGAGCGAAATCGTGTTGATAGCCGAATTCGGTCACCGCATTGGCGATCGCATTGTCGAGGCAGCGATTGAGCGTCCTGAACTCGTCGATGTCGATTTGCATGCCGCGTTCGAACGCCAGGTCGGTGATCGCCTGGCACAGGTCGCCGTAGTCGTGGACGACCGCATCGATGCTGAAACCGTGAGCCAGCAATTCCTTGCCGTGCAGCGCCGCACTTTCGCCGATTTCCGACAGAGCCGGCTTGCCGCCGCCGGTGGGGCCGGACACCTTGCGGCTGCGCGCGGGCTCGGACGTTTGTTCGACCTGCAGGGTCTTGATGAGCTGCTCCAGGAACACGGTGATTCCGTGTTCCAGCTCCACCTCCGGCACGCCCGGCGGCGCGCGCCGGGCAACCTTGACCCGGCATCGGGCGATCAGCTCGGCGCGGTTCGATGTGAGGAACTCATGCATCATTCCGGCACGATACGCGGCCCTTGTTCAGTCTGTTGTGGCGACGGCCGGCCCGCGGACGGGCGGAACCGTCCACCCGCATCGGATCGGCCGGCGTATCGCCAGACCGCGCGCTGCCGCCGCGCCTGCCGCCCACCGCGGAGCATTAGATATGTTCTTTAATATCAACTACCTATAGCGGATTCCGGGGCCGCGCCATCGACTCCGACAGCCGTCGCCTACGCGTATCGCGCCGGTCGCGGCGGCCCGGCCGCGTCGATTCGCCGCCTTGCCGTTCGTCGGATGGATATCACCCCAAACGACGGAGCACCGCTATGAGGATCTATTGGATCAAGGCCCAGGCACCGCGACGGGTACTGGCGCTGGTGAAACACCTCGGCATCGACGCAGAGCTGATCGAGAAAGACCTGATGGCCGGCGAGCTCAAGGCCGCCGACTACGCCGCCCTCAACCCCAACTGCAAGGCGCCGACGCTGGTCGATGGCGACCGGGTGCTGTGGGAATCCTCGGCGATCATGGCCTACCTGTGCATCAAGCACGGCTCGGACCTGTGGCCGGCGCACTCGCCCGACGAACAGATCGACGTGCTGCGCTGGCTGTCGTGGAACGATTGCCACTGGGCGAACGCGGTCGCGCCGTTCTACTTCGAGCACGTGGTCAAGAGCACGTTCGGACTCGGCCCGCCGAACCTGGAGCTGTTGAAGGCGGAAACCGCGGGACTGATCCGGTTCGCCCGCGTGCTCGACGCCCACCTTGCCAATCGCCGCTACGTGGCTTGTGGCCGGCTGACGATCGCTGATTTCCAACTCGCCTCGATGGCGACCTACTGGCGCGAATCGGACATGCCGCTCGATGCGTTCGCGAACATCCTGCGCTGGCTCGACGACCTGATGCGCATCCCGGCCTGGGCCGACCCCTGGCCGAGCGAAACCCGGCCGCTGACTGAGGTCGCGGTTGCGGCGGGCTGAGCCCCGCATCGCCATCCGTGAGCGCCGAGTGCGTCGGTTGCGCGCTCTTTCTCACATCGCCCCCTTTGGCAAAGGGGGCGAGCGCCCGGCAGAGCGCGAGGTCCGATGCGGCCTTCGGCGCGGGGGATTTGCTGTTCGGCGCCATGCATTGCAAGCAACGCAAGCAGTTCCCTGCCCCCGATGCGGAGAAGGAACAGCAAAAGCAAGAGCGCCGGACAAAAAATCGGGACGGAGGCCTCACACCTCCGCCCCGGCGCGAGCGTCGTCGAAAGCGACGCCTCTCCCGCAGAAAACCTACCTGATGTTCGTGCCCCATGCTCCCCTGGCGCAGTTCCCCTGTTGCAATGCCTGCGTTGCGACTCCCCTGGTGCGACTCCCCGGTACGACTCCCCTAGAACGAGCGCGAAGTGCGCATCGCGAATACGAAGTTCGGCGCGTCCGGCGTCAGGCCCGCGGCGATCTGGCCGTTGAAGGTCCACCCCGACGGCAGCACATAACTGGCACCGATGTTGAGCGTGGTGCTGTTGCTGGAACTGCCCGGCACGCGCCGCTTCGGCCCGCCGGGCGCGGTGGTGTGGGTGGCGCCGGTGGCGGCGGTGGCGACGCTGAAACTGACCGCGGAACGATCGTTGAGGGCGATGGCCAGGCCACCGCTCAGCAAGATGGTGTTGCCCAGTTCGACCCGCGCCGGCGAAACCTGCTCGGCCACCGGCGAGATGTCGTCGAAGTCCCTGGGCTGGTTGTAGGTGTAGCCGATGTTGCCGAACAGGATCACCGGATCGTAGGTGCGCAAAGCCGAGACATTGAACGTCGCGCTCCAGATACCCGAACCGGTCGGCAGGTTCTCCGGAATATTGAGGTTGTTGTTGTCGTCGTCGGGTTGGATCAACTTGAGGCCGAACGGGTCGCGCCCGGTCGGCGCGCGTACCCGCAGGCTGGTGACGATGTCGGGCCAGCGCTGCGACTCCTTGACCCACTGGTAGTAGGCCGCAACGCTGGCATCGCCCATGCCTTGCGAACGCATGTTGACCTCGCTGACCACGCTGGAGGCGCCGCCGGCGCCGCCGCTGACGAATCGCGAATCGCGGTACACGTAGGGCAGGCTGGCTTCGACGCTGAAGCGGTCGGTGAAACCGTAGCGGCCGGTGAGGTCGACGGTGGCGACGGTGGCCTTGGTCTGGTCCAGGTTGATGCTGCCGAGGAAGATCGCATCCAGCGCCAGGAACCCGCTCAGCGCGAGCTGGCGGCGGTCGTAGTAGCTGTAACTCAGGCCGGTATCGAGGGTGAACTTGCGCTCGAACAAGGGCGCGTGTTCGCGCACCACCAGGGCTTTTTCCCGCTCGCGGCGTTGCGCGTCTTCCTCGCGTTGGGTCTGGCCGACCTGGACCGGTCCGTCGCGCTCCTGGGCGTCGTTGGCGGCGGTCGTCGAGGCCTTGCGCCGCGCTTCCTCCGAAGCCTCGCGGGCGATCTTGCTGGCGTTGTCCTGGTAGCCGGCATCGCCCGGTGCGTCGAGCCCACGCCCGCGTTGGCTCAGTTCGAGTTCGTCGACCTGATTGCGCAGCCGCTCGATCTCGGCGCGCTGCGAGGCCAGCTCGCGGCTCATGTCTAGCATGCGTTGGTGCAGGGATACGCTGTCGGCGCCGTCTTCGGCGGCGAACGCCTGTGCGCTCAGGACGAGCGACAGGGCCAGGGTCAACGGAGTCAGCACGGCACGCATGGTCTCGACATCCTTAGCAAGAGTGAAACGTGCCGCTCAGCGCGGCAACGAACGCAGACTTTCCAGTGCCTGCAGCAGGCCGAGCTGGCCGCCCTGTTGCGGCGTGATCGCCGAGGTAACCAGCTGCAGTTGCATGCGGTTGCTGCCGTTGAGGTCGTTGCCGGCGATGCGGCCGAGCTGGACGATGCCGCCCTGCGCGCCGGCATCGAGGTGTTGCTGCAAGGACGCTCCAGGGCCGGCGACGCCCAGCTGCACGCCGCCGTCGAGGAAGGTCACCTGCGCGGTCATCGGCCCGGCGCCGGCCTGGCTCTGGGTCTGGCCGTTGAAGCCGCTGGCGTCGACCTGTTCGACGAACTGGATCGCAGTCAGATTGGACAAACGGTTGCGGTCGCCGGCGATCTGCGCGATCTGGCCGATGCCCTGGACCTGCAACGCCTCGGCGCCGCTCGCGCTGGCGTTGTCCGCGAGCGGCGCGTCCAGGCCGGCTTCGGCCTGGCTGCGCGCATCGACCTGCACGACATAGCCGGTGCCGGCGCGCTCGATCAGCAGCGAACCGCTGGCGACCGCGGCGCCTTGTTGGGCGGTGGCCAGGCTCGACACCAGGTCCACGCGCAGACCGACCAACATCTGCGCACCGAAGTACCTGCCGCAGACGGTCGCGAGCGTGGCCTCGTCGACCAGTTCGGCTTTCAGAGGGGGCAGGGCGACCGCGGGTTGGACCGCGGCCGCCGCTGCCACGAGGGCCGTGAACAGGGCACAGGGGAGTGATGGACGGTTCATCGGGCACCTCGAACGCTTTGCGTGCGCACCGGATCGATGCGCGGACATTCAGAACAAATCGGTAATCACCAGGCCGAACTCGACCACCCGCGGCGGCGCGGTCGCGCGATCGAGCGCATCCACGCGCCGCAACAGGGCCGGCGAACTGCGATGGCTGACCAGATAGGAATCGGCGCGCATCGGCCGGTCGCCGACCACCGCCAGCACGATGCCGTTCCAGCCGCGGACGAAATCGCCTTCGAGCATCACCCGATGGCCGAGCGCGGGATCGGCGACGAACACGCGTCCGCCGGCAGCGCCCTTGACCACGACGAAATGGCGATAACCCTTGAGATCGAGCAGGGCGATCACCGGCATCTGCAAGCGGTACAAGGCATCGGCCTCGATGCGGAACCCATGCGCGCGCAGACCGACGCTTTCGACGTAACGCTTCATGTCGAGCATCGAGAAGCCGTTGCGCACGACTTCGTTGGGATCCACGCCGACCATCATCTTCTTGATCAGTTCCGGCTCGCTCACGTCCATGCCGTAGCCGTAATGCAACAGGCTGGCCAGCGCGGCCGAGCCGCAACTGAAGTCGTAGCGCTGCTGGAGCAGGTCGCGATAGCGCAGGTCGCGCATCGTGCGCATGGTCTTGACCACCGGCACCGCGCCGGTGCCGGCCAGCCGGGTCAGGTCGACGGTGCTGCTGCGTTCGACCGGCGCTTGCGCGTGGCCGGCGCCGCACCACGTTGCGGCACCCAGGCAGACCGTCATCCAGAAACCCAGCGAACGCATGTCGATACCGCCCTGAGATCGTAGCCGGCCGTCGCGGCCGGCACGGGAGGAAGGACATCCGCGGCGACCCTGATGACGGTCGCCGCGGATGGACGCAACAACGACGGTCAGTCGCCGCAGTTCGCGCCGCAGGTCGGCGGCGGCGGGGGTGGCGCGCAGGCGCCGCAGGACGCGGTCGCGATCGACAGGCCGTTGTGCTGCAGATTGCCGACGCCCGAGGCGACGTTGACGCCGATGTTGCCTTGCGCACCGGACAGGGCGTTGCCGTCGAGCGTGGCGAACAGATCCAGGCTCATGCGGCGGCCTTCGCTGTCGAGCAGGTTCATCGTCGACATCTGCTCGCTGTCGGAGGTCGCGATGGCGAGCCGGCCGGAGCTGTTGACCGACGCGGCCATGCCGTTGCCCTGAGCGTTGCCGACGCCCGCGGCGACGTTGACGCCGATGTTGCCCTTGGCATTCGACAATGCGTTGCCGTCGAGCGTGGCGCTGTAGTAGGTGTGGTCGGTGTTGGTGGTGGCGTAGTTGTCGGTCGAGCTCTGGCTGCCGAACACCATCGCCGACGCGAACACCTTCTCGCCGTCGACCGCCGACAGGGCGGTGTCGTTGGCCTGAACGTTGCCGACGCCGGCGGCGACATTGGCGCCGATGTTGCCTTGCGCATCCGACAGCGCGTCGCCGCCGAGATGGGCGTCGTGATCGCCGTCGCCGAGCGACCAGTTGCTGACCGTGGTCTGGTCCTGATCGACGGTGGCGGCGGATTCGGATGCGACGCGGATCTTGCCCTTGACCCGGACCCGACCCGATACGTCGACACTGTTGCTTACGCGGGTGCTGCTGTAGATCTCGGCGTCGTCCCCCTCGGCCAAGGCCGGCAAGGCGAGGCTCGAGACCAAGGCAAGCGCCAGCAGGCGGTGGTGAAGTTTCATGTCCAGTCTCCGTAGGCTTCGAAACAGCGCGCGAAACGGCCGCGGCCTGCGCCGCGGCCGCGCGCGGATCAGTCGCAGCTACCGCAGGACGCGGTGGCGATCGACAGGCCGTTGTGCTGCAGGTTGCCGACGCCGGCGGCGACGTTGGCGCCGATGTTGCCCTGCGCGCCCGACAACGCGTTGCCCGCGAGGGTCGCGAAGGTATCGAGATCGCAAGCGGCCGCCAGGGTGTTCAACCAGGCGTCCTGCTCGCTGTCGGAGGCGGCCTTGGCGATCGTGCCCGAGCTGTTGACCGATGCGGCCATGGCATTGCTCTGCGCGTTGCCGACGCCCGCGGTCACGTTCACCCCGATGTTGCCCTTGGCATTGGACAGCGCGTCGCCGTTGAGGGTGGCGCGGTAATCGGTGTCCTGCTGCGACGAGTAGGCGAAGTTGAAGCTCGATTCCTGGTTGTTGAAGGTCATCGCCGAAGCGAACACCTTTTCGCCGTCGACCGCGGACAACGCGGTGTCATTGGCCTGGGCGTTGCCGACGCCGGCGGCGACGTTCGCGCCGATGTTGCCCTGTGCGTCCGACAAGGCGCTGCCGCCGAGGTGGGCGGTGTGGTCGCCGTCGCCGAGCGACTCGTTGGCCAGAGTGGTCTGATCCTGGTCGACGGTGGCGGCGGATTCGGATGCGACGCGGATTTTGCCCTTGACCCAGACGCGGCCGTGCACGCCGATGCTGTTGCTGACGCGGGTGGAGCTGTAGATGTCGGCGTCGTCGCCTTCGGCATAAGCCGGCGCAGCCACAGCCACGCCGAGTGCGAGGGCAAGCAGGGTGAAATGAACTTTCATGATCTCTCTCCTGGTGGTGGTTGATATCGCCTTGCGTCTGCCGCTTTTTTTTAAAAGCCCCCGGGCAGTTGGAGCACGATGGCGTTGGCCGACGCGTTGCCGACCCCCGCCGTCTGATTGATTTGCAGCACGCCTTCGCCGCCGCGGAAGGCGTCGCCGGCGATCGTCGCTTCGCGCATACGCGGTGCGTCGGCGGCGGCATCGTTTTGGGTTTCGCCGGCGATGGCGGCCAGCGCGGCATCGTCGAGCGCGCCGTCGCCCAGGCCGGCCAGCGCGCTGCCGGTCGCGAGCACGAACAGATTCGCCTGGGCATTGCCGGCGCCGGCGCTCTGGTTGAGCGAGAGCAGCCCGCGACTGTCGGCGAAGGCACCGGCACCGATGCGCGCGGAGGCGTCGCGCGATTCGTTGCGCGCATCGGACGCGGCCTGGTTCGCCTGCGCCGATGCGAGCGCCGTGCCCGCGGGCGCGGCCGCGATCGCCGCGAGGTTGCTCTGCACGTTGCCCACGCCCGCGGTCTGGTTGATCGCGGCGCGGCCATCGAGCGAACGGCCGCTGTCGGCGCCGATGCGGGCATGGTCGGCACCGTTCGCAGACGGGACTTCGCTCGCCTCGGTGTCGGTCGACAGGGCGGTCGCGAACAGACACACCGCCAGCCACAGCGGCGCCAGGCGCAGCGGACGCAGACGCGCGCTCATCGGCCGTTCCCCTGAGGCGCCAAGGCCTGCATCACGCTGCCGGTGACCAGGTCGGCGATGCCGGCGGTCGCATTCGTCACCGCTCCGCCGACGCTGGCGGTCGGGCCCATCGGCGCGGTCGCCGACGGACCGAGCAAGCCGTTGTTGCCCGAGGCGCCGAGCGATTCGGTCGGCACCAGCAGGCCGGTCAGGGCCCCGGTCGCGGCGCTCGGGCTGAGCCCGCTGGAACCGTGCTGGCCGAGCTCGGCGTCGCCGATCAGGGGCGCCAGCGAACGGTCCAGGGTGCCGTGGAAGACCTGGCCGGGGAAGGTCGTCGCCTCGATGCGGATCGGGTTCTCCTGCGCGGGCAGGGCGCGGTAGGCGATACGCGGGTGGACGGTGCGGGCGATGACCACGGTCGGGTCTTCGCTGGCCGGACCGGCCTGCTGACCTTGGGCTGCACCGGCGAACGTGACGAACATCGTGGCGAGGCCCAACGCCGCCGCGCGCGCCGCCGCCGGCTGCGAGGTCTGGGAAAAGCGGCAGGAGATCGCGGACATGGCTCGGGCTCCAAGACGACTAGGGGGTCGACGGCCGCGTCGCTTCAGCGATACGGGTGATGGACCTAGTGCGAGAGTCGTGCCAACGACATAAGAAATTGAATTTATTAGAAATTTATTCAGCCAGTAGCGGCGTGACCGGCGTAGCTGAACGAAAACGTTACAAGCGCGGAACGCGTCTTGCCGAGGCGGGCGACCGTCCCGAGCGCGGCGAAATCGCGCAATGGCTTGATTCAGTGGCCGTATAGGCTCGCGAGGAAGATGTGTAAACAGGCACACACTGGGCGTTGCCTTTTTGCAACGCGCCTCGCGTGCGAGGATGGCCGCCTTCCCGCGCTCGCTTCCCAAGCCATGTCATCGACGATCGACGCCCCGGACGATTTCATCGAGGTCTATCCCGAGGCCCTGACGCGCGAGCAATGCGCGGACCTGCTGCGTCGGTTCGACGCCAGCCGCGAGAGCGAGCCGGGCCGGGTCGGCGGCGGCGTCATGCCCGACCTCAAGGACAGCCGCGACCTGACCATCACCGGGCGCGAAGGTTGGAAGGACATCGAGATCGCCTTGAACCTGGCGGTGTTCCGCGGCCTGCTGAGCTATCTGCGCCGCTACCCGCACACGATGATCGCGCCGCTGATGCTGGAAGCGCCGTCGGCCGACGGCAAGCGCCACCGTCTCACTCCCGAACGCATGGCCGAGATGGACGATAACGCGCTGGCGCCGATCGCCCAGACCGTGTTCCGCCCCGGATCGATCAACCTGCAGCGCTACACCGCCGATCGCGGCGGTTATCCGTACTGGCATTGCGAGCTGTACCCGCGCGACCCGGGCGCCGAGACCCTGCACCGCCACGTGCTGTGGACGATCTACCTCAACGACGGCTTCGAGGAAGGCGAGACCGAGTTCCTGTATCAGCGCCGCAAGATCGTCCCGCGCGCCGGCGACCTGCTGATCGCACCGGCCGCGTTCACCCACACCCATCGCGGCAATCGGCCCAAGGGCGGCGACAAATACATCGCGACCAGCTGGATTCTGTTCCAGCGCGCAGAGCAGTTGTTCGGCGGGCGCTGAGGCTATACGCGTGAGGCGGGTTGGGTAGCGCGCAAAGGCAAATCCCCCGGCGCAGCCGTTACACAGGCAGCCGTTTTATCCAGGCGCCAGCCCCCTTTTTCAAAGGGGGCGAATCGACGTGTGCTCGACGAAGTCGTCGCACATTCGACTAGCACGTACTCGATCAGATCGCCTGCAGCGCGTCCGACGCAATCGCCTGGAGCTGTGAAGCAAATCCTCCGGCGCAGCCGTTACACAGTCACCCGTTTCACGCAGGCGCCAGCCCCCTTTAAAAAAGGACGAGTTGACGCGGCCATAGCTCGTATAGGTTCGAATCCCACGCGCAAATTCCCCCTTTGGAAAAGGGGGGCAGGGGGGATTTGCTGTTGCTGTTTGCTGCTGCCGAGTCGTCGCTACCGGCCGTTCCGGCCACGACCACCGCTGCCGCGGCGACTCACGGATTGCGCGGGTGGTTCAACACCAGCCAGTACAGGCCGACTTGTTTGACCGCCCATACGAACTGCTCGAAATCCACCGGCTTCTGGATGTAGCTGTTGACCCCGAGCGCGTAGCTCGCCTCGACGTCGAAGGGCTCGGTGCTGGTGGTCAGCACCACCACCGGCAGGGTGCGGGTGGGCTCGTGGGCGCGGATCGCCTGCAACACTTCGCGGCCGTCGACCTTCGGAAGATTGAGGTCGAGCAGGACGATCGAGGGCAGGTCGTTGGGGTCGCGATCGGAATAACGGCCACGGGCGAACAGGTAATCCAGCGCCTCGGCGCCGTCGCCCATCACCACCAGCCTGTTGGCGATCTTGGCCTCGTCGAAGGCGAGCCGGGTCAGCTCGACATCGTCGGGATTGTCTTCGACCAGCAGGATTTCCTTATGCATCTGGGTTTTCCTCGCCTGTCGCGGCGACAGGCAATTCCACTATGAAAGTACTGCCCGCACCGGGCTGCGAATGAGCGCGCAGCTCGCCGCGGTGGCGTTCGACCACGCGGCGCGCGATCGCCAGGCCCAAACCGTGACCGCCGCCCTGGTCCGGCCCGTGCAGGCGCTGGAAGGGCTCGAACAGCTTGTGAGCATATCGCATGTCGAAACCGGCCCCGTGGTCGCGGATGGTCAGCAGCAGACGGCCCGCGACGGTCTCGCCGCTGACCTCGATGCGCACCGGTTCGACCTGGCCCTCGCGCTCGCACGAAAACTTCCATGCGTTGTGCATGAGCTGGTTCAACATCAGCTTGAGCAAGCGTTCGTCGCCTTCGACCTGCAGGCCGGGCTGGACCGAAACTTCGCCGCGATGGCGCGGATCGGCGTCCTGCAGCTCGGCGCCGACCCAGTCGGCGAGCAGGCTCAGGTCGACCGGCGCGACCCGCATCTCGGCGCGGGTCACGTGCGACAACTCGGTCAGCGCGGCGAGCAGACTGGTCATGCGCGAAGCCGCGGCACGGATGCGCCCCAGGTAATCGCGATCGGTCTCGTTCAAGCGTTCGATCGCGCGTTCGCTGAGCAGGGCCGAGAAACTTTCGATCGAGCGCAGCGGCGCGCGCAGGTCGTGGGCGACCGCGTCGGCGAACAGCTGCAACTGGCGGTTGGAGGCGTCGAGCGCGGCGCCGCGTTCCTCGATGCGGGCGCTCAGGGCGATGCCGGCCTCGCGCTCGCCGCGGATGTCGCGCATGTGCGAGATGAAGTACTGCGGCGCGCCGGACTCGTCGCGCATCACCGCGACGTTGAGCTGCACCCAGACCTCGCTGCCGTCGCGATGCACGTAGCGCTTGTGCTCGTCGACCGAGGCCAGGCTGCCGTTGACCAACGCGGTGACCAGGTTGTTGCTGATCGCCAGATCGTCGGGGTGGGTCACTTCGCTGTAGTGATGGCCGCGCAACTCGTCTTCGCGATAGCCCAGCATCGCGCACAGCGCCGGATTGATTTCCAGCCAGATGCCCTCGATCGAAACGATGGCCATGCCGATGTTCGACGCAGCCATGGCCTGACGGAACCGATCGTCGCCCATCTTCGACGCCACCGCAGCGGTGGCGTGGTCGGCGGTGGTCGTGGCGCGCGGTAGGCTCATCGGTGCAGGGGCAAGGGTCTTCGGCGGATTATGTGACCGGGGAGTGTATCCGCCCGGCTCGTGACGGCACGGTGGACGGTCGCATACGGCGCCGACACAGCCAAGTCGAGCACAATGCCGGCATGGATTTTCCTCAGATCGCCTTCCTGCTGATACTGGGCGCAGCACTGTATCTGTTCATCAGCGAGCGCCTGCGGGTCGACGTGACCGCCATGTTGACCCTGCTGGCGCTGGTCTTGACCGGCGTGCTCGACTCCAAACAGGCCTTGTCGGGCTTCGCCAGCGAGCCGGCGATCATCGTCGCGGCGGTGTTCGTGATCTCCGGCGGCCTGGCCGCGACCGGCATCACCGAGCGCCTGGGCCAGTGGATCGGCGACGCCTCCGGCAAAAGCGAGAGCCGCGCGATCGCGGTGACCATGCCCGCGGTGGCGGCGCTGTCCTCGTTCACCCACCACGTCATGGTCACGGCGATGATGCTGCCGATCCTGACCCGCTTCGCCAAGGCGCGCGGGCTGTCGGTGTCGCGCCTGCTCATGCCGATGTCGTTCGCGGCGTCGCTGGGCACCACCCTGACCCTGGTCAGCGCGCCGGCCTTCCTGCTCGCCGACAACCTCATCGAACGCACTGGCGCACCGGGCCTGGGCATTTTCTCGATCACCCCGATCGGCCTGGCCCTGGTCGGGCTGGGCGTGGTCTATATGCTCGCCACGCGCTGGCTGTTGCCCAAGCGCAGCGGCGAGCACGGCGACGACGGCTATCTGCGCCTGGACCGTTATCGCACCGAGCTGTTGATCGTCGAAGGCTCGCGATGGAGCACGCGCCCGCTGGCCGAGTTGCAGAAAGCCCTCGGCGACCGCTTCGTCCTGACCGGTTGGCTGCGCGACGGCCAACGCCGCCAGGACCTCGGCCCGAGCAGTCCGCTGATCAGCGGCGACATCCTGCTGGTCGAAGCTTCGGCCGACGCCTTCGCCTCGCTGCACGACGACAGCGGGCTCGATCTGAATGCGATCGCGCGCTTCGGCGACAGCGTCACCGGCCACGGCGACGGCGAGCCGCAGCTGGTCCAGGCAGTGGTCGCGCCGGGCTCGGAATTC
Source organism: Lysobacter sp. ESA13C (assembly GCF_019970005.1). Classification (NCBI taxonomy): domain Bacteria; kingdom Pseudomonadati; phylum Pseudomonadota; class Gammaproteobacteria; order Lysobacterales; family Lysobacteraceae; genus Lysobacter; species Lysobacter sp. ESA13C. The sequence continues at coordinate 493,221 of NZ_JAHXYK010000001.1, read as the reverse complement.
ATCGGACGCAGCGTGCGCGAACTCGATTTCGCGCGCCGCTTCCAAGCCGTCATCGCCGGCCTGTGGCGCCGCCAGGGCGCGGTCGCGCCGCGCCTGTCGGACGCACGCCTGCGCGAAGGCGACCTGTTGGTGCTGTGGGGCAGGCCCTCGCGTTTCGCCGAGCTGGCCGCGCACCACGGCTTCCTGATGCTGGTGCCGTTCGCCGGCGAAGCGCGCCGCCGCATCCGCGCGCCGCTGGCGCTGGCGATCCTTGCCGCGACCGTGATCGCCGCGGCCACCGAATGGCTGCCGGCGTCGCTCGCCTTCCTGTTGGGCGCCGTGGCGATGGTCGCCACGCGCTGCGTCGACGTCGAACAGGCGTATCGCGAGATCGACGTGCGCATCTTCGTGATGATCGCCGGGGTGATCCCGCTCGGCGTGGCGATGGAACAGACCGGGACCGCGCAATTGCTCGCGCAGGGTCTGTTGCACGTGGTCGCGGGCTGGTCGCCGCTGGCGATCCTGCTGGTGATGTTCGCCTCCGCCGCCTTGCTGACACAGATCCTTTCCGACGCCGCCACCACCGTACTGCTCGGCCCGATCGCGATTTCGCTGGCGCAATCGCTGGGTCTGCCGCCGACGCCGTTCGTGGTCTGCACCGCGCTCGGCGCGGTGGCCGCTTTCCTGACCCCGATCGGCCATCACGGCAATCTGTTGATCCTCGGGCCGGGCCAATACCGCTTCAACGACTTCCTGCGCATCGGTTTGCCGCTGACCATCATGGTCGCCCTGATCAGCGCCTGGATGGCGCGCTGGCTGTGGCTCGACGGGCCGTTGTGGCCGTTGTCGTCCTGACGGCGGCGGTGCGTTCGCCGGCGCATCCTTCGGCTGCGTTTCGACGATGCGCCACGGCCTCGCAGGCCGGCGGCCACATCGCAATCGCCATGGGCGGCCCGCTCGCGCTCGAAGGGTAGGGAATTTCCTACGCCACGTTCGGCGATCCACTGAGAGCAATCGGTCACAGCTTGCCTCAACTTACCCAGGCCCCGGCAGCGCGACGAGTGCGTTGGCAAGGAAGCCGCTCAGCAAAGGATCGGTCGCCGCCTTGAGCAAGCGGTCCAGCTGGGCCGGGGCCCTTCTTCCTTTCGATTCCTCCGAATCCAGGCGCGGTCATGCGTTACACGGTGCAACTGAGCGAATCCGATTACCAAGGCCGTCGCCTTTCCTGCGACGTCGCCGACGAATGCTTCAACGATGCCATCCAGGCCTCGCAAGCGGCCAAGACCGAGGCCTTCCACCTGACCGTGCAGCTCGGCCTGCCGGTCGCCATCCGCATCTTCGAAGACAGCCGCATCTACCTGTCGCACATCATGCCGGCGCCGCGGCGCTGAGGGCTGGCGTCGCGGATCGCCTCGGAGCTTCGAAGCCTCCTGTAAGAGCTGCGTAAGCTGCGACCGCGGGCCTGCGGCCAGCTGCGCAGGTGCGGGCGACTGCGCGGTCGCGACTCGCGTCGCTCCTACCCTGAAGCAGCAGATCGTCTCGGAGTTTCGAAGCCTCCTGTAGGAGCTGCGCAAGCTGCGACCACGAACCTACGGCCAGCAGCGCAGACACGGGCGACTGCGCGGTCGCGACTCGCGTCGCTCCTACCCTTCAAGATCGCCTCGAAAGCCCGAAGCCTCTTGTAGGAGCTGCGCAAGCTGCGACCACGAACCTACGGCCAGCGGCGCAGGTACGGGCGACTGCGCGGTCGCGACTCACGTCGCTCCTACCCTGAAGCAGCAGATCGCCTCGAAGCTTCGAAGCCTCTTGTAGGAGCTGCGCAAGCTGCGACCGCGGGCCTTCGGCCACCGGCGCAAACACGGGCGACTGCGCGGTCGCGACTCGCGTCGCTCCTACCCTGAAGCAGCAGATCGACTCGGAGTTTCGAAGCCTCCTGTAGGAGCTGCGCAAGCTGCGACCGCGAACCCGACGCCACGACGAAGATACGGGTCGAATCCCCCATCTGCCGCATGCGATTCGTTACCCGCCTGCACTGCCGTCTCGTCATCGAAGGCATCGCGCACGCGCACGAACACGCGCGCACCCACACACACACGCCACGCGCACCGCACGCGACACGCCACACACTCTGACGCGCATCTCAATTCGCATACGCGATACGCGTCGCCGCTGCTGCGCAGGTAGGGGGTCGTTACCCGAGCGCGTTCCCATCTATGGGGAGGGGCCGAAGAAGACGAGCCGCCGCCTGCGACGAATCGTCTTCGGGGCATGCACGACCTCTGCCGCAATGCACGACACCGCTTCGCGACTGCGTTCGCGCGGCGGCTCTTGGCTGGTCTTTTCTTATTTCGATCTACGACTCGGAGAAACCGCATGTCCATGAAACAACGTGTCCTGACCGCTTCGATCCTGCTGGCGGTGACCGGCACCACCGCGACCGCGCTGGTCACCGCGCAGCACTACCGCGATGCCGGCAAGGCATCGGCGCAGGCCGGCGGCAACGCCGCGAACGCATCGGCGACGGCATCGGCCAAGGCGGCCGCTGCCGCGCGCACGCCGGGCTTCGCACTGGCGCCGACCGTCTCCGGCGCCACGTCCGGCGCACAACTCGCCCAGCATCCGGCGGTGACGCGCGCACGCGAACAGCTGCTCGCGCAGAAGCTGCGCGGCGCCGCGGCGCAGGCCGACCGCGAGGCGATCGACGCCGAGCAATACCTGCCGCGCGACGTCATCGTCGAAGCCGACGGTAGCGAGCACGTGCGTTTCAATCGCGATTACCAGGGCCTGCCGGTGATCGGCGGCGATCTGGTCACGCACATGAAAGACGGCCTGTTGACCTCGGTCAGCAAGACCCTGGACCTCAAGCTCGGCCAGGGCGGCGCCAAGGCGCCGAAACTGTCGGTGGCGCAGGCGGTGACCGACGCCGGCGTGCATTTCGCCGGCCGTTTCATGGATAAGCCGACCTCGCGCGTGGTGTATTTCGCCAAGGACAACCAGCCGAAACTCGCGTATGAAGTGACCTTCCGCGGCCTCAACAAGGCCGATCGCCCGGTCCACGACATGATCTATGTCGATGCCGACAACGGCGCTTTGCTCGGCCGCGACAGCAAGATCTATAGCGCCGAAGCGGCGCAGGGCGAAGGCTTCACCATCACCCGCGGCAAGGTCGCGATCTCGACCAGCAAGGTCGGCGCCGAGGAAAGCGACGGCCGCGGCGCGGGCTATCTGCTGCGCGACGACAAGCGCGGCGGCGGCACCTTGCACAACACCGGCGGCACGGTGGTCGATCTGTATTTCGGCGGCGGCGATTTCACCGCACCGCCGATGTTCGACAAGGACAACGTCTGGGGCAACGAGCAGATGTCCAACATCGAGCGCACCGGCGTGGAAGCCCACTACGGCGTGTCCAAGACGTGGGACTACTACAAGAAGCTGTACGACCGCGTCGGCATCTTCGGCGACAGCAAGGGCGTGGAAAGCTTCGTCAACGTGACCTTCTCGATCTTCTACTTCATCGACGCCGGCGGCACCAACGCGTTCTGGGACGGCGAAGCCAAGCGCATGGTCTACGGCAACGGCGACTACGGCATTTCCAATCCGGTGGTCGCGCTCGACGTCGCCGGCCACGAGATGTCGCACGGCGTGACCCAGGCGACCTCGAACCTGGCCTATGCCGGCGACGCCGGCGGCCTCAACGAAGCCACCTCCGACATCCACGGCACCCTGGTCGAGTTCTTCGACAACAGCCCGAAGGATCCGCCGGATTACCTGATCGGCGAGAACGTCATGCTCGACGGCACGCCGCTGCGCTACATGTTCAAGCCCAGCCTCGACGTCGCCGAAGACGGCAGCGGTTCCTTCGATTGCTACCCGGCCGGCGGCTTCACCGACGAAGACCCGCACTACACCTCCGGCGTCGGCAACCACTTCTTCTATCTGCTTGCCGAAGGGCAGAAGGTGCCGAAGTCGCATCGCAAGACCCTGCTGCCGGCCGACCTGGTCTGCAACGGCGCGACCGGGCTCAAGGGCATCACCCCGAACACCGCCGGCCAGATCTGGTACCGCGCCAACACCTTGTACCTGACCTCGCAGTCGTCCTACCCGCAGGCGCGCGAAGCCACCCAGACCGCGGCCCAGGACCTGGTCGACAAGGGCCTGCTGAAGGCCAGCGTGGTGAAGTCGGTGGCTTGCGCCTGGGAAGCGGTCAACGTCTCGCTGCCGGAAGGCTCGAGCGGTCTGCGCTGCAAGGGCTGATCCGCGCCGCTTCGGTTGAGTAGTCCAGCTTCGTAGTGGTTACGGCCTCCGTCGCGCGAAAGCGCGGCGGGGGCCGTTTTAGTTCGACCTTGCCGAGTCGCGAGACGAACCGATCAGGCGATGCGGCCGCTCACTCCGCGCTCGGCGGCACCGCGAAGTACACGCCTTCGAGACTGCCGTTGTGACCGCAGTAGTCGGGACCGAGCAACGCTTTGCCGCCCGCATCCAGCGCCTGCACGCGCAAGGCCGCGCCTTCGCGGGTCAGCTTCAGGGAACTGCGCTCGCCGCCCTCGACCTGCACGGTCAATGCCGCGCCGACGCTGCGCCCGCTGCCGCTGGCATCGCAGAGCCAGCGTCCATCGAGCGGATGCGCGGCATTCGCCTCGACTTTCAAACGGCCGGCACCGTCGTCGACCACGTCGATGCCGCCGGCGAGGTTACGCCAGCTGCCGACCAGTCCGACCGGCGGCTGCGCACGTATCTGCGACAACGTGCGCGCGCGGTCATCGAGCAAAGCCTTGAGCGACTGCGTCCGGTTCGCCGCGCTGGCGTTGTCGTAGGCCGCGTCGCGCACGCCGATGAACCAGCGTTGGTCCTCGCGCAGTCCGCTCGCGGCTTTGGAATCGAGCGATTTGCGCAAGCGCTCGTAAGCGCGCCCGACCGCGGCGTCGGCACCGGCCAGGCCGTCGTTTCTGCAGATCGCTTTCTCGACCGCGCTGGCGGCCTTGGCGCAATCGAAAGAGGGTTGCGCCGAAGCGGGTGGGGCAGCGAACGCCGATGCCGAAGCCATGAGCGTTACGGCGAGCACTGCGGAAGAGACGAGGGCGGGTGACGTCACGGCGATGGGGTCCTGGGTTGCACTGGGGTGGGATATTGGGGAATCGACGACGGCATCGACACGGGCGTCGCGCAAGCCATCGGCCTTTGCGGACACAGCTTGCTCGCGAATGCCGTCGTTCTCCAGCGGCTGCATTGGATTCGCGCTGTGCGATGACCTCAACGACGGCGTGCCGTCGGTTCGCGGTCATACGATCGGCTGGTGCACGAACAGATGTTCGTCGATGAAGTCCAGGAACACCCGCAGCTTCGGCGAGATATGCCGGTGCGCCGGCCACAGCGCCCAGAACTGCCCGCGCTGGGTCTCGAAGCCGGGCAGCACGCGCCGCAACTGTCCACAGGCGAGCCGGTCGCGGACCAGGAAATCCACGGTGTAGACGATGCCCAGCCCGTGCACCGCGGCCAGCACCGCCGCTTCGCTGTTGTTGCAGATCAACGCCGGCGGCAGGTGCGGCGGCGCTTCGCCGGGTTCGAGCCGCAGCGACCATTCCTGCACCTTGCCGCTGTTGGCGAAGCGGAAGTGGATGCAGTCGTGCGCTTCCAGGTCGGCCGGCAGGCGCGGTTCGCCGCGCCGCGCGAGGTAGTCGGGCGAGGCGCACAACATGAAGCAGAACGGGCCGAGCCGGCGCGCGCGCAGCCGCGAGTCGGGCATGTCGCCGCTGCGGATCACCACGTCGAAACCGCCGTCGATCACGTCGACCAGTTGGTCGTCGAAATCCAGCTCCAGCTCGACCTCGGGATAACGCGCGCGGAATTCGCCCAGCACCGGCACCAGGAAGCGATAGCCCGCGGTCGGCAGGCCCACCCGCAAGCGTCCGCGCGGCGCCTGCATCGCATGGGTCAACATCGCTTCGGCTTCGTCGAGTTCGTCGAGCAAGGGGCGGCAGCGCTCGTAGAACATGCGGCCCTCTTCGGTCAGGCGCACGTTACGGGTGTTGCGCTGGAGCAGGCGCACGCCGAGTTGCTGTTCGAGCTTGGCCACGCTCTTGCCGACCGCCGAGGCGGACACGCCGATCTGGCGCCCGGCGGCGACGAAGCTGCGGGTCTCGGCGGTGCGGACGAAGGCGAGCAAGCTGCCGAGCTTGTCCATGGGGCGGTCCGGTGGCGGCAATTGCGGACAATTGTTCCATAAAGCACGGATCGGGCCGATGTTTTTCCACGATTGCGGCGCTTCTACCCTGGCGGCCTGCCCCCTCGCGCGACTCACCCATGCCTCCTTCCGACCCCGCGGCCGACGCCTCCGGCCGCCTCGACCGTTTCCTGATCCTCGGCGCCGTGTGCCTGGCCGGGCTGGTGTTGCCGCTGAGCTTCACCGGCCCGCCGGTGGCGATTCCGGCCATCGCCGCCGAACTCGGCGGCAGCCCGGTCGCGCTGAACTGGATGACCAACGCCTTCATGCTGGCCTTCGGCAGTTGCCTGATGGCGGCCGGCACGCTCGCCGACACCTATGGCCGCAAGCGCATCTTCGCCATCGGCATCGTGTCCTATGCGGTGGTGTCGCTGCTGTTGGCGCTGGCGCCGAACCTGGCGACGCTCAATGCCCTGCGCATCGTCCAGGGCATCGCCGCCGCACTCGCCCTGGCCGGCGGCAACGCCGCGCTGTCGCAGGAGTTCCACGGCCCCGGACGCATCCGCGCCTTCAGTCTGCTGGGGACGAGTTTCGGCCTCGGCCTGGCGTTCGGACCCAGCCTTGCCGGCTGGCTGGTGCAGGCGCAGGGCTGGCGCGCGGTGTTCCTGTCGAGCCTGGTGATCGCCGCGCTGGCCACCGTGTTCGGCCTGCCGCGCATGCGCGAGTCGCGCGATCCCGCCGCGACCGGCCTGGACTGGCGCGGCAGCCTCAGTTCGACGGCGATGCTCGCGCTGTTGACGGTCGGCGTACTGGAAGCGCCCGAGCGCGGCTGGAGCGATCCCTGGGTGCTCGCCGCCCTGGCCGGCGCGGCCTTGTTGCTGGCGCTGTTCGTGCGCGTGGAGACGCGGGCGGCGCGGCCGATGCTCGACCTCAGCCTGTTCCGCCTGCCGCGTTTCGTCGGCGCGCAGTTGCTGCCGATCGGCACCGGCCTGTGCTACCTGGTGTTGATCATCGTGCTGCCGGTGCGTTTGATCGGCATCCACGGCCACAGTGCGCTCGACGCCGGCCTGTTGATGATCGCCTTGTCGGCGCCGATGCTGGTGGTGCCGATCCTGGCCGCGGTGCTGAGCCATCGCATCGCCGCCGGCGCCTTATGCGGCGCCGGCCTGTCGCTCGCCGCCGTCGGCCTGGTCTGGCTCGGTGCGATCGCCGGCGACGCCTCGCCGGCGCAGTTGATCGCGCCGATGCTGTTGATCGGCACCGGTTCGGCCGTGCCCTGGGGCCTGATGGACGGGCTGGCGATCAGCGTGGTGCCGAAGGAACGCGCCGGCATGGCCGCCGGCGTGTTCGGCGCCAGCCGCGTGTCCGGCGAAGGCCTCGCCATCGCGGTCGCCGCCGCGGCCCTGGCCAGCCTGCTCAAGCTGCGTCTGCACAGCCTGGGCGCGGTCGACGGCCACGCCCTCGTCCAGGCGGCGCAACGCCTGGCCACCGGCGACGCCGCGCGCGCGCAGGCGCTGTTGCCCGCGCTCGACCCCGCCTTGCTGCTGCGCAGTTACGACGAGGCTTTCGCCTGGCTGATGTACGGCCTGGCCGGCGTCACCGCGGCGATCGCCTGGCTCGCCTATGTCTTGCTCGGCAACGCCTCGGCGCACGAGCCGGCGGCTGTGCCGGATGCGGCCGGCGAGGACATCGGTGCAGCGGCACCGGCGCGCGAAGCCGCGTGCTGAGTACGGCCGTGCCGCAGTATTCGCCGCCGATGCCGGCTCAGAACAATTCCAACTGCGGGGTCGGCTTGCGCGGGGCGACGAACTGGCTCGTGTCCAGGGCCGGCAGCCGCCCATAGCCGTGCTTGCGCCAGGCCTTGTGGAAACGCTGTCCGATCAGCTGCGCGAACGGGCCTTCGCCGCGCATGCGCTTGCCGAACGCGCTGTCGTAATCCTTGCCGCCGCGCATCTGCTGGATCAGGCTCATCACGTGCGCGGCGCGGTCGGGGTAGTGCAGTTGCAGCCAATCGCGCCAGACCTGCTTGAGTTCGTGCGGCAGGCGCAGCAGCACATAGCCGGCCGCGCGCGCGCCGGCCTCGTGCGCGGCGGCGAGGATCTGCTCGAGCTCGCCGTCGTTGATCATCGGGATGGTCGGCGCGACCAGCACGCCGACCGGCACGCCGGCTTCGGCGAGGGTGCGCATGGCCTTGAGCCGCGAATGCGGCGCCGAGGCTCTCGGCTCCATCTTCGCCGAGAGCTGGTTGTCCAAGGTGGTGACCGAGAAATACACCGACACCAGGCGGCGCCGCGCCATCGAGGCCAGCACTTCGACGTCGCGCACGATCGAGGCGTTCTTGGTGATCATGCTGAAGGGATGCGAGCAGGCGTCCAGCACGTCCATGACGCCGCGGGTGATGCGGTAACGGCGCTCGATCGGCTGGTAGGCATCGGTGTTGATGCCGAGCGCGATCGGCGCGCACTGGTAGCCGGGGCGGGCGAGTTCGTTCTGCAGGCGTTCGGCGGCATTGACCTTGGCGAACAGCCGGGTCTCGAAGTCCAGGCCCGGCGACAGTTCCAGGTAGGCATGCGAGGGTCGCGCGAAGCAGTACACGCAACCGTGTTCGCAGCCGCGATAAGGATTGACCGACTGGCTGAAGCCGATGTCGGGCGAATCGTTGCGGGTGATGATGCTGCGCGCGGTTTCCTCGCGCACCTGGGTGTCCGGGCGCGAGTTCGCATCGGCGTCTTCGTAGACCGAGCCCCAGCCGTCGTCCTCGCCCTGGACGGTGGTGACGGCGTAGCGCCCGGCCACGTACGACGCCGCACCGCGGCCCTTGAAGGCAGTCGGCTGGATCGAGAGTCGGGCTTTGCGCGCAGCGTCCATCCGCGCAGCCTACGCCGGCGCCGTCGCAGGTTTCGCGACGCCGCCGGATCGCTCGGTTCCGCTGCTGCGTCGCCTGCCGGCTGAATGCGCCAGGGAGCAGCCCGAGCGCCGCATTCCGTGCCGCGTGGTGCCCGCTGAGCGGCGCACCACGTTCGATGCCGGACTATTCGATCGCGAAGCTGGTGCTGACCGAGGCGCTGACGCTGATCTGGCCGACCGACAAAGTCTCGCCGTCGCCCGATTCGCCGCCGCCGCCACTGTTCTGCATGACGTTCTGCACCATCTGGCCGCCGCTCATGCCATTGCCCCAACGGCTGCCGCTGCGCCACCAGCCGCCGGAGTACGACTCCGACACGTTCAGCGCCGGCCCGCGCCGCACACCGAGCTCGGCCGCCAGCGCATCGGCTTTTTCCTTCGCCGCCTGCACCGCCAGAGCGCGCGCGGCATCGCGGTGCTTGCGCAGCTGCGAGGTGCGGAATTCGATGCCGTGGATGTACTGCACGCCGCTCGACAGCAGCCCGGTCAGCACGTTCTCCAGGTCGCCGATGCGGCTCAGCTTGATGCCGATGCTTTTGCGCACGATGTAGATCTGCGGCTTGGTGAACGAATAGTCGGAGTGGTAGGTCGGCTCGATGCTGATGAAATCGGTCTGCACGTCCTTGTCGGGCACGCCGCTGCGCTTGAGAAACGCCAGCGCCTTGGCGACGTTCTCGTCGTTGCTGCGCTTGGCCTGGTCGAGCTGGGCATGCCGCGATTCGACGCCGACATCGAGCAGGATCAGGTCCGGCACGACCTTGACCTCGGCCGAACCCGATACGTTGATGCTGCGTTGTTCGGCCTCGGCGGCGAAGGCCGGCGACAAGGGCAGGGCGAGTAAAGCGGCGGCGATGAGGAACCGGTGAATCATGGGAATCCTTCCTGTGGTTCGGGCGGGCGATGCCGCATCCTACGTCGCCGGGTCGCGGCCGGTCTTTGCCGGCGTCGGCAGTCGCCGCCGCGATGCGGGCGGCGCCCGGGCTATGCCGGCCCCGGCCGGCGGGCTAGCCTAGGCCCGCGCGGCCGTGCCGGCGGCGCCGCTGCATCGATGGAGTTCCGACACGTGCTGGATCTGTTGCCCGACCTTTGGCGAGACCTGCTCGCCATTCCCCATCTCGGCCTGTATCTGACGATCGGCTGGGCGGTGTACTTGCTCGGGCTGAGCTTCTGGATCGTGCTGCAGAAGCGCGAGCCGGTGGCGACGATCAGCTGGCTGATCAGCCTGGCCGCGCTGCCCTACATCGGCTTCCTGATCTATTACTTCTTCGGCCCGTTGCGCATCCACCGCCAGCGCCTGCGCCGGGTGCGCGCCCGCGCCTCGCTGCCGGCGCCGCCGGCGGGCCTGACCCCGTCGCCGGAAGCGATCGAACTGGCCAAGCTCGGCCAGGCCACCACCGGCCTGCCGCCGACCACCGCGACCGACGTGCGCCTGCTGATCGACGGCGGCGCCAAGTACGCCGCGTTGCTGGCCGACATCGCCCAGGCGCGCGAGCACATCCACCTGGAGTACTACATCTATCTGCCCGATCGCACCGGCACCGCGCTGCGCGATGCCTTGATCGAGCGCGCCCGCGCCGGGGTCAAGGTGCGGCTGCTGATGGACGCGGTCGGCTCCGGCCAGACCTCGCGGCGCTTCCTCAAGCCCTTGCTCGAGGCCGGCGCCGAAGTGGCCTGGTTCCACCCGATGAAGCTGCGCTGGTTCTGGCGCCGGCCGTGGCTGAACCTGCGTACCCACCGCAAGATCGTCGTCATCGACGGCCGGGTGGGCTACACCGGCGGCATCAACATCACCGACGAAGAAGACGAGCGCCTACGCGAGGACGCCTACCGGGATCTGCATCTGCGCCTGGAAGGCGACGTGGTGCGCGAGCTCGAACTGGTCTTCACCGAGGACTGGTGCTACGCCACCGGCCAGCCGCCACTGAAGATGCAACACCCGCCGCCGCAACCCGGGCGCGTGGCCTCGCAGGTCGTCAGTTCCGGGCCGGATTCGCCCTGGGAAGCCATCCACCGCGTCCACGTCGGCGCGATCCACGCCGCGCAGCGCAGGGTCTGGCTGGTCACGCCGTATTTCGTGCCGAGCGAGGCCGCACGCATGGCCCTGACCTCGGCCGCGCTCGGCGGGCTCGACGTGCGCCTGCTGGTGCCCAAGCTCAGCGACAGCCGCCTGGTGACGTATGCGGCGCGCTCCTACTTCGACGAATTGCTCGACGCCGGGGTGAAGATCCACGAGTACGGCCCGCGCATGCTGCACAGCAAGGCCCTGCTGTGCGACGACAAGATGGCGATCATCGGCAGCGCCAATTTCGATCACCGCAGCTTCCGCCTCAACTTCGAGATCTCGGTGATGTTCTACAACGAGCAGCTCGCCGGCGAGTTGGCGACCCTGATTCAGGAAGAGTGCTCGCGGGCCCCGCGGGTGCGCCCGGACCGTGAACGTTCGCTGTGGCGCGCGCGCCTCCCCGAGGCCCTGGCCCGGCTGGTTTCGCCGCTGCTCTAGCCGTTTGTGCCGCCGGTCGCATCCGCCGGCGCCCCCAGCTGCCGCCGCCGCGGGTGCGCGCTACACTCGGCCTGGACCCGGCCGGAACCCTCCGTACCGGCCCTCCAACGCCGATCCAGGCCGGCAGTTCCGTCTGGGGACCCGCCTGTCCGGATCGGGATTTTTTCAGGGAGCACGCCGCAATGCCTTGGGTTTACCTGCTGCTGGCCGCCGCCGCCTTCGTGCTGGCGTTGAAAACCACCTCGCCGGGGATCCTGGCCGTCAGCCTGTTGGCCGCACTCGGCCTGATGATCGCCGGCGTGATGAGTCTGCTCGCACGGCGCCTGGACAACACCAGCCGCGACGTGTCCTCGATCGTCGACCCGATGGAACTGCGTCGCCTGCGCGAGCAGGCCGAGGCGCGCAAGCTCGCCGCTTCGTCGCAGTCGGAATCCTCGCCGAACTGAAGCCGCGCGACGCCGCCAGTCCGGCCGCGCCGGACCGCACGCAATCCGGCGGCATCGCCTAGCCGAATGCCCGACCACTCGCCGTGCCTGACGCGGCGCGCTACGCTTCGCGTCATGACCGCCCTCAGTGTCAACGTCAACAAGATCGCCGTGCTGCGCAATTCGCGCGGCGGCGGCGAGCCCGATGTGCGCCGCGCCGCGCAAGCCTGCCTCGATGCCGGCGCCCACGGCATCACCGTGCACCCGCGTCCCGACGCCCGCCATATCCGCGCCGACGATGTCTACGCACTCGCCGAACTGACCCGCAGCCGCGGCGTCGAATTCAACATCGAAGGCAATCCGTTCGCACCGCCGCGCGCGGGCTACCCCGGCCTGCAGGCCCTGTGCCGCGCGACGCTTCCGGCCCAGGTCACCCTGGTGCCCGACGGCGACGACCAGCTCACTTCCGACCACGGCTTCGATTTCGAACGCGACGGCGAGCGGCTGCGCCCCTTGATAGCCGAACTCGCCGAGCTCGGCTGCCGCGTCAGCCTGTTCGCCGACGCCGACCGCGACGGCATCGAGCGCGCCGCCGAACTCGGTGCCGCGCGGGTCGAGCTCTACACGGGTCCTTATGCCGAAGCCTTCGACGGCGGCGACCTCGACACCGCGTTGCTGACCTTCGCCGCCGCCGCCCGCCGCGCGCAAGCCGCCGGCCTCGGCGTCAATGCCGGCCACGACCTCAGCCAGGCCAACCTCGGCGCCTTCCTGCGAGGGGTCCCGAATGTCCTGGAAGTGTCGATCGGCCATGCCCTGATCGGCGAGGCCTTGTATCAAGGTTTGGATGCGACGGTGCGCGGGTATCTGGATGTGATCGCGAAGACGCGTTGAGCGGTTCGTAGTCTCGTAGCGGCGCGTGGGGAAGGCGCGGGGTGAGCCGCGACCGCGCTGCGAGGGTTCGCGGCGCCTCGCTAAAGCAAGATCAAGATCAAACGCCAAGAGCTTCCGCCACTAAAGCGGCGGGTTACTTTCTTTTGTCATAAGCAACAAAAGAAAGGTAACCAAAGAAAAATGCTTTTCTTTGAATCACAGGCCCGCACGATCGGTGCATACGCAGGGATTTTTCATACGGGACATCCCTGTCCCGATGAAAAACGGCCCGCATCCATGCGGGCCGCCTTCCGGGTCTTCGATTGCCTTCGCTAGTGCGCGGCGCCGCACAGCAACGACACAGCAACGACACAGCAAAACCTTTAAGGCAACGGTAACTTCTGCTTAGCCGTTGCCGTTGCCGTTGCCGTTGCCGTTGCCGTTGCCGTTGCCGTTGCCGTTGCCGTTGCCGTTGCCGTTGCCGTTGCCGTTGCCGATATTTTGATCTGCTTTGCCGCTTTACCGGTCAAGTGGAGACCCGGAGGGCGGCGCACAGGACGTGCGCCGTTTTTCGATAAGACAGGGACGTCTTATCGAAAAATCCCGGCGCTAGCAGCGAGCTCGTGGTCTGTGCCCTTGCAAGGAGAGCCCTTTTCTTTGGTTACCTTTGACCGAAGGGAATCCAGACGGACTTTTGGGCTTAGCAAAAGAAAGTAACCCGGCCGCGTCAGCGGACGGAAGCTTTGCTTTTGATAGACGCGCCACAAGACCATCACATCGCGGTCGCGGCTTGTGACCGAAGGAAATCCAGTAGGACGCCGCTCCTACCCTGCGAAAGTAAACCGTTTCGACGAGCGACAACGGCGTTGTCACCTTTGCGAATCCCTTGGTCGCGGCTCACGCCGCTCCTACAGAAGGTTAGCGCCGTTGCAGGCGCAGGACTGAAATAACGCAGTCGCCACGCGAAGCCATGAAAAACGGCCGCCCTCGCAGGCGGCCGTCCCATCGTGGTCGATACGAACGCTCAACGCAGGCGGACCTTCCTCAACGCGTCGAGATATTGCTCAAACCGCTGTCGCGCGCGGCCGAAATCGCGTGGGTGAATCCCTGGTAATCGGCATCGGCGTTCGCACCAACCTCGAGCACGGTGTCGGGCGAGGCCACCGCCAGCGCCTTCAATGCGGCCGGCAACTCGGTTGCGGACAGACTGCGGCCGTCGAGCTCGAAGCTTCCGTCCTGCTCGACGATCAGCATCGCCTTGGGCGCCACCGGCACCGGCTTGTCGCGGGAAACGGGCAGGCTCAGGTTCAATTGCCCGGTCAGGACCGGCGCGGTGACCATGAAGATGATCAACAACACCAACAGCACATCGACCAGGGGCGTGACGTTGATTTCAGCGACGACCTCGTCGTTGCGGTACGCGGAAACGGAGTAAGCGGAGCCGGCCATAAGCACCTCCATCCTGGGGCGGGACGCCCGGCTTCACGTTAAGCCCGTCACAGTTCGTCGCGCAAGAGGCGGCGATCGCGCATAAAAAAACGCCGCCCGGTGGGCGGCGTTCTCACGACGGTAAGCGTCGGTTTCGCAAGAATTACTTCTGGACGAAACCGATCTTTTTCATGTCTGCGTTTTTGGCGTAAGCCAGCACCTTGGCGAGGATGCCGTATTCGGCGTCTTCGTTGGTGTCGATTTCTAGCAGAGGTTGATTGGTGGGATCGCGTTGAACCGTTTCCTTCATCATCCCCGGGATCGCCTGCAGCGGCGTCGGGTTGTCGTTCCAGAACACCTGGCCAGTCGAATCGATCCGCAGCGCGATCGGCGGCGGCGGCTCCTGCGTCTGGGGCGGCGGGTTCAACGTCGGTTGCGGCAGGTTGACGTCGATCGGGTAAGACACCGTGGGCGCCGTGACCATGAAGATGATCAGCAGCACCAACAGCACGTCGACCAGCGGGGTCACGTTGATGTCGGAGATCGCGCCGCTATCGGAGTTGTTGCTGAAAGCCATGTGCTCGGTCTCCGATTAACGTTCTTTGATCGCGATGAAGCCGACCTTGCGCATGCCCTGCCTCTGCGCAATGGTCACCACTTCATTGACCACGCGGTACTTCGTGGTGCGGTCGCCGCGGACGTTGATCTGCGGCTGCGGGGTCTTCTGCGCTTCAACCGAAAGACGGCTCTCCAGCTGGTCGCGGGTGATCGGCTCGTCGTTCCAATACAGCGAGCCGCTCTCCTGGATCGCCAAGGTGATCGGCGGAGTCTTGGGCGGCTCCTCCGTCTTGGTGAGAGTGGCTTCGGGCAGCTTGATTTCGACCTTATGGGTCATCAGCGGCGCGGTGATCATGAAGATGATCAGCAGCACCAGCATCACGTCCACGAGGGGCGTGACGTTGATGGTGGCCATCGGGCCGTTGTCGTTGCCTGTACTGAAGGCCATGTCCGAACTCCAACTACGCTAAATGAGAGGCGTCAGTGTTGATTAGCGCTTGTTCGACAGTTCGCCGACGCGCGAGCCGGTGGCGAAGAAGTCGTGCAGGTCGTGGGCGAAGGTGTCGAACTTGTTGTTCGTGACACGGTTCAGACGCACGAAGAAGTTGTAGGCGAGCACGGCCGGGATCGCGACGAACAGACCGATCGCGGTCATGATCAGCGCTTCGCCCACCGGGCCGGCAACGGCCTGGATCGAGGACTCGCCGCTGGCGCCGAGGCGGAGCAGGGCGTGGTAGATGCCCCAGACCGTACCGAGCAGACCGACGAACGGAGCGGTCGAGCCGACGGTGGCGAGCACGGTCAGACCGGCTTCCAGACGCGAGCTCTCGCGGGTCACGGCCTGACGCAGGGCGCGATCGACGAACTCCGAGCGGTTCAGCGACTCGACCAGACGCGAACCTTCGTGGCGCTGGTGGTGAGCGGCGGCCTGGGCGGCGTCGAGGGCGATCTTGGAGAACGGTTCGCTGCGCGACTGTTCTTCCATGTAGCGGATCGCGTCCTGGGCGTTCGGGGTTTCCCAGAACGTGCTGACGACGCGGTCGGAAGAGCCGCGCAGGCGCAGATTCTTAACGAAATTGATGACGATCCAGTAGACCGACAGAACCGACATCAGCGTGAGCGTGATGAACACGATCCAGCCGACGAGGTCGAAGTTCTGCAACAGATGCGAAAAGCTCATCTGCTGAAGCGCTTCAGCGTTGGAGCCTCCGGCGGCGGCGGTGGTGGTTTGCTGCAGCATGACGCTTACCTTTGAATGTCGTGGAAAGGAAAGAAGGTATTACGAAGTAGCGGTGTTCATCAGGCGGGACAACAGTCGCGCCGACCCCGATCAGGTCGGCGGGACGAAATCGACGGGAACGCGGACGCGGCTGGCGACCGGTTGACCGTTGCGCACTTCAGGGTTGAAGCGCCACTTGCGGGCAGCGTCCATGGCCGCGCGATCCAGATTGCGGTTACGGCTGGATTTTTCGACCTGCACGTCCATGACGTTGCCCTGGGCGTCGATGCTGATGACCAGGACTACGGTACCGCCTACGCCCTGACGGGCTTCGGTCGGCGGGTACTTCGGCGGATTCAGGCGACGCGAGGACGGATCGACGCTGGAGCCGATGTCGCTGGCGGCCGTCGGCGGCGCAGGCGGAGCCGGCGGCGGCGCAGGCGGGTCGATCGGACTCGGGTCCAGATTCTCGACCGGCGGCTGGTCCGGCGGCGGGGGAGTCGGGGTCGGTCGCGGCGGGGACAGTTCCTTCGGAGGCTGCTTGAGCTCCTTGGGCGGTTCCGGCGGCGGCGGCGGCGGCGGCGGGGGCGGCGGCGGAGGCTTGATGATGTTGACCATCGTCACCTGCTCTTCGTCCTGCTGCTGGGCAGGTGGCGTCATTGGGGCCAGCAACAACAGGAGCGCCGCGGCATGCACAGCGATCGCGCAGGTGATACCGGCAATACGTGCCCAGTTCAACCCTTCGCGGTCGTTGTCATCTTTCCTAACTTGGAGTTCGAGGTCTTGCGTCATGCCGTCAGCTCGGGAGGTGTTTCCGGACGCCAGGGCGCCTCGGGCCATCGTTCGGTTCCTGCAACCGTTTCCAGTCGCGGGAACCTCCTAGCATATACCAAACCGCGTCACAGGTTCCAAGCGCGGTTGGGCATCTCTTTGCTGAATTACTTGCCTTTCAGCGCGAGAATCTTGTTGGCGTCGTCGGGCTTTTTAACGCCCTTCGCTATCGCCTGCTTGGCGGCTTCCTTTGCCTCGGGAATGCGATCCTCTTGCCACAGAACACGGGCGAGATTCAGGTACGTCTCACCATCCGGTGCGAGAGGAGCCGCTTTCTTGTACGCGTCGATCGACTTCGCGGTCTGATCGGAGAAGTAATAGGACTGGGCCAGCGCCACGTAGGCCTGGTAGTCCGGCTTGAGGACGCCCTTCTCGAGGCCCTCGGTGATCACGCCGGCCGCTTCCTTCTCCTTGCCATCCAGATTCAGATAGGTGGCGTAGAGCTGGCGGTAGTCCTTGTCTTCGGTGAACTGACCGGCGGCGCGGACCTTTTCCAGCACGACGGCGGCCTTGTCGAGCATGTCGGCCTGCGAGTACACCGCGGCGACATTCATCTGGGCGCGCTTGTCGTTCGGGGTCTTGGCGGCGATCGCCTCGGCGATCTTGGCCGCGTCGGCACCCTGATTGTTCTCAATGTAGCTGGCCATCAGCAATTGCTGCCATTCGACCTTCGGCTCGGGCGAGGCGTCGATGGCTTGCTTGATCGCCTTGGCCGCTTCCGGATAACGCTCCAGACGGTACAAGGCGTTGCCGCGCACGATCAGGTGCTCGGGCTTGGTGCTCTTGGTTTCCGCCAGGAAGCGATCGGCCGTCGCCAGCGAATCGGCGTACTGGTCTTCCTGCAGCTGCAGCTGGGCCATCATGAACATCGCGCCGAAATGGCCGTTGTTGTCGAGGCCGTTGAATTCCAGCGCTTGCTTGAGATAGGCGATCGCGGCCTTGCTGTCGTCGCCGTCGTAGGCGAGCTGGGCGCCGATCTGCGCGGCGAACGAACGCTCGTAAGCGTTGAAGGCGGTGTTGGCGATGATTTCGTCGGCGACGGCGCGGGCTTCGGCAGCCTTTTCCTTGTCGTAGAACTCCATCATCTTCTGCAGCTTGGCGCCGCCCTTCGACGAAGCCTTCGCGTCGGGCGCGGTGCGCGTCGCGTTCGGGAACTGGTTCTCGGCCTTGGTGGTGCTGCCCTTGCTGCTTTCCTTGTTGGCGCGGCGCTGCGCATTGCGCTCGGCCATGCTCTGCGCGTTGACCTGGGAGACTGCGCCGAAGACCAGCGTCACGCCCATCGCGGCGGCCAGCAGGGTGCTACGGCGGGTGGGTTGCTTGTTCATGTACTCACCTCAGAGAGACTCAGCGGCCGCAGGCGGGTGGCCTTGTGGCGGAACGGCGCATGGCCAAGGGGCCGTCACGCTAACAGAAACTTGGGGCCGCGCGATACGGGTTAACACAGCCATTTTCACCTGGATTTCATCCACACTTCGGCGTACGGCCGGAGGCGCGGGCCTGCTCGAAGGTGGGAATCAAGGCCCCGGCGCGAGCGTTCAGCTCCTGGATGCGCGATTGCGGGTCGGGGTGGGTAGAGAGCCATTGCGGTGGCCGCGAAGCGCTCGCGGCGATCATGTTCTGCCACAGGTTCACGGCCTGGCGCGGGTCGTAGCCGGCCTGCGCCATCAGCCGTTGGCCGACCACGTCGGCCTCGCTTTCCTGGGTGCGCGAGCCCGGCAGCAAGAACGCCGTCTGCAGGGCCGCGCCGCCGAGCTGGTTGGTGGCGTTGACCGCCCCCTCGCCGTAGCGCGAGCCGACCAGGCTGCCGAGGATGCCCAGGCCGACCTGGGCGCTCATTTGCCGGGTGATGCGTTCGTCGTGATGGCGCGAGACCACGTGGCCGATCTCGTGGGCGATCACCGCCGCGAGCTGGTCCTGGTTCTTGGCGACCGTGAAAATGCCGGTGTTGACGCCGACCTTGCCGCCCGGAAGGGCGAAGGCATTCGGCGAATTGTCGGCGAACAGGGCCACATCCCAGTTCGCCTGCCAGCCTTGCGGCAGTTGCCGGGTAATCGAGTTGACCACGCAGCGCACGTAGGCATTCTGGCGCGGGTCGGTGCTCAGGCGCTGCTTGCTCTTGGCCTCTTCGAAGGCCTTGGCGCCCATCAGGTTGAGCTGCTCCTGCGACACCGCACCGATGTGCTGGGTACGCCCGGTCGGCGAAGTCGTGGTGGCGCAGGCGGTCACCACGGCGGCGACCGAAAGCGCAAACAGGATGCGTTTCATGACGATTCCCCAGAACGAACTAACTTTGTAGCGCCGCCTGGATTAATACTTCGTCAACGAGGGTGCCTCAAAGGCTTGCAAAAAGCGCCGTACCTGCCACCAGGTTGTTGAGCGCATGCACCGCAAAGGCCGCCCACAGGGTACCGGTGCGCCGGTAGGTGGCGGCGAAGACCGCGCCCATGAAGGCGTACACCGCCCACAGCATCAGCATGTTCCAGCCCTGGCTGGCGCCGAGCCCGGGCGGCTCATGGACCAGTGCGAAGGCGATCGAGCTCAGCGTCAGGCCCAGCCCGGGCCGCCCCGCGGCCCACAGTCGGCCGAACAGCACCCGCCGGAACAGCAATTCTTCGTAGGCCGGCGCGATCAGCACGGCGAAGATCAGCAACAGAAACGGATGTTTGGCGACCGCTTCGCTGAGCACCAGGTTGCTGGGCGTCATCTCGACCTGCAGCTGCTGCGCGAGCAGGCCGACCAGCATGCTGAAACCGGTGGTCGCGAGCAGGGCCACCAGGATCGCGAGCCAGGTCGATTTTCGCCACAGGGCGCGCCACGAGGCGGCGCATTCCTCGCGCGTCGCCCGGCGACGCAAAAGATAAACCGTCAATGCGCCCAGGCCGGTGCCGACCAGGGTGATCGCGATCATCGCATCGGAGCCGGCGTCCATTTCGACCGGGACGCCGCGCAAGCCTTGCAACAGTCCCCACAGCACACCGCCGATCATGACGAACGCGGCGAGCAACATCACCGACAGCAGCAAGTCGATCGCGAATCCGGCGACGCTGCCCAACCATCCGCGGCGCGTCGTCGCCGGCGAGGGCGACGACGCGGGGATCGGATCCGCAACCGGATCAGACGCCGCCGGATCAGACGTCGAGATTGGCCACCTTCAGCGCGTTGTCTTCGATGAACTCGCGGCGCGGTTCGACCACATCGCCCATCAGGGTGCTGAAGATCTGATCGGCGGCGACGGCGTCTTCGATGCGCACCTGCAGCAGGCGACGCGTTTCCGGATTGACCGTGGTGTCCCACAGCTGCTCGGGGTTCATTTCGCCCAGACCCTTGAATCGCTGGATAGCGCGGCCTTTTTTGGCTTCTTCGAGCAACCAGGCCTGGGCCTGGGCGAAGCTGGTGACCGCCTGCGCGCGGTTGCCGCGCACGATCTGCGCGCCTTCGCGCACCAGGCCGTGCAGCATCGACGCCGCTTCGCGCAGCGAACGCAGCTCGCCGCCTTCGAACGCCGACAACGGCAACACCTGGATCAGCTGCTGGCCCATGTGATTGCGCGTGACCAGCAATGCGGCCTGGCGGGTTTCGTTGGCCGGATGCAGTTCCAGCGCGTAACGCGGCTTGCCCAGGCCGGTCTGGTTGAGACGCTTTTCGAGCAGGTCGAGTTCGTGGCGCTCGTCGACATTGGCCAGCAGATGCGCGGTGTCGAGCGGGGTGAAATCGATCAGCGCCTGCAGCACGTTCGGATCGTAGCGATGCGCGTTGCGGGCGATGGTTTCGCGCGCACTGGCGTAAGCCAGCAGCAACTTCTCCAGCGCCGCGCCTTCGATCGGCGGTTCGCCGGCGGCCGGAATCAGCCCGGCGCCTTCGACCGCGTTGCCGGCGAGGTAAGCGTCGAGCGCGGCATCGTCCTTGAGGTAGAGCTCGTTCTTGCCCTGCTTGATCTTGTACAGCGGCGGCAGGCCGATGTAGATGTGGCCGCGCTCGATCAGCTCGGGCATCTGCCGGTAGAAGAACGTCAGCAGCAAGGTGCGGATGTGCGAGCCGTCGACGTCGGCGTCGGTCATCAGGATGATGCGGTGATAGCGCAGCTTGTCCGGGTTGTACTCGTCCTTGCCGATGCCGGTGCCGAGCGCGGTGATCAGGGTGCCGACTTCGGCGCTGCCGAGCATGCGGTCGAAACGCGCGCGCTCGACGTTGAGGATCTTGCCCTTGAGCGGGAGGATCGCCTGGGTCTTGCGGTTGCGGCCCTGCTTGGCCGAGCCGCCTGCGGAGTCGCCCTCGACGATGAACAGTTCGCTGAGCGCCGGGTCCTTCTCCTGGCAGTCGGCGAGCTTGCCGGGCAGGCCGGCGATGTCGAGCGCGCCCTTGCGGCGGGTCAGGTCGCGCGCCTTGCGCGCGGCTTCGCGGGCGCGGGCGGCGTCGATGATCTTGCCGGTGATGGCACGGGCCTCGTTGGGGTGTTCCTGCAGGAACTCCTCCAAACGTGCACCGAACGTGCTCTCAACGACCGGGCGGACCTCGGAACTGACGAGTTTTTCCTTGGTCTGCGAGGAAAAGCTCGGGTCCGGCACCTTGACCGACAGCACCGCGATCATGCCTTCGCGCATGTCGTCGCCCGACAGGGCGATCTTGGCCTGCTTGGCCAGGCCGCTCTGTTCGATGTAGTTGGTCAGGGTGCGGGTAAGGGCGGCGCGGAACCCGATCAGGTGGGTGCCGCCGTCCTTCTGCGGAATATTGTTGGTGAAGCAGAACATCGTCTCCTGGTAGGAGTCGGTCCACTGCAGCGCCACCTCGACGGTGATGCCGTTCTGTTCGCCCGACACCGAGATCACGTTCGGGTGCAACGGCGTCTTGAGTTGGGCCAGATGCTCGACGAAGGAACGGATGCCGCCCTCGTACTGGAACAGGTCGCGGCGGCCTTCGCCGCGCTCGTCGACCAGGGTGATCTTGACCCCGGAATTCAGGAACGACAGCTCGCGCAGGCGCTTGGCCAGGATGTCGTAGTGGAATTCGACGTCGGTGAAGATCTCCACGGCCGGCTTGAAGCGCAGCAGGGTGCCGCGCTTGCTCGAGGCCTCGAGCTGCTTGAGCGGGTAGATCGGCTCGCCGAGGGCGTATTCCTGCTGGTACTGGTGACCGTCGCGCCAGATGTTCAGCCACAGGTGCTCGGACAGGGCGTTGACCACCGACACGCCGACGCCGTGCAGACCGCCGGACACCTTGTAGCTGTTGTCGTCGAACTTGCCGCCGGCATGCAGCACGGTGAGGATCACCTCGGCCGCGGACACGCCTTCTTCCTTGTGGATGTCGACCGGAATGCCGCGACCGTTGTCGTAGCAGGAAACCGAACCGTCTTCGTGCAAGGTGACGATCACATCGTCGGCATGACCCGCCAGCGCTTCGTCGATGGCGTTGTCGACAACCTCGAAGACCATGTGGTGCAGGCCGGTGCCGTCATGGACGTCGCCGATGTACATGCCCGGGCGCTTGCGCACGGCCTCGAGACCGCGCAAGACAGTGATCTTGCTGGAGTCGTAGGTCTGCGATTGCGGGGCCGGGGCGGAGGTCGGATCTTGCGAGGGGTCGTGCTCGGTGTTGGTCATTGCGTCAACAGGCTCCGACGACGCGCTGCCGGCGAGGGCGCCGGACGCGTCGAGACACAGTAAAGAAGTGATCGAAGTATAGCAGGCGGGGCGTACGGCCCCGCGCTACGACGGACGCGGCGCCGGAGCGCCGGGTGGGTGGCGCTCGTCCCTGGAACGGGCTCCGAGGCGCTTACAGCGCCGTCCAGGCCTCTGAGATGGTGGCGAAGCCGGGGTTTTTAAAGCCGGCGCGGGAGATGAGGCCCATGTTTCACGTGGAACATGGGTTGAAACGAAGGTTTTGGGTCCTGGACCGGCTTTGGCGCCGCTCAAGGCTTGTCGTTAGCGGCTTCGCTGCCACGGTATTAGCTCGGCGGACCTTGTTGGGCGAGGGCGGCCGTCGGGAATAGGAGGCCCGCTCCCCCGCAAGTGGCAGCATTCTCGGCTGGGGCCACGCGAAGCGGCCGATGGTTGCACGACCGGGTCCGGGCAGCCGCGAGCAAGGCCGCACCTCAATCACCGGACTTCCGGGCCAGCGCGGTCGAAGCCCCGGTCGCCCGAAACCACGAGCCCTCTGTGTCGAAGGCCTCGGTCCGCCGACTCCCGATAGGGATTCTCGGGGCGTTTCGAGCGCCGTGGCTCAGCCCGACTGCGGCAGCTCGCCGAGCAATCCATGTTCCACGTGGAACCTGGTCAGTTCGACCTGCATCGAGGCCAGGGCCGGCGGCGGATCGGTGCCGGTGATGAAAACCTGGGCCTTCGACGCCAGCAGGCGTTCCAGCACCCGTTGCTGATGATTCCGGTCCAGCTCGGAGGCAAGGTCGTCCAGGGCCACCACCGGCCATTCGCCGCGGATCGCGGCATGGTGCTCGGCCTGGGCGAGCAGGGCGCACAAGGCGGTGAGCTTGGCTTGGCCCCGCGACAAAGCCTCGCGGCCGGGTAGGCCGCCGAAGGCGATACGCCAGTCGGCCCGGTGCGGCCCGACCGAGGTGTAGCCGGCCAGTTGGTCGCGTTCGCGGGCCAGCAGCAGGGCATCGGCGAGCGGAAACTCGTCGCGGCGCCAGCCCGGCAGGTAATCCAGGCGCACCGCGCCGAGCCCCGGCGCCAGTTCGGCGGCCAGGGCCGAAAACTTCGGCTGCAGTTCGTCGAGGTACTGGTGGCGGCGCCGGGTCAGGGGCTCGCCGGCCTCGGCGAGCTCGTGGTTCCAGGCATCGAGCTGGCCGTCGCGGGCCCGCGCCTTGAGCAGGGCGTTGCGCTGCTTCAATGCCCGGGTATAGCGCCGCCATAGCGGAGTGAAGTCAGGTTCCACGTGGAACAACCCCCAATCGAGGTAGCGGCGGCGGATCTCGCCGGCTCCGGTGATCAGGGAATGGCTGCCGGGCTCGAAACTGACCACGGCCAAGGCCGCGCACAGTTCCCCGAGCTGGGACACCGAGGCGCCATCGAGGCGGCCGACCCATTCCTGGCCGCTGTGGCGCAGTCCGGCCTTGCGGCGCTGCTCGCGCCGCGCCTCCTGCCATTCGACGAAGACCTCGAGCGCGGGGTCGCCGGCCCGGATCAGGCCATCGCGCACGCGGCCCCGGAAACTGCGGCCGTAAGCCATCAGGTGCAGGGCTTCGAGCAGGCTGGTCTTGCCCGCACCGTTCTCGCCGGTAATCAGGTTGATTCCGGGAGCCGGCAGCAGGCTGACTTCGGCGAAACGCCTGAATCCACGGGCTTCCAGACGGGTGACATGCATCGGCAGATGATCGCAGAAGGGGAGGGCCGGCAGTCGGGCAGGCGATCCGAAAGCCACAAACGGACACGCCCGGACTGGCCGGGCGTGTGATGTTCCACGTGGAACCGGGCGGTTGGCCCGGTTTCGCTGCGCTTGCCGTTACAGGCGCAGCGGCATCACGACATGGCGGCAACGTTCGTTCGAAGCCTCGCGCACCAGGGCCGAGGAGTTCGCGTCGCGCAGCGCCAGGATCACGTGCTCGTCGCGCAATGCGGTCAGGGCATCGAGCAGATAGTTGACGTTGAAGCCCACCGCCAGGTCATCGACCTTGGTGTCGGCTTCGACTTCTTCCTGCGCTTCTTCCTGTTCCGGGTTATGCGCGCTGATCTTGAGCTGGCCCGGCGAGACCTCGATGCGCACGCCGCGGTACTTCTCGTTCGACAGAATCGCCGCACGCTGCAGGGACGCACGCAGGATTTCGCGCTCGATCTTGACCTCGCGATCGGCGCCGATCGGGATCACCGCTTCGTAATCCGGGAAACGGCCGTCGATGAGCTTGCTGGTGAAGGTGACATCGTCGCGCTTCACCCGGATGTGCCCGCGGCCCATCTCGAGCTCGACTTCGCGATCGCCGCCTTCGAGCAGACGCTGCAATTCCTGCACGCCCTTGCGCGGCACGATGATCTGGCGCTTGGTCTGCGCATTGCCTTCGTACGGCGCTTCGCACAGGGCGAGGCGGTGTCCGTCGGTGGCGACGCAGCGCAGGCTGTTCTCGCGCAGGTCGAACAACAGGCCGTTGAGGTAATAGCGCACGTCCTGCTGGGCCATCGCGAACGCGGTGCGTTCGATCAGCTCCTTGAGGGCGGCTTCCGGTACCCGGACTCGTTCGGTGGCTTCGACTTCGTCGATCGACGGGAAGTCGTTGGCCGGCAGGCTGGCGAGCGTAAAGCGCGACCGTCCTGCCTGGACCGTGACCTTCTCCGCCGTCTGCGAAACGGTGACCTTGCTGCCGTCCGGAAGCGCTCGAATGATCTCGAACAGCTTGCGTGCCGGAATCGTGGTTTCGCCGTCCTTCGCATCGTCGACCGCGACCCGCGAAATCATTTCGACTTCGAGATCGGTACCGGTCAGCGAGAGCTGCCCGTCCTTGACCTGCACGAGCAGGTTGGCCAGGACCGGCAAGGTCTGCCGGCGTTCGACGACGTTGACCACTTGGGCCAACGGCTTGAGAAAGACTTCGCGTTGCAGGCTGAAACGCATGCGGACCCCTTGCCCGTCGGTGGGCCTAAGCCCATTACTAAAGAGATGTATAAATCAAAAGCTTGGTGGTGATGGTGTAGCGAAAAACGCTGGAGAAGTCATTTAAGCAATTGATTTACAAGCGGTTTTCGGTACTTCAAAAGCGGGTAGAACTGGCCCTGGGCATACGGTACATCCTGTGGATAAAAAGGGCGCCGATTGGCGGCCACTGACTTGTCCACAGTTTGTACGACTTTCATCCCCCGAGTTATGCCTTTCGCAACAAACACTTACCGATTACCTTGTGTCTCGTCGCAGCGCGGACCGTCTTGCAAGCGGTGGCGGCGGCGACAACTCAAGCGTTCCAGGCAGGCATCCGCCTGGCAGGGTTCCGGTTTCGGCGAACGAGGCGGATGACGGGCATCCGGACCACGAACGTCGGCACCGAACTCTCGCGGTTTACGACGACGCCATCGAGCGGTGTTGCGTTCCCATCGGGTGAGCGCGGACCGCGGATGCGGTCCGGGTGGCCTCACTCACTGAGCTTGCGAATCAACTTGTCCCAATCCTCACGCAGCTTGCCGTCGGTTTCCATCAAGGTGCGGATCTGCCGGCAGGCATGCAAAACGGTCGTGTGGTCGCGACCGGCGAAGGCATCGCCGATCTCCGGCAACGAGTGCTCGGTCAGTTCCTTGGTCAGCGCCATGGCGACCTGACGTGGACGAGCGAGCGAGCGCGTACGCCGTTTCGACAACAAGTCCTTGATCTGAAGGCCGTAGTAGTCTGCCACGGTCTTCTGGATGTTGGGGATGCCGATCGCCTGCTGCTGCGCACGCAGCAGATCGCGCAGGGTTTCCTGGGCGAACTCGGTAGTGATCGCGCGGCCGGTGAAGTTGGCGCGGGCGGTCAGCGTGTTGAGCGCGCCTTCCAGGTCGCGCACGTTCGAGCGCATCTTCTTGGCCAGCAGGAACGCGACTTCCTCGGGCACCGCGGCGCCGCGTTCCTTGGCCTTGGAGATCACGATCTGGGCGCGGGTCTCGAAGTCCGGCGGCTCGATCGCGACCGACAGGCCCCAGGCCAGGCGCGACTTCAGCCGCGGCTCCAGGCCTTCGACTTCGCGCGGATAGCGATCGCAGGTCAGGATGATCTGCTGCTTGCCGTCGAACAGCGCATTGAAGGTGTGGAAGAACTCTTCCTGGGTACGGTCCTTGCCGGCGAAGAACTGGATGTCGTCGATCAGCAGCGCGTCGACGCGCTGGAACTGACGCTTGAACGCATCCATGGTCTTGTCCTGCAGCGCCTTCATCATCGCGCTGAAAAACTGCTCCGAACGCAGGTACATCACCCGCATCGCCGGATTGGCGTCGCGCATGGCGTTGCCGGCGGCGAACATCAGATGGGTCTTGCCCAGGCCGGTGCCGCCGTACAACAGCAACGGGTTATGGGCGCGTTCGCCGGGTTTCTGCGCCGCCTGCCAGGCCGCGGCGCGGCCGAGCTGGTTGCTGCGGCCTTCGACGAAGTTGTCGAAGGTGTAGTGATTGTCGAGGTTGCCCTGGAACGGCTCGGGCGGCGCGACCGGACGCGGCGCGCTGACCGCGATCTCCGATTCGCGCGCCACCGCCGGCACCGCCCGCGGCAGCGAACCGATCTCGAGGCTGACCTCGCCGCTGCCGGCGAAATACGACAGCAACTCGCGAATACGGCCCAGGTAACGTTCGCGCACGTGTTCGACCACGAACGCGTTCGGCGCATACAGCACGGTGACGTCGTCGCGTCGCGTCGCCTGCAGCGGTTTCAACCAGGTATGTACATCCTCGACCGGAAATTCGGCTTCGAGGCGTTCGAGGCAGCGGGGCCAGGCTTCCATCTGTAATGCGTCTTCTTATGCGTAACTGACTCGGTCGGCAGGCCTGGCGGCGCAGCGGACGAAAGCGGCCGAGCGCACGATGCGAACATCGTGGCGGACAGGGCCGGGGGTCGGTCAGACTACCATCGGGACCCAGTCCGGAACAGGACTAATCCACAGGTTCATGCACAGGCTGCGCGCGTCGCGCCAACGCGCACGACGGCGCCGTCGATGGGCCGGTCCAAACGTCAAAGTAAACAAGGGCTTGACCCGGACTCTGGGCGACCTCTAGAATCGGCGGTCCTATTACGTCGTTACATCGAGCCGGATCATGGCCACCAAGCGCACCTACCAGCCCAGCAACCTCAAGCGCAAGCGCGACCACGGTTTCCGTGCCCGCATGGCGACCGCCGACGGCCGCAAGATTCTCGCCCGTCGTCGCGCCAAGGGCCGCAAGCGTCTCTGCGCCTAAGCGTCGATTCGGCCGCCTGCGCTGACCCAGCGTCGCGCGGCCGTACGCATACGATGAATTCGACCCGCTTCCCGCGCACCGCGCGGGTACGCGCGCGCTCCGACTTCGATCGAATTTTCAAGCATGGTCGGCGCGTGGCGCTGCCCGTGCTTGCTTTGCATTTCCAAGCCGATCAGGCCGTCGCCCCGCGACTGGGTCTGGCCGTGTCGCGCAAGGTCGATCCGCATGCGGTCGGCCGCAACCGCATCAAGCGCGTGTTGCGCGACGCCTTCCGCCATGCCCGGGACGAACTGGCGCCGGGCGACTATGTGATCGTCGCCCGCCCCGGCGCCTCGCGCTGCAGCGGCGAGGAACTCCGCACCGCTTTCCACAGTCTGCTCAAGCGCGCCGGTACCCGGCCTGCGCCTGCATTGCCCCTGACTCCTGCGCCCGGCACAATGCCGGCCGCTTCCCCCTCCGACCCCCTGCCGGACCCCGGTCCCGGCTGAGCCTGCCTGCTGCCCATGAACCAGACCCGTGCTTTTCTGATCCTCGCCTGGCTGATGGTGGCGACTTTGTTGTGGATGGAGTGGGGCAAGGAGAAGTCGGCGCCGCCGGCTCCGATTGCGGCCGCCGTCGCACCGGCCAGCAGCGTGCCCACGGCGGCGCCCGCGGTTGCCGCCGGCGTGCCGGGCGCTCCGAACACCGCCGCGGTGCCGAACACCCCGGCCCCCGCCTCGACGGTGACCACCGCCGGCGCGACCGCCGGCGAGGCCCTGGTCGTGGTGACCACCGACGTGCTCAAGGTCAACCTGCGCGGGGGCGAGCTCAGCGAAGCCGACCTGCTCAAATACCCGATGACCTCCGAGCCGAACAGCCCGCCGATGCGTTTGCTGGCGAGCGACTCGACCCTGTACTTCGTCGCCCAGAGCGGTTGGGTCAGCCAGGGCAACGCCGCGCCGACCCACGAGTCGGGTTTCCGCTACGCCGGCGACCAGCGCAACCTGGTCCTGGCCGCGGGCGTCAACGAGCTCGCCGTGCCGTTCACCTGGACCGGCCCGAACGGCGTCAGCATCCAGCGCACCTACACCTTCCGCCGCGGCGACTACGCCGTGCGCGTGCGCGACGAAGTCGTCAACGCCAGCACCTCGCCGTGGCAGGGCTACGTCTACCGCCAGCTCAGCCGGGTGCCGCGCGAGCTCGCCCACAAGGGGCCCTTCAGCCCCGAGCAGTACAGCTTCCAGGGCGCGGCGTGGTACAGCCCGACCGACAAGTACGAGAAGCGCAAGTTCGAGGACTTCAGCGACGACGGCAAGCTCGACAAGCAGGTCAACGGCGGCTGGATCGCGATGCTGCAGCACCACTTCTTCGCCGCCTGGATCCCGGGCGCGAAGGACGCGGGCCAGTTCTCGCTCGAAGAACTCAGCGCCGGCGCCGCGCCGCAGTACTTGATCCGCGACATGGGCCCCGGCGTCAACGTCGCCCCGGGCGCCAAGGCCGTGACGGAAGCTCGCCTGTGGGTCGGCCCGAAGCTGGTCAAGGCGATCGAAGCCCAGGACGTGGCCGGCCTCGACCGCGCCGTCGACTTCAGCAGCTACAGCATCTTCGCGACCCTCGCCAACGGCCTGTTCTGGCTGCTGGAGAAAATGCACAACCTGTTCGGCAACTGGGGCTGGGCCATCGTCGGCCTGGTGGTGCTGCTCAAGCTCGCCCTGTACCCGCTGTCGGCGGCGCAGTACAAGTCGGCGGCGAAGATGCGCAAGTTCCAGCCGCGCGTCGCGCAGCTCAAGGAGCGTTACGGCGACGACAAGCAGAAGTTCCAGATGGCGCTGATGGAGCTGTACAAGAAGGAGAAGATCAATCCGGTCGGCGGCTGCCTGCCGCTGCTGCCGCAGATGATCATCTTCATGACCTTGTACTGGATGCTCGCCGAGTCGGTCGAGCTGCGTCATGCGCCGTGGTTCGGCTGGATCCAGGATCTGACCGCGCGCGATCCCTTCTTCGTGCTGCCGCTGATCAACATCGCGATCATGTGGGCGACCCAGAAGCTCACGCCGATGACCGGCATGGACCCGGCTCAGGCCAAGATGATGCAGTTCATGCCGCTGATCTTCGGCGTGATCCTGGCCTTCCTGCCGGCCGGCCTGGTGCTGTACCAAGTGGCCAACGGCGGCCTCGGCCTGCTGCAGCAGTACCTGACCACCAAGCGCTACGCCGAAGCGACGCCGGCGACCGGCAAGGAATGACGATCCGGTTCGCGTCCTGAACCGATCGACGAAGCCCGCCGCCAGGCGGGCTTCGTGCTTGTGGGGTGTGCCGGGGAGCAACCGCGTCCTACTGGATTTCCTTCGGTCACAAGCCGCGGGTGCGGTCCCGCAAAGGCCGGCGCAAGCTCATCGCAGCGACAGGCGAATCCCAGTAGGACGCCGCTCCTACAAGCCGGACCGCGTTACTTTCGTGACGACGACGGAGGGACCACTATCATGTCGCCCATGACCGACGCCCCCGCCCGCGACACCATCGCCGCCATCGCGACCGCGCCCGGCGCCGGCGGGGTCGGCATCGTCCGCCTGTCCGGTCCGCGTTCGCTGGCGATCGCCGAGACCGTCGCGGCGCGCGCGCTGCGGCCGCGCCATGCGCATTACGTACGCTTCCGCGATGAGCGCGACGAGACCATCGACGACGGCATCGCCCTGTACTTCGCCGCGCCGGCCAGCTACACCGGCGAAGACGTGGTCGAACTGCAGGCGCACGGCGGCCCGGCCTTGCTCGAAACCCTGCTCGCACGCGCCTGCGCCCTCGGCGCGCGGCGCGCGCGCCCCGGCGAATTCAGCGAACGCGCGTTTCTCGAAGGCCGCCTCGACCTCGCCCAGGCCGAAGCGGTGGCCGACCTGATCGCCGCCGCCGATGGCCGCGCCGCGCGTGCCGCACGGCGCGCCCTCGACGGCGAGTTCTCGCGCCGGGTCGAGGCCTTGGCCGGCGATCTGCTCGCCATCCGCGTCCACGTCGAAGCCGCGATCGACTTCGCCGACGAACCGCTCGACACCCTGGGCGGCTCGGCGCTGCTCGCGCGCTTCGCTGCCGCCTCAGCGAAACTCGACGACCTGCTCGCCGCCGCCGAACGCGGCCGCCGCCTGCGCGATGGCCTGCATGCGGTGATCGTGGGCCCGCCGAACGCCGGCAAGAGCTCCTTATTGAACGCGCTGGCCGGCAGCGACCGCGCCATCGTCACCGACATCGCCGGCACCACCCGCGACCTGCTGCACGAGACAGTCAAGCTCGACGGCGTCGAACTGACCCTGGTCGACACCGCCGGCCTGCGCGACGGCGGCGATGCGATCGAGCGCGAAGGCATGCGCCGCGCGCGCGGCGAACTCGGTCGCGCCGACTTGGCCATCGTGGTGCTCGACGCCAGCGATCCCGAAACCGGTCTGCAGGCGGTCGCCGAGGCGATCGCCGAAGTGCCGGCGCGGTTGTACGTCTACAACAAGATCGACCTGATCGAATCCGATTACGGCTCGCCGACGCCGGTCGATATCGGCGGCGAAGACCGTGTATTCGTCTCCGCCCGCAGCGGCGCCGGGCTCGACGGCCTGCATGCGCGCCTGCGCGCCATGGCGCAGGGCGACGCCGCCGAATCCTCCGAAGGCGCCTTCACCGCGCGCGCGCGTCATGTCGACGCCTTGCTGCGCGCGCGCGAAGAGCTCGACGATGCGCGCGTGCAGCTCGATCACGAGATGCTCGACCTGGCCGCGGAGGCCTTGCGGCAGGCGCACGAGGCGCTCGGCGAAATCACCGGGCGGGTGCGCGCCGATGATCTGCTGGGGCATATCTTCTCGAGTTTTTGTATCGGCAAATAGCGTGCGCATGGAACCGGTCGCCGCCGATCGCGTTGCTTGAGTTCTCGTCGTCGCTTTCCATCGCTCCAGGGTAGGAGCGGCGTCCTACTGGATTTCCTTCGGTCACAAGCCGCGACCGCATTGCCTCGATCTCGCCTCGTCGCTCTCGGAGCCGCAAGGGGTAGGAGCGACGCAAGTCGCGACCGCGAAACTGGCCGGTGCTGTATTTCTTACCGCAAAGCGTTGAAGCAACATCTAGAGCTTCCGTCCGCTGACGCGGCCGGGTTACTTTCTTTTGCTAAGCCCAAAAGTCCGTCTGGATTCCCTTCGGTCAAAGGTAACCAAAGAAAAGGGCTTTCCTTGCAAGGGCACAGGCCACGAGTGCGATGCTGTCGCGGGGATTTTCCGATAAGACGTCCCTGTCTTATCGGAAAACGGCGCACGTCTTGTGCGCCGCCCTCCGGGTCTCTACTTGACCGGTAAAGCGGCAAAGCAGATCAACATCTCGGCAACGGCAACGGCGAATCTCGCTCTAAGGGTAAGAGCGGCGCAAGCCGCGACCACGACTGCCCGCGCCGGCAGCCGCGAATTCGCGGTCGCGGCTTGCGCCGCTCCTACCCCAAAGCCCCGAACAAGCCGTCGTAGCGGTTGCTGTCGCTGTGCGCCGATTCGCACTAGCGAAGGCAAACGAAGACCCGGAGGGCGGCGCGCAGGGATGCGCGCTGTTTTTCATCGGGACAGGGATGTCCCGTATGAAAAAGCCCCGCGGATGCACCGCTCGTGCGGGCCTGTGATTCAAAGAAAAGCAACTTCTTTGGTTACCTTTCTTTTGTTGCTTTAGACAAAAGAAAGTAACCCGCCGCTTTAGTGGCGGAAGCTCTTGGCGTTTGATCTAGACCTAGACCTAGATCTTGCTTGAGCGATACGCAGCGAGACTGTTACGGCGCGGTCGCGGCTCGCGCCGCTCCTACCCTGGCGAAAGTGCGTTGCTTCGACAGGCGACATCTGCCTTGTCGACTCACCGCGTCCCGTGGTCGCGGCTCACGCCGCTCCTACACGGGAAGGACAGATCTCATTCTGATGCGGTCGAACCCAGCGACGACAGCGCGAGTCCGGTTGCCGGCGCGATCAGCGCCCCAACACCCCGAACACCACCACCGCCGCGATCAACGCCGCCACCACCGCGAGGAAAATCTTGACCCAGCTGTAGGGCCGCTCGCCGGCGAGTTGCCCGGTGTAGCCGTTGGCCAACACCTGGAAGCTGCGCGAGCCGTAGGTGTAGCTGACCAGCCAGACCGGCACCAGGATGTGTTTGAAGGTGCGGCCGCGATACGTGGCGTCGACCTGCAGGTTGCGTTGGGTGTCGCCGGGGACTTCGGCCGAGCACAGGCTGCGGGTCTGTTCCTGCATCGAGCTTTCGCTGAGCACCGAGGCGGCGCGCAGGTCGATCTGGTAGCGCTCGACGATCCAGCCGCGCACGAACTCGGGCGAATACGGCTTGAGGTCGCTGGTGGTCGGGAACTGGCCGATCTGTTCGAGCAGGTTCGCGTGCACGCCGACCGTACCGGGCACCAGGTCGTCGTCGAAGAAGTGCTGCAACGAGCCGGCCGCCGGTTCCCAGCGGGTGTGGCGCACCTGGCGGGTCTTGTGCTGGCCGTTTTCGGTGTAGCTCTCGGTCTCGTAGTAGTAATGACCCGCCTCGGCGGTCCAGTCCGCCGAGACGTGGGCGTCGAAGGTCCAGTACGGCAGGTATACGCCCTTGAGGGTGTCGGTCAGGGCGGCGTGCTTGAGCCGGTTCGGCGCGAACCAGCGCGTGCCGTACCACTTGCGGATGATGTCGCGCACCTGGCCGTCGCTGATCTTGAACGGCAGCAGGCTCTGCGGGGTGATCGCATCGCCGAGCGATTCGTGGTCGATCACCGCCGGCGAGCCGCAGAATTCGCAGCGCTGCGCGACCTTGCCGTCGACGAACACCGAGATCGCCTTGCAGCTTTGGCATTGCACTTCGCGGCGTTCGCCGCCGCCGCCGTAGCCGCGCTGGTCGCTGGGGTGCTGGGCGAGCGCGCTGACCAGATCCAGTTCCACGACCTGCTCGCCCAGCGCTTCTTGCGCAGGCGACCACGGCACGATCGTGCCGCAGTAGGGGCAGGCCAGGGACTGCTTGGCCGCATTCCATTGCAGATCCCCGCCGCACTCCGGGCAGGGATGCTTGCCGACGGTGGCGTTGTCCATCAGCCGCGCAGGAATTCTTCGAGTGCGGCCTTGGCGATGCGGGTGGCGCTGCCGATCTTGCGGGCCTTGAGCTCGCCTGCGGCGATCGCGGCCATGACGTCCTCGACCGAGACGCCGAGCGCGGCGGCGGCCTGCTCGGGCGTCAGCACCTCAAGCGCGTTGGCCGCCCCCGGCACCGGCGGCGGAGTCGCGCCGGCGGGGGCCTGCGCCTGCCCGCTCTGCATGCTGCGCATCATTTCCTGGGCGATGCCGAAGCCGACCGCCATCTGCGCCGGCACCGCGGCAGCCGCGCCGGCTTCGCCGCCCTGGCCCATGGCGTGGCCCATCTGGAACTTCACGTAGTCGTTGAGGTTGCCGACCACGCCCATGCTCGAGCGCGCGTCGATGGCCTTCTCGACTTCCGGCGGCACGGACACGTTCTCGAGCACGAAGGCGGTGATCTCGATGCCGTACTTGCCGGTCATGGCCGGGTTGATGATCGGCAGCAGCGCGTCGCCGAGTTCGCCGTAGCGCGAGGCCACGTCGAGCGCCGGCACGTTGGCGGTCGCCAGGGCCTCGGTGAACACGCTGACGATGCGCGAACGCATGGTGTCGGCGAATTCGTCGAGGCGGAAATTCTGGTCGGTGCCGGCCACTTCCCTGAGGAACTTGGGTGCGTCGACGATGCGGAAATCGTAGGTGCCGAAGGCGCGCAGGCGGACCACGCCGAAGTCGGCGTCGCGCATCATCACCGGGTTGGAGGTGCCCCACTTGTTGCCGGTGAACAGGCGGGTGTTGAGGAAGTAGACGTCGCACTTGAACGGCGAGTTGAAGCCGTACTTCCAGCCCAGGATGGTCGACAGGACCGGGATGTTCTCGGTCTTGAGGGTGTGCTTGCCGGGTCCGAACAGGTCGGCGTACTGGCCGGCGGCGACGAACTGCACCTGCTGCGACTCGCGCACGATCAGCTGGGCGCCGTTCTTGATCTCCTTGTCGTCGTCCGGGTAGCGGAACGACAGGGTGTCGCGCGAATCATCGGTCCACTCGATGATCTCCAGCAGCTCGCCCTTGATGAAACCCAGAATGCTCATGTCCCGCTCCCTGCCTGTGGTGCGGCGATTCTAGAACACGCTGGTTTAGAGCAGGCTGGTTTAGAGCAGGCCGCTTTAGAGCAGACCGATCCAGGGCAAGCCGATCCGGAGCAGACCGATCCGGAGCAGACCGATGTGAGGTCAGCGACGGTCGGCGGGCCCGGCCGGTGGGTCGGGTTCGGACCGTACCGGGGCCGCACGGGGGGAGGGCAAGGTGGACGCGATGCGACCGCCTGCCCGTGTCCCGGCCGGGCCCGCGCAACCCCGCGCCGCGCACGATGTTGCATCGCCGCGACGTCGCCTCGGCCGGGGCGCCGCCGGGTGACGAAATTTGTGCAATTCGTCGCGCCAGGGGCGCGAACCGACACACCCGGTATCGGTCCGGGCCGCGATGGGTGGCACACTCCATGTCTGACGCCTATCCCGGGGCCCCCAGCCAACCTGAACGCTTGACAAACGCGGCTCCGTAGCGCGTCCTATCGGGCGTGCGCCCGGCCCCGTATCGGACGGGTCTCGCGTACTTCAGGGGAGTTTTTGCCAATGATCGTCGCTAACAATGACCGGCGTAACAGCCGGCTGTCCGCTGTAATGCAGGTCTCCGCCGTGATCGCGCTGGGATGCGCGCTGGCGGCCTGCGGAAAGAAGGAAGACGCCGCGCCCGCCACGGACGCGGCGCCCGCGACCGCGGCCACCGCTCCCGCGGTGACGGCGCAGACCGCCGTATCGGCCAAGGTCTCGGCCTTGTCGGTCGAGCAGCTGCGCGAGGCCGCCCGCAAGGCCTATGTGGAGAACCGCCTGTACGCGCCGGCCGAGGACAACGCCGTCGAGTACTACCTCGCCCTGCGCGAGAAAGCCCCGGCCGACGCCGTGGCCTCGAGCGCGCTGACCGACCTGCTGCCGATGACGGTCATCGCGACCGAACAGAGCGTGGGCCGCGAGGACTTCGCCGAAGCCCAGCGCCTGGCCGCGCTGATCGAACGCGCCGATCCGCAGCATCCGGCGGTCGCCCGCCTGAAGGCCAGCATCGGCACTTCGCAGGAGGCCCTGGCCAAGCGCGCCGAGCAGGAAAAGCTGACCGCCGAAGAGCAGCTCAAGAAGCAGGCCGAGGTGGAGAAGCAGCGCCAGACTCAACAGCAGCAGCAACAGCAGCAGGCCGCCCAGCAACTGGCGACCCAGCAGGCCGCCGAACGCCAGGCGGCGACGCAGCGCGAAGCCGAGCAACGTGCGGCCGACCAACGCGCCGCCGAGCAGCGCG
Organism: Lysobacter sp. ESA13C; assembly: GCF_019970005.1. Lineage (NCBI taxonomy): Bacteria > Pseudomonadati > Pseudomonadota > Gammaproteobacteria > Lysobacterales > Lysobacteraceae > Lysobacter > Lysobacter sp. ESA13C. Next base: position 457,122 of record NZ_JAHXYK010000001.1, on the reverse strand, counting down.
CCAGCGAACAGCGCAGCGCCGAGCGCCCGGCCGCGACCGAGCGTGCGGCGACGGCGTCGACCGCGACCCCGGCCAGCGAACTGCGCGCCGTGTCGACCCCGGCGCCGCGTTATCCGCCGGAAGCCCTGCGCGCCGGCCAGTCGGGCGAGGTCCAGGTCGAGTTCACCGTCGGCACCGACGGTTCGGTCACCGCCGCGCGCGTGGTCCGCTCCAACCCGGCCCGCGTGTTCGATCGCGAAGCCGTCAACGCGGTGCGCAAGTGGCGTTTCCAGCCGGTCCCGAGCCAGGTCACCACCCGGCGCACGATCGGCTTCAACCCGGGCGGTTGATCCGCGCGGCGTTCGCCGCCATCGCAGAACGAAAAAGCCCGGCGTGAGCCGGGCTTTTTCTTGGGTGTTGCCGGGTGTCGCAGCGATAGGGTTCGATCCAGGGCCTCGCTGCCGCCGGCCCGGCCAGTCGACGCTGGCCGGCTCGACCAAGCCCGGCTCAGCCCAAGGCCGCTGGAGGCGGCCGAATCAGCCTGAAATCGCCAGCGTCTCGTTGTGATAACGGCGCACCGCCGCGAACCACAGCAGCGCCGCCAGGGCGAAGGCCGTGGCCAGGTACACCGCCCAGATCTGGCCCGAGATCGCCTCGCCGCGGATCACCTTGAGCAGCAGCTGGTTCTGCGCCAGGAACGGCACCGCGAACTGCCACAGCTGGGTCTTGAGCGGGTTGACCATCAACACGAAGGTCGGCAGCAGCGGCATCAGCATCAGCCAGGTGATGTGGCTCTGCGCTTCCTTCAGGCTCTTGGCCGCGGCCGAGAGATAGGTCAGCAGCGCGGTGCCGATGAACGACATCGGCATCAGGATCAGCAGCATCTGGCCGATCGCCGGCAGGCTGACGTCGAGCATCTGGCCGATGCCGCTGCTCATCTGCGAACTGAGCTTGAAGGCGAACAGGGTCAGCAACAGCGACAGCAGGCCGAGGATGCAGGCCGCGGCGATCTTGCCGCTGACGATCGAGCCGCGCGAAGCCGGAGTGGCCAGCAAGGGCTCCAGCGACTGGCGTTCGCGTTCGCCGGCGGTGGCGTCGATGATCAGGTAAGCGCCGCCGATGAAGGACGTCATGATCAGCAGGTAGGGCAGCAGCGCCGACAGCACCAGGCCGCGCTTGGCCTCGGGCGTGGCGACGTCGCGGTCGCCGACGTTGACCGGCTGGGCGACCGTGGCGGCGATGCCGCGGGCGAGCAGGCGCAGCACGCCCACCTGGCGGCTATAGCCCTCCAGCGCGGCGCGCACGCGCCGGCTCGGGATCTCGGCGTCGCGGCGGGTGCTGTCCTGGACGATCTCGACCAGGGCCGGCTCGCCCTGCTTCCAGTTCTCGGCGTAGTCCTTGGCGACGATCAGAGCGACGTCGTGGTCCTGGTTCTGGATCGCCGCATCCAGGTCGGCCGGCGCCGGGATCGCGACGATGTTCTGGGTGGCGAGGAACTTGATCAGGTTCGGCGCGTGCTCGGCGCCGCGCACCGGCACCCGCAGCTCGGTGTCGAGCTGGGTGCGCGCGCGGTTCTCGGCCAGCGCGCCCATGCCGAGCATCAGCAGCGGATACAGCAGCGGGCCGAGCAACAAGGCGATGGCGAGGGTGCGGCGGTCGCGCGAGATGTCGAGCAGTTCCTTGCGGATCACCGCCCACATGGCGGAAAAGGCGGCGGTGTTCATGCGTGCAGGCCCTCGTCGCTGCCGATCGCCTGGACGAAGGCGTCTTCGAGATTGTCCTGGCCGGTCTGCGCGCGCAGCTCGTCGGCGGTGCCGGCGGCTACGACCTGGCCTTTGGCGATGATGACGATGCGGTCGCACAGCGCCGCCACCTCTTGCATGATGTGGCTGGAGAAGATCACGCAGCGCCCCTCCTCGCGCAGGCCGCGCAGGAAGCCGCGCATCGCCCGCGTGGTCATCACGTCCAGGCCGTTGGTGGGCTCGTCCAGGATCACGTTGCGCGGGTCGTGGACCAGGGCGCGGGCGATCGCGGTCTTGGTGCGCTGGCCTTGCGAGAAGCCTTCGGTCTGGCGGTCGAGGATGTCGCCCATGTCCAGCGCCTGCGACAGCGCGCGGGTGCGCTCGTCGATCAGGCCGCGCGACAGGCCGTGCAGTTCGCCGAAGTAGGCGATGTTCTCGCGCGCGGTCAGGCGCTTGTAGACGCCGCGCGCATCCGGCAGCACGCCGAGCGCGCGCCGCACCGCGGCCGGGTCGCGGCCGGCGTCCAGGCCGTCCACGCGCACTTCGCCGCGGTCGGGCCGCATCAGGGTGTAGAGCATGCGCAGGGTGGTGGTCTTGCCGGCGCCGTTGGGGCCGAGCAGGCCGGTGATCTGGCCGTCGCGGGCCTCGAAGTCGACGCCTTGCACGGCGTGGACGGTACCGGTCTTGGTCTTGAAGCTTTTATGCAGATCGTGAGCTGAAATCATGGCTTCCACGCGATTCGGTTATGAGGACGGGGAGTCGGAACGGCGAAGGTGGTCGGCACGGGGCGGTTTCATCGGACGGTCTCATCGAGCGGTTTCGTCGATTCCCGATTCCCATGGTCGATTCCCGGTTCTTACGGCTCCCAGCCGTTGAAAGAGACGAACGGCGGCACGTAGCCGAGCGCATCGAGGCAACGCGCATCGAGCTGCTTGGCGTCGGCGGTTTCGACGAACTGGCCGAGCAGCTTCGGGGTGCAGCCGATGCGCAGCGCGCCGTGGCCCTGGCCGCGCAGGATCAGATGACGGCCGTTCGCCAGGTGCTTGACCACCTGGTCGCCGTAGCGTGGCGGCGTGACCGGATCGAGTTCGCCCGACAGCAGCAGGGTCGGCAGGCTCGACTTGAACGGCGCGTGGAAATCCTTCGGGCGCTGCCCGGTCGGCCAGGCCTTGCACTGCGCGATCAGGGTCTTGCTCATGGCGTCGCCGATCACCGTGTCGGCATCGCTCGGATCGGGCTGGAGCAGGTCGACGTCCTCGGCGCAGATCACCGACAACTGCATGCCGTAGTTGAGCTCGTCGTTGAGCTGGCTCTCGATCATCTTCGACAGCGCCATCAGCGGCGCGTAGCGGCCCTGGTCGGCTTCGTTCAAGACCAGCGGCAACAGCGAAGCGGCTTCCGGCGCGTACGAGAACATCCGGGTCAGCATGCCGACCTGGACCGCGCTGATCGGCGCGCGCTTCTGCTCGCCGGTGTGCGGGTCGCGGTAATCGACCTCGACCGGCGTCTGCAGGCGCGCCATCAGCTGGCGCAGCTGTTCGCGCGGTTCGCCGCCGAAGCGCGCGCGGCAGGCCGGGATCTGCTGGCACAGCTTGAACTGCAGGGCGAGGGCGTTGTCGAGATTGCGCGCGTGCTCGCTGCCGAGCACGAGTTCGTTCGGCACCACGCCGTCGAGCACCACGCTGCGGGTGTGCTGCGGGTAGCGCGTGGCGTACTGCTGGGCGACGCGGGTGCCGTAGGACACCCCGACCAGGTCGATCTTGGCTGCGCCGATGGCCGCGCGCACGGCGTCGAGGTCGGCGATCGCGTCGCTGGTGGTGAAGCGGCTGGCGTCGACCTTGAGTTGCTTGGCGCAGTGCTCGACCGCCTGCACCGCGGCGTCGAACTGGGCGGCCTCGTCGCGGTGGGGCTGGTTTTCGCCGCTAGCGTCGCGGCAGGCCAGGGGCGAGGACTTGCCGGTGCCCCGCTGGTCGATCAGGACGATATGGCGGTGTTTGCGCACCTCGCGGAAGGCGGCATCGACGCTCGGCCAGGATTCGGTCGCCGCCTGGCCGGGGCCGCCGGCGAGGAAGAACACCGGGTCCTCGGCTACGCCGGCCTCGTCGGTGGCCGGCAACCAGGCCAGGTTGAGCTTGAGCTTGCGGCCCTTGGGCTCGGCGGCGTTCTCCGGCACCTCGAATTGCGTGCACTGCGCCGCGATCGTGCCGCTGGCGTAGGGCGTGGACAGGGTGCAGGGATCGAACACGATCCGGCCGTAGTGGCGCTTGATCGCGTTGCCGTCGTGGCGTTTGGCGCTGTTGTCGGCGGAGCCGGCCTGGTCGCAGCCGCTCAGCGCGGCCGCCGCGAGCATCGCGGCGAGTCCGACGACCGCGAGGCTGCGCGGTCGGTATCCGTATCGAAATGGGTGCATGTCCGTTTCTCGTTCCCAGGCGGTGCGCCTTCAAGAATGACAGACGGGCGCGATGGGAAAAATGTGACCGGACCGAAGCGACGGATTTCGACGCGGGGCTGCGCGCTCGCGACCGAGGCGGCGATGGAGCCGCTGCGGTGCTTCCAGGCAGGCGCCGCCGGGCCCGGCGGCGCGCTGCGGCGCCGGGTCGCGCGCTGGGCGCTTATTTCGAGGAGACGTACTTCTCGCGGCGGATCTGCGGCACCGGCAGGCCGTAGCCCTTGAGCGCCTCGAAGCAGGTGTCGACCATGTTCGGGTTGCCGCACAGGTAGGCGATGTCGCCGTCGGCGCTCGGCGCGAACTCTTCCAGGAACTGCTGGACGTAGCCGTGGCGCACGTCCGCGTGCGGCTGCTCGGGCAGCTCGCGCGAGAAGCAGGGCACGAAGCGGAAGTTCGGGTGACGGTCGGCGAAGGCGCGGAAGTCGTCGCCGTACAGCAGTTCGACCGGCGAGCGTGCGCCGTACAGCAGCACGACCTCGATGCCGCGGTCGCGGATCAGCGCTTCCAACTGCGGCAGCATCGCCCGGTACGGGGTCACGCCGGTGCCGGTGGCGATCAGCAGGTAGCGGCGATTGGTGTCGGCCGGGTTGAGGCAGAAGCGGCCGAACGGCCCGCTGGCCTGGACCAGATCGCCGTCGCCCATGCCCTCGAACAGGGCCGTCGCAGCGCCGCCGGCGACGTAGCTGACCGCGATCTCGACCGTCTCGCCCGCGCCCAGGGCATGGTCGTGGATGTTCGCCAGCGAGTAGCTGCGCTTGGTCGCGGTGCCGTCGGCGTACTGGAAGTGAACCTGGATGAACTGGCCGGGGATGTAGTCCAGCGGCTCGCCGTCGTCGCGCAGGAAGACGTAGTGGCCGACGGTCGGGGCCAACATCCGGCGCGAAACGAGTTTGAGCGGAAACTGCTTCATGGAGATCGTGCTTCTGGATCGTGCCGTCTAAGGCGCGTGGGCGTTCGGACGCGTAGGGCGACCCGGGCGATGGTCGGTGCGGCCGTCTGGTGCAAAGTCTGGGGACTGTGCGGGGCTGCGCAACGCGGGAATTCGCAACAGTCTGTGACCGGAGCGCCACCGCGGGGCCGCCTATACTAAGGCATTCGCCGCGGGGCCCGCGGCCAGGCTTCCCGAGAACACTCCGAATGACCCAGTCCCAGGCCGCCTCCCCAGCGGCATCGGCCGAGCCGGTGCCGGCCCTGTGCGTGCGCGCATTGCGCAAGACCTACGACAACCGCGTCCAGGCCCTGAAGGGCGTGTCCCTGAACGTGGCCCCGGGCGACTTCTTCGCCCTGCTGGGCCCCAACGGCGCCGGCAAGTCGACTCTGATCGGCATCGTCAGCTCGCTGGTCAACCTCAGCGAAGGCTCGGTGTCGATCTTCGGCACCGACCTTGCGACCCAGCGCGAAGCGGCGATGCGCCTGATCGGGCTGGTGCCGCAGGAGCTGAACTTCAACATGTTCGAGAAGCCCATCGACATCCTCGTCAATTACGCCGGCTTCTACGGCGTGCCGAGGGCGGTGGCGCTGCAGCGCGCCGAGGAAGAGCTCAAACGCGCCCAGCTGTGGGAAAAGACCAACATGATGAGCCGCACCCTGTCGGGCGGCATGAAGCGGCGGTTGATGATCGCCCGCGCCATGATGACCCGCCCGCGCCTGTTGATCCTCGACGAGCCCACCGCCGGCGTCGACATCGAGATCCGCCGCGGCATGTGGAAGACCCTGCGCGAGATCAACGCCGCCGGCACCACCATCATCCTGACCACCCATTACCTGGAAGAGGCCGAAAGCCTGTGCCGCAACCTGGCGATCATCGACCAGGGCCGGATCGTCCAGCAGGGGCCGATGAAGACCCTGCTGGCGATGCTCGACGTCGAGGGCTTTTTGTTCGACATCGACGGCGTGCTGCCGGCGGCGTTGCCGCAGATCGAGGGCACCACCGTGGTCGCCACCGACGACCACACCCTCGACCTGGAAATGCCGCGCGCGATGGACCTCAACCGGGTCTTCGCCGCGCTCGGCGAGGCCGGCATCCGGGTGCGCTCGATGCGCACCAAGTCCAACCGCCTGGAAGAACTGTTCGTCCGCATGATCAACCAGCCCGAAGCCACGCAGACGGAGACCGCCGCATGAGCCAGACCCTGCCCGCGGCCGTCGCCGAACCCACCCCGATGCGCCGCAACCTGGTCGCGCTGGGCACCATCGTCCGTCGCGAAGTGATGCGGATCCTGCGCATCTGGGGCCAGACCCTGGTGCCGCCGGCGATCACCATGACCCTGTACTTCCTGATCTTCGGCGGCCTGATCGGCTCGCGCATCGGCGAGATGGGCGGCTACAGCTACATGGAGTTCATCGTCCCCGGCCTGGTGATGATGAGCGTGATCCAGAACAGCTACGGCAACATTTCCTCGAGCTTCTTCGGCGCCAAGTTCGGCCGCCACGTCGAGGAGCTGTTGGTCAGCCCGATGCCGAACTGGGTGATCCTGTGGGGCTACGTCGCCGGCGCGGTGCTGCGCGGGTTGATGGTCGGCGTGATCGTGCTGCTGATCGCCATGTGCTTCACCTCGGTGCGCGTGCCGCATCCGCTGGTGACCCTGACCACGGTGCTGCTCGGCGCGACGATCTTCTCGCTGGCCGGCTTCGTCAATGCGGTGTACGCGAAGAAGTTCGACGACGTCGCGATCGTGCCGACCTTCATCCTGACCCCGCTGACCTACCTCGGCGGCGTGTTCTATTCGGTCAAGCTGCTGCCGGCCTGGGCCGAGGCGGCGACCCACGCCAACCCGATCTTCTACATGGTCAACGCCTTCCGCTACGGCCTGCTCGGCAGCAGCGACGTGCCGTTGTGGGTGGCGTATGCGTTGATGATCGGTTTCGTGGTGGCGCTGTCGTCGTTGGCGTTGTGGTTGCTCAAGCGGGGCGTGGGGTTGCGCAGCTGAGGCTGCGCCTGCTGGAGGGTTTCCCAGCGCGGCATTCCGCCTTTGTAGGAGCGACGTGAGTCGCGACCGCGCTGTAACGGATTTGCGGCGTCTCGTTCAAGCAAGATCAAGATCCAGATCAAACGCTAAAAGCTTCCGCCACTAAAGCGGCGGGTTACTTTCTTTTGTCATAAGCAACAAAAGAAAGGTAACCAAAGAAAAATGCTTCCTTTTGAATCAAGGGCCCGCGCGCTCGATGCCGACGCGGGGATTTTTCATACGGGACATCCCTGTCCCGATGAAAAACGGCGCGCATCCCTGCGCGCCGCCCTTCCGGTCTTCTATGGCCTTCGCTAGTGCTGGGCGTCGCACAGCAACAGCAACAGAAAAATCCTTGCGGCAACGGCAACGGCAACGGCAACTTTGCTGCTGCTGCTGCTGCTGCTGCTGTTGCTGCTGTTGCTGTGGCCGTGAAAGCTCGGCGCAGTTCTGAACTCGCGATGCGACTGTAGACCCGGAGGGCGGCGCACAGGACGTGCGCCGTTTTTCGATAGGACAAGGATGTCCTATCGAAAAATCCCGGCACTAGCATCGCACTCGTGGCCTGTGCCCTTGCAAGGAGAGCCCTTTTCTTTGGTTAGCTTTCTTTTGGGCTTAGCAAAAGAAAGTAACCCGGCCGCGTAGCGGGCGGAAGCTCTGCACTTGCTTATGGCTTTCATACAAGCAAGATCAAACGATAAGAGCTTCCGCCACTAAAGCGGCGGGTAACTTTCTTTTGTCTAAAGCAACAAAAGTCCGTCTGGATTCCCTTCGGTCAAAAGTCACCAAAGAAAAATGCTTTTGCTTTGAACCACAGGCCCGCACGAGCGGTGCCGACGCGGGGATTTTTCATACGGGACATCCTTGTCCCGATGAAAAACGGCGCGCATCCCTGCGCGCCGCCCTCCGGGTCTTCTGTTGCCTTCGCTAGTGCGAGGCGACGCACAGCCACAACAACAGCAAAATCTTCAAGGCAACGGCAACGGCAACGGCCCGCGTCGGCATTGCCGCGCGACTGAACGCGCTCCGCCGCCATTGACCCCTCGTGCACCGTTGCTGCGTTACAACGTCGCACCGGCCGCGATGGACCGGCCCCACGTTACCCAGGAGAACCCCATGCGCCCGATGCCTTTCGCTGCGATCCTGTCGATCGCTTTCGCCGCCGGTTGCGCGGCCCCCGAGCAGGCCAAGGACACGGTGCGCGCCGATGCGGCCGCGACGCCGGCGAGCGATCCGGGGCCGGCGGGCCGGCCGATGGGCAAGATCGGCGCCGATCAGGTCGGCAAGGTCAGTCCGGTGCCGGCGTTCAAGGGCTTCGGCGAGCATTGGGGCATCGAGATCCAGGCCACCGGCGAGAGGTCGCACCAGGTCGAGCTGACCTGGGGCAGCGGCAGCGAGAAGGCCAGCGGCACGATCGATTACAAGGGCCAGCCGGCCGACGCGCCGGGTTCCCTGATCGTGTTGAGCGGCGAACTGGCGACGAAGCAGGGCGCCAAGCCGATGGTGGTCGAGATCAGCCGCAAGGACTGCACCGACGACGGCGACGGCGCGCACCGGCACAGCGTCCAGGTCACCGTCGAGGGCCTGCCGCAGATGCGCGGTTGCGGCGACCTCGCAATGTACTGATCGCGCTACCGCGCCCCGCTAAAACCAACGGCCCGCTGCGAGCGGGCCGTTGGTTTCAGTGCGACCCACGCAGATCGTCAGGCCTGCGCTGCCGGATAACGCCTGCGGTGCAGCCACACCACCAGCAGCGAGGCCAGCACCGGCGCGGCGAACAGCAGCAGCAACACGATGACCAGCAGCTCGGCCAGGCCGAGCTTGTCGCCCAACAACAGCAGCGGCAGCGTCGACAGCACGATCAGCAGCGGCGTCAGCAGGGCCGAGATCAAGGCCGGCATCGCGCCGGCACCGCGGCGCGCCGGCAGCAGAGCCCAGCACAGGCCGTGCAGGAAGCCGATGCCGAGCGCGGCGAGGGTCATGCCGTGGCGTTGGGCGTTGTCGTCCAGAGCGGTGAAGCGGCTCAGGCTGTGCTGAAGCAGCAACAACACGCCGGCGCAGACGCCGAACGCGACGAGCGCGCCGATCAGGCGCCGCTGGCCACCGCTCCAGACCACCGGAGTCGGGCCGCGGCCGCCGACGGCGAAGGCGATCGCCAGGCCGATCGAAGAAGTGACCACCACCTTGACGGCGTTGAGCGGCGGCACCCAGCGATACAGCGTCACTGTCGACACGCTGTCGCTCAGGGCCTGCATCGATTGCATGACCGCGATCGACCACAGATAGCCCAGGCCGAACACCAGCGCCACCGCGACCAACAGCGCGGCCCAGGCGCGTTGCGGCGGGCCGCGGCGCGCGATCAGCGCGCTGGCCAGGGCGAGGTTGACGCCGATCAGCAGGCCGATGCCGCACAGCCATTCGAGCCAGGCGTAGACCTGGCTGGCGGCGCCGTCGGCGCCCTCGGGCAGGGGATGCTCGATCTGCGCGACCAGGAAGAACGCTGCGGTCAGTACGAAGACGCAGGCGCCGAGCGCGAGCGGAAACCAGACGGGCGACCGCGATGCGGGGTGATCCATGAAGTCGATCCTTGCGGGGCAGGCGAGCAGCGGGGGAGGCGGTCGTCAGCGCCGTGCGAAAGGCGCGCGACGGGCGGCGAAGGCGGCCCAGTCTAGTGCCTGTCCCGTCGCCGTCCCAGGACGCTGTCCTCAAGCCGCGCCGTGCCGCGTTGATGGAGGCTGACGCCGCCTTTCCTGTTGCCGCGGCAGTCTTCCCCGCACCGTCGTTTCGCCTTCATCGCGGCCACGGGCCACCGCCCGGCGCGACGACGGCGCTTCACGGCGGCGGTGAAGCTGCGTTGGTAGCGGTATCGGCGGCACCACGTCGCCCCTACAGGAGTCTCTTATGCGCATCATGTTCGCCGCCGTCGCCGGATTGGGCCTGGCCGCCGCTCTCGCAGCCGCGCCCGCGGCCGCCCAGCAGATCACTTTCCCGGCGCCGGTCTTCCGCGGCGGCAATGGCGCCGACTGGATCGTGGCGATGACCACCCAGCCGGATTACTCGGTCGACTACGCCCTGACCGTGCCGGAGTCGCGGACGCCGCTGAGAGGCAAGCTGCAGCAGAAGGCGGCCTCGGGCATGGGCGATTACCTGTTGGTCGGCAAGCTAGGCGACGGGACCGCCGCGACGGGTCTGAGCACGAAGCTGGCGCCGGTGCCGCTCGGCAGACAATGCATCGACGCCAAGGGCAAGAGCACCGGAAGGTACGGTTCCTACACCTACACCGTCGTGCTTACGCCGGCCAAGCTCGGGCCGTGGAAGGTATGGAAGGGCTGCGGCAACTTCACCATGAAGTGAGTTCGCCGGCCCGAGGGCGTCAACCGGCGGCGAGTGCTTACGCCGCCGGCAGCCCGAAGAAGGCGGTGGCGGCCGCGCTGCTGTTGGCCGCGGTCGTCGCCACGTCTTCGCCGCGGTCGCGGGCGAGTTCCTCGACGATGTGCGCCAGGTACATCGGTTCGTTGCGCCGGTGCGACGGCGCCGGTTTGACCGTTCGCGGCAACAGGTACGGCGCATCGGTTTCGATCATCAGCCGTGCCGCCGGGATGTGCTTGACCAGCTCGCGCAGGTGCAGGCCACGGCGTTCGTCGCAGAGCCAGCCGGTGATGCCGACGTACCAGTCCTGGTCGAGGTAATCGAACAGCTCTTCGCGCGTGCCGGTGAAGCAATGCACCACGGCCGGGCCGAGCTTGCCGTCGAAGTTGCGCATCATCGCCATGAAGTCGGCGTGCGCATCGCGCTGGTGCAGGAACAGCGGCTTGCCGGTGTCGACCGCGGTCTGCAGCTGCATCTCGAAAGCACGCCGCTGCGCCGGGCGCGGCGAGAAGTCGCGGAAATAGTCCAGCCCGCATTCGCCGACCGCCACCACCTCGTCGTGCGCCAGCAGCGCGCGCATCTCGGCGTCGCATTCGGCGGTGTACTCGCTCGCATGGTGCGGGTGCACGCCGGCGGTCGCGAACAGCTCGCCCGGGTGGCGGCGCGCCAGTTCCAGCGCCTGCGGCGAATGCTCGCGGCTGGCGCCGGTGATCACCATGCGCGCCACGCCGGCGTCGCGCGCGCGCTGCAGCACGGCGTCGCGGTCGTGGTCGAAGCTGTCGTGGGTGAGGTTGGCGCCGATGTCGATCAGTTGCATGAGTGGAGATGCTGCGGAAAACAGCGCGCAGTGTAGGCGCTGGGCCGGGCCAGCCCAAGTTTCGGCCGTCCACGGCCGCGCGGTGCCCGCATCGTGGTTCCGCCCTGCCGTCGCGGGCGGCGGATTCACGACCGTAGCGACGCGGCGTTATGCCCTTCGAAGGCGGCCGGGCGGTCGCCATGGGGAAATCGCAATGCGCATCACCTCGACGATCTTCGCGCTGGGGCTGGCGTCGCTGCTCGCCTGCCTGCCGGCGTCCGCACCTGCCGAATCCAAGCCCAAGTACGACTTTCCGAAAGCGACTTTCGACGGCGGCAACTACGGTCAGGCCGGCTGGAGCATCCAGCTCAAGCGCAGCGGCCCCGGCCAGGTCGTATTCGATCTAGCCCTTCCGCGCGGCGTCCGCGCCGCCCACAGCACCCTGACCTCGGTCAAGCCCGAGCCGGGTCCGCTGGAGCTGACCGCCCAGTACGCGCTGTCCGGCAAGCAGAGCATCGCCGGCGAGCAACAGGAGCTTCTGGTCATGCTCACCGCCAGCCCGAAGGACAAACCCTGCCAGGACACCAAGCGCAAGAAATACAGTCAGGCGATCCTGGTGTTCATCGGCGATATCGAGGACGGCGGCCGGCTGTTGTACGGCTGCGGCGAGTTCGCCAAGGACTGAGCCGTACCCAGGTTCGTCGTAACGCCGAGGAATACCGGCGCGGCCGCGGCGTCGTCGCGCGCGGGCGTGCTCGCGGGGCGGTTGCGTCGATCGCGCACGCATCGGCGCCGCGCACCGTATCCTTGCGCGCGTGAACGCCGCCGAATTCCCGATCGATTCCCTGCTGCCGTCGATCCGCGACAGCCTCGCCGCGCATCCGCGCCTGGTCCTGGAAGCGCCGCCCGGCGCGGGCAAGACCACCCAGGTGCCGCCGGCCCTGCTCGATGCGCCGTGGCTGCAGGGCCAACGCATCGTCATGCTGGAACCGCGCCGCGTCGCCGCGCGCGCCGCCGCGCAGTTCATGGCGCGGCAACGCGGCGAGGCCGCCGGCGAAACCGTCGGCTACCGGATCCGCTTCGAGAACAAAGTCTCCGCGCGCACCCGCATCGAAGTGGTCACCGAAGGCATCCTGACCCGGATGATCCAGGACGACCCCAGCCTCCAAGGCGTCGGCGCCCTGGTGTTCGACGAATTCCACGAGCGCCATCTCGCCGCCGACCTCGGCCTGGCGCTGGCGCTCGACGTGCAGGCCTCGCTGCGCGAGGACCTGCGCATCGTGGTGATGTCGGCGACGCTGGACGGCGAACGGCTGGCCCAGTTTCTCGATGCGCCGCGCCTGAGCAGCGCCGGGCGCAGCTATCCGGTGACGATTGGGCACTACCCGGCGCGGCGCGAGGAAAAACTCGAACACCAACTGCGGCGTGCGGTCGAGCACGCCCTGCAGCAGCATCCCGGCGACGTGCTGGTGTTCCTGCCCGGACAGCGCGAGATCGCGCGTGCCGATGCCGCCCTGGCCGGCAGCGAGGCGCTGCGCGGCATCGACGTGCTGAGCCTGCACGGCGAACTGCCGGTCGAGCAGCAAAGCCGGGTCCTGCAGCCCGATCCCGACGGCCGCCGCCGGGTCGTGCTGGCGACCAACGTCGCCGAGTCCAGCGTCACCCTGCCCGGGGTGCGCGTGGTGATCGACGCCGGCTTGGCCCGCGAGCCGCGCTACGACCCCAACAGCGGCTTCTCGCGCCTCGACGTGGTCGCCATCGCCCAGGCGTCCGCCGATCAGCGTGCCGGCCGTGCCGGCCGCGTCGCCGAAGGCTGGGCGTATCGCTTGTGGCCGGAATCGCAACGCCTGGAACCGCAGCGGCGCCCCGAGATCGCCCAGGTCGAACTGGCCGGGCTGGCGCTCGAACTCGCTGCCTGGGGCGATGCCGGCCTGCGTTTCGTCGATGCGCCGCCGGGCGGGGCGATGGGCGCGGCACGCGAACTGTTGCTGCGGCTCGGCGCGCTCGAAGCCGGCCGCGGCGATGCGGCGCCGACCATCACCGCGTTCGGCCGGCGCATGCTCACGCTCGGCACCCATCCGCGCCTGGCGGCGATGCTGCTGGCGCCCAGCGATGCGCGCGAACGCGCCCTGGCCGGCGACCTGGCCGCCTTGATCGAAGCGCGCGACCCGCTGCGCAGCGGTGGCGACGCGCTGGCCGCGCGCTGGCAGGCGCTGGCCGCGTTCCGCCAGGGCCGCGCACCGGCCGATGCTTCGCGTTCGGCCTTGGCCGCGCTCGACCAGGCCGCCAAGCAATGGCGCCGGCGCCTGCGTGTCGACGCGACACCGCCGACCCAGGTGCCCGCGCACGCGCTCGGCGACCTGCTGCTGCATGCCTTCCCCGACCGCATCGCCCGCCAGCACCCGAGCGACCCTTACCGCTATCAGCTCGCCAACGGCCGCAGCGCCAAGTTGTTCGACGACAGCGCGGTCTACGGCGAACCGTGGCTGGTGATCAGCGAGCTGCGCGACGACCCGCGCGATGCGCGCGTGCTGCGCGCCTCGCCGCTCGACGAAGCGCGCCTGGAGCGCGAGTTCCCGCAGCGTTTCGTCAGCGAGGACCGGGTGGTCTGGGACGCCGCCGCGCGCGCGATCGCGGCGGTGCGCGAGCGCCGCTACGACCGCATCGTGCTCGACAGCCGTCCGCTCGCCAAACCCGATCCCTCGCGTTACGCCGATGCCCTGGTCGATGCGGTGCGCCAACTCGGTCTCGACGCGCTGCCGTGGACCGGCGGCCTGCGCCAGTGGCGTGCGCGTGTGCGCTGCCTGCGCGAGTGGATGCCCGAGCTGGCCCAGGGCGACAACGCGCTACCGGACCTGTCCGACGAGGCCTTGATGGCCGGTATCGACGACTGGCTGAAGCCGGCCTTGCGCGGCAAGACCCGCCTCGATGCGCTCGACGAGGGCGCGTTCGGCGAAGCCCTGCGTTCGCTGTCGGACTGGTCGTGGCGGCAACGGCTGGACGCACTCGCGCCGACCCGCATGGTGGTGCCGTCGGGGATGGAGCGCGCCATCGACTACGCCTACGACGAGCATGCCGCCGATGGACGTGGCGCCGCCGTACCACCGGTGCTGGCGGTGAAGCTGCAGGAACTGTTCGGCCTGGCCGATACGCCGCGCATCGCCGAAGGCCGCGTGCCGCTGACCTTGCACTTGCTGTCGCCGGCCGGGCGGCCGTTGCAGGTTACCCAGGACCTGCGCGGTTTCTGGGAGCGCACCTACCCCGAGGTCAAAAAGGAAATGAAGGGGCGGTATCCCAAGCACCCCTGGCCCGACGATCCGTGGACGGCGACTGCGACCCACCGGGCCAAGCCGCGCGGCACCTGAGCACAGCGGCGTCGCACAAGGCGCCGATGCGTCAACCGCGATGAGCGAGGTGTGTTGGTCATGGGTTGGCTGTGCAAGGGCTATGTATCGGCCGAAGTCGTCGATACCGCGCCGTATTCAGCCGGCAGCCGGTCCGACGCGACTGCGCTCACAGAATTTCAACGGTTCCGCGTCGACACTGGAGTCTGTTTCTCTCGTCACAGGATCGACACGATGAGCAAGTTCACTTCATTCCCGGAGCGCGCACTGGAGCTGGTGTCGTCGGTCGGCGATAACATCAAGCAGCATGTGCCCAAGGCCGGCCAGTGGTTGGAGACGGGCGTCAAGCTGGGCGCACTGAAGACCGGTGCCCGCACCGCCGGCGGTTTCATCCGCCGCAACCCGGTGATCGCGGTCGCCGCCGTGGCCGGCGCCGGCCTGCTCTGGTACGCCGCCGCGCGCCGCAAGGCGAAACAGCAGGCCGAAGGCGACCCGATCGAAGGCAGCGCCCGCCGCATCGATGCGCGCCGCGCCGATAGCAACGGCAGCGCCTCGCGCCGCAAGTCGGGCACACGCAAGGCGGCGAGCGAAGAAAGCGCCAGCGAGTAAGTCGTCGGGCTGGTGGACTAGGCCGAGTGATAGGGCATCGGCGTGTGGTTGCGCCGTGGCCGGATTGCGAATGTAGTCGCTTGAAACCGTCATACCCCGAGGCCGGCGCGCTAGCGCCGGCTTCGTTCGTTTGGGGCATGCCGAAGGTGGTCGCGTGTTTTCGGTTTCGCCTAGCGGCTTCGGGAGCCTAAGGGGTAGGAACGGCGCGAGCCGCGACCGCGATGTGACGGTCTAGCGGCGCATCAATCGGATAAAGGCCGAAGCAAAATTTCCGTCCGCCGCTTTAGTGGCGAAAGCTTTAGGCGTTTGATCTTATTTCTTTAAGAAGCCAGCGCAAGAGCAGAGCTTCCGTCCGCTGACGCGGCCGGGTTACTTTCTTTTGCTAAGCCAAAAAGAAAAGTAACCAAAGAAAAGGGCTCTCCTTGCAAGGGCACAGGCCACGAGTGCGCAGCTAGCGCCGGGATTTTTCGATAGGACATCCTTGTCCTATCGAAAAACGGCGCAGGTCCTGTGCGTCGCCCTCCGGGTCTCCGGTGTTCTCGCGGTTCGGGACTGCGCCAAGCTTTCACAGCAACAGCAACAGTTGCCATGCTCTTAGGGTAGGAGCGGCGCGAGCCGCGACCGCGAATCTACGGCTGCCAGCGCGGGCGATTGTGGTTGCGCGGTCGCGGCTTGCGCCGCTCCTACCCTTTGAACCGTCATAGCTGCAGGGATGCTGTTGCTATGCGTCGCAAAACACTAGCGAAGGCAACAGAAGACCCGGAGGGCGGCCTGCATGGATGCAGGCCGTTTTTCATCGGGACAAGGATGTCCCGTATGAAAAATCCCTGCGATTGCGCCGCTCATGCGGGCCTGTGATTCAAAGAAAAGCAACTTCTTTGGTTACCTTTCTTTTGTTGCTTATGACAAAAGAAAGTAACCCGCCGCTTTAGTGGCGGAAGCATTTAGCGTTTGATCTTGATCTAAATCTTGCTTGAGTGGTACGCCGCGAGATCGAAACAACGTTGTCGCGACTTGCGTCGCTCCTACCCCCGCGAAAGCACGCCGCTTCGATGAACGACTTTGGCATTGTCGTCTTTGCGCGTCCCGCGGTCGCGGCTCACGCCGCTCCTACACACGAGGAGGAACGGCTTCGGGCAACGCCATCTGCGTTGATCCTTCTGCGCATCCCGCGGTCGCAGCTCGCGCCGCACCGACCCCGAGCCCCAGACGCCGGCCCGAGAGCCGACTACTCCGGCGCGGCTTCCGGCAACTCGATGATGAAGCGCGAGCCGCCGTTCTTGCGTTCCTCGTACCAAAGCTGGCCGCCGGCGTTGACCACGATCTGTTTCGCCAAGGACAAGCCCAAGCCACTCGACAGGCCGTCGTCGACGTCGTCGTCGTGCAGGCGCACGAAGGGCTTGAACAGTTCGCGCTGGCGCGCCACCGGGATGCCGGGGCCGCGGTCGGCGACGATCAACTGCCAGAAGCCGGGGGCGCTGTTGCGCGCGGCCAGCAGCAGGTCGCTGTTCGGGGCGTACTTCATCGCGTTGGTGACCAGGTTCTCGCTGACCTGGCGCAACACGCGCGGGTCCATCGCCACTTGCGCGGTGCCGTGCGGCGGCGGGGCGATCTCGACGCGGATGCCGCGTGCGTCGAGTTGCATCTCGTAGCGGCGCACCAGCCAGCCCAGGGTTTCGCTGAGGTCGGCGCGGCCCTGCATCGCGCCGTGCTCGCGCGTGCCGGCCTGGCTTTCCAGGTAATGGCGGATGTAGCCCAGCGCGTCGTCGGCGCTCTCGTGGATCATCTGCAGGTAGCGCGGCACGCGTTCGGGCTTACAGCCGTTGTGCAACAGCAGGTCGCTGGCGAACAGCACGCTGGTCAGCGGGTTCTTGAGGTCGTGGGCGACCAGGTTGACCAGTTCCTCGCGCTCGCGGGCGACGCGCTCGAGGCGGTCGCGGGTCAGCTTCAGGCCGACATGGGCGTTGACCCGCGCCAGCAGCTCTTCGGGCAGGAAGGGCTTGGTGACGTAGTCGACCACGCCGGCATCGAAAGCGCGCAGCAACAGGTCGCGGTCGTGGGCGGCGGTCACGAACACCACCGGCACGCGCAGCGGCGAGTCGGCGCGCAACGCGGCCATGACTTCGAAACCGTCCATGCCCGGCATCATCACGTCGAGCAGGATCAGGTCCGGCGGCGATTCGGCGTACAGGCGCAGGGCCTCGTCGCCGGTCGAGGCGGACACGACCTCGTAACCCTGGCGCGAGAGCAGGGCGGTGACGACGCGCAGGTTCGCAGCCTGATCGTCGACGACAAGAATCCGGCCCGTGGAAGTCGCGGCAGTGCTCATACGTCCTTGGAATCCCCTAGGGCGGATATTTCACGCTGAATTCGCATAAATGAACCGCGAGGAAACGGTCGAAAGTTAACAGAAACCTTCACATAAAGGCGGGGTAAAAAGCCGAAAAGCTGAACAGTTCACAGCCCCTGCGACAACCCGCCGCGCTCGGCAACGCGGCGTTGCAGATTCGGTGATGCCACGGTCGAATGCGGCGGCGCATCATGGACGCTCTTCGATTAAGGAATCCGCAATGAGCCTGCGACCGCTCGGCCGTTCATCTCTGTCGGCGGCGCCGCTGGCCTTCGGCGGCAACGTGTTCGGCTGGAGCGCCGACGAGGCGACCACCTTCGCCCTGCTGGACGCGTTCACCGAAGCCGGCTTCGGCCTGGTCGACACCGCCGACGCCTACTCGGCCTGGGTGCCCGGTAACGCCGGCGGCGAGTCGGAGACCCTGATCGGCCGCTGGCTGGCCCAGGGCGGCGGCCGTCGCGAGCGCATCGTCATCGCCACCAAGGTCGCCAAATGGTCGCAGCGGCCCGGGCTGTCGCCGGCCAACATCCAGGCGGCGGTCGAGGACTCGCTGCGCCGCCTGCGCACCGACCGCATCGATCTCTACCAGGCCCACGCGGACGACCCGAAAGTCCCGCTCGAAGACACCCTGGGCGCGTTCGCTCGGCTGATCGAGCAGGGCAAGGTCGGCGCCATCGGCGCCTCCAACTACTCGGCCGCGCGCCTGGCCGAGGCCCTGGACGTCGCCGAACGCCACGGCCTGCCGCGCTACGAAACCCTGCAGCCGCACTACAACCTCTACGACCGCGCCGTGTACGAAGCCGAGCTGGAGCCGCTGGTGCGCGAGCGCGGGCTCGGCGTCATCAATTACTACGCCCTCGCCAGCGGCTTCCTGACCGGCAAGTACCGCAGCCGCGCCGATCTCGACAAGAGCCGCGCGCGCGGCGGCGCGGTCGCCCGTTATCTCGACGGACGCGGCCTGCGCATCCTCGCCGCACTCGACGCGGTCGCCGCCGGCCAGCGCGCCACGCCGGCCCAGGTGGCCCTGGCCTGGCTGATCGCGCGGCCCTCGATCACCGCGCCGATCGCCAGCGCGACCAGCGTGGCGCAGTTGCAGGAGCTGCTCGCGGCGACGCGGCTGTCTCTGTCGGCCGACGAGATCGCCGCGCTGGATGCGGCCAGTGCCGAGGCCTGAGCGCTCTGCCATGATCGGCGCCGCCCGGGGCCCGCTGCTGCGCCGTGGTTCGATTCCGCCCGCCGCCGCCGTAGTCTTCCACGCCCCCAACGCCTGCCCGCCATGACTGCTGTATCTCCCGCCGTTCCCGTCGTCGCTCCGAACCGCGCCCGACGCCTCGGCATCGCCCTCGCCGCGAGCGGTGCGGTGTTGTTCTCGGCCAAGGCGATCCTGGCCAAGCTGCAATACCGCTACGGCGTCGATTCGCTCGACGTGCTGACCCTGCGCATGGCCTTGTCGCTGCCCTTGTTCGTGCTGCTGGGCATCCGCGAGACCCAGCGCGCGCGCCAGCGCCAGGCCTTGCCGTCGCGCCGCGACCTCGGCCTGATCCTGGTGCTCGGCGTGCTCGGCTATTACCTGTCCAGCCTGCTCGATTTCTGGGGCCTGGAGTACGTGCCGGTGTCGCTGGAACGGCTGATCCTGTTCCTCAACCCGACCATCGTGCTGCTGATCGGCCTGTTCGCCTACCGGCGCAAGGTCGCGGCCAAGGAGTGGATCGCTTTGGCGGTCAGCTACGCCGGCGTGGTCCTGGTGATGGTCGAGAACCTGCGCGTGCAGGGCGAGCACGTGCTGTTCGGCAGCGCGCTCGTGCTCGGCGCGGCGGTCAGCTATGCCTTGTACCTCGCCATGTCCGGCGAGCTGGTCAAGCGCATGGGTTCGCTGCAGCTGGTCGCCTACGCGATGGTGGTGTCGACCGCGGCGACCCTGATCCATTACCTGATCGCGCGCGACCCGAGCGGCCTGCTCGGCCTGCCGTGGCAGGTCTACGGCCTGGCGACGGCGAACGCAGTGTTCTGCACCTTCCTGCCGGTGACCTTCACCATGGCCGCGGTGGCCCGGCTCGGCGCCGGCACCGCCGCGCAGTTCTCGGTGATCGGGCCGGTGTCGCTGGTGTTCCTCGGCGCCTGGGTGCTCGGCGAGTCGATCACCGCGATCCAACTGGTCGGCACCGCGGTGGTGCTGGGCGGGGTGGTGCTGCTGTCGCGGCCGGGGGCTAACTCGGTGCCGGTGGCGCCAGACGGCAAATGAGCGGCGCGGCTGCGCGGGCTTGTATGGTCCGCAGACAAGAAACAGGCGCCTTGCGGCGCCTGTTTCGTTTGCTGCGGGGTAAGGCTCAGTGCGTGGCCAGCATCGGCTGGAACTGCGCCTGCTGGAACACGCCGCCGGAAAGGCAGGCATTGCTCTGCAGGGTCGCTAGATCGGCCTGGCGGCGGACCATGTCGCCGTAGTTGCGGACGGTCGAGCCAACCACCGGGTCGGCCATGTTGAAGGTGGTCGGGCTGGCCAGGGTGCCGTTGCCGATCAGGAACCGCGACAGCGTCGCCTGCGCGCCGGACGAACGCGGGCCGACATGCAGGAAGCTGGTGGTCAGGGTTTCGCGGCCGTGGCAGGCGTCGCAGGTGTTGAGCGAGAGCTTGTTGCGGGCGTTGTTGTTGACGATGCCGGGATGGGTCCAGGCCACCTGCGGGCTGGGGTTGCGCACCGAACCGGTCAGGAACGGCGTGCCCAGATAGCTCAGCGGCACCGAGTGCTGTTCGACCAGCACCTGCGCCTGGTTGGCGTTGACGTAGCTGGCGAGCAGGGTGCCGGCGTTGTTGAAGACGTGGTTCGGGGTTTGCTTGGCCGGCACGATGCCGAGCTGGGCGGTGGCGCGCACGATGTTGAACTCGCGCAGCTCCCAGGGGCTCTGCAGGAACTCGTTGGTGCGGATCTGGTTGATGGCGCTGCCGTTGGGCTTGCGCGGCGCGGCGTTGGCGCCGGTGAACTGGTCGGTGATCGCCTGCAGCGACGAGTTGTACAGCGACGAGCCCAGGCTCATCGAGCCCAAGGCGCCCCACTGCTGGGCGAAGCTGCGCACCGCCGGGCAGCCGTTGATCGGCACGCCGTATTCGAGGATCACGGTGAAGCGGTGCACGGTGCAGCTGCCGGTGGCGTTGCGGCGGATCACCCCGAACACGAAGCGTCCCTCGCCGGCGTTGCCGCCGCCGTAGCCGGCGTTGCCGCGCAGGTCGACGCGGTTGACGATCGCCAGCAGGCGCATCGGCGAACGGGCCAGGTCGAGCTTGCCGTTGCTCAGGCGCGGCCAACTGGCGAGCACCTGCGAATTGACCGAGGTGCGCGCCGGCACCACGAAGCTGTTGACCGTGGTCGAGGTGTTCCAGGTGCGGATCCAGTTCTCGACGAAGTCGGAGGGGTCCACGCCGGTCAGCGGCTGGTTGGCCATGTTGGTCATGAGCCGGTTGAAGGTCCAGGCGCCGTTCGGATTGCCGGCGTTGGTGCAGGCGTCGAAGGTGCGGGTCGGGTCTTCGACCACGGCCGGGTGGGTGACCAGCAGCGAGCGCTCGGGGCGCACGATCGCCGGCGGGCCGAGCAGCACGCCGCCGGGAATGCGGATGCGGGTGCGCGCGGCGATCTGTTCGCGCAGCTTGTCCGGCGGCAGGAAGCTGATCGGGCTGTCGCCTAGATGCTCGCGGCCGTCGAAGCTCGGCACCGTGGCCTTCTCTTCGGTGGCCAGCGCCTGGCGCAGTTCCTGTTCCTTGATCAAGCCGTCGAAGTCGAACGGAATCATGGCCCGGTACAGCTGCGGGTTTTGCTCGTCGCGCTGCAGCTTGACCGGCTTGTCGCCGACGTTGAACGGAATCTCGGCCGGCAGGTCCTGGCCTTTGACGTAGGTGAATTCCAGCAACGCATTGCCGTCGGGGTGGTCGTCGACCGGGGTGATGAAGCTGTCTTCGAGCACCGGCGGGGTCTGTTCGAACCCGGGCTCCTCGGCCGCGGCGACCCGGCCGACCGCGCTGTCGGCCGGTGCGGGATACGACAGATACGCGGCGGACGCACACAGCATCGCGCCGAAGCCGAACGAAATCGAACGCAGTCGTGTCATGGCTAGTCTCCCCCAGAGAGAACTTGGCTGGTGGCGCATCGGCCGGTCCTGGCACGCGCCCGTCACGGCACGCTAGAGGGCGCGGCGCCGTGTCGCCACGACAGACCCGGGATCAAACCGGGTCGATATCTCATGCGGCTTCGCGATTGGCCGCATGCTTGCGACGGCGGTCGCAGATCGGCGCGCAGCGAAGCGAATCCAAGCAGCAGGACGCCGCTCCTACCCTTAAGAGCGCCTCGCGCGGGACAATCTCCCGCCGCACGAATGCCGCACTACGTATCGGGACAGGAATGCAACGGATTTTGATCGCGATCGCCCTGGCCGCCGCCGGCGTGTTCGCTTATCTGCACTGGTTCGCCGCACCGGCGTCGGACTACCGCATCGCCGAGATCGAGCAGCGGCCGATTCCCAAGCGCGAGTTCTTCGAGCTCTGGCGCGAGACCGCCCTGGGATTCTGTCCGCAGGCGCGAGAGAACTACGGCCTGAGCCCGGCCGCCTGCGAGGACTACATGCGCGACAAGCACGCGCGCTGCGTCGCCGAAGCCGGCGCAGCTGCGCCGGCCGTGCTGTCGAGCAAGGCCGAATCGCGCCGGCATGCGCGGCCGTACCTGGACTGCGTGGTGCCGGGCTATTTTTGCAAGGGCGTGGAAGTGCGCGAACTCACCGAGGCCGCGCGGCACTGCCGCGACTGAGCGGTCCTCAGCGCGGGCTCCATTGCCCCGGCATCAGCCCGTCCAACCGATGCGGCCCGATCGCCACGCGCACCAGGCGCAGGGTCGGCAAGCCGACCGCGGCGGTCATGCGCCGCACCTGGCGGTTGCGGCCTTCGTGGATGGTGATCGCCAGCCAGGCATCGGGCACGGTCTTGCGGAAACGCACCGGCGGATCGCGCGGCCACAGCGCCGGCGCGTCGAGGCGTTCGACCTGCGCCGGCAGGGTGCGGCCGTCGTTGAGTTCGACGCCATCGCGCAAGGCGCTCAGCGCCTGATCCTGCGGATCGCCCTCGACCTGCACCCAATAGGTCTTCGGCTGTTTGTGGCGCGGGTCGGTCAGGCGATGGGCCAGGCCGCCGTCGTCGGTGAGCAGCAACAGGCCTTCGCTGTCGTGGTCCAGGCGACCGGCCGCGTACACGTCCGGCGGCAGGCCGAAGCCGGCCAAGGTGGGGCGCGGCGGCAGGCTGCGGTCGGTGAACTGACACAGCACGCCATAGGGTTTGTTGAAGGCGATCAGCACGCGGGCGGGGCCGGGCAGGGCGCGAGGCGGCGCGGGCCGCCTCGCGGTGTACTACGGCGCTGTGTCGGTGGACTCAGCGCGGCTTGCGGAAACGCAGGGTCATGCGGTCGCTTTCGCCGATGGCTTTGTACTTGGCCGCGTCGGCGGCCGCGTGGTCGTTCGACGGCGGCAGGGTCCACACGCCGTTCGGGTAGTCCTTGGTGTCGCGCGGATTGGCGTTGATCTCGCTCTTGGCCTCGAGCTTGAAGCCGGCCGCTTCGGCCATCGCGATGACCTGCGCCTGGCCGACGTAACCGCTCTTGTCGTTGGCCGACACGTCGGTCTTGGCGCGATGCTCGACCACGCCGAGGGTGCCGCCCGGCTTGAGCACGTCGAAGAAGCCCTTGAACATGCCCTCGGCCTGGTCGGCCGAACGCCAGTTGTGGACATTGCGGAAGGTCAGCACGACGTCGGCCGAAGCGGACGGGCCGAACGCCGGCTTGTAGCTGTCGTAGGCGGCGACCACGGCCTTGTCGAACTGCGCCGGCGCGCCGGCGAACTTGGTTTCCAGGTTGGTCTTGGCCTTGGCGTAGTACTTGCGCGCGCCGTCCTCGGACTGCGTGTCGGGGTCGACCACGGCGGCGACGTAGCGGCCGCGCTCGGACAGATACGGCGCGAGGATTTCCGCGTACCAGCCGCCGCCCGGGGTGATCTCGATGACGGTCTGGTCCGGACGCACGCCGAAGAACTGCAGCGTTTCCAGCGGATGACGGTAGGCGTCGCGGGCGACGTTCTTCGGGTCGCGCCAGCTGCCGGCGATGACCTTCTTGAGTGCGGCGTTGGCGGCCGGTTCGGCGGTCTTGGCGGCGCTCTCGGCGGCCTTGGCCTTGGCGGCGGGCTTCTGCGCGTGCGCGACCACGGCCAGGCCGGGCAGCAACGCGGCGAGCAACAGCAATCGGGCAGTACGGTTACGTTCCATGCAACGGACTCCGGTGGCATCGGACAGGGGGCGCCAGCCTACCGCAAGCGCCCTGCACAGGGGATGTGCTCAACGGCGCTTGCGGACGACCTTGGCGCCGCTGCCGGCGGGGCCGCTCGCGGGGCTGGCGGCGGGGCCATTAGCCGTCTTGGCGGTGCGTCCGTGGCGGGCGAGGTGATCGGCTTCCATCTCAGCGACGTAGGCCGTCGCCTGCTCGTGCAACCAGGTGCGGAACGAGCCGAGCCCGGCGTGATCGATCGAGCGCTGCGGGTACACCAGGTAATGGCCCCAATCGATCTGCAGCCGGCATTGGCTCAGCGGCACCAACTGGCCGTTCTGGATCAACAGGCGCGTGCGCGCCATGCGCCCCAGCGCGACGCCGAGGCCTTCGACCGCGGCGCGGTGCATGGTTTCGGAATCGTCGAAATGGGCGACGTAGCGGTTCGGCATCTTGCCGCCGTAACGCTCGAACCAGTCTTTCCAATACGGCGACAGGTCGCCGAGCAAGGGCCAGCGATGCAGGTCCTCCTGCGCCGGCAACTCGCCGCCCATGCGTTCGATCAGGGCTGGGCTGGCGACCGGGATCAGGGTCTCGTTGAACAGATGCTCGGTGACCAATCCCGGCCAACGCCCGTAGCCGCCGCGCATGGCCGCGTCGATGCCCGGCTCGCGATCGAAATCGACCACTGCCGCGGACGAGAACAGATTGAGTTCGAGCTGCGGGCAGCGGGCGACGAAGCTGCCGAGCCGCGGCACCAGCCAGGCCGAGGCCATCGAGGCCATCAGGCTCAGGGTCAGCACCTCGTCGCGGCGCGGGCTGTAGGGGCGCAGGGCATGGTCGAGCGCATCCAGGTGCGGTGCGACCACCGACAGCAGCCGCTCGCCGTCGGCGGTCAGCCGCACTCCGCGCGGCCCGCGCTCGAACAGGCGTCGGCCCAGCCGTTCTTCCAGGGTGCGGATCTGGTGGCTGAGGGCGCTGACCGTCAGGTTCATCGAATCGGCGGCGCGGGTCAGGTTGCCCGTGCGCGCAGCGGTCGCGAAGCCCAGCAGCGCATGCAGCGGCGGTCGATTCATCTTGAATCCCTTTCAAGTCTGGCTTGCAAACGGCGCGCTTTTTTGCCGTATCCGGCGAGCGTACCTTGCGAATCACTCAATAAGCCAGTCCATACCGGGCCGGCGCCGCAGGGAGACGAGCCATGAATATCTACAAGAACCTGATGTTCCTGCACGGCCATTTCGTCGATCCGCGCGATGCCGACGACGACGTCGCCGAGACCGCTGCCGCGGCCGTGGTCGAGCGCAGCCGGCAAGTCGTCGCCCGGCGTTCGGCGACCGCCGCCGTCGCCGGTTGGCGCGCCTGGTTCGCTCGCACCCCGGAAAGCCTGACCCGTCAGGACGCCTGCCGCGATGCGCATGGTTGTGCGTGAGGTGTGCAGGGCGCGGCGGTCGTGCCCTCACCCCAACCCTCTCCCGCAAGCGGGAGAGGGAACAACGCAGCGGCGGGACTAGCCCTTCTCCCGTTCGCGGGAGAAGCTGGCTCGAAGAGCCGGATGAGGGCATCAGTGAGGCGATAGCCTCAGCATCAAGCGGCAAGCGAGTCCGTCCACTAAGGCAGCCGCCGCTGCTCCGGGTACGGCGCCACGTCGTTGTGACGGCCGCTGACCAGACCGTCCTGCACCTGTTGCCACCACTCGACCCGGAAGATGTCGGCATGCGCGTGCATCAGCGCACCGAGCAGCGCCGGCGACAGGCCCAGGAAGCGCGGGAACTGGGCCGGGAACACGTCGTTGCCGGCGGCATAGAACCAGGCCCCGGACTCCATCTCTTCCTCGTGGTTGCGCGGTTCCGGCACGTTGCGGAAGCGGCAGTCGGTGACCAGGCATAACTCGTCGTAGTCGTAGAACACCGCGCGGCCGTGCCGCGACACGCCGAAGTTCTTCAGCAGCAGATCGCCCGGGAAGATGTTGCTCAAGGCCAGGTCGCGGATCGCCTGGCCGTAGTCGATCACCGCCGCGCGCGCCGCCTCGGCGGTCTGCTCGCGCACGTACAGGTTGAGCGGGCGCAGGCGGCGCTCGACATAGCACAGGTGCAACACCAGGTCGTCGCCGTCCAGGCTGATGCTGCTGGCGCAGGTGCTCAATAACTCCTCAAGCAGGTCCGGGGCGAAGCGCGCGCGCGGAAAGCGCAGGAAACGGAACGGCTGTGCGTCGACCAGGCGGCCGACGCGATCGTGGCGGAACACCAGCGAGTACTTGGCCTCGACCTCCTCGCGCGCGACTTCCTTCGGGTAGGCGAAGCGGTCGCGGATGATCTTGAACACCAGCGGATAGCTGGGCAGGGTGAACACCGCCATGACCATGCCGCGCTCGCCTTCGGCGCGGATCAGGCGTTCGCCGGGCTGCGCCGCGAACTGGCGGAAGAAGGTGCGGTAGCGCTCGGTCTTGCCCTGCTTGGCGCGGCCGAGTACGGTGTAGAGCTCGTCGATGGGCTTGCCCGGCAGCAGGGTGCGCAGGAACACCACCGCATCGCCGACCGTACCGAGGTCGGCATGGAAATAGCTGCGCGAGTAACTGAACAACTGCACGACTTCGCTGCGCAAGGTCAGCACCGCGTCGACCTTGAGCGCGCCGCCGTCGTTGACCAGGGCTATCACGCACGGCGAGAACGAGCGCTCGCCGAACACGCGTCCGACCAGATAGGCGCGGCGCTCGCGATAGAACACGGTGTCGAGCAGCTCGACCGCGCGCACCGGATGCGGGCCCCAGTGCTGCAAGTCCTCCTGCAGCCGCACCGCGATGCCGGCGGCGCAGCGCGTGCGGTGCGCGTACGGCACCGCGAACGGGTAGTCGCCGAGCACACGCATGAAAGTTTCTACCAGGCGATCCTCCGACACCGCATAGCTGTGGCGCGCCACCGGGTGGGTGATGGCGTCGGTCGGCTCGATGTCGAGGGCGACGAACTCCATCGCCGGGTCGACGCCGCGGGTCTTGAAGAAACGCCGGGTCAGGGTATTGAAGAAGGTCTTGTAGAGCTCGCAGTCGAGCAGCGGCGCGATCGTTTCGGCATAGGCCGCATGCACCGCCGACCACAGCACGCGGTCGCGGGCGCGCTCGCCGAGCCGGCGTTCGAGCGAGTCGCTGGCCTCGGCGATGCACAGGTCGTAGAGCTCGATGCGCTCGATCGCATCGTCGCGTTCGCCGCTCCAGTCGCTGCGCTCGAACCGGCCCTGGGCGCGGCGGGTGATCGCGGCGAAACGCGCGTGGTAATCGGCGAAGGCGTCGCGGATCAGACCGGCGACGGCGGCGGCTTCAATGGTGACGTCGGCGGCGGGCAGGGGGGCCATGTCAGGAGTGTACGGCGCAGCCGCGATGCGTGTGGCATGCTCGCCGCCGCCGCGGCAGCGCCGCTTTGCTTACGGATGAAACGATCATGATCGCCACGACAAGGACGCCGCTGCCGGTTTCGCATCGCTACGGCCTCGCCCTCGCATTGCTGTGTTGGGCCGGCCTGGCCTGCGCCGAGGAGCCGATTGCGACCCGCTACACCGGCCACGTCGGCAAGCGCGCGGCGACCCTGTACCTGGTCGACCAGGAGAGCGGATGCGGCGGCGGCCAGCGCTTGCTCACCGCGATGTATCGTTACGACGGCGTGTCGCAGTGGCTCAGCGTCCAGGCCACCCGCGACGAAGCCGGTCATCTGGCCCTGGTCGAGAACGGCCGCGTTACCGGCGTCACCGGCGCGATGATGCTCAACGGCCGCGACGGCGCCCTCAAGGGGCGCTGGATCAGCCCCGACGGCGAACGCCTGCTGCCGGTGGAACTGCACAAGGCGGCCTTGTCGAAGGCCGAGCGCGAGAAGCTGGACGATCAGCTCGAACGCCTCGCCCACGAGAACGACGACTGCTGAGAAGCAACGGCGCCGCCGAGCGCGGCTCAGTCGAATGCGGCTCAGGACCGGCCGGAAGACACGGCGGCCGACACGCCCGCGCGCAACGCACGTTGCGCGCCGATCGCTTCCAGCGCGATGGTCAGCGCCAGGATCGCCAGCACCGACAGGGCGTGCGGCAGGAACAACTCGAAGGTCGGTTCCCACGGTGCCCAGGTATTGCCGTAGAACGGCGCGTACATGGTCATGTTCGAGTGCAGGCCGAGCAGGGTCGCCGAGGTCATCGCCGTCGCCGCGATCCAGGTATCGCGCGGCAACACGCCGCGGCGCCGTTGCCGCAACCACAGCGACCACGGCAGCACCAGCAGCACGAAGCCGAAACTCGTCGACAGCGCGAGTTCGAACAGGAAGCGGGTCGAGGTCATGATCTCGACCGAGGCCAGATCGATCTCGCCGACCACGTAGGGCCAATGTACCCACGCCGGCAGTGCGATCGCGGCGACCAGAAGCCAAAGGTAGCGAGCGAACGTCGTCATGCCTGCGCCAACAGCGCGTGCAGCTGCGCGGCGGTATAGAAACGGGTAGCGGCGAGCGAGCGTTCGTTGCCGGGGGCGACGTCCTGATCGAAGCTCAGCACCGGGCCGTACACATAACCGTGGACGCCGCCGAAGCTCGACAGGCTGCGGCAAATCCAGAGCCGGTAACCGCGGCCGATGTAGCCGTGGCTGCCGCCGTCGGCCGGCAGCGGCGCGTCCATGTCGGGTTGGGCGAAGCTCGGTCGACGGCCTGCGAGGACGTCGCGGAAATCCTGCGAGGCTTCGAGGACGGCGCCGCGAGCGGGTTCGCCGAAGGCGTCGAGGTCGACGCCGGCGAAGGGACCGCCATCGAGCGGGTCGTCAGTGGTAGCGGTCATGGCGTCCGTTCCGGGTGGGGCGTGTGGTGTTCGCCGGCGCTTGCTCGCAGGTCTCATGCGGTGCGGCGGGCGGCTTAGAACGCACTATCGACGGTGCATCGGCAAGGAAATCTACTGTCAAAAAAGCGGATGCAGTCACATAAGCATCGGAGTACCATCCGCCCTTGACGGGGCAAGGACGCTGTAGGCACCGATTGGAATCACGGCCGTTGGGGGAATCCAATCGTCACCGCGTCCTGTGCGCTCGGAAGTGGGCCGATCCCTTCGGTCTTGCAGTATTCCAGCCAAGAGCCACAAACATGGTACAGAAGATCATCATCGGCCTGCTGGCGACCGCTCTGATCGCGGTCTGCTCGATCTGGGGCTACAGCGTCTGGTCGCAGAAACAGGCCGCCGCGGCGCTGGTCGCCGCCGCCAAACCCGTCGCCGCCATCAAGCCGCTCGAAGCGGTCAAGCCGCCGGAAGCGGCCGCGACCGAAGTCGCTGCCGTGGTGCCGGAAGAGAAGGCCGACGGCACGCATTTCACTTACCAGTACGTGGTTCCGCGCAGCGGCGAGTTGCTGCCGACGTACGAGATGGCGCGCGAGATCGATCTGCTCAGGCACTTACCCGAGGTCAACCAGCTCGATGGCTGGCTCACCCTGCCGCGGCCGATCAACTTCATCGCCGCCGAATGCGGCACGGTCAACGCCTTCTACGCCAAGGACAAGGGCGATGTCGTCCTGTGTTACGAGATGATCGATCTGCTGGTGCGCCAGGGTGCGGCCTTCGTCCAGGCCAACGGCGGCGCCACGCGCGACCAGCTCGACTACCTGCTGGCGAATCTGCGTTTCCTGATGCTGCACGAGACCGGCCACGCCCTGATCGACATGCTCGACCTGCCTTCGACCGGTCGCGAGGAAGACGCCGTCGACCAGTTGGCCACGACCCTGATGCTGTCCCTGGTCAGCGCCGATGAGTCCTCCAGCGACATCGCCCAGAAACTGCAGCTCGCCGCGACCTTCTTCATCGCCACCGACGATGGCCAGCACGACATGGCCACCTATGCCGACGAGCACTCGGTCGGGGCGCAGCGCTACTTCAACCTGCAGTGCATGATCTACGGCAACAACCCGGGCAAGTACCTGCGCATCGTCACCACCGGCCGTCTGCCGGAGGCGCGCGCGCTGCGTTGCGAAGAAGAGAGCAAACAGATCACCCGCAGCTGGATGCGCCTGATCGAACCGAACATCGCGCCGAAGCACCGCCTGACTGCGGAAGAGGAGCGCGCCAAGATCGAACAGATCCAGCGCAAGCAGGTGGAGAGTACGCAGGCGCCGTATATGCGCTGAGCGGGGCTGGTTCGATTTCCCGAAGCCTAAGGGTAGGAGCAGCGTAAGCCGCGACCGCGCTGTTTCGGTCTCGCGGCGCTTCGCTCAAGCAAGATCAGGATCAAACGCCAAAAGTTTCCGCCACTAAAGCGCCTCGTCGAATCCGCTGCAGCGACGCCGCCAAGGGTGGGAGCGGCGTCCTACTGGATTTCCTTCGGTCACAAGCCGCGACCGCGCTGTAACAGGTTTGCCGCGTTTCGCTTAAGCAAGATCTAGATCAAACGCCAAAAGCTTCCGCCACTAAAGCGGCGGGTTACTTTCTTTTGTCATAAGCAACAAAAGTCCGTCTGGATTCCCTTCGGTCAAAGGTAACCAAAGAAGTTGCTTTTCTTTGAATCACAGGCCCGCACGAGCGGTGCCGACGCGGGGATTTTTCATACGGGACATCCCTGTACCGATGAAAAACGGCGCGCATCCGTGCGCGCCGCCCTCCGGGTCTTCGTCTGCCTTCGCTAGTGCGAGGCGACGCACAGCAACAGCAAAATCCTTGCGGCAACGGCAACGGCAACGGCAACGGCAACGGCAATTTTGTTGTTGCTGTTGCTCTGAAGAGCTTGGCGCGGCGATGAGCTAGCGAGAACACCTGGAGACCCGGAGGGCGGCGCACAGGACGTGCGCCGTTTTCCGATAAGACAAGGATGTCTTATCGGAAAATCCCTGCGACAGCATCGCACTCGTGGCCTGTGCCCTTGCAAGGAGAGCCCTTTTCTTTGGTTACCTTTGACCGAAGGGAATCCAGACGGACTTTTGGGCTTAGCAAAAGAAAGTAACCCGGCCGCGTTAGCGGACGGAAGCTTTGCTTTGAGCGCCTGCCGCCTAACCATACCGATACGTCGCAAGACTGTCATAGCGCGGTCGCGGCTCGCGCCGCTCCTACCCTCGCGACGGCACGCCGCTTCGATGAATGGCATAGGCTCTGTTACTCCTGCTGGTCCCTTGGTCGCGACTCACGTCGCTCCTACAGAGGGTTGCGCCGGAGCCGGCGCGAGACCGACGCAGCGCGGTCGCGGCTCGCGCCGCTCCTACCCTTAAGCAGATCGACGGCTTTGCGGCGCACAGACCCCGCCAAAACAAAGGGGCGCCGAAGCGCCCCTTTGTACGATCGTCGTCGGCGACCCGATTACAGGTGCTTGATGATCTCGTCGGCGAACTCCGAGCACTTGACCTCGGTCGCGCCGTCCATCAGACGGGCGAAGTCGTAGGTCACGCGCTTGCTGGCGATCGCCTTGTCCATCGCGGCGATGATGGCATCGGCCGCTTCGGTCCAGCCCAGGTAACGCAGCATCATCTCGCCCGACAGGATCACCGAACCCGGGTTGACCTTGTCCAGGCCGGCGTACTTCGGCGCGGTGCCGTGGGTCGCCTCGAACACGGCGTGGCCGGTCACGTAGTTGATGTTCGCGCCCGGGGCGATGCCGATGCCGCCGACCTGCGCGGCGAGCGCGTCGGACAGGTAGTCGCCGTTGAGGTTCAGCGTCGCCGACACGTCGTATTCCTTCGGACGCAGCAGGATCTGCTGCAGGAAGGCGTCGGCGATGGCGTCCTTGATGACCAGGCCCGCGCCCGGCTTGCCTTCCGGAATCACGTGCCAGGGGCCGCCGTCGAGTTCGACCGCGCCGAAGTAGTCGCGCGCCACCTGGTAGCCCCAGTCACGGAAGCCACCTTCGGTGTACTTCATGATGTTGCCCTTGTGGACCAGGGTCACCGACTTGCGCTTGTTCTCGATCGCGTAGGAAATCGCGCTGTGCACCAGGCGCTCGGTGCCGAGGCGGCTGACCGGCTTGATGCCCAGGCCGACTTCGACCGGCAGCTC
Organism: Lysobacter sp. ESA13C; assembly: GCF_019970005.1. Taxonomy (NCBI): domain Bacteria; kingdom Pseudomonadati; phylum Pseudomonadota; class Gammaproteobacteria; order Lysobacterales; family Lysobacteraceae; genus Lysobacter; species Lysobacter sp. ESA13C. Next base: position 425,267 of record NZ_JAHXYK010000001.1, on the reverse strand, counting down.
GCGCGCCGGAGCGCCGATGGCCTGCAGTTCGCCGAGCCACGCCGCGTTCTTCTCGGCGGTGCCGAAGCGGATCTTGTCGAATGCCTGCGGGAATTCCTTCTGCAGGAAATCCAGCACCTTCTGCGAGTCGGCGCTGCCGCCGGCCCATTCGATGCCGGCGTAGATGTCCTCGGTGTTCTCGCGGAAGATCACCATGTCGACGTCGCCCGGCTTCTTGACCGGCGAGGGCACGCCTTCGAACCAACGCACCGGGCGCAGGCAGACGTACAGGTCGAGCATCTGGCGCAGGGCGACGTTGAGCGAACGGATGCCGCCGCCGACCGGCGTGGTCAGCGGACCCTTGATGCTGACCAGGTAGTCGCGGCAGGCCTGCACGGTGCCGTCCGGCAGCCAGGTGCCATAAGTGTTGTTGGCTTTTTCGCCGGCGAAGACCTCGACCCATTCGATCTTCTTCTGGCCGCCGTAGGCCTTGGCGACCGCGGCGTCGAGCACGCGCACCGAAGCGCGCCAGATGTCCGGGCCGGTGCCGTCGCCTTCGATGAACGGGATGATCGGACGATCCGGCACGTTGAGGCCGGTCGGGGTCTTGGTGATCTTGGCGCCGCCTGCGGGCGGCGTCGCTACGAACTCGGTCATTACGATCTCCAGTGGGGCCGCCGTGCGCTGGCGCACGGGGCGGAGCAGGGTCCTTGCGGAAAGCGGTGCGGCTGCGATCCGGCCCGCCATTGTCGCGGTTCGGGCGGGGCGAGGCAAAGACCGGACGGGTATAAGGCCGACGCGCTATGGAATGATGCGTCCCGGGCTTGCCCTGGACGGGCCCGGCTCATTGCTGCGGCGGCCGAGTCGTCGACCGCTCGAACCATCCGTGGAGGACCTGCGATGCAAACGGAGCAAACCGACTCGGCGCTGCCGGAATTGACCGAAGCCTGCGAGGACGGTTTCGTCGACTGCACCTTCAAGATCGAAGATCTGCGCTCGGATGCGGATCACTACTACTTCCGCATGTCGGCGCGTCACGAGGGCGAGATCGTCGGGCTGGACGCGCGACTGGTGAAGCGGATCGGTCCGGGATTCGATGCCGACATGCACCTGCGGCAAGAGCACGTCTACGGCGAAGGCCTGGTGCTGTCGTCGACCGGTGCGGCCAGCGACCGCCTGATCCGCGCGTTGGCGAAGCTGTACGCGATCGAGCCGTTCGAGCGCGTCGCCGCCGCGAGCGAGTCCTACACCTTGATCGCGCTGCAGCAGGAAGACACCGAGCTGGAAACCCATGCGGTCCGGGCCAAGATCTTCGGCCGCGACCAGGACGAAGCCGCGCTCGACGAGGATTACTACGAGAGCTTCTTCCACATCGACCTGCCCAACGGTTATGTCCATTGGAACGAAAAAGACGCCGACTACCGCGAGCCCTTGCTGAGGGCGTGGAGCGGGGCCGCCGTGGATCGGTCTAGTCCGTAGCGTTCGCCGAACGGTGGGTCATTGCGTTCGTGCTCGGGCGGTCGTGATCCGTAACGGACCGCGCGCTCGCCGACCAATGCTGCGGCGATAACGGCTCCAAGCCATACGCTGCCCGCGCCTGATCGCATTGCGGGCTTGGTCGCCCGTCTTCCCACGCGGGGTACAGCTCGCGGCAGGGCGAAGGGCGCAGCGGGTAGATGCCGCACTGGGCGTCGGCGCCGACCGTGCCGCGCAGGGAATGGCAATGGATGCGGCCGGCATAGGTGCCGCGCATGACCACGCGGTGCGGGTCGAGGACTTCGGTCGCGGCGCTCGGGGTGAGGCCGTCCGGGTGGGCGTCGGTTTCGCTCCAGTGGAAGGCGACGCGGAAATGGGCGCAGCAGGCGCCGCAGCGCAGGCAGGGATGGGTCGACATCGCCGAACGGAACCGATGGGATCGGCGCCATTTTCTCATCGGCCCCGGCGCGGCCGGCAAGAGGCGCCGGCGATGCGGCGGGTGCGTTTCGAGTCAGCGGTTATGGCTATGGACACGAAACCGATCGGGGCCGCAGCGACGATGTCGATGCGGCCCCGCTGCATGGCGAGCTGCGATGGCGCAGCGGTGGCCGTGCTTCAGCGCGCGCGGCTCAGGCGCCGCAGCACTTCTTGTACTTCTTGCCGCTGCCGCAGGAGCAGGGGTCGTTGCGGTCCGGGGTCTCGACGCGGCGCAGCGGTTCGCGCGGGGTCAGGGCCTCGATGCGGTGGTGGTGCAGGTCGGCCAGCATGCCGGGCAGGCCGGCAACGATCTCCAGGCGCTCGCGGTAGCTGATCGGGGTCGGCGGCGCCGCCGGGTCCTCGCCGAGCACTTCGCCGCTGGCGAGGCGGTCGAACAGGCCGAAGATTTCGTCCATCCAGTCGTTGTCGTCGAGCCACTGGTCCCAGGCCCCTTCGCGCAGCTCGACGCCGCGGAAGAAACCGAAGGCCCAGTCGCGGCCGACGTCGAGTTCGTCCGGGGCATCGGCTTCGGGCTCTTCCGGCAGCCACAGCAGGGGCGCCAGGTGGTCGGGCAGGTCGTCGTCGCCGTGGCAGACGCGCGAGCTGACCATATTCCAGTGGCCGAGCAACAAGGCCTGGATCTCGTCGGCCTCGGCCTGGTCGTTCCAGCGCGGCGCCTTTCCGCCCCAGACCACCGGCTGCCATTCCTCGGCCGTCGGCTGTTCGGGGCTGACCGCCAGGGCCGACAGGAAGCCGTCCAGCGCTTCCAGATTGAAGCCCTTGTGGGGCACGGCGCGCTGATCGAGCAGGTCGGCCAGGCGTTCGATCTGCTCGTCGTCGAGGTAGGCAGGCGGTTTCATGGCGGGGCTCGGGACAGGGGAGAGGACGCGCATGGTAGTCGCAGCGGCGTGCTTGCGACGAAAATATCGCCATGACCGCCCGTATCGCGTTGCCCGCCGCCTGCCCCTGCGACCCTTCGCGCCGCTATGCCGACTGCTGCGGCCGGCTGCATGCCGGGGCCGCCGCCGCTACCGCCGAGGCCCTGATGCGCTCGCGCTACAGCGCCTACGCCTTGGGCGACCTGGAGTACCTGCGGGCCAGCTGGTTCCCGGACACCTGCCCCAGCGAGCTCGATTTCGAGCCGGGGGTGCGCTGGCTCGGCCTGGACGTGAAGCGGCACCGTCTCGACGGCGAGGACGCGGCGACGGTCGAATTCGTCGCCCGTTATCGGGTCGGCGGCGGTTCGGCGGCGCGCCTGCACGAGCTCAGTCGCTTCGTCCGGGTCGAGGGGCGCTGGCTGTACGTGGACGGGGAGTTTCCGCAGGGGTAGTGGCGGGTTCGGCGCCGCGGAATCGATGCGGGGTTGGCGCAGCAGGAGCAAATCCTCCGGCCCCCCTTTTTCAAAAGGGGGAACCCGTTTGCTGAAGTTCTGAAGCGATCTGCTGCAAGCCCTGGTCCATCGGCGATTACGGATCGCGCGGACAAAAAAAGGGCGCGGCAGTGAGCCGCGCCCGGGCTTGCCCGCCCATGAGGCGGAGAGAGAGGGTTACTTCACTTCGAGTTCGGTGGTGTTGGCCACGGCGCCGTTGGCGCTGATCTCGACCTTGTACTTGCCGGCCGGCCACGGCGAAGCCTTGGCGAACTGGAAGTTGGTGGTTTCGGCACCGGTGGTGTTGAGGGTCTGCTTCTCTTCACCGGCGGTCTGGCCGTCCTGATAGACGAGCTTGGCGGCCACTTCGGCGTTGCTTGCGGTGCCGTCGGTGGCGACCGAGGCGACGATCTTGTCGGTCGGCTTGAAGCTGGTGGTCGGCGCGGCGATCTTCTTGTCCGGACCGGCGGCGGTGCCCAAGGTCACCGACACCACGCTCAACGCGGCCGGGGCCGGAGCGGGTTCGACCGGCGCCGGAGCCGGGGTTTCGGTCGGGGCCGGAGCCGGTGCGGGCGCCACCGCTTCTTCCTTCTTCTTGCAGCCGGCCAGGGCCAACGCGGCCACGAGGGCAGCGGCAACGGCGTAATGCGTACGATTGCGGATCAACATGGTGGATCTCCTGGAAAGACGATGGTGATGATGGTGAAACGCAGTCGACGGATCAGTCGTTGATGGTCGGAATCTTGAGGATCTGGCCGGGCTGGATCTGGTCGGGATCGTCGAGCTGATCGCGATTGGCCTCGAAGATCGCGTTCCACTTGCTCGCCTTGCCGTAGAACTGTTTGGCGATATGCGAAAGCGTGTCGCCCTTTTCGACCGTATAGGTCTGTTCGCCGACTTTTTCCGCAGTCGTATCGACCGTCACCGTCACGTCGGAGAAGTCGGCCTTCTCGACTTTCTCCGCGGTGGTATCGACATGGGTGGTCACATCGGAAAAATCGGCTTTCTTGTCCGGGGTAGTCATGGGTTGAGGGCTCCTGCCGAAGTGGCGAGCGCAACATGACATGCGGCTTGTTAAAAATGTATAGCGCCGGCGTGAACTCACATTACAAAACTGAATAATGTGATTCTGCGCATTCAGCGCAGCGGACGGCCCGGCCCAGAGGCCGGGCTCAAAGGCACATTACTGGCGTTCGTCGCGGCCGACGCTCGGACGCGACAGGCCCGGGCTGCCGCGCCAGGGGTTGATGTCCAAGCCGCCGCGGCGGGTGTAGCGCGCCTCGACCGACAGCCACTGCGGCTGGCAGCGGCGGCTGAGGTCGGAATGGATGCGTTCGACGCATTGCTCGTGGAACTCGGCGTGGTCGCGGAACGAGACCAGATAGCGCAACAGCGCGGCGCGATCGAGCTTGGGGCCGCGATAGGCGATGACCACCCGCGCCCAGTCCGGTTGACCGGTGACCGGACAATTCGACTTGAGCAGCGCGCTGCCGAGGGTTTCCTCGACGATCTCGCCGGCATCGGCGGCGAGGTGCTCGGCGTTCGGTGGGCCGTAGTCGTCGATCACGACGTCGAGCTCGTCGATCGACTCGACGCCGTCGGCGGTGTCGATCGGCGGCAGGCCGAATGCGACCTCGACCGGCGCGCCGGCGGCGGCCGACAGATCGCGGGCGATGGTCGCCAGGACCATGCCATCGTCGTCGAAGCGGGTGGCATTGAAGGAGTTGAGGTAGAGCTTGAGCGACTTGGACTCGATCAGCTGCGGCGAAGTCGCCGGCACCGACAGGGTCGCGGTGCCGACGCGCGGCTTGCCGCGAGCGTCCAGCCAGCTCAGCTCGTAGGCGTGCCAGCGGTCGATGCCGACGAAGGGCAGGGCGTCGTCGGCCAGGCCGATATGGGCGCGGCCGAGCGAGCGGGCGATCGGAAACAGCAGCGAGGCGTCGTACTCGCGCGGGTAATCGACGTGGCGGCCGAGGGGGAGGTCATGGGAAGTCATGGCGACATTTTAGCCGCTGGCGATGGGGAGGCCCGTTAGGATCGGTTGCCTGGCCTGCTCCAGCCCGCCGCAACCCCGCCCCAGCCTGGCCTTTGCGTTTCCCTCCTTTGAAAAAGAGGGGAGGGGGATTTGCTGGTGCTTGCGGCGCATCGCGCCGAACAGCAAATCCCCCGCGCCGACAGACGACGCGCACTTCGAACACAGGCCGGGCGCTTGCCCCCTTTGTCAAAGGGGGCAGGGAGTTACGCAGGGCGAGTGGTTGGTGTTGCGCATCTCGCCGGTGTTGCGCCTTCTGACTTGCCTCGGCTGTTCCCCCTTTGGAAAAGGGGGCCGGGGGTGCTTCCCGCCTTAGCCCGCCGCCTTCGCCCCATGCAGATAGTCCAGCGTCACCTGCAGCATCGCGCGCAGGCCGACGTCGAGCGAGCTCTCGTCGAGCTTGAACTTCGGCGAATGGTTGCTCGGCGCGGTGGCCGCGTCGACGCCCGGCGCGGTCGCGCCGACGAAGAAGAACATCGCCGGCACCTCCTTGGCGTAGTACGAGAAGTCCTCGGCGCCCATCACCAGCGGCATCTCGACCACGTTGGCGTCGCCGGCCACGGCCTTGAGGCTCGGCAGCATGCGCGCGGTCAGGGCCGGGTCGTTGTAGGTCACCGGGTTGCCGTCCTGGTCGGGCACCGTGGCCTCGGCATGGGCGCCGTGCGCGGTGCTGACGTGTTCGGCGACGTTCTTGAGGTCCTTGAAGATCGCCTGGCGCATGCCCTCGTCGAAGGTGCGGATGGTGCCGATCATTTCGACGTCGTCGGGAATGATGTTGTAGCGGATGCCGCCCTTGATCGCGCCGAAGCTCACCACCGCCGGCAGCTTGGCGATGTTGGTGCGGCGGCTGACGATGGTCTGGGCGCTGCCGATCACGTCGGCGGCGGCGACGATCGGGTCGACCCCGGCCCAGGGCGCCGAGCCGTGGGTCTGGCGGCCCTTGATCTTGATGGTGAACCGATCGGACGCCGCCATCAGCGGGCCCTGGCGCACGCCGAGCTGGCCGGCCGACAGGGTCGAGAACACATGCAGGCCGAACATGGCCTCGGGCTTGAAGTCCTTGAACAGCCCGTCCTTGAGCATCAGCGAAGCGCCGCCCTCTTCGTCGGCGGGCGCGCCCTCTTCGGCCGGCTGGAACACCAGCATCACCTGGCCCGGCAGGTCTTTCTTCATCGCCACCAGGGCGTCGGCGATGCCGAGCAGGATGCCGGTGTGGGCGTCGTGGCCGCAGGCGTGCATCACCCCGACGGTTTCGCCGCGGAAGTTCGCCGTGGCCTTGGACGCGAACGGCAGATCGACCTGCTCGGTGACCGGCAGCGCGTCCATGTCGGCGCGCAGGGCGATCTTCGGCCCGGGCTTGCCGCCTTCGATGATCGCGACCACGCCGTGGCGGGCGATGCCGGTGCGTGGCTTGAGGCCGAGCTTGCGCAGATGCTCGGCGACCTTGGCCGCGGTGCGCTCCTCGCGGTTGGACAGCTCCGGATGCTGGTGGAAGTCGCGGCGCCAGGCGATCACATCGGCCTTGACCTGAGCGGCGGCGGCTTTCACTTCGGGGCGTTCGGCCGAGGCCGCGGCGGTTTGCGCCGTGGCGGCGAGCGGGAGGGCGGCGAAGGCGGAGCAGCTCAGGACGCAACTCAAGGCGACGGACAGCGGACGCTTCATCGACGGACTCCGGCAGGAAAGTCCCGATCCTAGCCCATGCCCGCCGGCGGGGCTGCGCGACCTTGGTCGGTTCGGTTCGCCCCGCCCCGTGTTCATCGAATCGCGGGGCACCCCCTGTAGGAGCGACGCAAGTCGCGACCGCGAAACCGCGCCTGCGTCGTAACCCCCATGCCGTGATCGCGGCTTGTGACCGAAGGAAATCCGCTAGGACGCCGCTCCTACCCGTTGCAGCGTAGGCCCGCTCTAACCGCCGTGCAGATAATCCAGCGCCACCTGCAGCATCGTCTTGGTGCCGACTTCGAGCGCGCCCTCGTCGAGCAGGAACTGTGGCGAATGATTGATCGGCGCCTTGGCCGGGTCGATGCCCGCCGCGGTCGAGCCGACGAAGAAATAGAATCCCGGCACGGTGTTGGCGAACTGCGAGAAATCCTCGGCCACGGTCACCATCGCCGACTCCTTCACCCGCGCCTCGCCGGCCGCGCGCTGCAGCGACGGGAGCACGCGCCGGGTCAGGGCCGGGTCGTTGATCGTCGCCGGCGCGTTGTTGACCACCTGCAACTCGGCGCTGGCGCCGGCGGCGTGGGCGTAGTCCTCGGCGGTGCGGCGCAGGCGCGCGATCACGTCCTCGCGCACCGCCACATCGAAGGTGCGCAGGGTGCCGACCAACTTGGCTTCGTCGGGAATGATGTTGAAGCGCACCCCGGCATTGAACTGGCCGGCGGTCAGCACCACCGGAGTCGCGGCGATGTTGACCTGGCGTGCGATCAGGCTCTGGCTGGCGAGCAGGATCTGCGCGCCGACGGTGATCGGGTCCACGCCGTCCCAGGGGCGCGAGCCGTGGGTCTGCTTGCCGCGCACGGTCAGGCTCCATTCGTCGGCGCTGGCGAGCATCGGCCCGCTGCGGTAGCCGACCTCGCCGACACTCAAGCCGGCCCAGACGTGCAGCCCGAACACCGCCTCGGGTTTGAACGCCTTGAACACGCCTTCGCTGAGCATCATCGCCGCACCGAACGGCGCGCCCGCCACCGGCGGGCCTTCTTCGGCCGGCTGGAACACGAACATCACCTCGCCGGGCAGTTGCTCTTTCTGCGCCGCCAAGGCGGTGGCTACGCCGAGCAGGATCGCGACATGCGCGTCGTGGCCGCAGGCATGCATCACCCCGACCGGCTGGCCGCGGTAGTCGGCCTTGACCTGCGAAGCGAACGGTAGCCCGGCCGGCTCGGTCACCGGCAGCGCATCCATGTCGGCACGGATCGCGATGCGCGGCCCCGGCTTGCCGCCCTTGAGCACGGCGATCACGCCGGTGTGGGCGATGCCGGTACGCGGCTGCAGACCGAGCTTGCGCAACTGGTCGGCGATGAGCTTGGCCGTGCGCACTTCGTGCTGGCCGAGTTCCGGGTGCTGATGGATGTCGCGGCGCCAGGTCACGACCTGGTCGCGCACCTGCTGCGCGGCCTCGGCGACCTGCGCAGGTTCCGCGGCCGTGGCAGCGATGGCGGATTCTGCAGCCAGGCAGGACCAGGCCGCAGTGAGCGCGACCGGCAGTGCGCGCAGGGAAACGAGTCGCATCGGAGCTCTCGACGACGAAGGGGAGAAGCGCAGCCTGCCTGGGCGGGACGGCTGCGCCAAGTCCTGGGCCGGCGTTGGCGGCAGACCGAGTACGAACGGCATCCGAGCGACTGTGGCCGGGTACTGCGGCGCTCGACAGCTTCACTGCACGGGCGCCAGATTGCGCCGCCGCCGTATCGGGGTAAAATGAGAATGATTATTGTTCGTGAATGTGGCGCGCCCGGAATTCCAGGGTCCTGCCACCGGCCGCGTCGCGCTTGGTCGCGACGGTCCGGCGACGACGCCCAGGGACGCGCCGCGCGCGTTCCGTACCTTCCGACTCCCTCAGGCTTCCGTCCATGCCGTTCTCGTCCGCATCGAACCCGCCCGCGCTGCCGCAGGCGATCCGTCTGGCTCTGTTGGGTTTGCCGCTGCTGCTCGGCGCGTTCGCCGCGCGGGCGGCCGAACCGACCGAGGCGAGCGATCCGACCACGCTCGACGAGGTGCAGGTGCGCGCGCCGATCGCCAGGCGCAGCCAGACCGTGACCAAGACCGACACCTCGCTGATCGAGGTGCCGCAGTCGATCTCGGTGGTGACTGCGCAGCAGATGCGCGACCGCGGTATCCAGGGGGTCGAGGAAGCGGTCTGGTACACCGCCGGCGCGCAGGGCGGCGGCTACGGCCAGGACACCCGCAGCGACTGGCTGTTGGTGCGCGGTTTCAGCCCGGCGCGCTACATGGACGGGCTGGCCTTGACCGACGGCGTCTGGACCGGCGGCACCCGCATCGAGCCCTACGGCCTTGAACGCCTGGAAGTGCTGAAGGGGCCGTCGTCGGTGTCGTACGGGGCGATGCCGCCGGGCGGCCTGGTCAATATGGTGAGTAAGCGCCCGGTCGCCGAGCCGCTGCGCGAAGTCGAAGTCACCGTCGGCAACTACGATCTGCGCCAGGCGGCGTTCGATTTCGGCGGCCCGCTCGGCGACAGCGGCCGCTGGACCTACCGGCTCACCGGCCTGGCGCGCAACAGCGACAACCACGTCGACTACGTCCACGACGATCGCTACTTCTTCGCCCCGGCTTTGACTTGGAAACCGAGCGAAGCGACCTCGCTGACCTGGCTCGCGCGCTACCAGAAGGCCGACACCGCCCAGGGCGGCGGTTTCCTACCGGCTGCCGGCACCTTGCTTGCGAACCCGAACGGCAAGATTCCGAGCCATCGCTACACCGGCGAGCCGGGCTGGAACGATTACCTCAAGACCATGACCTCGGTCGGCTACGAATTCAGCCACCGCTTCGGCGGCGCGCTCGAGTTCCGCCAGAACCTGCGCTACGGCAAGGTCGAGGTCGACCACGACGCCGGCGTCGGCGCATTCGGCCTGCAGGCCGACCAGCGCACGCTGACGCGCTACTACTTCCCGCTCGAAGAAGAGTCGACCTCGTTCGCGGTCGACAACAACCTGCAGTGGAACCTCGATGCCGGCGCCTGGCGCCACACCGTCCTGGCCGGCGTCGACTACCGCCGCCTCAACAGCGACTACGCCTCGGCGTTCGCCTTCGGCGCGCCGTCGCTGGATATCTTCGCTCCGGTCTACGGCGCCGCCATCGTCAAGCCGGCCTATACCTCGCGCCAGGACAAGACCCAGCAGCAGCTCGGGCTATACCTGCAGGACCAGATCGAGATCGACCGCTGGGTGATCACCGCCGCCGGGCGCCAGGACCGCGTGCGCACCCGCACCGAACAACTGTTGGCCACGCCGGTCGCGCGCGAACGCCAGAGCGACAGCCGCTTCTCCGGCCGTCTGGGCGTGAACTACCTGTTCGATTCGGGCTGGGCGCCGTACCTGGCCTGGTCGCAATCGTTCGAGCCGACCGTGGGCGTCGACTTCGCCGGGCAATCATTCAAGCCGACCACCGGCGAACAGATCGAAGCCGGATTGAAGTTCCAGCCGGCCAACGGCCGCGCGCTGGCGACTCTGGCGGTCTACGAGATCAAGCAGGAAAACACCCTGACGGTCGACCCGAACCACACCTTGTTCTCGGTGCAGCAGGGCCAGACCCGAGTGCGCGGCGCCGAACTCGAAGGCCGCTGGAACCTGCGCAACGGCCTGAGCCTGTACGGCGCCTACACCTATACCGACAGCGAGGTGACGCGGACCAACGACGCCGCCGCGCTCGGCAAGCAGATCGCCCTGCAACCGCGCAACGTCGCTTCGCTGGGCGCCGACTACACGATTCCCTACGGCCCCTTGTCGGGTCTGGGCGTCGGCGCCGGCGTGCGTTACACCGGCGAGCACTACGGCGATATCTACAACCAGTGGAAGACCCCGTCCTACACCGTGTTCGACGCCTCGCTGCGCTACGACCTGCAGAACTGGCGCTTCCAGCTCAATGCCAGCAACCTCACCGACAAGGAATACATCAGCGTCTGCAACAGTGCGGCGTGGTGCTACTACGGCTACCCGCGCACGGTGACGGCGACGGTGCGCTACCAGTGGTGACCGACGCTTTAGCCGTTGCAGTTCCCCCCTTTGGAAAAGGGGGGGTAGGGGGGATTTGCTTTTGCGCATCAGTGCGCATCACGCCGAGAAGCAAATCCCCCGCGCTGAAGATGCATCTGGCTTCGTGCTCGCGTAAAGCGCTGGCCCCCTTTTTCAAAGGGGGCAATGGAGTACGCGCTTGCGGTCGGCCGCAAACCAGCCGCTGACTTCATTGTCCGAATAGCCGTTGCAGTTCCCCCTTTGAAAAAGGGGGGCAGGGGGATTTGCTTTTGCGCATCTAGTGCGAATCACGCCGAGAAGCAAATCCCCCGCGCCGCAACCCGTTTCGGACCTAGTGCCGGCGCAGGGCGCTGGCCCCCTTTTTCAAAGGGGGCAACGGATTACGCGCTTGTTGTCGAAAACAGCCGCAAACCAGCCGCTAAACCTCAGCGCCCGATCAGCGCCATGCCGACCGCGGTGTAGCGGTCGCCGGCGATCGCGTCCGGGCGGAACACCGTGTCGAGTGCGGCGAGTTCGTCGGGCGACAACATCACCTGCAAGGCGCCCAAGTTGTCTTCCAGGTACTTGCGGCGCTTGGTGCCGGGGATCGGCACGATGTGCTCGCCCTGCGCCAGCACCCAGGCCAGGGCCAGTTGTGCCGGCGTGCAGCCCTTGTTCGTGGCCAATCGCTTCACCTGTTCGGCCAGTTCCAGGTTGCGGACGAAGTTGTCGCCCTGGAAACGCGGGGTCGACAGGCGGAAATCGTCGCTTTGCAGCTCGCTCGGGCTGGCGATGTTGCCGGTCAGGAAGCCGCGGCCCAGCGGGCTGTAGGGGACGAAGCCGATGCCGAGACGCTCGCAGGTCGCGAGCACGTCGTTGCGCTCGGGGTCGCGCGTCCACAACGAATATTCGCTCTGCACCGCGGTGATCGGGTGCACGGCATGCGCGCGCTGCAAGGTCTGCGCCGACGGTTCCGACAGGCCGAGGTAGCGCACCTTGCCCTGTTGCACCAGTTCGGCCATCGCGCCGACGGTGTCCTCGATCGGCACCTCGGCGTCGATGCGGTGCTGGTAGTACAGGTCGATATGGTCGGTGCCCAGGCGCTGCAGGCTGCCTTCGATCGAGCTGCGCACGTATTCGGGGCGGCCGTTGATGCCGCGCAGCTCGGGGCGGTCGGGATCGAACACGATGCCGAACTTGGTCGCCAGGAACACCTCCTCGCGGCGGCCGCGCAAGGCTTTGCCGAGCAGGCGCTCGTTGGTGTGCGGGCCGTACATGTCGGCGGTGTCGAGCAGGGTCACGCCGAGTTCGAGGGCACGGTCGAGGGTGGCGAGCGACTCGCCCTCGTCGGCATCGCCATAGGCGAAGCTCATGCCCATGCAGCCCAGGCCGAGTGCGGAGACGGCCGGGCCGTTGCGGCCGAGGCGGCGGGTCGGGATGGCGGTAGCGTTCATGCGGAGTCCTCTGCGAACGGGGGAGGGGAAAGGCGGAAGCGAACTGGCCGGCGGCGCCGGGCCTTGCAGCACGGCGCGGCGAGGTCGCGACGGACAGGCCGAGCCAATCAGACCGGTCCGATGGGCCCGACCCCGTGTAGGCGATACGGCGTCCTCGTCCCGGGCCGGGTCGGCTGGGGCCAGGAGACAGACGATAGGCCTGGCGGATTGCTGAAAAAACAGGAATTATCCGAATGACTCTTGAAGCATTGCTTCATAATCAACGGTGCCCTGTATGGCTTCCCACCCGCTCCCCGCCGTCATCGCCTTCGCCCGCGTGGCCCACCACGAAAGCTTCACTCGCGCCGCGGCCGAGCTGGAGCTGTCGCCGTCGGCGCTGTCGCAAACCGTACGCACCCTGGAGGCCAAGCTCGGCGTGCGTCTGCTCAACCGCACCACTCGCCGGGTCGGCCTGACCGAGCATGGCGCACGTTTCCTCGAACAGATCGGCCCGGGGCTGGCCCAGATCGAGGCCGCCTTCGACGACCTCAACGCGGTCCGCGACCGCCCGACCGGGCGCCTGCGCATCAACACCGGCCGGGTCGCCGCGCGCCTGTTGCTCGAACCGAACCTGCCGGCGTTCCTCGCCCGTTATCCGCAGATGCAGGTCGAGGTCTTCGCCGACGACACCCTCGCCGACTTGGTCGCGGGCGGTTTCGACGCCGGCATCCGCCTCGGCGAATGCCTGGCCAAGGACATGATCGCGCTGCCGCTCGGAGGCCCGCAGCGGCAGATCGTGGTCGGGTCGCCGGCCTACTTCGAGCAGCGGACGCACCCGCGCACACCCGAGGAATTGGTCGACCACGAATGCCTGCGCCATCGCCTGCCCGGCAGCGGTCGGCTGATGGCCTGGGAGTTCACCCGCGACGGCCGCGAGTACGAGGTCGACGTCGCCGGGCGGCTGATCTACAACGACAGCAGCCTGGCCTTGAACATGGTCCGTGCCGGCTGCGGCCTGATGCAGGCCTTCGAGCCGATGGTGACCGAGGACCTGCGCAGCGGCGGCCTGGTGCAAGTGCTCGACGCTTACACGCCGGCGTTCCCGGGGTTCCATATCTATTACCCGGCGCGCAAGCAGTTACCGACCAAGCTGCGCGTGTTCGTGGACTTCATGCGCGAGCATTGCTGAGCGGCGATTCGTTCGAGCTTGCGGTCAAGGGCAGGGGGCGCGTTCCGGTCGCATCGCGCTCGCCTTTCGCCGCGGCCCGTGCGAGGCTGCGGCGACCCGCCCGGGACTCGCCATGACCGCAACCGTCGCGCCCGCCGCTCCATCGAAAGCATTGCAGGGCGACGCCGCGCTGGTGCGCGCGCTGGGCCCGTTCCAGCTCGGCGCCTCGATCATCAACATCATCGTCGGCGCCGGCATCTTCATGCTGCCGGCGCTGCTGTCCGGGCGCATGGGCGTCAGCGCGCCGCTGGTGTTCGTCGCCGGCGCCATCGCGATCGTGCCGATCGCGCTGTGCTTCTCGGCCATCGGCAGTCGCGCCGCCGCGACCGGCGGGCCCTATACCTACGTCGGTGCGGCGTTCGGGCCGTTCTCGGGTTTTCTTGCCGGCGCCTTGATGTGGATCTGCAACACCGCCTCCAGCGCCGGTGTCGCCGCGGCGTTGGCCGAGCAGGCCGGCAATGCCTGGGCGGTGCTGCGCGAGCCGCTGCCGCGCGGCGCCTTCATCGCCGCGGTCTACGCGGTCCTGTTCGCGCTCAATGCCTTCGGCGTGCGCCTGGGCGCGCGCATGATCGTGCTGCTGGCGACTTTGAAACTTACCCCGCTGTTCCTGCTGGCGACGCTGGGGCTGTACTTCGTCGACTGGCAGCAGGTCGGCTGGAGCGAGGTGCCGTCGTGGAGCGCGCTCGGTTCGTCGATGGTGCTGGTGGTGTTCGCTTACTCCGGCATGGAAACCGCGCTGGTGCCGACCGGCGAAGTGCGCGACCCGTCGCGCCACGTGCCGCGCGCGACCTTGTCGGCGATCGTGGTGGTGGTGTTGCTTTACGTCGGCATCCAGGTGGTCTGCCAGGGCGTGTTGGGCGCGCGGCTCGCTGCGAGCACCGCGCCGATCGCCGATGCCGCCGGCGCGATCTGGTCGCCCGGCCACGGCCTGTTGCTGCTGACCGCCGGCGTGTCGATGACCGGCTTCCTGATGGGCAATCTGTTCGCGTCATCGCGGCTGCTGTTCGCGCTCGGCCGCGACGGCTACCTGCCGCAGGCCTTCGGCCGCGTCGATGCGCGGCACCACGTGCCGCGCGTGGCGCTAGCGGCGCATGCCGGCATCGCCCTGGCGCTGGCGTGGATGGGCAATTTCGAAACCCTGGCGCTGATCTCCGGCGGCGCCATCTGCCTGCTGTTCGCGGCGGTGTCGATCGCCGCCTGGCGCGCCCAGGCCGTCGATCTGCGCGGACCCGGCGAACCCTTCGCGATGCCGGGCGGCGCCTGGGTCATGCCCGCGCTGGCGGTGCTGACGATGGCGGCGATCCTGGCGACGATGACGCGCGCGCAATGGGCAGCGATCGCCGCCTCGCTGGCGGTGCTGGTCGCGTTGTACGGCGTGCTGCGGGTGCTGCGTCGGCGCGGCTGAGCGCGCCGCGCCTACAAACGAGAACAGGCTAGATCGCGCACACGGCCTGCATCGAGCGCGACGCCGTCGATGCGGCCGTCGGCGCCGCGATGGAAACGGTAGCTCAACAGCCCCTGGACGAAGCGGTCGCGTTCCAGCGGTTCCAGGGCGACGGCGGGGAAGCGCGGGTCGAGTTGCTGCAGGGCGCCGTCGACGAGTTCGAACTCGTAGTCGCGTCCGAGCTCGTCGCAGCGATAGCGGCCGGCATAGGCCTGCAATTCGTCGGCCGTAGGCGCGGCGACGTCGACGGCGAGGTAATCCCCGCCGCGGTCGCCGGTGGTCACCGTCATCCTGCGTGGCCGGTCGCGAGTGCGCTCATGGAAGCGCAGCGTGGCGACCGAGGGCGCGCTCAGTTCGAACTCGGTGCTGCCCAAGGGCCGCAGGATGAATTCGTCGTCGAAGTGGTGCAGGGCGAGCCGGCCGTCGGCATGGACGATCTTGCGCAGGTCGCCGCTTTCGGCATGGCGATAGACGCCCGTCCACTGTTGCAATTGAGCGGGCGTTAGGTGCGCCGACTTGCGCTGCACCGTGGCGCTGTCCTGCGCGAGCGAAGGCGGCAGGCCCAACCACAGGTCGGCGATGCGTTCGGCCCAACGCTGCGGTTGCGCTTCGGCGAAATTGCACAAAGTGGCGACGCTCAGATGCCGCTGCGGGAAACGCAGCAGCTCGGCGCGATACCCGCCCCAGGCGCCGCCATGCCGCACCGTGGCCAGGCCGCGGTACTCGCCCATCTTGAGGCCGAGGCCGTAGTCGATGCGCTTGCCGTCGTCGAGCGCGCCGGCTTGCTGCATCTGCGCGAGCATCGCCGCGGTGCCGACCTTGGGCTCGTAGAAATTGCGGTCCCAGCGCAGCAGGTCGGCGGTGGTGGTGTGCATCGAGCCGTCGCCGACCTGGTCCCAGTGCGGCTGATCGAGCCGGTAGCGTGTCGCGGTGTCGTGCGGCGGCGCGTCCACGGAAGCCTCGGCGCGCGCATAGGCCATCGCGCGACCGGGCACGAGCTCGGCGTGGTCGCGGCGGAAGCGGGTGTCGTGCATGCCGAGCGGGGCGAAGATCCGCTGCTGCGCGAATGCGGGCAGGGATTGCCCGGACACGCGTTCGACGATCTGGCCGGCAAGGAAATAGCCGGAGTTGCTGTACAGATGTTCGCTGCCGGGCGGGAAGTTGAGCGCACGCTGGCGGGTCAACGCGTCCAACGCCTGGGCGTCGGTGGCTTGGTCGTCGAAGGCCGCGCCGCCGAGGATCAGCAGGGCGATGTAATCGCGCAGGCCGCTGGTGTGCTGCAGCAACTGGCGGATGGTGATCCGACGGCCGTAGTCGGGCATCTCCGGCAGATGCTGGCGGATGTCGTCGTCGAGCGAAAGTTTGCCGTCCTGGGCGAGTAACAACACGCTGGCGGCGGTGAACTGTTTAGAGGTCGAGCCGATGTCGAACACGGTCCGTGCGCCGATCGGCACCCCGAGTTCGAGGCTGGCCATGCCGTAGCCGCGCTGGAACACGGTCGCGTCGTCGCGATACACCGCCACCCCGCAGCCCGGCGTGTCGCGGCGGTTCCATTGCGCGAAGATCGCGTCGGTGGCGGCTTCGAGCGCGCCGGGGTCGGCGGTGTCGGGCGGCGCCGCGTGCGCGGTCGCGAGCGCCAGCAGGGGCAGCGCGAGGGTCGAGGCCAACCATCCGGCAACGCTCATGCGGCGGGTTCCTGGTCGTGTCCCGCGCGAGGCGGCGAGTCCTGTCGAGCGCTGCGCCGGGCGCAGCGGCCCGGCTTGACGGCATGGTCCTCGCGTTGGCGTCCACAGGCTTAGACGCGACGCACACAACGCAGCGGCCACCATGCCGGCATCCGCAGGCCACGCGCTTGATCCTTGACCGCCGGCTGTTGCCTACTAACGGCCTGCATCGCCTTCGTCCGGAACACAGCGGGAGCCGCGCGCCTCGATCCATGGCCAGCACCGCCGCCACCGCCGCGACGCCTTCCGCCTCCGCGCCACCGGCCGGGCCGCCCGCAGCGCCGCTGCCGATGTCGCGCTGGCGCATCGCCGGCTTCGTTTCGATCTCGCTGCTGCTGGGCCTGACCCAGAGCCTGGGCATGAACCTGGTCGCCTCGAACCTGCAGCAAGTGCAGGGCGCGCTCGGCGCGACCAGCGCCGAAGCGACCTGGCTGCTCACCGCCTATTTCGCCACCAACATCCCGGCCAGCCTGCTGCTGACCAAGTTCCGCCTGCATTACGGCCTGCGCCTGTTCGCCGATCTGGGCATCGGCCTGTTCGTGGTCGCCGCGGTCGTGCATCTGCTCGCCAACGATCTCGACTCGGCGATCGCCGCGCGCGCGGCGCTGGGCATCGCTGCGGCGCCGTTGAGTTCGCTGACCGTGCTGTACATGGCCGAGGTCTTCGACGGGCCGAAGAAAGTGCTCGGGCTGATGTTCGGCTTCGCCGCGCTGCAGACCGGCGCGCCGCTGTCGCGGATCATCGCCGAACCGCTGCTGCTCAACGCGCAGTGGCATGGCATCGTGATCTTCGAACTCGGCCTGGCCCTGGCCTGCCTGGCCGCGATCAACCTGCTGCGGGTCACGCCGGTGCCGCGCCAGCCGATGTTCGACCGCCTCGACATCGCCAGCTTCCCGCTTTACGCCTCGGCCATCGCCCTGCTGTGCGTGGTGCTGACCCAGGGCCGGCTGCGCTGGTGGTTCGACACGCCCTGGCTCGGCGAGTGCCTGGTCGCGGCGGTGCTGTGCGGCGCCTTGTTCGTGGTGATCGAGATGAACCGCTCCAGGCCCATGGTCAACATCCGCTGGCTGTTGCACGGCGGCTACATGGTCAGGCTGGGCCTGGCGATCGTGCTCTCGCGCATGGTGCTGTCGGAGCAATCGGTCGGCGCAGTCGGCCTGCTCAACGTGCTGGGTCTGAACAACGAGCAGATGCATACGCTGTTCTGGCTGGTGTTGGCCGGCACCGTGGCCGGCTTCGTCGTCACCCTGCCGTTCCTGCCGAAGCAGCGTTTCGACATGCTCGGCCTGATCGCGGTCGGCCTGGTCGGCATCTGCGCCTGGTTCGATTCGTACGCGACCAACCTGACCCGGCCGGCGAATTTCTACATCACCCAGACCCTGATCGCGATGGCCGCCTCGATGTTCCTGGCCAGCTCGATCCTGCTCGCCCTGGTGCGGGTGGTCGCCGACGGCGTGCGCAACCTGGTCACCTTCATCGTCTTGTTCAGCACCACCAACGCACTCGGCGGCCTGCTCGGTTCGGCGGTGTTAGGTACCTATCTGAGCCAGCGCCAGACCGCGCATTATCAACATCTGACCCAGTCGCTGACCCTCGGCGATCCGCAGGTGGTGCTGCGCACCCAACAACTCGGCGGCGCGGTCGCGCGCGTGGTCGGCGACAACGCCGCGCGCGGCAACCAGGCGCTGACCTCGCTGAGCCAGCAGGTCGCGCGCGAGTCCTGGGTGCTGGCCTACAACGACGTGTTCCTGGCCGTGGCCTGGCTCGCGCTCGGTGTGCTGGTCTGGGTGCTGCTGCTGAAGTGGCATCTGTGGCGGCGCGGCCACACCGTGGTGAGCTTCGCTTCGCAGGTGCCGGGTCCGTTCGGTCCGCCGGCCGCGGCGGCGCCCGCAGCCGTCCAGGACGAACGTCGCGACACGCCGGGCGAAGCCGCCGCGCTTCCCGCTTCCTCTCCCGTTCCCGCTACCTGATCCGAAGGACGCCCCATGCCGCTGAAGACGCCCTTCAAATCCAAGGCCACCGTGCCGGTCGTCGCGATCGCCGTCGTCGGCGTGTTGCTGATCCTCTACGCCTGGCGGCTATGGCCGTTCTCGAGCGCGCGCCAGACCACCGAGAACGCCTACGTGCGCGGCAGCGTCACCGTGATCGCGCCCAAGGTCGACGGCTATGTCGCCCAAGTGCGGGTGCAGGACTACATGCAGGTGCGCGCCGGGCAGGTGCTGGTCGAACTCGACGACCGCAACTACCGCCAACGCCTCGACCAGGCGCGCGCCAATCTCGCCGCGCAGCAGGCCAACCTGTCCAACTCGACCCAGGCCCGGCGCGTGCGCGAGGCCGCGGTCGCCAACGTCGAGGCCCAGCTCAAGGCCGCGCAGGCGAACCTCGCCCGCGCCCAGGCCGACATGCGCCGCGCCAGCGCCCTGGTCGGCGACGGCTCGCTGTCGCTGCGCGAACGCGACCAGACCCTGGCGGCGCTGCGCCAGGCCGAGGCCGCACTCGGGCAGGCCCAGGCCGGGCGCCGCTCCGCCGACGAGGACGTACGCTCGGTGATCGTCAACCGCGACGCGCTGACCGCCGCGGTCGCCAACGCCCAGGCCGCGGTGCAGTTGGCCGAGATCGACCTGGCCAACACCCGTATCCACGCGCCGCAGGCCGGCCAGCTCGGCGAGATCGGCGTGCGCCTGGGCCAGTACGTCACCCCCGGCACGCAGTTGATGCAACTGGTGCCGCAGCGGGTCTGGGTGGTCGCCAACTTCAAGGAATCGCAGACCGCGCGCATCCGCGCCGGGCAGGCCGCGAGTTTCCGCGTCGACGCGCTCGACGGCGCGGTGCTGCGCGGCCGGGTCGAGCGTCTGTCGCCGGCGACCGGTTCGGAATTCAGCGTGATCAAGACCGACAACGCCACCGGCAACTTCACCAAGGTCGCGCAGCGGCTGCCGGTGCGGATCGCGATCGACCCGGACCAGCCGATGGCGGCGCGCCTGCGCCCCGGCATGTCGGTCGAGGCGACGGTGGATACGGCGAGCGAGATCGACGAAGACGCCGTGCGTCGCGCCGAACAGGCTGCCGCGGCCAATGCGGCGCGCGATGCCGCGGTGCCGGTGGTCGCGAACCCTGCGCACGGCGCAAGCGAGCGAGGCCCCGATCAGCGCCCGCCCGCCGCGGCCGAGTCGCAAGGCGACCAGGGCACGACCCGATGAGGTCGACCCGCATCGTCTGGCGCATCGCCGCGATCGCCTTGGCGACGTGCACGCTCGCGGCCTGCGTGAGCGTCGCGCCGCCGCCGAGCTTCGCCGAGCCGCCGCCGGCCTGGCGCGATGCGCCGGGCGCCGGTGTCGCCGTGCAACGCGATTGGTGGCGCGGCTACAACGATCCGGTGCTCGGCGAACTGGTCGAACGCGCGCTCGCCGACAACACCGACCTGCGCCTGGCCGCGGCCCGCGTCGCCGAGGCGCGCGCCCTGCTCGATGCGCAAGGCGCGGTGCGATGGCCGACCCTGGATTTCTCGATGAGCGCGCAACGCGCGCGCAGCGTCGGCGCAGCGACCGGCCGCGCCAACCTTTCCAGCGTGACCCAGCCGCAGTTCCAGGCCGCCTACGAGGTCGATCTGTGGGGCCGCCTGGATGCGCTGACCGACGCCGCCCGCGCCAATCTGCTCGCCAACGAAACTGCCGCCGACAGCGTACGGCTCAGCGTTGCCGCGGCGGTGGCCTCGGCCTATCTGGGCTTGCGTGCGAGCGATGCGCGGCTCGAAGTCGCGCAGCGCACGCTGGCCTCGCGCGCCGGCGCGCGTAACGTCGCCCAGCGCCGTTTCGACACCGGCTACAGCTCGCGCCTGGAGCTGAGCCAGGCCGAGGCCGAGTACCGCGCCACCGCTCAGGTCGTGCCGCAGTTGCGGCTCGCGATCCGACGCCAAGAGGACGCCCTGTCGGTGCTGCTCGGCCGCGCACCCGAAGCGGTGCCGCGCGGCCGCGCGCTGACCGAGATCGCCGCGCCGGCGCTGCCGTCGGCTGGCGTGCCTTCGCAATTGCTGCGGCGCCGTCCCGACATCGCCCAGGGCGAGGCGCAGATCGCCGCGGCCGACGCCAACCTGGCGGCGGCGCGCGCGCAATTGCTGCCGTCGCTGCGCCTCACCGGCTCGCTCGGCAGCCTCGAATCGAGCCTGCTGCATGGCGACCCGATCCGCCTGTGGAGCGTCGGCGGCAGCGTGCTGGCGCCGTTGTTCAACGGCGGCCGCCTGCGCGCGCAAGTGCAGGCCGGCGCCGCGCGCCGCGACCAGGCCGTGCTCGCCTATCGCAAGACCGTGCTGACCGCGTTCGCCGAAGTCGAGGATGCCTTGGCCGCGATCCGTTACCTGCACGAACAGCGCGATCAGGCCGAGCAACAGCGGGCCGCCTTGAGCGAAGCGCTGCGCATCGCCCACAACCGCTACAACGAAGGCTATGCCTCGTACCTGGAGGAGCTCGACGCGCAACGCAACCTGTTCAACGCCGAGTTGACAGTGTTGCAGCTGCAGGGCGAGGCGCTGACCGCCGAGGTCAACCTGTACAAGGCCCTGGGCGGCGGTTGGGAAGGGGGAGAGCGGTGAGGTTGCTGTGTTCCAGTTGATTAGCCGTGCTGGTCTCCCTCTTCCGTTTTACCGGAGAGGGAGTTGATCGCCGCATCCCTCAAGCCCGCAACAACTCCGCATGCGCCAGCTCGATCGCGGCGAACTCCTTGTCCGGCGACTCCTCGTCCATCAGATACCAAGCGGCCGACAGGCCGGTGAAGGCGACAATCCATTGCAGTAAGCGGCGGCGCTCCAGGCGTGCAGCTTCAGCGACCAGATCGACACGGCGCAGCAGCCGGCCCGGCGCCAGGGCGGTCTCTTCGTCGGGGTCGGTGAACAGACAGGCGAAATCGAAACCGCGCTCGCCGATCAGGCGTTTGGGATCGATCGCGACCCAGCCGCGCGCGCCGGCGTCGAGCACGTTCTCGTGGTGCAGGTCGCCGTGCAACGGCACGATCTCGCGCGGTTCGGCCAGCAATTCGCAGGCAGCGCTCCAGGCCAGTGCGAGCGCGCCGCCATGGCTGTTCGCGTACGGTTCGAGTTCGGCGAACCAGGGCTGCAGGCCGAGCAGATGCGGCGGTGGCGGCGCCGCGCGCGGCGCATGCAGGCGCGCGGCGGTCGTGCACAGGATGCGGGTGGCATCGTCGTCGCGGCCGTTGCGGGCCATGTGCTTGAGCGAGCGCGCGCCGCTGGCGCGTTCGAGCAGCAGGGCGTCGTCGTCCCAGGCGAGCACGCGGGCGGCGCCGTCGCCGTCCCACCAACGCATCATCGCCGCGCCGTAGCGCTCTTCGGGTTCGCGCGGAATCTTCAGCATGGCCGGCGTGTCGCGGTAGCGCACCGGCAATAGGTCGCTGCTGTGGGTGTGGATCGGGGCGCCGTCGGGGATCAGGCTCCACTGGGCGAGATGCTGGTCGAAGGGCGTCATGCAGCACGAAGGCGGAGTCGGCGTTCGTATCGATATCGGGATCGCCGCGGTCGATGCAAGCGGCGCCATCGCCGCGCGCGACCGGCGGCGGCGAAACAACAGGAAAGGTAAAGTCGTCGCACGCGGCGACGGCGAGCGCCCGGGCTACTTCGCCTCGTCGGCGGTCTCGACGTCCTGGGCGGCGGCTTCTTCGCGCTCCTTCAGCACCAGCGCCGCTTCGGCGTCGGCGGCGACGCGATGACGCAGCGATTTGCAGCGTTCGATGCCGGCATCGGTAAGGTGCACTTCGTCGCCTTCGCCGGCTTCGGCCAGACCGGATTCGACCAGCCGATCGCGCAAGGCACCGGAATGATTTTCCGGCGCATGCCCTTGGTCGATGCGCTGAAGCACATTAAGCAAAGCCAGCTCTTCCAGGCTGATCGGGTCCACGGTGAGGCTCCACAACGACTGCGCGCACTATGCCACGGACGAGCGCGGCGCAAATGACCGCGTCCTGCCGCGTGCGTGCTGCAAGCTGACGCATTCAGCCCGCGCTGCGGGGCCGCGGGCGGGCCGTATCGGTATGCGATCGCGCGATCCGGTCGCGCCAGGCCCGAGACGGGCGCAAAAAAGCCGGCGCGGAAAGGCGGGCCCAAAAAAGAACGCCGCCCGAGGGCGGCGTCCGGCAGTACGCGATGCGGCGGCCCAGGGCGCGCCGCATCTCGCGGCATCAGGCCGCAGCGTCCTTCAGCTTCTTCAGCGGACGGACCTTGACCTTCACCGTGGCCGGCTTGGCGGCGAACCACTGCTCTTCCTTGGTGAACGGGTTGATGCCCTTGCGCTTCGGCTTGGCCGGCACGTTGACGGCGGTGATCTTCAGAATGCCCGGCAGGGTGAACGCGCCGGCGCCCTTCTTGTTGATCGAGGCGTGGACCGCGCCTTCGAGCGCGCCGAGCACGGAGCGGATGTCCTTGGCGACGACACCGGTGACTTCAGCCAGGTGTGCGACCAGGCCCGACTTGCTCAGCACTTCCTTGATCGGCTTCGGAGCAGCCGTCTTGGCGGCGGACTTCGCAGCGGCCTTCGGAGCGGCCTTCTTCTTTGCAGCGGTTTTTTTCGTAGCCATAGTTTTTTCCGGTAGCACTCGTTGAATGGATGGGTTGCCTGGATAACCCCTCGGCATGGCGGAATGTAGGGCAAGCCCGACGCGCCGCCAAGAGTTTTCGATGCAAATAGTGGCTGTTTTTCAGACGCGCGCCCCGGATGGCCCGTGCCGATGCGACAAAATCCCTTGCGAATGAGGGGTTTTGCGCGCCCCTCGATGTTTCGCGCCGCTCGTCGCTTCGAGCGAAAAGCCCTGCAAAACACGGCTCGAACGGGTTCCTGCGGCATCGCAGCGACGGTTTGCGCGACGCGCGGCGCGAATCTGTGACGCAATCCGGCGCCGTCGTCGCGATGTCGCAATGCGGTTCAGTCGCCGTGCGGTTGCCGGCGCTCCGCGCGCGCGACTTGCGCGGTCGTTGCGACGCCGGCAATGTGCCAGTGCCGGCGCCGCGTTGTGGATAACACCGGCGGCTCAGCCCCGGTGTTCGAGCGCCAGGTATTCGGCCGACTGCATTTCGATCAGGCGCGAGGCGGTACGCTCGAAGGCGCCACCGAGGCGGTGGCCGCGGTACAGCCCGGTCGGCGCGTCGGCCGCGGTGCAGACCAGGTTGACGTGGCGGTCGTAGAACTCGTCGATCAGGTTAATGAAACGCCGCGCCGGGTCGTCGTTGCGGCCGTCGAACACGGGGATGCCGCCGACCAGCACGGTGTGGCACTCGGTCGCGATCTCGATGTAGTCGCCGGCCGCGCGCGGGCCTTCGCACAGCGCGGCGAAGTCGAACCAGGCGTGGCCGTCGGCCAGCGCGCGCACCGGGATGTCGCGGCCGTCGATGCGCAGCGGCCCGGTTTCGGCGATGCAGGCCGCGGTCAGCTCCTTCCAGCGTCCGCCCAGCCAGGCGTCGGATTCGGCATCGAGCGGGGCGCGGTACACCGGCGAGCGGGTCAGCGCGCGCAGACGGTAGTCCTGCTGGCTGTCGAGCAGCAGCACCTCGCAGTGGCGCTGGATCAGCTCGATGGCGGGCTTGAAGCGCTCGCGCTGCAGGCCATCGGCATACAGGTTAGGCGGCGCGGTGTTGGAGGTCGTCACCAGGGTCACGCCCTCGGCGAACAGGCGGTCGAGCAGGCGCCCGAGCAGCATCGCATCGCCGATGTCGATGACGAAGAACTCGTCCAGCACCAGCACCCGCAGCTGCGAGCGCCATTGCCGAGCGATCTTCGCCAAGGGGTCGCTCTCGCCGGCGTGGGCGCGCAGCTGGGCGTGGACCTCGCGCATGAAGCGGTGGAAATGGGTGCGGCGCTTCTCGTGGATCGGCAGCTGTTCGTAGAACAGGTCGATCAGGAAGGTCTTGCCGCGGCCGACGCCGCCCCACAGGTACAGCCCGCGCACGCCGTCGCGCGGCTTGCCGCGCAGGCGATCGAACAGGCCGTGCGAGGGTGGGGCGAGCACGCCGGCATGGATGCGGTCGAGTTCGCGCAGGGCCGGGCGCTGCGCCGGATCTTCGCTCCAGTCGCCGCGCGCGACGCCCTCGGCATAGGCCTGGGAAGGGGTCTTGCCGGTCATCGCGAACGCTGCCTCCGATGGTCGCGGCGCGGTGCCATCGGCAACGGCGACGCGCAGCCGGGCCGCCGCCCGAGGTTCAGGGCCAGTGGCAGCATAGACATACCTCTCAGGACAGGTCCGGGGCGATTTCCGGCGGCAGGTGGGCGCGCACGCCGTGCTTGATCGCACCGCGCAGGTCGATCAGGCGGCGGTGGAAGAAGTGGCCGGTGTCGGGCATGCGCACCAGTTCGGGCGGTTGGCGCAGGCTTTCGATCCAGGCGTAGACGGCGTTGGGATCGACGATCTCGTCGGCCTCGCCCTGGATCACCAGCCAGGGATAACCGCTCGGCGGTGCGATGCGGTCGAAGTCCCAGCGCCCGGCCGGCGGCGCGATCGAGATCAGCAGCTTGGGCTGCAATTCGTCGGCCATACGCAGCGAGACATAGGCGCCGAAGCTGAAACCGGCCAGCCACAGCTGGGCGTCCGGGCGCGTCGCACGCACCCAGGCGGCGACCGCGCGCAGGTCCTCGCATTCGCCTTCGCCCTCGTCGAACTCGCCTTCGGAGCCGCCGACGCCGCGGAAATTGAATCGCACCGTGGCCGCGCCGGACTCGCGCAGGGCGCGCGCGGCCATGGTCACGACCTTGTTGTGCATGGTGCCGCCTTCGGTCGGCAACGGATGGCAGACGATCGCCACGATCGGCCGCGGCGCGGTCTCGGCGGCCTCGACGATCATCTCGATCGCGCCGGCCGGACCGGGCAGGGTCATCGTCGTGGAGGCGTCGCTGGGAAAGGCGGGAATGCTCATGCGCTCATGATACGGGGCGCTGTGAGCGGGGTGTTACGCCTGTGTGTGTGGCGGTATACGGCGGTGTCGGCGCAGGCGTCAGCGCGGCATCAGCTCGAAACCGAGCAGCACCGGATCGTGATCGGAGCTGCGCCACGGACCGGTGCCGCCGGCGCGATAACCGGCGCTCTCGGGTTCGTCGGCGTTGCTGTGCCACTCGGCCGCGCCGCGCAGGCGCGCGGCCAGCGCCGGCGACAGCAAGGCATGGTCGAGGCGGCCGAGTTCGCCCTGGTAGACATAGCTGTACGGTGCCTCGTCCTTCGCCACCGCGAAGGCGTCCTGCCAGCCGGCCGCGTACAACTCGCGCAGCGGTTGCTCCTGTGCATGCGCATTGAGGTCGCCGACGATCATGCTCAGCGCGCTGCCGCTCGCGGTCGGGTCGGTCTTGAGCCAGGCGTCGAGGCGTCGCGCCGATTCGCTGCGCGAAGCGTTCCAGCACGAAGCGCCGTCGCCCTGGTCGCGGTCGGCGCCGGCGGCGTTCTTGCCGCAGCCCTTGGACTTGAAGTGGTTGGCGACGACCACGAAGGTCGGGCCCGGCGTGCGGTCGCGGCCGATCGCGGCGAAGGCCTGGGCCATCGGCACGCGCGCGAGCGGGCCGAACGGTCCTTGTTCCAGCGTTGCGGCGAGACCGCGCGCGGCCACGCGCGCGCCGCGGTAGATCAGGCCGACCCGGATCGCGTCGCTGCCCGGCCCGCGCTGCTGCGCGGCGCAGGGTTGCTTGCACGGCGCGGCATAGCGCCAGTCCTGGGCGCCGCCGTTCGCGGCATCGGCGCGGTCGAGCGCGGCGACGAGTTCGGCCAGGGTCGACTCGGGGCCGTAGCCGTCGTTCTCCAGTTCCATCAACGCCGCGACGTCGGGATCGAGGGCGTGGATGGTGGCGACGAGCTTGGCCAACTGCGCCTGGTATTCGGCCGGGGTGCGTGCGCCGCGCGGGGTCGGAAAGCCTGCGCCGCGGCCGTCGCCGTTGAACAGGTTTTCCAGATTGAAGGCGGAGATGCGCAGGTCGCCGGCGACCTTGGGCGGCTGCGGACGCGGCGCGGCCTGCACGGTCGGCGGCGCGGTCAAGCGCAGGCCGTGGCCGCCGTCGATCGGCACCGCCACACCTTCGACCGCGTCGAGGCGGCTGCCGCTGCGCGCGGCGAACGCGGCCGCGGTCAGGGTGGCGGCGTCGCCGCCGAGCACGAGGCGGCGGCGTTGGTTGTCGGCGGCGATGGCGCGTGCGGCGTCGCTGCCGGGCACGGCGCGTTCGCCGGGTTGCCACATCGGGCCGTCGAAGGAGGCGGTGACGGTGCCGCGTTCGCCGTCGCGTTCGGCTAGGGTCAGCGGCGCGGCGATGCGCACGCGCATGCCTTCGAGGCGGCGCCAATCCGGGGCCTCGGCGATCGCTACCGCGGCCGGCAGGCGCATGGCCTTGCGGCGCGCGAGCGGTTCGATATGTCCGGCCTCGATCGCGGTGAGCCGGCCCTGTTTGGCGAGTGCCCCCTCGTAGACGCGCCCGCTGACCCGCAGCGCTTGTCCGGGCGTCAGTGCGGCGGTCTGGGCGCCGGTGATCCAGATCGCGTCGGAGGTGGCGGCATCGCCGTCGCCGCCGTCCTGCAACAACCAGCCCGGGGCGCCGTCGGCTGCGGGCAGGGCCGCGGTGACGATGCCTTCGACGGTCGCCTCGCGATCGAGCCAGGGGCTGCCCGCGGCCGAGCCCTGGATCTCGCCGATGGCCAGCGCACCGGCGCCGCGTTGCAGATGCGGCGCGCTCGCGCAGGCCGCCAGCAGCAGGCAGGGCGCGAAGGCGAGGGCGGGGCGGAATCGCGTCATGGCGGGCTCGGCGGCGGCGGGAGCGGCCATTATCGGCAGCGCACCGGTGTCGCGTCGTGTGCCATCGGGCCGCAGCCTTTGCCGTGGCCCTTGCCGAAGCCGGCGCGCCGGGAGCGCAAACGCAAACGCCGCCCGAAGGCGGCGTCTGGCAAACCTGCGCGAGCGCGGCTTACTTGATGTTTTCGAGCATCCAGTCGACGGTCGAGGCGACCTGCTCGTTGGTCAGAGCCGGGTTGCCGCCCTTCGGCGGCATGATGCCGGCGCTGCCGGTGAAGCCTTCGATCGCGTGCTTGTGCAGGGTGTCCTTGCCCTGGGCGATGCGCGCCGACCAGTGCGCCGCGTCCATCGTCGGAGCGCCGCCGGCGCCGGACTTGTGACAGCCCGCGCACAGGCTGTCGAAGATGACCTTGCCGTCCAGGGTGCCGCCGTAGGCGACTTGCGAAGCGGCCTTGGCGGCCGCCGCGGCGACCGCGGCCTGCTGCGAGGCGGCGCCGGTCGCGCCGGCATAGACCGCGCCGACCGGACCGATGCGGTTCTCGGTGCGCTTGGCCGCCCTGGGGTCGACTTCCTGCGGCAACTGGTGGTGGACGAAGTAGGCCGCGATCATCAGGCCGAGAGTCACCAGCATCAGAAAGCCGATCACCATCGAGAATTTCTTCAGGAATTCGAGGTCGTAATTGCGCACGATCCACCTATTGCGTGCCCCCGTTCGGGTGCACTAAAGCCATCGACGTGGCCGCACCGGGGATCGGCGCGGCCGCTGCACGGGACCCGCCGAGACGACCCCGCCGGCCTTCTGCCATCGAATGCAGGGCCGCGGGCCGGGAATGCCGGTCGGGTAGTTCCGCCGGACAGTTTATCTCACTCCGGGCCGCGCGGGCTTGCCGTGCGCCCCAGTAACGTCGTCGGCGCGCCGGCCGGGACCTGTGCGCCTTGCGCCGGTCACCGCTCGCCCCTATAACCTGCACGATCCACGAGCACGGTCACGGACGATGATCGCAGGGCCAGGGACGGGCAGCCGCCCGCCTCCTTCGTCGCCCGCGACCCGGACGCTCCCCGCGCAAGCCTTATCTTCCGCGCCGCCTTTACCTTCAAGGACCGCCCTAATGTCCCGTTGGACCACGCAAGAACTGTTGACCCGACTGGCCGCCTCGTTCGGCGGCGAAAACGTCGAAGAAGTGCCGACCGCCGATGGCGCGATCCAGGTGACCCTGCCCGAAAGCGGCGACCTGGGCGTCACCATCGCCCTGACCGACCGCGAGATCTTCGTCTCCACGCCGCTGGTCGAAGCCGCCCAGGTCGCCGACGCGGCCGGCTTCAACGAGGCCTGCCTGCGCCTGAATCCGGTCAACCCGCTGTCCAACCTCGGTCTGACCACGATCAACGAGCGCGACGTCTACATCGTTTTCGGCGAGATGGCGCCCGATTCCACCGCCGAGCAGATCGAACTCGAAATCCGCACCCTGGCCGACAACGCGATCGACGCGGTGGAAGCCCTCAAGTCCTTTCTGGTGACCGCATGAGCCTGCTGCAGAAAATCCTGACCCTGTTCCGCGGCACCGCCCACGAGGCCGGTCAGGCCGTGGTCGACGCCAACGCGCTGAAGATCCTCGACCAGGAGATCCGCGACGCCGGCAACGAGCTGATCCGCTCGAAGGAAGAGTTGACCAAGGTCATGGCCCAGCGCCAGCTGCAGGCCAACCGCAGCAAGGACCGCTTCGCCAAGAAGGCCGAGTACGAGACCTACATCGCCGGCGCCCTGCGCAAGGGCGACGAAGCGCTGGCGCGCGAAGTCGCCGAGCGCCTGGCCACGGTCGAGACCGACCTCAGGAACGACGAGCAGGCCATCGCCAGCTACGACGCCAGCATCACCCAGCTCAAGACCGCGATCACAGCGACCGAGCGCAAGCTGGCGCGGGTCAAGCAGCAGGTCGACACGGTCAAGGCCACCGAGGCCGTGCAGCGCGCCCAGACCGCGGTCGCCGCGCGCCACTCCGGCGCCACCGGCAAGGTCACCACCGCGCTGGATTCGCTGGAACGCATCCAGACCCGCCAGGCCGAACGCGGCGCCCGCCTGCAGGCGGCGGCGCAGCTCGAAGCCGAGAGCGGCGACGGCGATCTCAACGCCAAGCTGGCCAACGCCGGCCTGCTGCCGGAATCGGCCAGCGTCGACAACATCCTCGAGCGCTTCCGCGAGAAGCCGGTGCAGCAGCTCAGCCACGAGCCGCTGTCGCTGCCGGCGGTGGAAGTGAAGGACGCCGAGCACGTCGAGCGGAAGAACTGAGCAGGCGCTGCCGCTGCCGGGCATCGCTCGGCGGCGGTCGTTCTGGGTTCGGCGGCCGCTTGGCCATCACGCCATTCGACCGCGATAGGGTGGTGGGCGATGCTCCCGTTTTTTGCTCGTCATCCCCGCTTAGCGATGATTCGAGACTCTGTCGCGACAGGGCGGTCGATCTGTCGACCGCTCTGTTTTGCTCGTCATCCCCGCGTAGGCGGGGGTGAATGGATGTCGCTTGCGAGCCACTGGCTCGCGCATCCATGAACGCCAGGGCGTTGTGCGCCCTGGCCGGGCGGTAGAGATTTCAGGGGCTCTCGCACGAAAATCCGGTGGATCCTCCCGCCTTGGCGGGGAGTGACGGTTTGAATGCAGTCGGTTTCGGATCGTCATCCGCGCCTGGATGGGATGACGGCGTTAATGACACCATGCGGCACCCGGCGCCTCCCACACACGGACGTAACCCGCTGACATGATCGTAATCGGCAAGTTCTACCGCCTCATGCGCGGCCATTTGCGCCGCATCAGCTGGGGCGTGGTCGCGGCCGCGCTGGTCCTGCACATGACCGGCACCTGGCTGCTGCTGTCCTGGGCCGGCGAAGACAAGCTGCTGGGCTGGGACGCGTTCGTCTACTACTACATGACCACGGCCAGCACCATCGGCTACGGCGATCTGTCGCCGGGCAGCGCAGCCGGGCGCTACGTCGTCGCCCTGTTCGTGATGCCGGGCGCGGTCGCGCTGTTCGCCTCGGTGCTGGCCAAGACCAGCGCGAGCCTGCTGCATTTCTGGAAGCGCCATCAGGTGGGCAAGATGAGTTACGAGGACATGCAGGGCCATACCGTGCTGATCGGCTGGCACGGACGCGAGTCGGTGCGGCTGGTGCAGTTGTTGCTGGCCGACACCCACACCGACGACGAAGGCATCGTCCTGGTCGCCGAAGGACTGGCCGAGAACCCGTTGCCGGACCAGATCCGCTTCGTCTCCGCCGCCTCCTATGCCGATTGTGGCGAATACGCCCGCGCCGCGATCGGCGGCGCCGCACGCGTGATCGTCCATGCCGACAACGACGACCGCTCGCTGGCGGCGGTGTTCGCGGTGATGGCGCATCGCCCGGTTGCGCACGTGGTCGCCCACTTCGAGTCGGCCGCGGTCGCCGACCTGGTGCGCAGCCATTACCCGCACGTCGAATGCACGCGGCCCTTGCACGTCGACGTGATCGCGCGCGCCGTGCAGGACGCCGGCAGCTCGCTGGTCGCCGGCGAATGGCTGTCGAGCGGCGGCCCGACCCAATTCAGTTTGCCGGTGCCCGCCGACGCGCAGCCGCTGCTCGCCGGCAAACTCGCCGGCGCGTTCCGCAGCCAGTCGGCGCTGTGGATCGGCTTCCGCGACGGCCGCAGCGCGGCGCCGGTACTGAATCCGGCCGATCATGTCGAGATCGCGCCGGGCAGCGTGTTGTATTACCTTGCCGACGCACGCATCGACAGCCGCCGCGTGCCGTGGGCCTCGCTGGCGGTCACCTGAGAGAACGCAGATGGGTTGGTTGGACGGATTATTCGGCGGCAAGAAAACGCCCGCTTCGGCGCCGGCGCCGTTCGCGCACGAGTTGCCGCTGGGCCTGCGCATCAACGGCCGGGTCGCTTTCGACACGATGATGTTCCGCGCCCATCCGCAGGCGTGGAGTGTGCAGCTGCCCGAAGGCCACCAGGGCATTCCCTGCTACGGCCATATCGACCTGGGCGGCGGCCACGACCTGCACCGCTTCTATCTCGACGAAGACGGCTACCTGCAGATCAGCACCGCGAGCGGCCAGATCGAGGGCATCAAGGCCTTCGTGTTCCTGGAAACGGTCAACCCGGCGACCCAGGCCGAGTTCAAGCGCTTCATCGCCGAGCACCGCCATCTGGGCGCGGCGCAGATCGAGTACGCCGGCCGCACCTGGTACCGCGAGTTCGGCAACGAAGGCGCGGCCGAGAAAGTGCCGCCGGTGGTCTACGACGAGGTGCTGTACCGCCATGACCCGCCGCGCAAGGACGACGACCTGACCCATTACGCCATGCTGTACCGGCGCGATGTGGTCGAGCTGGACCGCGAGGAATTCCTCCTCGTCACCGCCGAAGACTACGGCCCCAACGAGTTCTGCGTGACCTATGCGATCGGCCTGGACCTGACCACCGCCGATCTCGACATCACCTGAGCCCGCCACCTCACCGCACGCCGCAAGGATCCCCATGGACGCCCCGATCACCGCTCACAGTTTCCTCAACTTCCTCGCCTACGCCGGCATCGGCATCGGCGTGCTGATCGCCGCGGCCGTGGCCGTGCTGCTGATCACCCCGCACCGCGAGCTGAGCCTGATCCGCGAAGGCAACACTGCCGCCGCGACCGCGTTCTCCGGCACCCTGATCGGCCTGGCCCTGCCGCTGCATTCGGCGATCTCCAACTCGGTCAGCCTGATCGACGCGGCGATCTGGGGCGCGGTGTCGGTGATCGTGCAGCTGTTCGCGTTCCTGCTGGCGCGCCTGGTCGCGCCCAAGCTGTCGCAGCAGATCACCCTCAACCAGACCGCCGCCGGCATCTTCTCGGCCGGCGTGTCGATCAGCGTCGGCCTGATCAACGCCGCCGCCATGACGCCGTGAGCGCCGCCATGACGCCCTCTACGAGCAAGCGATCGCGCAACCTCAAGCTGGTGTTGATGGCCGCGGCGGTGCCGGCGCTGCTGACCGGCTGCGAGGACGAACCCAGCGGCAAGGTCCTGACCTCGCTGGAAGAGTGCAAGGTGCAGACCGAGATCGCGCCGGCGGAATGCGAGGCGGCCTATTACAAGGCCCTGGTCGAGCACGAAAAGTTGGCGCCGCGCTTCGAGAGCGAGCGCGAGTGCAACGAACAGTTCGGTGCCTGCCAGTCGGCGCCGGCCAACCCGACCGGCGGCAGCCACAGCTACATGCCGTCGATGTCGGGTTTCCTGATCGGCTACGCCCTGTCGCAGGCGATGCAGCCGCGCGGTTACTACGGCATCGGCGGGGTTTCGCCGTTGTACCGCGACTACCGCAGCGGCGGCTATCTGCGCCCCGGCGGCGAACGCGTCAGCAGCAACAGCGGCACCGTCTACGGCAAGTACGGCAACACCGCCTTGCCGACGCGCGCGGTCACCGTCTCGCGTTCGGGCTTCGGTTCCAGCGCCGCGGCGCGCGGCGGCTTCGGCGGCAGCAGCAGTCGCGGTGGCGGCGGCCGCGGCGGTTGAAGCCGGTCTCCAGCGCCCCCATCGATACGCAACCCGGCGGACTGCAGTCAGCATGAAACGCATCGCGGTAACGCCGCGCCCCGACTGGCGCGATCAGGCCCAGTCGCTGGGCTTCCATTTCCACACCATCGACGGCGCGCCGTACTGGGACGAGTCGGCGTACTACGCCTTCAGCCTGAAGCAGATCGAGGACGACCTCGAACAGCCGACCCAGGAACTGCACGACATGGCGATGGCCCTGGTCGACGAGGTCGCCGGGTCCGAGGAATTGCTCGCCCGCTTGGCGATCCCGCCGGCGTATTGGGATTGGATCGCCGATTCCTGGCGCCGTCGCGAGCCGCATTTGTACGGGCGCATGGACCTGGCCTACGACGGCACCGGCCCGGCCAAGCTCTACGAACTCAATTACGACACCCCGACTTCGCTGTACGAGGCCGCCTACTTCCAGTGGTTGTGGCTGGAGCAGAGTGTCGAACGCGGCGTGTTGGGGCCGAAGGCAGATCAATACAACCGCATCCAGGAACTGTTGATCGAGACCTTCGCGACCCTGGCGCGCGACCAGCGCATCGCCACGCCGGTGCATTTCGCCGCGGTCGAAGGCTCGGCCGAGGACCAGGGCACGGTGCGCTACCTGCGCGACTGCGCCGAGCAAGCCGGCGTGGAAACGCTGGAGCTCAGCATCGAAGGCATCGGCATCAGCGCCGAGGGTTGGTTCACCGACGGCGACGACCGGGTCATCCGCACCCTGTTCAAGCTGTATCCGCTGGAATGGATGTTCGTCGAGGAATACGGCTCCAAGCTCGCCGCCTCGCAGATGCAACTGATCGAGCCGGCCTGGAAGGCGATCCTCAGCAATAAAGGCGTGCTGCCGTTGTTGTGGCAGCGTCATCGCGGCCACCCGAACCTGCTCGAAGCGCATTTCGACGAGACCCCGGCGATCGCCTTGCCGCCGGGTTGGGTACGCAAGCCGCTGTTCTCGCGCGAAGGTGCCAACATCGAGCTGGTCACCGCCAGCGGCGAACGCCTCAGCAGCGACGGCCCGTATAGCGATGCGCCGACGATCCGCCAGGCCCATCACGCGCTGCCGCGTTTCGACGATGCGGCCGGCGCCGCCAACTACCCGCTGATCGGCAGTTGGGTCGTCGCCGACCAGGCCGCCGGCATCGGCCTGCGCGAAGACGCCGGCCCGATCACCCAGGACAGCTCGCGCTTCGTGCCGCACGCGATAGTCGACTGAAGCGAACTGCAACGAGCCTCGATGCCCGTTGCCGTTGCCGTTGCCGGAATGATTTTGCTGTTGCTGTGCGTAGCCGAGCGCTCGCGAAGGCCATCGAAGACCCGGAGGGCGGCCTGCATGGATGCAGGCCGTTTTTCATCGGGACAGGGATGTCCCGTATGTAGAGCCCTGCGTCGGCATCGAACGCGCGGGCTTGTGATTCAAAGAGAAGCAATTTTCTTTGGTTACCTTTGACCGAAGGGAATCCAGACGGACTTTTGTTGCTTATGACAAAAGAAAGTAACCCGCCGCTTTAGCGGCGGAAGCTCTTGGCGTTTGATCTTGCTCTTGCTCTTGCTCGAGCGATGCGCCGCTAGACCGTTACGGCGTGGTCGCGGCTTGCGCCGCTCCTACCCTGACGGGCTGCGGCCGGCGTCGGCGTGATGTTGAGAGGTCGCGGTCGCGACTTACGTCGCTCCTACAAGGGAAGGATTCCCGACGACTTCTGCTTCAAGCAAGAGCAAAGCTTCCGCCCGCTGACGCGGCCGGGTTACTTTCTTTTGCTAAGCCCAAAGGTCCGTCTGGATTCCCTTCGGTCAAAGCTAACCAAAGAAAAGGGCTCTCCTTGCAAGGGCACAAGCCCGGGCGTGCGACGCCGACGCAGGGATGCTCCAGACAGGCCATCCATGGCCTGCTTGCGCACGGCCCGCGTCCATGCGGTCCGCCCTACCGGTCTACGATGGACCGGAAAAGCAAAAGCTACCACGGCAAGCACGGCAACGAGCAACCGCGGCGGCCGACAGGTGACATCCGATGGTGCGTTGCGCCGCCGGCCTCGCCGATTGGACGATTTCCGAACTGCTGCGCAGTTTTGCCGTGATTGCGGCCGTGAAAAGCCGCTTCGCGCTCCTGGATTGTGCCGATGATCGAAGCGCGGGCTGGGTGGCCCGCCGTCGCCCGCCCCGCGGGCCGGTGTTTCGATCATCACTTCGGGAGTAAGGAAACCATGCGTATCCATTCGAAGCGGTTGAAGCTGGAAGGACTCTTTCTCGCCATCGCAGCGACCATCGTCGCCGCACCGGCGAGCCAGGCGGCGGAGCTCGAGGGCTCGGCGGCGGTAACCCAGGCGCGCGGACTGATCGCCGATCATCTCGGCGCGGTGCAAGGCGTAGCCGAGGACGCATTCCAAGCGCGCGACACCGTCGTCGATCGCGACGGCACCACGCACGTGCGCTTCGACCGCACTTACCAAGGCCTGCGTGTGATCGGCGGCGACGTGGTGACCAAATCGCGGCGCGGCCAACTCGCCGCCACCCAGTCGACCCTGCGCAGCCAGCAGCGCCCCAGCCTGCGCGCGCGCATCAGCCGCGACGCCGCCGCGGTCGAGGCCGGCGCCCGTTTCAACGGCAAGGTCAGCCAGGTGCACGGCAACCAATTGGTGGTGTACGCGCGCGGCGCCAAGCCGGTGCTCGCCTACGAGGTGACCCTGCAGGGCGAGGAAACCCGAACGCATTCGGGTTTCGTCACCTATTACGTCGATGCCCTCAGCGGCAAGGTGCTCGACGTCCAGGACCGCCTGCAGACCGCCGGCGCGGTCGGCACCGGCAAGACGTTCTATTACGGCAACCTCAGCATCGCCACCGACCAAAAGAGCGCGACCAAGTTCGACCTGATCGACACCACCCGCGGCAACGGCAGCGTCTACGACGCCAAGGGCGCGGCGATCTCGAACCTGTTCGACATCCTATTCGCGACCTGGGGCGCGAGCCTGTTCACCGATACCGACAACCTCTGGGGCAATAACGCCCTCAGCGATCGCGCTACCGTCGCCACCGACATCCACTACGGCGTCGGCGCGACCTGGGACTACTTCAAGAACGTGCACGGCCGCAACGGCCTGTACAACGACGGCGCCGGCATCAAGAGTTACGCCCATACCAACTTCAAGCGCGCCGACGGCAGCACCACCGGCGTCAACGCCGCCTACTTTGCCCTGACCAAGGTGATGTTCTACGGCGATGGCGACGCCACGCGCGGTTACGGCCCGATCGTTGGCATCGATGTCGCCGGCCACGAGATGTCGCACGGCGTCAACGCCGCGACCGCCAACCTAGCCTATTCGGGCGATGCCGGCGGCCTTAACGAAGCCAACTCGGACATCTTCGGCACCCTGGTCGAGTTTTACGCCAACAACCCGGCCGACCCCGGCGACTACCGCATCGGCGAGATCATGCGCACCGGCGGGCTCGCCTTCCGCGACATGTATAACCAGGGCGTCGACGGCAAGTCGTTCAATTGCTACATCGCCGGCGGCTTCGATCCGAACCTGGGCGCCGGCGGCATCCACGACCCGCACTACACCTCCGGCGTCGGCAACCGCTTCTTCTACCTGGTTTCCGAAGGCGCGGTGGTGCCGGCCGGTTCGGGCCTGACCCCGGCCCAGCTGGTCTGCAACGGCGACACCGGCATTACCGGCATCGGTCGCGATAAGGCCGGCAAGATCTGGTATCGCGCGCTAACCACCAAGTTCACCTCCAGCACCAGCTATCCGCAGGCGCGCGCGGCGACCATCGCCGCCGCGGGCGAGCTGTACGGCGCCGGTTCGCCGGAGCAGGCGGCGGTGGCGCGGGCCTGGAGCGCGGCCAACGTCAACTGAGGCGGGCCTGACTTAAACAAGGCTCGAACGACCGAGTGCGAACGGCCCGCTGGCGCGGGCCGTTCGCGACGTGTGGTGAATCATGTGGGGTGAATAGCGGCTGCGCGCGTTTGAGCACGGCGGCCCTGCGCCGCGCGCACGGCGCGTCCGTGTGCGATCCTCATGCCCCGTCGGTTCGAGCCATCGAACATGCGGGCCGCAACTCCGTCCGAACCGAGCCTTTCATGAGCCATGGTCGTCCGTACCGCGCGTCGAGCCGCCGTCCTGCCGCGATGCCGCCCCCTCCGGCCAGGCCGGGCAGGTGCGCCCCCGCGCCGAACCGTATCGGAGGCGCGTGCGATGGCGTCCGATAAGTTTCCCGACACCGACGACGGCTTCCTGTTCGCCGCCTCCGCGTTCGAGTGCGAGGCCGAAGGCAAGCGTCTGACCGGCTACGGCTGCCGGTTCCGCGCCTCGATGTATCGCGACGAGCTCTACGAACGCCACGGCGTGCATTTCCCGGCCCAGTTCGGCCGCGCCGTGTCCAAGCGCCGCAGCGACTACCTGGCCGGGCGCATCTGCGCGCAGCGTGCGCTGGCCGCGCTCGGCATCATCGGCGCCGACATCGCGATCGGCCCGAACCGTGAGCCGGTCTGGCCGGCCGGCGTGGTCGCCTCGATCTCGCATGCCGGCGACCGTGCGGTCTGCATCGCCTCGACCGACCCCGACGTGGTCGGGCTCGGCATCGACATCGAAGGCAGTCTGCAACCGGGCATGGCTGCCGACATACGCCGCGAAGTGGTCGATGCGGCCGAGGAGGAGGCCGTACAGGCGCATTTCCCCGATTTCACCCTCGGCCTGGCGGTGGTGTTTTCGGCCAAGGAGAGCCTGTACAAGGCCTTGTATCCCCAGGTCGGCCGCTTCTTCGGCTTCGAGGCGATGCGGATCGTGCGGATCGAGGCCGAGCGCATCGTTTTCGCCGCGACCGAGGAGCTGTCGGCCACGGTCGCGTCCGGCGCCGAGTACGCCGCCCACTACCTCGTCGCCGACGGCGAGGTGCGCACCGTGGCCTGCGTGCGCCGGCCGGGCTGATCCTGCCAACGCCGCGCGCGGATGCGCCGGCGGCGACTTGTAAGACAATGGCCGGATCATGCGTTGCCTGTTGATCGACAACTACGACTCGTTCACCTGGAACCTCGCCGACCAGATCGGCCGGGCGTTCGGCGAAGCGCCGATCGTGGTCCACAACGACGAGGACGACTGGGATGGGCTGCGCGCCCGCCACCGTTTCGACTGCGTGGTGATCTCGCCGGGGCCGGGCAGCGTGACCCGCGAGGCTGACGTGCATGTCTCGCGCCAGGCCATCGCCCGCAGCGGCCTGCCCTTGCTCGGCGTCTGCCTGGGATTCCAGGGCATCGCCCATGCCCACGGCGGCCGCATCGTCCACGCGCCGGTGCCGTACCACGGCCGCGCCTCGGCGGTGCATCACGACGGCAGCGACCTGTTCGCCGGCGTGCCGACGCCGTTCGAGGCGATCCGCTACCACTCGCTGATCGTGGCCTCGCCGCTGCCGCCCGACCTGGTGGCCACCGCCCACGCCGATCCCGGCCTGATCATGGCCCTGCGCCACCGCCGCCTGCCGCAGTGGGGCGTGCAGTTCCACCCGGAATCGATCCTGACCGAACACGGCATCGACCTGATCGCGAACTTCCGCGACCTGGCGCACGCTCATCAGCGACGGCCCTCGGTGAATCTGGCGCTGCCCTCGGCAGCATCGGCGCCCGTCGAGCAGGCACCCGTTGCGTCGACGCTCGACGAGCAGGCGCCCATCGTGGCGCAGCTTGAAGCAGCGATGCCCGCCATGGCGCCCGACGCCGGCCCGGCAACGCCTGTGCGCAGCTTGCGCGTGGTCTGCCGGCCGCTCGACGGCGTCGGCGACCCGGAGGCGGTGTTCTCGGCCTTATTCGCCGGCCGCACCAACGCGTTCTGGCTCGACAGCCAGGTTGCGCTCGACGACAGCGCCGGTTGCTCGTTCATGGGCGCGGTCGACGATGCCGATGTACTGGCTTACCGGATCGACGGGGACGACGCGGCGCTGAGCCGCGGCCAAGGCCTGCTCGCCGACATGGAGCGCGAGCTCGAAGAAGTCGCCATCGAGGACGGCATTGCGGAAGACGGCAAGCGATTGCCCTTCGACTTCCGCGGCGGCTTCGTCGGTTTCCTGGGCTATGAGATGAAGGCGCTGTTCGACGGCGACCGCGGCGAAGGCAATCCGACCTCGGACGCGTTGTGGATGCGCGTACGCCGCTTCCTCGCCTTCGACCATGCGACCGCGCGCGCCTGGGCGCTGGCGCTGGCGTTCGAGGACGAGAGCGCCGAGGCCGACGCCTGGATCGAAAGCGTCGCCGCCGCGGCCGCGCAGGCGCGCGTCGACGATGCCCCGGTTCCGTCGCAAGGTCTGCAAGCGCTCGAGGTCGAGATGGATCTCGGCCGCGACGATTACCTGGCCGCGATCGGCGAATGCCAGCGCGCCATCGTCGACGGTGAAACCTATCAAGTCTGCCTGACCAATCATTTCCGTTTCCGAGCCGAGCTCGACCCTTACGCGCTGTACCGGCAGATGCGTCGCGGCAACGCCGCGCCGTTCGGCGCCTTCCTGCGCGGCCGCGGCATCGCCGTGCTGAGCACCTCGCCGGAACGTTTCCTGCGCGTCGATGGCAGCGGCCGTGTCCAGACCAAGCCGATCAAGGGCACCGCGCGCCGTTCCGGCGACCCGCAACTCGACGCGCGTTATGCGCGCGAGCTGGCCGAGTCGGTCAAGGACGGCGCCGAGAACCTGATGATCGTCGACCTGATGCGC
This sequence comes from Lysobacter sp. ESA13C, assembly GCF_019970005.1. Lineage (NCBI taxonomy): Bacteria > Pseudomonadati > Pseudomonadota > Gammaproteobacteria > Lysobacterales > Lysobacteraceae > Lysobacter > Lysobacter sp. ESA13C. Next base: position 385,434 of record NZ_JAHXYK010000001.1, on the reverse strand, counting down.
AACGATCTCAATCGGGTTTCGGTCGCCGGCACCGTCGAAGTGCCGGAACTGCGCGTGGTCGAGAGCTATCGCACCGTGCACCAGCTGGTCAGCACGGTGGAATCGCAGCTGCGCCCGGACTGCAGCCTGATCGACCTGGTGCGCGCGACCTTTCCGGGCGGCTCGATCAGCGGCGCGCCGAAAAAACGCACCATGGAAATCATCGACCGCCTGGAGCGCAGCCCGCGCGGCGTCTATTGCGGCTCGATCGGCTATCTCGGCTACAACCGCGTGGCCGATCTCAACATCGGCATCCGCACCCTGTCCTATGACGGCGTCGCGGTCGCCTTCGGCGCCGGCGGCGCGATCACCTATCTGTCCGATCCCGAGGCCGAATTCCAGGAAGTCCTGCTCAAGGCCGAAGCCGTATTGCGGCCGGTCTGGCGCTACCTCGGCGATGGCGGCGACGGCTTCGCCTACGAGCTGGAAGCCGAGCGCTTGCGTCTGCGCGTCGCTAAGGACTGATGCGCCGTTCAACGGGCGACGATGCACTGCCCCTCTGCAGCGGCAGCGTCCCACGGGATTTCCTTCGGTCATAAGCCGCGACCGCGAACCTGCAACGGACGACGCAGACGCGGGCGACTCATAGCGACGGCCGACCGGCGCTTGCGCCCTACAGGCGGATATTGCCGGCCGCGGGCAGGCGCAGCGCCTCCTGCAGCCGATACGCCAACTGCCGGTACAGCGCGGTGCCGAAGATCGCGTGGATGCTCGAGGCGATGATCGAGAACGCGTAGATCAGGCCGGCGTCCGGAATATGCACGGGCAGGCGCATGAACGGCACCATCAGCACGAACAGCACCGCGACCGCCCAGGCCGCGATCAGGCCGGCCGCTGCATTGCGCAGACCGCGACGCAGCGGCGCCAGACGTGCCGAGCGCGTGCGTCCCCAGCGTGCCATCAGATGGCGCCGGGCCGACACTGCCAGCCGCGTTCCGGACAAGGCGACCCACACGTGCAACAGCGCCGATGCGGCCGCGACCCAGCGCGACAAATGAGTCAACGACTCGGCCCCGGTCTGGATGCCGATCACGGCCAGGGCCACGGCGAGGATGAAGACCATCAAGGCCGACAGCGACGCGTTCTCGATCGAACGGACCTCGGCGAACCAATCCTTGGCGTTCGGCGAGGGCAGGGTGATGGGCATGGGCGTTCCTTCGTCCTGTGCATGGGGTGGGGCTGTCAGCGAACCCGTACCGCGAGACTGCAGTCGGTGTAGTAAAGCCAACATTTGCCGGTCTTGCTGGCTTCGCAGCGTTCCATGGAGATCGCTGTCGCCTGCAGGCCGGTCGCTGCGCTCGCAGAGAAGGATTCGGCGGTACTGGACGCCACAGCGACGCATTGGTTCTCGTAAGCGAAGTGCAACTTGCAGGTCTGTCCGCCATGCCCGCGGCAATCCTCGATCGCCGCATCGCGGGCGCGGGCCTTGCTGGTCTGATTCACGGACACGCCATAGTGGCCGGAATCGTCGGAGGCGATGGCTCCCCAGCGGGTTTTCCACTTGGGGCCGGCGATGCCGCCACCGGGACCCGATTGGATAGGGCCGCAAGAACGCGTCGATGTCCCCGAATAAGGAATCATTCCCGCAGGGCAGCCGCCTTCGGAGTGGGCAATGCTTGAAACAACCAGCAACAAGAGTGAAAGCAGAAATCGAGTCGTCATAGTCGGTTCCCGTTTTAAGCCTAGTGGGCGAAGAGCATGGGCGCTGTATACCAAAGGTTTTGACGCCATTCTCAACGGACCCTCACCGGCCAACTGCAGCCAGCGTAGTACAGCCTGCACTCGCCGTCGTTCTTCTTCTCGCAGGATTCCATACCGATCTCGGCTGCTGTCTCGGCGCTCTCTGCATTGATCGCGGCGTAGCGGGTGGCGCTGGCGACGATGACTACACACTGATTGACGTAGGCGACGGTCAAGGTGCAATCGACTCCGCCACGACTGCGACAGTTCTCGATGGCCGCCTGCTTCGCCTCACGCTTGCTCGGAAGATCGGTCACTGCGCCGACCACGCCCCTAGCATCGTCGCCTGCAACCGCGCCCCAGCGATTCTTCCATTTGGCAGTTGGTAGCCAAGAGCCGCTCGGACCCGAGGGTATCGGGCCGCATGAAGAAGTTGATGTGCCGGAATAAGGAATCATGCCGGCGGGGCAACCGCCCTCCGCTTGGGACCATCCGGAAGCCATCGGTAGGGCGATGGCTAACACCACAGAAAACCGAAGGGAGGCCATCATGACCGGTTGCCGATGCTGTTGGCGCTGCGAATCTGATCGGCATCGAAGTTGGGAGTTTGAGTCGTCCTCGTCGTGGAATGATGCATTGAGTTTGGACCACCGGTTACCCCTACGCTCTGCCCGCTTCTCTGTTCTTGAGCAGGCGATTGCCGTGTCGAATCAGCGGGCTGAGCCGATACGCTCGATGTGCCAGCCCCACTCCCAAACGCCGAGAACTGCATGAAGCCGCCCAGCGTGCCCTGAAAGAAATTGGCTGCGAACGGCGGCACGGTGATGATGACCACGGTCATCACCAGGCCGAGCCCGCCCTGCTGCATGGCCTGGTTGCTGATGCCCTCGGCATCGACGCCCCAGATCGCGCCGATCTTCGCCACCCAGAGGGCTGCGGACACGCGCGCCATCAATTCCAGCAACATCCCGGTCACCACGCTCAGCATGGCCATCGAGAACAGGGTGCCGATGCCGTACATCAGCCAGCGGCGGAACAGGTCCTTGGTCTGATCGAAGATCAGGCAGAGGATGAACAACGGCCCCAGCCCGATGAACAAGGCGATGGCGAACTTGAACATCAGCAGCATGGCGCCGGCCGACATCGCCGGGCTGGCCGCCCCGACCCCGGCGAACAACACCGCACGCGCCTTTCGGTCCTGCAGTTCGGGGTCGCCCGGGACGATCTGGACCGCGTCGATCGCGCTCATGGCGAGCTGGGTATAGGCGAGGTTCTCGTCGATGCTCTGCGCCGTGGTCTTGCCGCTACGGCCCGAGAACAGGCCGTGGATTTCGCGGTCGAGGTCGTAGGTCAGATAACGGTGCAAGTCGCTGCCGCCGAACGACATCGTCGTCGCCACGCCGACGATCACGGCGATGCGCGTGGCGTTGGCCACCAGCGCCATCATCGGTTCGCGCAACTGTCCGGTGACGATGCGATAGCCCATTAGCAGGATCCACAGCGTGACCAGGGCCAGGGCGATGCTGCTGGCCCAGGTCATGGTCCTGCCCATCAACTGCATGCCGAACTCGTCGATGCGGTCGGTCAGGTAATCGTTGACCAACTGGAACAGGACGAAATCGCCGATGCCCGATTGGCTGTAGGGGGCGATCCAATCGACCAGTCCGTTCAATCCATTGAGCCCGTGCATGGCCTTCCCCTGGCATCGTGGCGGTCCGGAGCGCGTCGTCGCGACCCGGCTTGGTAGGTCTACTTAGAGAGTGCGGCCTTGAGCGCTGCGGCCTGCACCACCTGGCCCAACAGCGAGCCGCGATTACCCTGCAGCGCGCGTTTGGCCAGGCGCGACTGGTCCCACTTCAGCGACTCGATGTAGTCGTTATAGGCCTTCATGCGCGCCTGCCAGTAATCCAGGTCCATCGAGGTGCGCACCAGGAAGCGCTGCGCCTCGTTGTCGTTGGCGGCCAAAGCGCCCTGGCTGGAACTCGCGCCGTCGCGCTGCGCTTCGATCTGCTGGAACTGCTGGTTGCGCTCGATCAGCGTCTTCAACATCCGCACCGATTCGTTGTACTTGGCGTTCTCGGCCAGGACCATGCGCTGGCAGATCGCCTTCTGCTCCTCGACGATGTTGCCGTCCATCTTCGGCGCGATCTGGCGCAGCAGGCCGGTCATGCGCTCGCGCACGCCGCCGCCCTCGCCGCCGGCGGGGCACATGTCCTGCATGCCGTAGTCGTCGGGGCGCAGCGGAAACGTATCGCTCATTTGCGAAGAGTTGAAGTTCAGCCGCTGCAGCTTGATCAGCTGTTGCTGATAGTGGCTGTAAGTGTCGTTCCAGCGCTTGGCCTCCTTGCCGAACTCGACCGCGTCCTCGGCGATCTGCTGCATATGCGCGGTGAGGTTGACCGGGTCGTTGACGACCAGTTGGGCGCTGGCGTCGGTGGCCATCGAACCGCCGATGAGCAACAGCGCCATGGACCAGAACCGTAGCTTGGCGATGCTTCCTGTGCTTGCGGGCTTCATTGCGATTCCTTTCCTGCTCGATCGACTGCAAAACCTTGCCGGTGCCGCCATGCGAAACCTTCGTACATCGAGTGCCTGCGGCCCGCCTCGGGCCGCGTCCGCGACGCTCGATTCGGCCGTGCGGAACACCTCGATCACCGGCACCGTCCCTTGCGAAGCAACTATCGCATACGGACTGTGATGCGGCATGAGTCATCTAAAAATTGTTGTGGACGCTAGTCCACATTTGTAGACGAACGAAGACGATTTGTAGCCACGGATTCGATTTGGAAGCGTGTTGCGAAACCCATGGTTGCGGTCGCTGCGTTGCCATCGATCCGCCGCGTTGTAATGTGTGGGATAGAACATTTTGCTTCTTGCATTGTCGTCATCCACACTTCGAGGGCTTCGGATTGAAGGACCTGTGCTGCCCATCGATGCGCCGTGCGCATCGGTCGTTCCGCAAGATCAACACTGGAGTATCGGCGCCCCCGATCTATGGATTTGCTAGAGGATCGGAATGATTCGGATCTATGTCGTCGACGACCATCCGGTGCTAAGGACAGGCTTGCACTCGATCATCGAGCGGGAAACCGACATCCACGTCGTCGGCGAGTCGGGCAACGGCGCCGAGGCGCTGGCGGCGATTCCAAAGCTCGCCGTCGATGTCGTGCTCTGCGATTTCGATCTGCCCGATACCGACGGCCTGCGTTTGACCCGCAAGCTGCTGCACGAGAACGCCGAGCACAAGGTCCTGATCGTCTCCGGGCTCGACGACAGTTCGATCCCGCGGTTGTTGTTCGATGCCGGCGCGCGCGGTTATCTGACCAAGGCGAGCAGCGCGCACAAGCTGGTGTATGCGATCCGCCAGGTCGCGGCCGGGCACGAGTTCGTCGACGATGCTCTGCCGCGCAATGTTCTGCTGGGCCTGTCGCCGTTTCGCCGCTTGAGTGCGCGCGAGAAGGAGGTCGCGGCATTGACCGTGCAGGAGTACACGACCCGGCAGATCGCCGAAGTGCTGCGGGTCGACGAGACCACCGTGCGTACCATCCGTTCGCGCGTTTACAAGAAGCTGGGTCTGCGCGGAGCGATTTCCTTGAGCAAGCTCGCGGCCAGGCACGGCTTCACCGACCAGGGCGGTTGAACGGTCGAATCCGCCGTCGAAGGCCGTGGCGAGCGGCTGAGCCGGGCTCGGCTCGCAGCCGTGTCAAGAACGAGTGATGACCGTCGTGAGGTCGCGCATCGGCGTGAACGTACTCATTAGTTTGACGTGCGTCGATGTTTGCGAAGCCGCCGACGGCGTTAGTGGTTGCCCTGCGTCGGCAGGCGTATAAGCGTAATCAGAGACGCCAGTTGCGGATTTCGATCGGTTCGTCCGGTCCGGGCGCCCGAGTCGCGGGGATATTCCATGACGCTGCTTGCTTATCGCAGCGCAATGACGATATCTCGCTGTCGATGCGGCATCGGCTAGTCCGCGATCGTTGGAGCGTCGCTGCGACGACCGAGATGGCTGCCTGCGACGTGCGTCACTGCGATCTCGCCGCACAAGCCTCAGCTGCAATCGTGCGGATCGCGGACACTAGTGGCGTCGTCACGGCGCCGACCGCAGGGAGCGAGCGCATTGGGTACTAACGAGCACGCGCCTTTCAGGCCCACGAACGAGCGGGACCGCGCCCGATCGGAATCGCATGCCGCCGACCAGCGCACCGCGCCAGCCGGTGTTTCCACCCATAGAGGGATCGCCGCGGAACCGAAGCGGGACCCGCGCCCGATGGCGCCCGCGATCATCGATATTTCCGGCCGGATCGAACCGGTCGCGGACATCGCGCGCAACAGGATCGATTGGGCCGGCCTGGCCAGTCTGTTGCTCGGTGCGAAGCCGGCCGAGTGGCCCGCCGAAGCCTTCGAGCCGCAACGGGCGGTAGCCGGGCCGTCGCCGCCGAACGACGGCAAGTGGTTGCACGAACTGGAATGGCACGGGCAGCGCATGCTGGCGGTGATCGCCGATGGCCGCGCGCGCCTGTGGTCGGGCGATGGCGCGGAATGGACCGAGCGCGTTCCGGCCATCGTCGAGGCGCTGGAGCGGCTGGGGCTGCAATCGGCGGTCTTCGACGGCGAGCTGATCGTCGGTGCCGGCGCCGAAGCCGACTACGCCGCGCTGCAGGCGGTGTTATCGGGAGACCGCTGCGAGCCCTTGACCTATATGTTGTTCGATCTGTTGCAAATCGACGGCATTGGCATCGAGCGCGCGCCCCTGGTCGATCGCAAGGCCGTGCTCGAGCATCTGCTGCGACAGGCGCCGCGGGAATTGGCCTATAGCAGCCACATCCTCGGCAACGGCGACATCGCGCGTGCGGTGAGCGTCAATCAATGCTTCGACGGGTTGATTTCCAAACGCGCCTTCGCGTCGTACATGCGCGGATGCAGCCCGGACTGGCGCAAGACGCGCTTGCTTCAGTCCAGCCAGTTCGCCGTGGTCGGCTACACCCCGCCCGGCGTGCGCCATGCGGACCGGGGCTTCGGATCGCTGTTGCTCGCACAACCCAAAGGCAAGGCGGCCTGGCATTACGCCGGCCAGGCGCGCGGGGATTTCAACAGCGCGCTGATCGCCGAGCTCGGATCGCGGCTGAAAGGCGGGACGATCAAACCGACGGTCACGGTGAGTCCGGACGTCAGAGAAATACCCGGCGCGCTGTGGTTCAAGCCGCGCTTCGTGGTCGAGATCGACAGCCATGGCTTCGATGCCTCGGGCCTGTTGCGGCATGGCCTGCTGCGCCTGGTCTGCCCCAACCGATCGGTGGCGAGCCTCAGGTCGGGCAAATAGGCCGCGTCGTCGCAGGAGGGGGCGGGCGATCGCGCCGTTGCTCGCCGTCGATGACGTTCGTCAACGACGGCGGCAGCGGGGACTGCCTCGCATCCATCCCCCCGAACTTCGTCAGCCGGCTTCGAGCAGCTTCTGCGCCTGGCGTTTGCCGATGCCGCGCAAGGCCGCGATCTGCTGGAGCAGGGCCTGGCGCGGACGCGCTTTTTCCTGTTCCCAGTTATAGACCGACTGGCCGCTGGCGCCGATCAGCTTGCCGAACTCTTCCGCCGACACGCCCAACTTCTTGCGCAGCGTGCGCAGACCGGCCGCGGAGAAGCGGTGGCGGCCTTCGCCTTCGGCTTGCGGCTTGGCCGCGACGGCTTTGTTGCCGGACTTGCTGAGCGCCTTGCTTAGCGCTGCGACCTCACGCTTGAGACTGTCGCGTTCGCGCTTGAGCGAGGCGATGTCCTGGCGCTGGGCGACGACCTGCTTCTTCAGCGGGTCGACGAGGCGGCGGCATTCCTTGCGCGAGATACGAGCGATTTCGTCTTTGAGGATCGAAGCGAGATTTGGCATATCGGTTCCGGGAGTGGCTGGGGCAAGAGTACCGAACGGGGGCGATAACGCCAAATACCGGAAAATCCTTGCGTCTTGGCGTCGCCGGGCGGTCGATTCGTGATTTTTGCGCGAACTGGCGCATCGGCCGGGCCGCCTTTCGGTATGCGGCGATAGCATGGGCGCCCGCGCATATCGCAACCGGCAAGCATTCGCCGTGAGATCGCCGTTGGACTTGCTATGCCGGCCGTGAGGCGCGCGCGCTGCGCCCTTCATTCATTGTCGAGAGCCCGATGACCGCCTATACCGCGATCCACGAAACCCCCTCCGTCGAGGTGTATCGCATGCTCCGCGTCGATTCCGGCCTGAGCGCGAAGAGCGAAACCGCCGCTGTGCGCGGCTTGGCCAATACTCTGTTCGCGGTGCAGATTCTCGCCGACGGCGCGCCGATCGGCATGGGCCGGGTGATCGGCGACGACGGTTGTTTCTATCAGGTCGTCGATATCGCGGTGTTGCCGGGCCATCAGGGCCGGGGCCTGGGCAAGCGGATCATGCAGGACATCTCCGCCTATTTGCGCGACCATGCGCCGGAAACCGCCTACGTCAGTTTGATCGCCGACGGCGAGGCGCGCCATCTGTACGCGCAATACGGTTTCGAGCTCACCGCGCCGGCGTCGGTCGGCATGGCCTTCGAGCGCTGATCTCGTCCGGCTCGCCATCGCCCGATGCGCAATGGCCCGGCGCGATCACCCGGCGTGCATTGGCGCGGTGTCCAACGATCGTCCAGGAGTTCGTCTTGCAAGGTCCCAGTCCCGAACAGACTCATCCGATGGATGGGTTTCCGCAGGTGTGTTTCATCAAGAACACCATCAAGAATCCGAACATCGTCGTCGGCGACTACACCTATTACGACGATCCGGACGACTCGGAGAACTTCGAGCGCAACGTGCTGTACCACTTTCCGTTCATCGGCGACAAACTGATCATCGGCAAGTTCTGCGCCATCGCGCGCGGCGTCAAGTTCATCATGAACGGCGCCAACCACAAGCTTTCGGGCATATCGACCTATCCCTTCCAGATCTTCGGCAACGGTTGGGAACGCGTGATGCCCGAAGCCGAAGAACTGCCGTACAAGGGCGATACCGTGGTCGGCCACGATGTCTGGATCGGCTTCGAAGCCTTGATCATGCCCGGCGTCAGGATCGGCAACGGCGCGATCGTGTCGTCGCGCTCGGTCGTGGTCGCCGACGTTCCGGCCTATACCATCGTCGGCGGAAATCCGGCCAAGCCGATCCGGCAGCGCTTCGCGCCCGACGAGATCGCCGCCCTGGAGTCGCTGGCCTGGTGGGACTGGCCGGTCGAGAAGATCACCCGGCATCTTCAGTGCATCGTCGCCGGCGATATCGAGGCCTTGCGCCATTGCGCGAGCGAGGTTTGAACGCAGCCCGCTAAAGAGGCGAGCCCGGCAACGGCAGGCACTCCATGACCTCGACCGAGTCGCCTGGGAATATCGTGAAGTGCGGATGCCGTTCGAACAGGCTCGCCGCCGCTTCGTGCGACTCGGCTTCGATGACGGTGTAGGCGGTCAACCGATTGCTGCTGTCGGAAACGCCGTGGGCGTCGATGCGCTTGGTCTTGCCGAGCGGCGTGCCCGGGTCGACGATGCTGCTCCGATGCGCGCCGACCCATGCGCCCCAGGCGTGCATGCCGGCCTGTTCGAGTTGCTTGCGGCGGGCTTCGTCGGGCGCCTTGCTCCATTCGGAGCGCTCGAAGGCTTCCGCCGAGCCCAGGTAGACCGCCAGGAACTTCTTCATTGCGCACTCCATCGAGGCTGGAAGACCGGTCAGCTTCGCGCCGACGACATCGTGCCGCCAGTACCACCGCTCGCTCAGGCCGGGGAGCCAATCCACAGCGACCCCGCCACCGCCGCGCCGACGCACCAGGCCAGCACCCACAACGCGGACAGGCGCAGTCGCCACACCAGCACCCAGCCGACCGCGACGATCGCGGCGTCGGCCAGTCCGCTCACGCCTTCGCGCCAGACCGGGTCGTACAGAGCGGCGGCGAGCAGGCCGACCACCGCAGCGTTGATGCCGGCGACGGTCCGTGCCGCCCAGGGGCGGCTTACCAATGCGGTCCAGGCCGGCAGGGCGGCGACCAGCAGCAGGAACCCTGGCAGGAAAATGCACATCAGTGCGACGCCGGCGCTCAACCACGGCGGCGGGCCGAGGTCGAGGCTGGCGCCCAGGTAGGCCGCCAGGGTGAACATCGGCCCGGGCATCGCCTGCGCAGCGCCGTACCCGGCCAGGAACGTGTCCGCGCCGATCCAGCCGCTGACCACGAGTTCGTCTTTGAGCAGCGGCAGCACGACGTGGCCGCCGCCGAACACGAAGCTGCCGGCGCGATAGAAGGCGCCGGCTAATCCGCGCAGCGACGGCGCGCTGCCCGAGGGAATCAGCGAGCATGCCAGCGCCACCAGGAACACCACGAAGCAGGCGCCGGCGAGACGCCGCCCGTAGCGCAGTGGCGGCGTCGCGGCCGCGTCGAAGGCGGCGGGCCGGCATAGCCAGGCACCGAGCATGCCGCCGCCGAGAATGGCCACGAACTGCCACCCTGCGCCATCGGCGAGCAGCACCAAGGCACAGGCGCCAGCGGCGATCGCCAGGCGCTGCAGATCGGGCGTCAGCGACCGCGCCATGCCGACGAGCCCGTGCGACACCACCACCACCGCGACCAACTTCAAGCCGTGGACCACGGCGCTGCCCACCGGGCCGTGCAGGAATTGCGGCGCATACAGGGCGAAGCCGAACATCAGCAGCGCCGAGGGCAGGGTGAAGGCCAGGAACGCCGCCAGGGCGCCGCGCCAGCCGGCGCGCAGCAGCCCGATCGCGAAGCCGAGTTGGCTGCTGGCCGGGCCCGGCAGGAACTGGCAGATCGACAGCAAGCGGGCGAAGGACGCATCGTCGAGCCAGCCGCGACGGCGTACGAACTCTTCGCGGAAATAGCCCAGGTGGGCGATGGGGCCACCGAACGAGGTCAGCCCGAGGCGCAGGAAAACCCGAAACACTTCTCTCGCATTGCCGGGGCCGTTGGCGCGGGCGTGGACGTCTGCTGCGGACAAGCGGTTTCCTCGGTTCGGCGGCGTAATGCCGGTCCATTCTAGGCGCGCGACCGGGGCGCCGGACGCCTGCATCGCAGGCACGACTCGATCGCGGGAGCCGGTTCACGCGCGCTCATGAACCGGCTCCCGCGCCCGATCGCAGAGCCGTGTCGAGCGCATCGACGTCGGCATCGGTATCGGCCTGCACCGCCGCAGGCCGATCAGCGGCGGTAATGAATCACCCCGTTGAGGCTCTGCGGCGCATCCGCGCTGCAGCGCTGCTCGAAAATCGCATACAGCCCGGTCACCTTGCCGGCCGCGTCGAAACCGATCGATTTGATCTGCAGCGAACCGGACACGCTGGGGCAGTAGCCGCCGTTGGAGCTGCCGTTGGGCTCGCCGTCGACGCCGACGCTCGCGTGACTCGCATCGGCGAACTCCGCCAGCGAATACGTGCCCACCTGCAGCGTCCGTCCCGAAGGCGGCTTGATGCCTACCGACCAGGTGTCGCGCCGGCCGGCGACTTCGAAATGCACGCCGCTCGTGCTGCCGCTCAACGCGAAGAAGCTGGTGTCGCCATAGAAGCCCTTGTTGGAATAGGTGTCCGGGGCGACCAGGCCGTTCAACACGAACGACAGCGGCTCGACGCCATGACGAATGGTGCCGACCACGGCCGGGCTGTCGGGCCCGTTGAAGTGCTGGCTGTAGGCGATTTCCGCGCCGGTGATGGCGCCGGCGGCGTCGCGCTGGATCTGCCGCAGGGCGTACCAGCCCCAACTTTCGTCGCCGTCGTGGCCGGGATCGTCGCCGCAGTCGTAGCCCGTCCATCCGGACACGACGAGCCCCGGTGTACGGCCGAACAAAAAGCCGGGGCATTGCGCTTCGTAGTAACGTCCGGGAATCAGAGTCTGCCCCGCGGGCGGCACGATCAACACGCTCGTCGAGGGCGGGCGGCCATCGCGGCCCTGCACGCTGATCGTCAGGTACTCGCCGGCCTGATGCAGCGAAAAATCGGCGGTCGCGGCGGTGTAGGTATGCCGCTGCCCGGTGTTCGGGTCGACATAGGTCAACAACGAATCGGCCGCGGCCGGGCCCGCGCACATCATCGACGCGGCAAAGCCTGCGCACAGCAAGCACTTGGAAGAAACGGTGAGTCTGGACATGAGCCTGTCTCCGCAATCCTGCGCATCCCCTGCAACCGCCTCTCTAGTCCCGGCAAGGTTATGCGAGGGTCATCGCCTGTAAACCTGCCGCGTTTTCAGCGGCATTGCGTCGCAATCGCGCGTTGCGGCCGCGGACCGGCAGTGTTTTGTGATTGACGGCTGCGCTGCGTCCTCGCGTCGGTCGCAACATGATCGGTTCGGCCGCCACAAAACGCCGAATCGACGGCGAGCCCATGCATCGGCGGCGCGTCGGCCGCGTCCGGCCGGGAAACTCGAAAGCAATGCGACGATCGTTTGTCCGTGATGTCGTGCACGGACGCGAGATCGCGCACAAACATGCACATGCAAAAACATCGCGAACACATGTCAATGCGATGACAGTGCATATCCGTACTCGCCCTAGCTAGGCGAGACGACGATCGGTTGATCTAATTCCGCGATCTCTCATCGCAGGCGTTCGACTCCATGGGCATCCCGAGCATCGATGGCGTTCCCTACCACCTGCAGTACCCGCAGGCTCCCGCGCAGGCCGTGGTGCCGCCGCCGCAGCCGCAGGAGGAGTACCACCAGGTCGAGGCCGGCGACACCCTGGAGTCGATCGCACAGAAATACAGCACGCCGGAAGCGCCGGTCACCGCCCAGCAGATCGCCGAGCGCAACCAGATCGACAACGGTGCGATCGATCCCGGCAAGGACCTGATCGTGCCGACGATCAAGCAGCACGCCGCGCCCAAGGCCGATCCGAACCCGTCGCCCGAGCAGGCCAAGAGCGACGAGGCGATGAAGAAATATCTCAACGCCGAGGACAACCTCGCCGCCTTCGACAGCGGCTATACCCGCCAGCACAACGACCCGGACTACCAGCCGATCCGTTCCGGCTACGCCAGCCTCAGCACGACCGCGCGCGAGGAACTGCAAAAGAGCATCGCTGCCGAGATCAAGGCCGATTTCGACGCAAGCGCCAACGGCGGCGTCCTCGACGCCAAGGCGATCCAGCAGTACGGCGCCGAAGTCGTCAAACGCTACGACAACGACCCGGCCGGTAAGGCCGCGGCCGAAGCGGCGGTCAAGGAGGTCGGCATCCAGCACGAGGTCGACAGCACGCTCAAGGCGGCGGGGGCCGCACCGGACGCGAAGGGCGCGGTCGATACGCTCAGCCGCGAGTTGCCGAAGCTGTCGCCCGAGGCGCAGACGCGCCTGCTGTCCAGCGACGGTTTCGACAAACTCGTCGAGCAGAAGATCGGGCCGGCATTCACCGATTCGCTGAAGGGCGAACCGTGGAAGGACTCGCGCAGCGGCCCGGCCTCCAAGCCGGCCGAAAGCCTGCAGAAACTCGAGAAGCTGATCGAAGGCGCCGAACCGCGCATCGCCGGCGCATTGGCCGAGCACGGCGTCGATGCCTTGAAGGACTTCCTCGGCCGCGCCGAGAACGACGGTTACAGCATCCGCCTCGGCATCGACGGCACCCGCTCGCTGGTCCACATCGCCGGCCAGGTCGGCGGCACCTCCGAAGGCGATATCGCGATCCAGGGCATGACCGATCTGCCTCTGGACGGCTCGCAGATCCATCTGGGCGTGTCCGAAGGCGCGCGTCCGAACCTGTCGATCGCGATGGCGCAGGCGCACGGCGGCCCGCAGTCGGTCGACGCGGCGATCATGGGCGTGCAGATGTACGCCGGCAGCGTCAACGGCAATGTCGACAAGCTCGCCAAGCACACCGACGAACTGAGCTGGTTGATCAACAACCACGGCGGCTCGATGACGCCGGACCAGCTCAACCAGGCGATCAAGGACTACACCAGCGGCGCCGGATCGAACTGGGCGAAGACCGCGGAAGAATTGCAGAACAAGGTCGCCGACCAGGGCAAGACCCTGCTCGACCAGATCGACAGCCTGAGCAATGCGCCGGCCGACCAGCAGGACAAGACCAAGAAAGCCATCGAGGGCATTCTCGGCGACACCAAGTCTGCCTACGCGATCAGCCTGGCCCTGAAGCAGCACCCGGACTACATCGATTCCCTGGCCGGCAAGCGACTGATGCAGAACCTGGCCTACACCGGCAAGTTCGGCGAGCAGGGCATCAAGCTCGGCAAGGAAATCGCCAACGCCTATATCCGCAACGACGTGCTCTCGGCCGCGCACAACTACGATCCGCGCAACCCGGCGAGCATCCGGCAGGCCGAGCAGTCGATCGATAAGCTCAAGAACCCTGCGCTGATCAAGTTGCTCGGCCTGGACGTCGAAGGCGGCAAGTACCAGAGCTACGTCAAGCTGGTCGACGAGTTGAAGAAGAGTCTGCCGGCGGCCGGCGACGGCACCGAGCAGATCATCGCCAAGCTCAAGACCCACGCCGAAGCGATGAACAACGTCGATCGCCGCTTCACCGCCGAATCGAGCCGGCCGGTGTTCGAGAAGAACCAGCCGGCCGGCCAGCTGCTGCGCATGGTCGGCCTGGGCTTCGCGACCATGGGCTTCATGAATTCGGCGAGCAAGGCCAACGACGGCCAGTTCAGCCTGACCAACAAGAACGATCTCAAGGCGATCGTCGACGCCGCCAACCTGGGCCAGAAGGGCACCGAGCTCGCGGTCGGCCTGGGCATGGTCACCGAGGACTCGACCCTGGGCCGTTTCGGCGCCGGCAACAAGCTCGACGGCGTGAGCATCGATCCGGGCCGCTGGACCCGCGCCGATCGCGTGTTCGGTTATCTGTCCGCCGGCTTCGATTACTGGAATGCGGTCGAGGCGCATCAGAAGGGCGACGACGTTCGCGCCGGCATGTACCTGACCGCCGGCGTCGGCGGCACCATGGCGGCGCTGTCCGGCACCACCTTCGCCTCCGCGCTCGGCGCCGGCAGTTGGCTCGGCCCGGTCGGCATCGGCCTGGTCGTGGTCGCCACCGCCGGCCTGACCATGAAGGACCGCATCGAGCACTCCAACGCGCACATGAACGAGGCCTCGGCGAAGTTCCTCGAGCATGCGAAGTTCAATCCGCAGGTCTCGCAGGCCCTGGTCGACCAGAGCGGCGAAGGCTGGAGCCCGGTGACGCTGTTGGCGCGGTATGCCGAGGCCAAGGGTTACAAGCTCGACGAGCCCGGCGCGCGCGACCAGTTCGTCGCCTGGGTCAACGCCATGCCGACCGACAAACTGGAGCGCTTGCGCACCGAGCTGCACCAGGCCTTGGACAAGTTCGACGGCGACGTGTCCAAGCTCGGCAGCGACACCACCGTGGTTCGCCCCGAAGCCTATATCGCCACCCGCGGCGGAGCGGCGAAGGTCGACGGCATCGTCGCCACGGTCGGCCACATCGACGCGGTGGTGCGCGACTTCGGCATTGCCCAACTGCCGACGCCGTGAGCACCGCCGGTCCGTCGCGATGCGCCCGTGGGCGCATCGCGAGCCCTGACATGACGTAGCATCCGCGCCCGGCGATCGATTCGTCCGGGCTGCGGCGCACTCACTCCCTGCCTGGATCAGCGGCCACGATTATGGCGACACGCGCAGAACTGTTGCAGCACCTGTGGCTGGAAGTCATCGACACGAACATGGACGAGGCGGTGCCGCAGCGCATCGCCGCCCATTACGAAAAGCGGCCGGACGAACCGTTCGCCGATACCGGAGCGGCGATCGGGCGTCTGCTCGCACTCGGCGCCACGCCGCGCGACCTGTGTCTGCTGATGCGCGGAACCGCCTACGAGACGGTGTTCGCGACCCTCTACGCCCTTGGCGACCCCGGCGTGGACGGCGACGACGTCTTCAACCTGCACGAGGAATTGCTCACCGCCGATCCGAGCGGCATGGAAGGGCGGCCCGGCTCGGTTTGAGCGACCATTCGCTCTTCTCTACAGGGAAGAAGGGTGGAGCGAGGGCTATCGCCCACGCCAACGCGCCAGGCCGACGATCGCGCCGCCGACGAGCACGAAGCCGAGCAGCAGCCACAGCGAGTTGATCAGGACCTTGGTATAGCCGAGGGCGGCGACATCGATGAAGTGATAGGGATAGGCGCCGAGCAATTCGCCGCGCACCAGCGCATAGAGCAGATACGCCATCGGATAGGCGCACCAGATCAGCGCCGAGCGCAGTGTCGGCACGCGGGCGGGAGGAAACGCGATCCAGTGCCCCAGCACCATCAGCGGCGTCGCGTAATGCAGGCTGATGTCGGCGACCCATTGCCAGCCTTCGGGCGCCCAGACGTTGCGCAGCAGGAAGTGATAAGCGAGACCGACCATGACGATGGCGGTGGTGGCGCAGCCCCGCAGCTGCCCCGTGCCGAGCCAGCGGTCCGACCGGGCATGGCCGAGCACGAAAGGCAGCGAGAACATCAGGGCGACGAAGCCGTTGGTCAGCACGGTGAAATAGCCCAGGAAAGCGACCAGGCCGTCGAAGGCCGACTTGCCGTTATGCTGGGCCAGCCGTAGCGACAGCCACAGCTGCAGCAGCACGCCGAACCAGGCCAGCGCCGCCACCGCGGCCGATGCGCGGCGCGCGCGCGGGTCGTTGCGAGTCTCCACAGCGTTTCCTCGCGCCGCTCGCGGCGCATCCGAGTACACCCGTGATCGCTGGGCCAGCGTCGCTCATCCACCCCTCACAGGACGCACCATGCCAGCTTACGCCGTCGCTCATCTTCGCGAAGTTTCGTTCAACCCCGCCATCGTCGAATACCTGCAGCGCATCGACGCCACCCTGGAACCGTTCGGTGGCCGCTTCCTCGTGCACGGTGCGCAGCCGGACGTGGTCGAGGGTGCGTTTCCCGGGCACCTGATCCTGATCGGCTTTGCCGATATGGCCAAGGCCAAGGCCTGGTATTACTCGCCGGCCTATCAGGCCATCTTGCCGTTGCGCAGCGACAATTCGGTCGGCGACGTCATCCTGGTCGACGGAACCGACGAGCAGCATCGTGCGACCGACATCCTGGCGGCGGCCGGCTAGAAGCTGGATCCGCGGTAGGTGCCGGCTCACCGCCGGGCCGGCGCATGTTCGCCGATTCAATCGAGCCCACTCAATCGAGCCCATTCAATCGAGCCGGCTTAATCGAGTTTGTAGAGTTCGTCGCTGCGGCGCCTGACCACGTCCTGCAGCCCGGCCAGCAGGGCGTCGTTGTCGGCGGTGGATTTCTCGGCTTCGATCAACAGGATTCTGACTTCGTGCCGAGAGCGTCGGTTCGCACGAGAATTGGTTTCGAAGTCCAGGGCCGCGATCAAGGTGGTGATGACGGCGGCGCCTGCCGCGGCGATCGAGGCGACATCGCCGGGATGCTCGAAGCCGAGGATCTGGATCTTGCCGACGATGGCGGCGAAAGAACTCAGCAAGGCCGACATCACCAGCAGCGCGCGGTATCCGACCTTCCAGCACCAGGCCGAGCGACGATAGCTGTGCTCGTGGGCGAGCAGGGTGGATCGGGTTTCTGCCGACACGTTTTCACTCATGGCATTCCTCGATGGCGCTGTGGGCCGCTGTTCTCGGTCGATTGCTTGCGTTTGCTTTCACCGCCATCGCCACCGCCGAGCGCGCCGCGGCACACGGCACGAATCGGTAGGGGATGAGCCTGCGGCCCACGCTGGACCGATGCTCGGCTTCGATGGAGAGGATGGCCTTGCACCGCACGAGCTACCGCGAAGTCCTTAGTCCAAAACGGTGAATCTACCGAACAAAGGACAGGCCGGACAAAGCACAGGCCGGCGCAGCCGGTGAACGCTGTGGACATACTTTCGCCGGATACGAGTTCGTTTCCGCCGGCACCAGCGATCTGTTCGAGACCGAACGGCTCGACCGGCAGCGGCCATTGCCCGAGACGTTTTGCCTCAGGGCCTGCATCGACTGCCTCTATTCCGACTACAGCCCCTACGGACAGGCGTTGGGCAGCATGTTGTGTTTCCGCAACATCAAGGACGAGTACGAGTACCTTCGGGTCGCCTCGAAGAACGAATTCTGGGCGGTGCACGGGCGACACGAACGTCTGGGGCTGGAAACCTGTCTGTGCGAGCAATTCGTGCGCCGCGTGCCGGGCACCGGCTATCGCGGATGAACCGCGTGGGTTCATCCGCGCCGGGCCTCAATAGCCCAGGCGCACCGCCTTGATCTCGGTGAACGCCGACAGGCCGATGTGGCCGTTCTCGCGGCCGTAGCCGGATTGCTTGACGCCGCCGAACGGCAGGGTGGCTTCGCCGCCGCCGCCGTTGACGATGACCTGGCCGGTTTCGAGTAGGCCGATCAGGCCGTGCACGGTGCCCAGGTCGCGCGCCCACAGTTTCGCCGACAGGCCGTAGCGCGAATCGTTGGCGAGCGCGGCGACGGCGGCGAGCGGGGCGTCGTCGGCGAACGGGGTCACCACGATCGCGGGTGCGAAGATCTCCTCCCGCGCGATCCGCATATCGGCGCTGGCCTCGGTCAACAAGGTCGGCTCGAAGAAATAGCCCGGGCCCGGCCGCGCGCGGCCGCCGCGCAGTGCCCGTGCGCCGGCGGCGAGGCTGTGCTGGATGATGGCCTCGGCGCGCTGCCGTTGCCGCTGCGAAATCATCGGCCCCATATCGGTCGTCTCGTCGTAGCCGGCGCCGATGCGCAGCCGGTCCATCGCCGCGTGCATCCGTTCGAGCAAGGCGCCGTGGATCGAATGCTGGACGAAGACGCGCGATCCCGCCGCGCAATACTGGCCGCTTTTGAAAGCGATCTCGGCGACGATGGCTTGCGCCGCCTTGTCCAGGTCGGCATCGGCGAAGACCACCACCGGGGACTTTCCGCCGAGTTCGAGCACGACCCGTTTCAGGTTGCTGCGCGCGGCCGCGGCCATGATCGATTGGCCGACCTCGGTGGAGCCGGTGAAACTGATCAGGTTGACGTCGGGATGCTCGGCCAGCGCCTGCCCCGCACTCGCGCCCTCGCCCGTGACGATGTTGACGACGCCATCGGGGATACCGACTTGGCGGCAGAGTTCGCCGATGCGCAGCGCCGACAGCGGCGCCAGTTCGGCCGGCTTGATCACCGTCGTGCAGCCGGCGGCAAGGGCGGCGGCGAGCTTCTGCAGCACCATCAGGAAGGGCGCGTTCCAGGGCGTGACGATGGCGGCGACGCCGATCGGCTCGCGCAGGAAGTAGTCCATGCCGGCTTGGTCGGCCGAGCGCATCGGCACTTCGCCGGCGATCTTCGTCGCCCAGCCGGCGTAGTCGCGCAAGGAGCGCAGGCCCAGCGGCAGGTCGCCTTTGCGGATCGAGGCCAGGCTGTGGCCGGCGTCGAGCGATTCCAGCAGGGCGAATTCCTCTTGCCGGGCTTCGATGGCGTCGGCCAGGGCGAACAGCAGGGCGGCGCGCTTCGATGCGGGCAGGCGCGGCCAGGGACCCTCGCGAAACGCGCGCCGGGCCGCGGCGACCGCCAGGTCGATGTCGTGGCCGTCGCCGGCAGCGATGACGGCGATGCGGTTTTCGCTGGCCGGATCGTCGACTTCGAGCGTGCGGCCCGATACGCAGGCACGCCAGGTGCCGTCGATCAGCACGGCCGGAGGCTGTTGCGACAGCGTGCGGCGCAGCGCATCGAGCGCTTCGCCGGAGTGCGCGGGCGCCGGTGCGCCGGCGGTTTCGTTCGCAGCCTGGGTCATGTCGGGGACTCCCGTAGGGCTAAGCCGCGCCCGCGCGATGCCGCGCCGGCACAGAGTTGATATTGTCAACTATCCCGTTGCAAGTTGATAAAGTCAACTTATTAACGGTCAGCCCCGGTCAGCCCCGGTCAGCCCCGGTCAGCCCGGGTCGGACGTCGGGCCGTGCGACATGCGCCGCAGCAGGCTTTCGAGCTGTTTGCGTTCGGTCTGGTTGAGGTCATGCAGCAGGTCCTTCGCCACCACCGCACGCAGGGCTTCGGCCTCGGCATGCGTTTCGGCGCCGCTCGCCGTCAGGCACAGGCGCTGGCGCTTCTCGCCGGCTTCGTTGTCGATCCGCTCGACGTGGCCGCGCTCCAGCAGAGTCTTGATGATCCGCGCGATCTGGGCCTTGTCGCGCCCGCTCTCGCGGACGATGTCGTTCTGGGTGCAGCCGCGATGGCGTGCGACGAAGCGCAGGGTGCGCGCTTCCATCGCCGCCAGACCGAGCTCGGCTTCGCGCAGCGAACGCTGCATGCGCGCGGTGGCCTGATGCATGATCGTGTTGACGAGATTGAGTATCTCGATGTCGCGGCTGGCCGGCATGGGCGTTCCATCGTGGACGACCGAAGGATTGTCGGGATGCGGAGATGACAATGTCAACTTAACGGGGCGGGGGTTTCCGCTCCGACCGCACGAACCGAGGTCTCGCCGCGCATGCAAGGTCGTTGCGGCGAACGATGCGCTTGACTTGCGCACCGCGATGGCGATGGCCCTGCGATCGATGCAGGCCGTTGAGCGAATTACATGAATCTTTGGAATGTGTTTTGAAGCACGTTACTTGGATCGCCTTGCCTCGACGGCCTCGGTCCGAATCGGCGAAAGCGCGTGCAAGCGCGATCAGCCTTGAGCTTCGGCGAACTCGTCATCGTTTGTGTGCCATCACCCAGCGATGGCTCGACGACAGCGCTCGCGAAGATGATTCATTGAGTTAACGAAAACCGCGGTGACAGCCCAGGCGTTCCGTGATTGAACTGGTAGCGGTGCGGCAAACACAGGGGGTGCAGCGCCACGTTCTTTCATGGATGCAATTAAGGAGTTGGTATGGATCAACACAAGAGGCTGCCCCTGATCGTCGGATTGGCCGCGTCGTGCGCAGCATTGGCGGCTACCGTCATTCCCGGGACGAACAGCCCCGCGTCAACGCAGAAAGCGACACCGGCCGCGGCGCCGGCAAACGCCGCCAAGTCGCCCAGCGCGACGTCAGCGGCCGCGGCCGCGACACCGACGGCGGCGATGGCGCCCTCGCCGTCGGCTTCCATCCCCGAGGTCGGCGACCCGGTCAAGGGCAATTACTCGCCGGTCATGAAGTGGCCCTTGATCGGCATCCATGCCGTGCTGACGCCGGACGGGCGGGTGCTGTCCTATGGCACCGACCGCAACGGCATCCAGACCGGCAAGTTCGTCTACGACATCTGGGACCCCTTGCTGGGCACCGGCTCGCTGTCGCACAACACCCTGCCGAACCGGACCAGCGTCGATGTCTTCTGCGGCGCCCAGCTGATCGTGCCCGGCACCGGCAACATCCAGCTGTTCGGCGGCGACATCACCAGTGCCGGCGGGCAGAGCACCAACAATCCGAACGCAGACACCACGCTCTATCGATCTCTCGACGACAGCCTGAGCAAGACCGGCGCTATGCATCGCAAGCGTTGGTATGCGACCGCGACCGCGCTGGCCAATGGCGAGATCTACGTGCAGGGCGGCGCAGGCGGCAAGGACCTGCCCGAGGTGCGCCAGCGCAACGGCACCTATCGTCTGTTGACCGGGGCGAACACCAGCGGCGTATTCGAGTACTACCCGCGCAACTTCCTTGCCCCCGACGGCCAGGTGTTCGGTTTCAACAACCAGGTCATGTATCGCATCAAGACCGCCGGCGCCGGTGCCTTCCAGCGCGTCGGCACCTTCCCGGGTCCTAACATCGGCTGGACCTCCTCGGCGGTGATGATCGCGCCGAGCAAGATCCTGCAGGTCGGCGGCGGCAATCTGCAGGCGGCCTCCAGCCAAGCGCACGTCATCGACATTGCCACGACCGTGCCGAACGTCGAGCAGGTCGCATCGATGACCTATCCGCGCCACTGGCACAACGCCACCGTGCTGGCCGATGGCCGGGTGCTGGTGTCCGGCGGCAGCCAGGTCGCGAACAAAGCCGTCAACGTCGCCTACACCAGCGAGATCTACGATCCCGCGCAGAAGCGTTGGACCCAGGCGGCGAAGGCGCAGCGGATGCGGCTCTATCATTCGACCGCGTTGCTGTTGCCCGACGCGACGGTGCTGACCATGGCCGGCGGCGCGGCGGGGTCGGCGCCGGTCAATAATCTCGACGCGGAGATTTATTACCCGCCGTACTTGTTCCTGCCGAGCGGCAAGCGCGCGCCCAGGCCGGTCATCACCTCGGCACCGCTCAACGTCCAGGCCGGGGCGACGATTTCGATCGGCACGCCCAACGCCGGCAGCATCAAGCGCGTCGCCCTGGTCAAGACCGGTTCGGTCACCCACTCCTTCGACATGGACCAGCGTTACGTGGAACTGCCGTTCACCGTCGCCGACCATACGTTGACGGCGGTGTTACCGCAGAACAAGGCGCATACACCGCCGGGTTCGTACCTGTTGTTCGTGATCAACAGCCTGGGCACGCCGTCGCAGGCCGACATCCTGAGGATCAGTCCACCGCCGGTCTGATGCCGTAGTAAGCGCTGTCGTCAGCGTCGCCGCGCGGCCGGACCGGTCGCGCGGCGACGCTGATCCGTGGCGAGCCTGCCCGGTATAGAGCCTGGCCTGTGTATCGCACGGGCCGCGTCGACGCTCAGGCGAAACCGTTCTCGACGCTGCCCGGCGGCGGCGCGGTCACCGATTCGATGTGGAAGGTATTGCGCTCGCGCTTGGCGTGGTACAGCGCGGCATCGGCGACCGACATGAAGGTCGCCGCATCGGTCGGCACGTGGGTGTAGGCGATGCCGATGCTGGTGGTGACCCGGATCGTGGTGCCGTCGACGACGACGTCCTGGTTCATGGTCTTGATCAGTTTGCGCGCGACCGCCTCGGCCGCTTGCGGTACGGCCGCATCCTCGATCAGCACCACGAACTCGTCGCCGCCCAGGCGCGCGGCCAGGTCGCTGTTGCGCACGCAGTGCAACAGACGATGGGCGAATATGCGCAGGATCTCGTCGCCGGCGGCATGGCCGTAGCTGTCGTTGATGCGCTTGAAGTGGTCGATGTCGAGGTACATCAGCGAGGTCGGCGTACCGTGCCGTTGCAGGCGTGCCAACGCGAGCGCCATGCGTTCGTCGAACTGACGTCGGTTCGCCAGCCCGGTCAGGGTGTCGACCAGGGCCAGGCGCCGCAATTCGAGACGATTCGCTTCCAGGGCCTGCTCGGCGATGACTCTGCGAGTGACGTCGCGGCCGGCGTAGATCAGGTCGAAGCCGTCGCCGTCGGAGGAAGGTATGGTGCGAGTGACCGCCTCGATCCAGACGTAATGGCCTTCCTTGTGGCGGACCCGGTAGATCGAGGTCACCGGCTGGTGCGAGGCGATGACGTTGGCGATGATCTGGGTCTGCCGTTGCAGGTCGTCGGGATGGATCAGGCTGGTGCGGGTGCCGAGCATTTCGGCCGGGGTCCAGCCCAGGATGTCCTGGGCCGAAGGCGATACGTAGATGCGCTCGCCGTCGACGCGCATGCGCACGATCACGTCGTGCGAATAATCCGTCAGCAAGCGATAGCGGTGCTCGCTCTCGCGCAGCCCGGCTACGAGTCGCTTGCGTTCGGCCATCGCCAGCGCCACCGGGATGGTCATCAGGCAACCACCGGCGATATAGAGCTGCAACAGTGCGACGCGTCCGGCGGTACCGAAGCCGTCGACCAGCCACAACGGCCCGTAGCCGAGCGCCGTCGCCGTGCTGCCGATTAGGGTCAGCAGGATCACTCCCACCGCGACGCCGGCGAAGCGGTGCCGGAACGCGCCCAGCAGCAACACCGGGTAGGCCATGAACAGGATCGGATAGCGCGACAGGAAGATCGCCAGGCTGATGACGGCGAGCAACAGCATGGTGAGGACGAACGACCAGCGCCGTCCGGGCGCGGCGATCAGGCCTTTACCCTCGCGATGCACGACCAGGGTCGAGGTGGCGAAGATCACCATGCCGACCACGTGCGCGGCGAACCAGGTGACGAAGTCGATGACGAACGAGGTCGAGTGCAGAGCGGCGATGATCGACGCGGCGATCAGCCCGGAGGTCGCGCAGGCCACCAGGGTGCTCGTGGTGGCGATGCCGCCCAGGCTGATCCAGCGTTTCGGGTCGCCGACGTTCGGCACGAAACGCCGGACCACGCCGGCGACGATCAGCACTTCCACCACATTGGTCGCCGAGATCGGCGCGGCCTGGGCGACGGTTTCCGCGGTCGCCAGCCGCGCCGCGAACTCGACGGCGAAGGCCAGGACGATATAACCCGGCCAGTGGGCGGTGGCGCGCGACAACAACCAGCCGACCAGGATGCCGTTGCTGATCCAGACGGCGGCGAGTTCGCCGGGGCCGCGAGAGAGCGTCAGCGAGGCCCAGGCCGAGGTTCCGATCAGCAGCGCCATCAGCGCGTAGTCCGTCCAGGCGCGCTTGGGCATTGCGGGTGCGTCTCTCACACTCCCTCCTGCACAAGGCGGCCGGCTCTAGAGTGCGCCTGCGCTTTGCCTGTTTGTCGTGACGTCCTTCGCTGCATGCGCCGTCGCCATCCTGGTCCGGAGGCTAGGACGGCGGGTGTAAAGAAGGGGTGACCATACGGCCGCGGGCGTGCGCGTGACACGGGTCACAGGCGTTTCGGCGCGGTTGCGCACGCGGCTCGATTGCCGGCCGTGCGCCGTCGAGAGCGAAGTCGCGATGGCGATACCGCGATCGCGGCATGGCTCGGATTCGTCGGCGGCCCACGCAGTCGTCTCCCCACAGTGTCGACATTCCTATACGACTACGACAGTTGGGTTCGACAGCGGTCATCCGCTTGGCCTTCGTTCCGCGGTTCCCGCGAACCATGCGGCCCATGGCGGCAGTACGAATCGGTGGTCGTCGATAAGCGAAGGCCGGCGAGCGACGCGCATCGGGAGGTTTGCGGATGCAGCGACGACAGATCGAAGACCAGTCCGGGTCCGCAATGGGGCCTCGGGCCGGCCGAGCTGGCTCGCCGGGAGGCAGCTCGCGGCGACTAATGTGCTTTGGCCGTGAGGGTCAGAAACTGCCGCATTCCGCACGCTACCCAAGAGGCCTCCGCGGGACGGGCCCGGCCCAGGACGCGGTAACCCCGGCACATCTGCTTGATAGCGGAGGTTGGCACGATTTTTGTGACGTGTATCACTAAATTACGGCGATAAGCGGTTCGCGGGCTCCGTCCGTGCGGCTGGCGACCAAGTGGAACACTCAGATGAAGAAGCGATGCCGGAAGGCGATACGAGCCGCAACCGTCCATCAACGAGTAAATGCCCCAGGAGGGTGGCGATTGAACCCGCCTGCCGTCCACGCCGCTTCATCGTCGCTGTCGTCGATCAACTGTGGGGACCCGAGCATGTTCAAGACAGAACGTTCGCCGCAGACGACGCTGCCGATCCGCCGCCGGTCTTCCGCCCTGCTGCTGGCGTCGCTGCTGTCGGTGTTGCCCGCGGGCTCGGTGTTCGCTCAGCAGGGGATCGGCATCGGCAACGTGGTCACGGATGCTGGGCTGGTGGGGTCGCCTCATCCGAATACCGCGAATCGGGATTGCGCTGCGAACAAGGTAGTGGTCGGCGGCCGCCATACCGACCGCGCGATAGGGCCGGCCAACTCCGCCGACGGCATGACCGTCGACTACGATCTGCGCTGCGCGTCCATCGCGACCGACGGAGTGAGCGTCACGGTAACGAACGATGCGGCGTTTACCGACTTTCCCAGCTACGATCAACGAAACACGGAGCTTGAAAATACCTGCGCCGCTAATCAGGTCGTAGGACGAGGCGGCGGCTACGACCGTAACTATCTGGGAGCCGGTGTCTGGCCGAGCTCGGTCCGGCACATCTGCTATGCCTTGGTCTTGGATGCGAACGACTGGGTCAAACGCTCCGGGACGAGTTCGTCGACGCAGGATATCGGCATCAACGAGGCCTATGCCGTGCATACGCTTCGCAGCCCGTTCTGCGCCGACACTATCGATACCGTAAAAGTCGGCTACCTTGGACGCCTGGGAGGCGAGGGCATCGACGGTATCCAGCAACGCTGCGGCCAGTTCGTACAAGCGCGCTTCTCCGCCGCACTCAACTTCACCGACTTCTCCTGGTCGACCACCCTGGGCGCAGGCGGCTGGACCGCGCAGCTGACCCACACCAGCGGCAACATGGCCGTGCGCGATCCGCGCGCGGCCGGCGTCAACAACGTCACCCAGTTCGAGGGCGCCAACGAGCTGTACGTGATTCCCGGCGCGGGCTACTCGGCTACGCCGATCGCGCCGGCCGGCATCGCCGCCAATACCTATGTGGTGACGACCTCCTGCACCAACCAGACCCGCACCGACGAGCAGGACCTCGCCTGCCCGCTGGTGGTCAACGGTCTGCCCGACATCGCGGTGAGCTTGACCACGCCGGCGCCGGTGTACAGCAACTACGGCCAATTGCAGAACATCGTCCTCACCGCCACCAATCTCGGCCCCGGCGCGACCGACGGCAACGACGGCTTCACCGTGGTCGCGACCCTGCCCGCCGGTTGGACCGCCGGCACCTTGCCGGCCAACTGCACCGCCAATGGCGCCAACACCATCGTCACCTGTGCGCTCAACCCGACCCCGCTCGCGGCCTCGGCATCGCCCGGCGCCAACGGCGGCACGGTCAGCTTCACCATTCCGGTCACGGTCAACTCGCCGACGCTCAGCGGCACTTACACCGCGAACGCCGCGCTCGGCCGCAGCGTGCCCGACGGCGATGGCGATACCACCAACAACGACTTCAACACCGCGAACGACACCGCCAGCGGTCCGCTGGTGTTCCAGAAGCAGCCGATCCTGCGCCTGCGCAAAACGCTGCCGCTGGGCCGCTTCGTCGATGCCGACCAGTTCGCGTTGAGCATCGCCGGCACCGGCGGCCCGGCCACGGCGACGACCACCGGCACGGGCAGCACTGCGACCGGCGAGGCGCTGTTGAACGGCGCCGTCGCCGCGACCTACAGCTTCACCGAAGCCGGCGCGGCCGGCGCCAACCTGGCCAACTACACCACGACCTATGCCTGCACCAACGCGCTCGCCGGCGGGCAAACCCCGAGCGGCAGCGGCGCCAGTTTCAACGTCACGGCGGTGGCCGGCGACGAGCTGACCTGCACCTTCTCCAATACCCGCGCACCGCTGGCCAACCTGGTCATCAGCAAGACCAACACCCCGGGCTCCGGTCCCGACGATCAGGGCACCGACACGCTGACCCGCGGCGCCGCAACGACTTATTCGATCGTGGTCACCAACAACGGCCCTGATGCGGTCACCGGCGCGATCTTGCGCGACCAGGCCGCCGGCCGCGCCGGGCTGACCTGCAACGGAACGCCGACCTGCACCGGCAGCGCCTGTCCGGGCGGTCTGACGATGGCCGCGCTCGAGACCGGCGCAGCCCTGGGCACGCTGACGAGCGGAGCGAGCGTGACCGTGACCCTGCCGTGCACGGTCGACTGAGCGCCGTACACGCAGCACGGCGCCTGCACCGGGTCGGCATCGCCAAGTCGACCCGGGTTGAAAACCCGGCCCGAGCACCCATTGGATAGGGCAACCAGGCGCCGACGACCACGATGACGACGGACATCCGAGCCGCACGATGGCCACAGGATCTGCCTGTGGTGCGCAGCTTGTTCCACGAATACGCCGAGAGTCTCGGCATCGACCTCGGTTTCCAGGGGTTCGAGAACGAAGTCGCCGCGTTGCCGGGCAAGTACGCGCCGCCCGGCGGACGCTTGTTGATCGCCTGGCGCGGCGAGGAAGCCCTCGGCTGCATCGGGCTGCGCGCGCTGTCGGCCGGCTCCGGCGAGATGAAGCGCCTGTACGTGCGGCCGCAAGCGCGCGGCGAACGACTCGGGCGCCGGTTGGCCGAGGGCATCTGCGCAGAAGCGCGCGATGCCGGCTATTCGCGCATCTGCCTGGACACCTTGCCGAGCATGGCGCCGGCCCAGAAACTGTACGAGTCGCTCGGCTTCCGGCCGATCGCGCCTTATGTCTACAACCCGGTGGCGGGCGCGCGTTTTCTGGCGCTCGATCTGTAACACGACGAAGTGAAGCGGTCACCTTCGCACCATCTCGTCGCGATCACGCGTCGGGCAAGCGCAACCGCGCTTCGCCATCGCACGCGCGCGAACACAGCGCGGAATGTGGCCGGATACGCGTCGACATCGCGTAACTCTGGTGAGACCGCCGGCACCGGTGCCGCGGTCGTCTCCAGGGGGAAAGGCCGTGCATCGAGCCAAGCGCTTCGCGTTGTTGTTTGCATTGTTCGCCATCGTCTCGACGAGCATGGGGTGCGCCAACCTCGGCGCGGTCCGCAGCTTCGCCGCGACCTCCAGCCAGCTCACCGGCTATCGCGAAGTCACCGAGCGCTATGTCGGCAGCGCCGATCGGCAACTGGCGAATCTGCCCGCAAGCAAGCTCTACGACCCGGCCCGTAAAGAGCTGCAGGCGCTGAAGCAGAGCAGCGAGCAGCAGAAGGACAGCCTGCTCAAGCTGCACGACACCGCCACCGGGTATATGAGCGCGCTGGCCGAACTCGCCGGCGAGGACGCTTACAGCCTCAACGCCGATATCGACAAAGTCTCCGGCGCGATTACCGCCGCGCCCGAGCTCGGCATCGGCGCCGAGGACGTGGCCGCCTACGGCAAGATCGCCAAGCTGGTCAGCAGTTGGGCGCTCGCGGCCAAGCAGGCGCGCGACGTCAAGGCCATGCTGAAGACCTACGGCGACGACATGGACCGTTTGCTCGGCGCCATGCAACGTGCGGCCCGGTCCTACGAAGGCGTCCTGCAACAGGAAAAGGCATCGGCGGACAGCATCCAGATGCTCAGGCTGACCGTGTGGAAACAGCCCAAGAGCGGCGATGGGCTGCTCGACGAGGCGCGCCGCGATGCCATCGTCGCCATGTCCAACAATTCCTATGCCGGCATCGCCGAGCAGCAGGCCAAGGCGCTGCAGGCCGCGGCGGCCGCATCGCAAGGCCTGGCACAGGTGCGCAGCGGCCACGCCGCCATGCTCAAGGACGCCGACCGTCTGAAGTCCAAGCAATTGCAGGCGCTGCTGAAGCAGGCCGTCGCCGACATGAAAACCGTGCGCACCCAGCTGGACGCACTCTGACCGACAGGGGAAGGACATGGCCAAGCAGATACTCGAAACCGCCGAAAGCGTCCAAGCCGCGGCCGACCAGTTCGTCGCCTGCGCCGACGACGTCGGCAAACGCGCCAAGGCCGGGTTCGATGCCGGCGACATCAGCATCGAAGAATTCATCGCCCAGATTCCCGAAGAGCTGCGCGTGCGCGGCCAGGCCATGGTGCTGTACAGCAAGGCCATCGACTACGTGCTGACCGATGCGCAATTGCCGCAGGCCGAGCTCGACCAGGCCATCGCCGAGGCGCGCGCCAAGATCGCGACGATCAAGCAGGTCCGCAAGGCGATCGAAATCTTCTCCGGCGTGGTCGTGCTGGCCGCGGCGATCGTCGCGCGCGACGCCAACGGCACGGTCAAGGCGACCAAGGCCCTGGCCAAGCTCGCGAAAAGCGACGAACACAAGCCGGCCGCGAAGGCCGTCGCCAAGAAGGCGAAGAAGGACCCGAAGACGGTGGCCTGACACGCGCGCGCCGCTCGTCGGTGGCTCGCCGCTCACGTCGATCACCCGGCCGGCTCAGGCCATGCGCGCCAGAAGCATCGCCGACGCATTGGTCGCGAGCGCCGCCAGGTATAGCCCGACCCCGAACACGGCGTGGTTGATCAGACTGTGCAAACGCGCGAGGCCAGGACGCGGCGTGCGGCGTGCGGCGAGGCCGGCGCCCATGCCCGGCTGCATCAGCAGGAACGGTGCGGCGACGCTGCCGATGCCGACGATCAAGGCCGGGGCGAGGCTCGGCTGGCCCGCCCAGTCGAGTCCCCATGCGGCGAGCAGCACCGCCGCGAAGGCGATGCCGATCAGATAATGCGCGGTCCAGCCGATCGCGCGTTCGCCGCGTACGCGCGGCGTCGCGCCGATCGGGTCGTGGCGGAAGCGTCCGCGTGGCAGGTAGGCGATCCAACGGCCGACCAGGTCGTAATCGGCCGCCGCCATGCGCAACCACCGGCTCCGGACGAGACCCCAGACGTCCATCAGTGCGGTCGCACCGATTCCGATGGCAGCGGCACGCACCAGCGCTTCGACGAGCTCAGGCACGGTCTGCGCCGTTCGATGACAGCGAAGACGACGAGGCGCGCGCACCGATCATCCAGCAAGCGGCGGTGTAGCGGACCTCGGCGCCGTGTACGAAGGGATCGAACGCGGCGCGTACCGTTTCGACGATTTCAGCGCGGGTGCGCTCGTCGGCTTCTTGCAGGAACAGGCCGAGCGGCCCCAGCCGACTCAGATAGCGGGCCAGCTCGCTCGCGGGGAAACTGCAGGTCACATCGATGGGCTGCAGGCCGATGTCGGTCCAGCCGCTGTCGTCCAGGATGCGATGAACGCGCTGCGCATCGGCGAAGGCGAACTGGCCGGGGCCATCGGGCTTGCGCGCGGGCAGTGTCGGCAGCAGCGGGGCGGCGGCGCGTTCGGCCGTGGTCATGAACGGATTGTCGGCGGCGCCGCGCCAGGCGATGAGGCGCAACTCGGCGCTGTCTTTCGCGGCGTGTCGAAGATTGGCGAAGGCGGCGACCGGGTCGGCGAAGAACATCACGCCGAAGCGCGAAACGATCGCGTCGAAGCGGGCCGGCGCGAAGGCATGGGTTTGCGCATCGGCGCACAGGAACTCGGCGGATATGCCGTCGGCATCGGCCCGCGTCCGCGCCAGCGCGATCATCGGTTCGGAAATATCGATGCCCACGCAGCGTCCGCCGGCGCCGAGCCGACGCGCCAGTGCGAGGGTGACCGCGCCGGTGCCGCAGCCGATGTCGAGCACCTCGCGCGCCGAGCCGGCGACCGCTTCGACCAGTCGTTCCTGGATGGGTTGGAACATGCCGTCGAGCAAGGCCTGGGTGTCGACCCAGGCCCGACCGGCCAGGCCGTTCCAAAGTTGCGCCTGCTCGTTACCGGCGTCGTATGCGGTGTTCATGTCCGTGTCCCGATTGCCATTCAGCGGCGGAAGCGGCACTGTGCCAATTCAAGTCGACTTGAGGTCAAGAGGGTGCAGGAACTGGACATCGCCGAGGTGGCACAGCGCTCCGGAGTGCCCGCTTCGACCCTGCGCTATTACGAAGAAAAAGGCCTGATCGCCTCGATCGGACGGCACGGCCTGCGGCGCGTGTTCGCCGCCGGCGTGCTCGAACGGTTGGCGCTGATCGCGCTGGGGCGAGCCGCCGGTTACCGCCTCGACGAGATCGCATCGATGTTCGCGCCGGATGGCCCCCCGCGCATCGATCGCGAGCAACTGCGCGCCAAGGCCGACGAGCTCGACCGGACCATCCGCCAGCTCAGCGCCATGCGCGACGGCCTGCGCCACGCCGCGGCCTGCAAGGCGCCGAGCCACATGGAATGCCCGACCTTCCGTCGCATCGTCCAGGCCGCCGCCTCCGGCGCCCTCGGTACGCGCACGCGCAAGCCTCCGCAGCGATCGCGCGACTGATCGAACGCGCGATCAGAACGCCCAGTCCGAGGAAGGCATCTCATCGTAATCGGATGCCGCGGTTTCCCTTGCTCATGCCGACGCCCGCAGCGGCCGTGACGACGGCGCGGTGCGCGCGCCGCGTTTGATGGCCTGCGCGCGCTTGGCGATCAAACGGATCACCACCGCGGTGAACAGCAGCGCCGACGGCACCGCGTACCAGAAATTGACCGGCACCCGCTTGAAGTACGAGTAAGCGAAGATCGTGGCGATGATCCACATGCCGACGACGTGCAGCCGGTGCCAGGCGGTCGGTCCCAGGCGCCGCGCCAGGGGCCGGTACGAGGTGATCGCGAGCAAGGCGATGAAGGCGTAGCCGAGGCTGCCGGGCACGTTGGTCAGTGCCGAACGGCTCGGCCAGAACTCCGGGTTGAGCTGTCCGAAAGCGTAGATCGCGAAGGCATGCAGCAAATGCGAGAACGCGAACGACAGCCCGACGACGCGCCGCTCCTTCAACAGTGCGCGAGTGAAGTCGCCGGGCAACAGGGTTGCGAACGAAGACGCGGTGAAGGCTGCCAGGAACAGCACGAACGAGGTGCGCGCGGTCGCCCGGATGGCGCGGCGGCTGCCTTCGACCGCGTCGGGGCCCATCAGGAAAGCGGCTGCCGCGATCGCGCACAGGACGATGGCCAGCAGCAGGAACAGCCGCCAACCGGTGAGGCGTTGCAGGACGGAGGTGGCGATCATGCGAATGCTCCAAAGCTCGGGTTCGGGTGGGGGCGGGACTCTCCGGCGGCGGCGCCGGTCGTTTGAAGTTGGGCGTCGACGATGCCGAGGGCTTGTAACTGCGCAAGCACATCGAGGCCATGCTCGATGAGGCCATCGGCCGGTTCGCCCGCTTCCTCGGCCAACGCCCGCAAGTGATCGCGGCTGCTCAGCGGCTGCGCCGACACGGCGAGCAACAAGCGATAGCCGAAGACGGTTAAGCGCAGGGTCCGCAGTTCGTGATCGGCGCCGCGCTGGACGATGAGCAAGGTCGGCGCCTCGGGTGGGTCTTCGAGATCGCTCAGCCCGGCTTCGGCCGCATCGACCGGCCAGCGATAGCCGCAGATGCGCACCAGCGGCGACAGCATCGGCACGCTGTCGCCGGTCATCGCTACGGAGCCTGTCGGCGGCGCGGCCGTTGCGGCCGTTGCGGCCAGCAACAGCGCCTGCTGGGTCCACTCGAAATGCGCGAGTTCCGCGGCCCAGGCCGGCAGGTCGCAGGCATCCGCCCGACTCAGGTAGTCGACGAGTTCGCCGCCGACTTGGGGGAACAGCGGCGTCTCGCAGCGATGCCGTGCATAGAAGCGGGCCACCAAGGCTTGCCAGCCCGGCGCCTGCAGCGCCCGGCGCAGCCGCGGGAAGCTGCCGGCCAACAGGTTCTCGACCGCGCCCACGCACAACGACCGGTACAGCGCCATGCGTTGCGGCGCTACGTCCTGCGGCGGCGGATGCGACGGGTCGCGCAGATGCCGCGCCCACGCCAGTTGCACGCTTCTCAGCGATTCAGTCATGGACGGGCTCCGACGGATGCGTCGAGCGGACGGCCTCGGCCTGCAGCGCGCGGATCTGCGCGAGCTCGCCGAGCGGTTCGTCCCAGGCCGGGAAATTGAAGTCGCGTTCGAGCAGGGTCGGTCTTACCCCGAAGCGCAGGTGCGCCTGCTCGAGCAGGGCCCAGACCATCGCCTTCACCGGTGCGCCGTGGGTGTCGACCTTGAAACCGTCGTCCTGGTCCAGGTGCCCGGCGATGTGGTACGAGGCCACGCGCTCGCGCGGAATACGCGCGATGAAATCCAGCGCGTCGTAGCCGTGATTGCAGGCGTTGACGAAGACGTTGTTGATGTCGAGCAGCAGATCGCAGTCGGCCTGCGCCAATACCGCGTTGATGAAGTCGATTTCGCTCATGGCCGGCTGCGGCGCCGCGTAGTAGGAGATGTTCTCCACCGCGATGCGCCGGCCCAGCGTGTCCTGGACCTGGGCGATGCGGGCCGACACATGCCGTACTGCCTCGTCGGTGAACGGCAACGGCAACAGGTCGTAGAGGTGACCGCCGACGGCGCAATAGCTCAGGTGCTCGCTGTAAAGACCGACGTGGTGGCGATCCAGAAAGCGGCGCGTATCGGCGAGCAGTTTGCCGTCGAGCGGATCGGTGCCGCCGAGCGACAGCGACAGGCCGTGGCAGGCGATCGGAAAGCGTGCCGACAGGTCGGCCAGGGCCTCGCCGAAATGGCCGCCGACGCCGATCCAGTTGTCGGGCGCGCACTCGAGGAAATCGACCTGGCCCGGCGCCAGCCCGAGCAACTCGTCGATCAGGCTGCGCCGCAGGCCGAGGCCGGCCGAGGCCGCAGGCAATGTCTGGTTCATGGCGGTGCTCCGCGTGGATGAGCGCCGCCACCGCAGGGCGATGGCGGCGCGGGGTTTCAGTCGGCGGGTTTCAGTCGGCGATCTGCGAGAACAGTCCCTTCGGCATCGGCTTGCCGTTGGCCTGGTAGGTGCGCTTGAGGAAGTCGTGCGCCTCGGCCTCGCTGATGTAGCCGTCGTGGCCGCGGTCGATGCGATCGAAGTCGGCCGCGCGACCGGCCGCGACGGCGAGGAACTCGGCGCGCGACACCTTGCCGTCGTGGTTGCTGTCGGTCTTGGCGAACGAAGCATCGCCGCACTTGCCTTCGCCGCAGGCACCTTCGGCCGTGGCCTTCTTTGCGGACGTGCCGGTTTTGCCGGCACCGCATTTGCCTTCGCCGCACTTGCCTTCGGCGGCGGCGACGCCGGCGAAGCCGGCCAGGGCCTGCGGTTGCGCGGCCATCGCTTGAGCGCCGAACAAGGCGCCGCCGGCTAGGACGATGCTCAATGCGCCGACGAGGGAGTTGCGGGAGTGGGAGGTGGACATGGGTGGTACTCCGATTGGATGCACGCCAGGCGTGCGGGATGGCTGCCGCGGCTGCGGCAGGGAAGCAGGGAAGGGATTGCCGAGCCGGAACGGATCAGGCGGCGGACAGCGCCGGGGCCGGCCGTCGCGACTTCGCCAGGTGCAAGGCGATCGAGGCCAGCCCGATCAGCGCGCCGATCGTCGCGGGCAAGGGCAGCAGCGCGATCAACGGCAGGCACAGGGCGAAGGCGACCACGCCCCAGCCGAGCGAGCCGCCGCGCGCGAGGTCGGGTGCCGCGTGCCGGAACAGCCGGTCCAGGCTCAGCGTGCCGCCGCCGCCGAGCATCAGCGGCAACAGCATCGCCAGATAGATCAGGGGCAGCTTGAAGTTGCCGTAGCCCTGGTCGCTGATCGCATAGCCGCGCCACAGCTCGGCCAGGCCGCTCCAGTGCTCGGGCCAGTGCACCGCGGCAATGGCCACCACGGTCAGCACCCACAAGACGTACGCGACCGCGCGGGTGCCCAGGCCGAGCAACAGGGCGAGGCTGCAGCCCAGTTCGAGCCAGGTCGCCATGGTCCAGTTGAGATCGGGGCTCAGGCGCGAGAACGGAAACGGAAAGCGCTGGGCGATGTCGGCGAACCAGTTCTGGCCGTGCAATTTTTCGATGCCGGCCTCATAGAACTCCCAGGCCAGCAGGACGCGCAGGCCGAGCGGCGACAGCGATGCTCCGACGCGGTCGAGGCGCGGGCCGAGGCGGGTGATGAAGGACGGCAACATGCGAGGCTCCTGGCTGGACGAGTGACGAAAGACCGGGAGCCATTACGCGATCGCGACGTATCCGCAGGGTGTCGGGCGAAGCGCGGATTTGTGTACCAATGTGGCCGCGCGCGGCCGCGGATACATTGCGATACGAATCGGCGGCAGTGCGGCGCTCGGCGACCGCCACGAAGGCCCTGCCTGCGCCCGGCACCGGGGGTTGTCCACCGACGCGGCGGCATCGGTTTGTAAGCGAACGTATCCGGCGCCGCCGGCGAGGCCTTGCGATACAAGAAGCGATGCACGCGGAAACACAGGCGATA
The DNA here is from genome assembly GCF_019970005.1 of Lysobacter sp. ESA13C. NCBI lineage: Bacteria > Pseudomonadati > Pseudomonadota > Gammaproteobacteria > Lysobacterales > Lysobacteraceae > Lysobacter > Lysobacter sp. ESA13C. The sequence goes on along the minus strand of NZ_JAHXYK010000001.1, from coordinate 350,245 downwards.
CAGCCGCGGCGCGCAATGGCCACTCCCCAGCCCAGGAGTGTCCCCATGATCCGCACGCTGTTGTTCGCTTCCCTGTTGGCCGCGACCGCCGGCTCGTCCGCGGCCGCCGAGCACGTCCGCCCGATCGATCCGTACGCGCCCACCGTCGTACTGGTCCACGGCGCCTTCGCCGACGGCTCCAGCTGGAGCCAGGTCATTCCCCGTCTGGCGTCCTGGGGCGTGCCCGTAGTGGCGGTGCAGAACCCCCTGACCTCATTGGAAGACGACGTCGCCGCCACCCGTCGCGCCATCCGCGCCGCGCCCGGCAAGGTGGTATTGGTCGGCCACTCCTGGGGTGGCACCGTCATCACCGAGGCCGGCAACGACCCCAAGGTGTCGGCCTTGGTCTATGTCGCCGCGTTCGCGCCCGATGCCGGCGAGAACTCCGCCCAACAAGGGCAGGGCTATCCGGTCGCTCCGGGCTTGAGCCGCCTGCTCGAGCGCGAGGGTTTCCTGTCCTTGCCCGAAGCGGCAGTGCGCGAGGATTTCGCCCAGGACCTCAAGCCCGCCGCCGCGCGCCTGATCTACCGCACCCAGGGTCCGCTGAAGGCGAGCGCTTTGGCCGAGCCGGTGACTCGAGCCGCATGGCGCGGCAAGCCGAGCTGGTACGTGCTGTCGCGACACGACCGCATGTTGTCGCCGCAGTTGCAGGCCGCGACCGCCCGCCGTATCGGTGCGCAAGTGCATTCGCTGTCGGCCAGCCATGTGTCGCTGTTGTCGCAACCGGACGCAGTGACCAACGCCATTCTCGAGGCCGCCGGCATCCAGGCCGCTGCCGCCACCGCCGATAGCGGAGGCTGAGGTGATCGCCCTTGCCCTGGCCGCGCTTGCCGGCATGGCCACCCTTCTCTCGCCCTGCGTGCTGCCGGTGCTGCCGATCGTGCTGGCGCGCGGTGCCGGCGGCGATCGCCGCGAGCCGCTGTTGATCGGCGCCGGCTTCATCGGCGCGTTCGCTGCCGGCGGCATCGCGCTCGGTCTGCTGGCGTCGTCGTCGGGGCGCTTCGAAGCCGCCGTGCGCCTCGCCGCGATAGCGGTGTTGCTGCTCGCGGGGCTGTCCTGCGTGTGGCCGGGCGTGTTCGAACGGGTGCAACAACGCTGGCTGGCCGGATCGCGGCTGCTGGCCTGGCAGCCGCGCGCCGCCGGGCCGGGCGGTGCGCTCCTGGTCGGGGTCTCGCTCGGCATCGCCTGGACGCCCTGCGCCGGTCCGGTCCTGGCCTCGGTGTTGGCGCTCGCCGCTGGGGCGCAGGACCCGGCGCGGGCCAGTGCGCTGCTGGGCATGTACGCGCTCGGCGCGGCGGTGCCGTTGTTGGCCTTCGTTTACGGCGGCCGTTGGGTCGCCGCGCGCATGGCCTCGCTGCAACGGCATAGCGCTTGGCTGCGCCGCGCATTCGGCGTGGTGGCGGTGGCCATGGCCCTGCTGCAACTCGCGCAACTGGATACCGCGCTCGTCGCCTGGCTGCTGCCATGGCTTCCTTCGATCTCCACCGGACTATGACCATGTCGAAAACCATAACCGCACTGCTCACGGCCGCCGTCGTCATCGTCGTCGCCCTCGCCATCGCGCCCGCGCTGGCCTGGCCGGAGGCAGGCGCGCACGGCAAGGGCGCCATCGCCTCGACCGTCGCGCCCGACCTCGCCGGCGGCGGCCCCTGGATCAACAGCGAACCGTTGTCGTTGCCGAAGCTGCGCGGCCAGGTGGTGCTGGTCGAGTTCTGGACCTATTCGTGCATCAACTGCATCCGCGTGCTGCCGCATGTTTCGCGATGGCACGAGCGCTACGCCGCGCAGGGCCTGGTGGTGATCGGCGTGCACACGCCCGAATACGGCTACGAGCGGGTCGGCGCCAATGTCCGCGCAGCGGTAAAGCGCCTGGGCATCGGTTATCCGGTCGTGCAGGACAACGGTTTCCGTATCTGGAACGCCTACGGCAACCGGTATTGGCCGGCGCTGTACCTGATCGACCGCCAGGGCAGGATCGTCTACCGCCATTTCGGCGAAGGCGACTACGCTGTCACCGAAGCGGCGATCCGCGAACAGCTGGCACGCCCGTCCGCCGCGCCGGCGCCGCGCGTTACCATCGCTGGCGCAGTGCGATAAGCCCTCCGGAACCACGCCATGACTCATGTAGACCACATCCTGATCGTCGACGACGACCGCGAGATCCGCCAGATGGTCGCCGACTATCTGCAGAAGAACGGCCTGCGTACGACCACCGCCGCCGACGGCCGCGAAATGCGCGCGGCGCTGGAGACCAGCGACGTCGACCTGATCGTTCTCGACGTGATGATGCCCGGCGAAGACGGCCTGTCGCTGTGCCGCGGCCTGCGCGCCGGCCCTCACCGCGCCGTACCGGTGGTGATGCTGACCGCGCGCGACGACGAGACCGACCGCATCGTCGGTCTGGAGATGGGCGCCGACGATTACGTGGTCAAGCCGTTCTCCTCGCGGGAACTGCTGGCCCGCATCAGCGCGGTCATCCGCCGCACCCGCATGTTGCCGCCGAACCTGCAGGTCAGCGAGGCGGCGCGCCTGATCGGCTTCGGCCAGTGGCGCCTGGACACGACCGCGCGCCATCTGCTCGATGCCGCGGGCACGGCCTACCCGCTCAGCGGTGCCGAATTCCGCCTGCTGCGCGTGTTCCTCGACCATTCCCAGCGCGTGCTCAGCCGCGACCAGTTGCTGAACCTGACCCAGGGCCGCGACGCCAATCTGTTCGATCGCTCCATCGACCTGCTGGTCAGCCGCCTGCGCCAGCGCCTGCAGGACGATCCGCGCGAACAGGCCTACATCAAGACCGTGCGCAGCGAAGGCTATGTGTTCTGCCAGGCCGTCACCCTGCTGGACGAGGCGCCATGAACGCGGCGCCGCGCTGGCGCTGGTTGCCCCGTACCATCGCCGCGCGCCTCACCCTGATCCTGTTCGCCGGCCTGCTGCTGGCGCACGCGCTGTCGTTCGCGTTGTTGTTCTACGAACGCTACGTCTCGGCGCGCTCGATGATGCTGGGCAACATGGAGCAGGACGTCGCCATCAGCGTGGCCTTGCTCGACCGGATGTCGCCGGCCGAGCGCCGTCAGTGGACGCCGCGCCTGGAGCGCCGCACCTATCGCTACCTGCTGCAACCGGCGCAGGCCGGCGCACCGCTCTCCAGCGAACGCGCGCGTCAGGTCGCCGCGTTGATAGACCGCAGCCTGCAGCACCGCTATCGGCTCGTGACCACGGCGGTCTCGCAATCGCCGGAGCGTTTCCAGGTGCAGCTGAAGTTGGCCGACGGGCAGCCGCTGACCCTGGAAGTGACGCCGTCGGTGATGCCGATCGCGCGCTGGCTGCCGTGGGTGCTGGTGGCGCAACTCGCCTTGCTGCTGCTGTGCGCGTGGCTGGCCGTGCGCTTGGCGACCCGCCCGTTGGTGCGGCTGGCCGATGCCGCCGAGCGGCTCGACCCTGCCCATCCTTCGGCGCCGCTGAGCGAGTCGGGGCCGGTGGAAGTGGCCAAGGCCGCGATCGCCTTCAACGCCTTGCAGGCGCGTATCAGTCACTACCTGGCCGAGCGCCTGCAGATACTCGCGGCGATCTCGCACGACCTGCAGACCCCGATCACGCGCATGAAGCTGCGCGTCGAGAGTATGGACGCCAGCCCCGAACGCGCGCGCCTCGGCGAGGACCTGTTGCAGTTGGAGCAACTGGTACGCGAGGGCATCGCCTACGCGCGCAGCACCCACGGCGCCACTACCCCGCCGGTCCAGCTGAATCTGCAGGCTTTGCTCGACAGCGTCGTCTGCGACTACCAGGACGCGGGCAAGCCGGTGCGCCTGAGCGGCCATAGCGATCTGTCGCTGACCACGCGCCCGCAAGCGCTGCGCCGCGTGCTCGAGAACCTGATCGACAACGCGATCAAGTACGGCGGCAGCGCCGACGTCGGCGTTCGCGCCATCGCGCCGGACCGGTTCGCCATCGACGTGGACGATGCCGGCCCCGGCATTCCCGAGGAGCACATGCAGGCGGTGCTGCAGCCCTTCCATCGCCTGGAGAGCTCGCGCAATCGCGATACCGGCGGCACTGGATTGGGATTGGCGATCGCCGAGCAGTTGGCGGCTCACCTGGGCGGCGAGTTGCAGCTCACCAATCGCCGCGAAGGCGGGTTGCGCGCGAGCCTGGTGTTGCCCGTCGTTGCCTGAGGCAAAGCGCGGCGCCTGCCCTTCGCTGCAGCTGAACCAGTCAGCTTGAATGTCGGCCGCGACACAGCGGCTGCGATCAGCCGCTGCTGGGGCCGCTGGCGTCGCCGAACCAGCACAGCGCATCCAGCTCCGCCGGCGACAGATAGCGCACGATGATCTCCGGTGCGTCGGGCGGATGGATCAGGCGCACGGCGGTCGTCGTCTGCTGCTCCTGGTAATGCGTCTTGGCGGCATGGCAGGCGCCGGCGATCGCATCGGCGCGCGACGAGTACGCCACCGGCGGCACATCGGACGCTTCCGCGCGCACGCACCAGGCGCCAGGCTGTTCTTCGATGACGTCGTAAAACTGCACTGTCCTGGCGACTCGACCGTCGCGCCCCCTCTTGTTGCTCCTGGCGTGGAGAATAGCTTGCCGGAGCGCGGAAGACGCAAGTTGCTGGGCTAAATGTCACAGCTGTGAAACCTCCGCCCAGCGCAGGGGGCCGAGCGCGATCCGGTCGAGGATCGGGGGCGCCGATCGTGTCGCTGAGCCGGAAGCGGCATCGAGCCTTGGTCGCGCCGGCCGGAACAGGGCAGTGTCCATTTGGCCTGCCCTGGCACCAGGCTGGGATGGGCGAGGACCGCGCACCGGCGACCGCGGTCGCCACAACGGCCGAGCGTGCTTGCCTCGACTCGGGACGGTGTGGAAGATCACATGGAGGGATCGTGCTGTAAGAATGCTAGCGTCGAGGCATGGAAAACCGCTGCGCATTTCGACACACAGGTTTCAAGCGCGAGTCACGAATACCGAAACCCGGAGCGCGATGAACGACACCGTTTCGGCCGGAAGAGCGATCTCGAAGTCGTCCGGATTTTTCCCGTAGGGTCGAAGGTGTTCGCGCGGTCGCCCCGCTTCAATCGCAGCGAACCTTCGCGAAGGTGGGCGAGCGTCGGGGCCACGTCATTGCCGCGGTCGATGATCGTGCGAGACGAGCGCATCGCATCGCTCAATTCGAGGGGCGCAAAGTGTTGGGCTGCGCACTGACGGACAGCGGGCAAGCATCGGGTCAGGCTCGCCGAAGTTTGTTCGGCCGTTGCTCGGGGGCGGTCCGGTGTCGCCGCGATTCGCTACGCAGCGCCTTGCGCCCTGACCAGATAGCCGATCATCGAGACGATCAGCCAGATGGAGGCGAAGGTAATGGGCGCGGCCAACAGTGCCCTCCACCTCCATCCGGTGCCGCTGACCTTCGATGCCTTCTGCAGTCCCGCCACGATGTAGACGGATCGATTGCCGATGTAGATCGAGAGCAGTACCGCGAGCGCATAGGACGCATAGGTGAGCAGGTTGCTGCCGAATTTCGCTCCGACATAGCCTACGGCGGCGACGAGCGTAGTCCACTCGACCACGCGGAAAACCTCTTCCGACAGCCTTCTGAGTTTGTACTCGAAGCCGACTTCCTTCTGCAGTCCTGCCCAATCCCTGGTTTCGTGGTTCATGGAGGTTCCCGCTTCGGTCGTGGACTGATGAGCACAACGCGGACGGCGCCCCATGCCGGCCATGGTCCGGCTTCAAGGCGACAATCCGCGTTCGGTGGGTATGTCGTGCGGTGATTGAAACAGGCATTACTGGGACGATGGGCGAATGCGTTGCCCCTTGGTAGGCTCGCCTCGCGTCACCGGCGCACCATCGGCGAGGTAGTGGGTGAACTGCGCGGGCAGCGCGGTCGAGCCGTTGAACTTCGGGCCGTCCTGCAACTGATAATGCAGATGCGCTTCCGAGGAATGGCCGCTGTTGCCGCATTCGCCCAGACGGTCGCCGGCATCCACGCGGTCGCCCCGTTTCACACGCAGCGAGCCCTTGCGAAGGTGGGCGAGCATCGAAAACTCGCCGTTGCCGTGATCGATGATGACGCGGTTGCCGGTCAGGTCCCTGGCATTCAACTTGCCGGGCGGATTATCGGCGACGTAGTCCACCACCTCGACGACTTCGCCCGCGCCCGGCGCCAGGATCGGCTTGCCGAAGCAATAGTAATCCTCATTGCGAAGTCCATCGCCGGCATGAGTGGCGCTGCCGCGAACGATGGCCAGGTCGGCGGCGAAACGCTGGCCGACGAATTCGGCATGGTAGTTCTGCTCGAGCGTGCGGCCGCCCCAGAACACCATGAACTCTTCCTCGAACGGCAATTGCAGCGCGGTCTTGGTCCGATAATCGAGGTGCTTGCTCGGAGCGGCCTGTTTCGGCGTTCTCGGCTCCTGGACGACGGAAAAATCGGCGACCTCGCCATCCTTCGCGAACGACCAGATAACCAGGTAGATATCGGGAGACTTCTCGAACCGGACCCGGCGCCTGTACACGCTCGCGAGGGGGTCTTCGCTAACGGACTCTTCGAGGACGGTCTGCTCGACGCCCAGATGAGTGTCGATCTGATCGCGAAAGCTCGCGAGGCCGTCGCGGGTCTTGAGTGCGCCTTGCATTCTGGCGCCGAAGCTATCCCATACGGTATCGATTCGTTTCGCATAGAACGCGGCAGTCAGATCGGCGCCGGCTTTGCGCGCATCCAGTGCATGCGCAGTCGTTGCATGAAGCAGTGCGGACAGCAGGATGAGCAAGAGATAGCGCTTCATATCGCAGCTCCTGTATCGCATCAGTTTCTCTGATGCTCTAGATCGCGATTTAGCGCGATCGCGGAACTGCGACAGCGCCGCCTGTCTCAAATTCGACACGCATGCCAGCCAGAAGAATCGGTCGAACGTTCGTCGTGGAACTCGACGCGAGTAGGCGATCGATGCGCAAACAGGAAAACGCAGAACGCGGCAGGCGGCGGCCGCGCTTCCAGCGATTCCCTCTATCGCTTCGATGCCGTGCGGATGCGCCGCAGCAGCGTCGTCATACCGGCCGAAAGCGGTGGTTTGTTATCGGTATGTTAGTCTTCGTGAGCAAAGTGAACGCCGGACGTCCGCGCAGGACGCGAACCCAAGGAACGGACTCATGAGACAGACAGGCAAGTGGATGATGGTCGGCGTGCTTCTGGCTTTCGCCACTGCCGATGCGCGGGCTCAGGGAGCCACCGACATCGGCGCCAGCATCGACATATCCTCGTACCGGTTGAACCCGCCCGTGTATCCGCGCGAAGCCATCGAGGCCTGCGTAGCCGGCACGGCGGTCTTGCTGATCGATATCGACAAGGACGGTCAGCGCAGCCAGGCCGTGGTCGAACGTTCCAGCGGCTACGCCTATTTCGATCAAGCCGCCATCGAGGCGAGCAAGCGCTGGAAATACAACCCGGCGACGGAAAACGACCAGCGCGTACCCGGCAAGGTGCGCATACCGGTCGACTTCGCCGAGTACGACGGGTGCTGGACGGCCGCCCCGGACGTGGAAGCCCGTCTCGCGGCCGCTTCATTGAAGGAGCATCCGCCGAAATGGCCGGCGATCGTCGCAGAGCAACATCTGAGCGGCCTGGTCGTGCTGCTGATCCAGGTCGACAAGGACGGCACCAGGAAGAACGTGAAAGTCGGCGTATCCAGTGGCGACCACGACATCGACCAGGCGGCCATGCTCGCAGCGCTCGATTGGGAGTTCCAGCCGGCGACGCTGAAGGGCAAGCCGGTGCGGTCCTTGCTGCAGCTGCCATTGCCGTACGGCCAGCAAGAAGCCCGCTAAAGCCTCTCTGAGCGCTCCATCCGTCCTGAACTGAACGTATGAATCCACGTGTCGGCGGTCATGGGGCGCTTCGAGTTATTTTCTATCCAAGCCCGTGAGGTCTTAGCGTAGTGAGAAATCTTCGATATGCCCGATTCCTTTCGGAAAGAAACCGCCAAATTCAACGGTGCTGAACAGGATGGAAGAAAATCAGATTTATCCAGCAGGCTTTGATTTCGTGTGGATCGGGCGTGATGAAAAGGGTCGCCTGGCGGCTTTCGTCACTGCCGGGGGCGGTCAGATTCCGAAGAGCCTGCTCGGCAAGAGCGGCGAGATGCTATGCGATATCGAGAGAGCGATTCTCGACCTTCCTGAGGTCTCTGGCGTGAAGCTTCACGTCGAAGTTCCCAGGCCGGATGACTTCATCGCGATGGCAGAGCGCGGGTTCTTTGTATTTGATTGGCGCGATGTGCACCGAGCGACAAAAGAGGAAAGCGGCTGCTACGAGCTCGTCGCGACTCCCTTGCAACCGGCGACCTTCGCAGAGGCCGCGGCGGAGAAAATAATCCAAAATGTGCCGCTATCTGATTTTGACCTTGGTGCCGTAACGAAGATTCGCTTACGAAATGTGGATGGATTCATCGGTCCTTATCCCGAGTGATTCGCTCGGGACCTGCCGATCGACCGTCCCTTCAAGAGGGCGTCTGGTCGCTGCCCATCGCTGCAGTTTGAGGGGGCGAGTTGCTATTTTACAGTCTGTGGATTGAACTCATGAAGCCTATATGTTGCGGCGCGCTGGTGGGCGTACTGGTATTCTTCGCGAACGGAGCGTATGCGCAAGACGTCCCAAGCATCGATGCGCGCGTGGATCGGATGTCGAAGTTCCGCCATCCCCCGGTCTATCCCAAGCAGGCGATCCACACCTGCGCCTCAGGCACGGCGGTCATCATCATCGACGTCGATGCCGATGGTCGTTTCATCGATGCCGTCGTCGAGAAGTCCAGTCGCAATGCCCATCTCGACCGGGCCGCGCTGGAAGCCTCGCGCCGGTGGGGCTACAGCCCCGCGAGCGACGAGCAGGGCCGGAAAGTGGCGGACAAGATCCGTATTCCGGTGGATTTCGAAGCGCACGAAAGCTGCTGGACCCAGCTCATGCCCGACACCCCGGCCCGACCCGAGCCGTCGTCGGTAGAGCGCTCCCCGCCGCGGTGGCCCGCTATCATCGACGAGAACGGGCTCAGCGGGGAGGTCGTGTTGCTGGTGCTGCTAGAAGAAGACGGCTGGAAGCATGCGGTCAGGGTCGAAACCACCAGCGGCGACCCGGATATCGATTACGCAGCCGTGAATGCCGCGGAGAATTGGAAATATGAGCCGGCGCTGCTCGACGGCAAGCCCGTGCGCACGATTCTGCGTTTGCCGATGCGTTACGGCAAAGGCGAGCCCGCTCGCTGACGCAGCGTCTTGGGGGCAGTGAGTTCGGTGTGAGCAGGGGCTCGATCTGGATCGCACCAGCGGTAAACGAATCGACATTCGGAGATCGGCCTGTCTCCACCGCGGTCAATGCGCTGACTTATAAAGTTCGCGAGCGGGTGCTGCCAAATCGTGGAGCTTCAGTTGGCGTAGGGCGGAATCAAGCCCGCCCTACGCAACCTCCAGGTTAGCGCGATGCGTATGCATCCCAAAGCGGCCCTTCCATCCTGCCGCTAAAGATGAGAGTGGCGCCGTCAGAAACCGGCTCGTACCCGCACGCAAAAGAGCGAACTCCGTACTTGAGCGCCAACCGTTCCGCTCCATGTCTCAGTGATGTCGCCGTCTGCCCCGATGCAGAAGTCGTGTCCTTCCACTCGAAGATGATCAGAGCATCGGTAACCCCTTCCGCACAGATCAACTGGACTAAGGGCTGGGAAATTGAAGCCTCGCCAATCAAAAGTCTATTTGTTCTTAAGCTCAACATCCCAGGAGAGGGCGGCTGTGCTGAACTGAAGACGGAAATATAATCACCCAGGTGAGCACCGGCCTCCATCTCAAATTCGCTTGCCGAAAGATCAAAAGGCGGCTCTGTGGAAAGGAGCTCCGCTACAAACGGTTCTAGCGCGCCTACCGGAACCGCTTCGAACACTAGCTCTATCAATTGACCCATTGTGGCCCTGCCTTCTCCTGAGTACTTCAAAAAATCCTCATAGTGCCATCCATCGAACGAGCTAGTTACGCCCGCCGCCTCTGCTCGGCGCCACCCAAAGAACAGCGCTACGGTCCAAGCTAAGAGAGTCAATGACTTCATCAATCACCTCTTCCCGTTTACTCGCGGAATCGAGGCGTAAAGTGAATTGTCCTGCCGGCTGATGAAGAAAGGAAATTAGCTCAATGATGGAGCCAGACTTTAGTTGGGCACCGATGGATCTCCATGGTCCGAGACCTGCCTCATCGCCTTCTAAAAGCTTTCCGCCGAAATAGGTGGTTAGCAGCAACTCATCCAGTTGCAGGATCGCCATTTCAATGTAATCACCACTGGGCCAACGAGTACTCGGGGGCAACGGGGTCATTGTTATATCGCTCAAGTAACAGTAGAGATGTGTGCCTTCGTGTGCCTGCACTCTTGGGCCAATAGGTTGAAAGTTGTTTCTCGGTCGGAACTGAACGAGTCGAGGTCGGTCGTCAAACAGAACTCCGCCGCACAAATGCTTGACTCCTTGCTGATAGAAACCAGTTGCATCGCGAATAGTAACTAGCACCAAAAATCGATGCCAAAAAGGGCGGCGCGACGAGGGTCTTGAGCTTCATGCGCTGCCAGGGAGTGAGCTTGTCCTATTAGGCCGACGGGGAAGCTGCAAAAGGTCCGACGCCATCAATGCTGAAGATCCACGGCTCAAGAGCCGACACGGAAAAGACTTCCAGTACGTGGCCCGTGGCGAATACCAGCGCCGGATCGAAGCCAGCAGTGGAGCTCTGGCTGCGGCATTCAACGATCATGTTTCCGACAAGAACCGATTGAAGTGAAGGAACGTCGACCTCGTCAGATCCCATCAGGAACTTCCCTGTCTTGAGTACTCGCCACGCGGTCAGCAGCCTCAGATGCCATCCATGGCCGTGAATCAGGAGACAAGGATCCGTGTAGGTCACATTCCTAGCCACGAGCGGGAGCTGCCGAGCTAGCATTTCCATGCTATTCGAGTTCATGCTTAATCTCGTTGCTCCACATGTGTTCTTTCCCCGACGTAATTCCGGCGTTCTGCGGTTGTAGCTCCCCATGGAAGGTGCGGCACTGCACCTTCAGGTGTAACTGGTCCGCCATTCGCGTGGTCAAATGACCTTCTTCGTGGAGCTTGACCCGAAGGGTCCATGGCTCGCGCGGTGACGCCGTTCGGAAGCTCGTACGCACTGTTCTGCACTTGCCCATGCGTTACGGCAAGGATGAGACTGCACCTTCTCGGTGAACCATGACTATCCAGGCTTGTGCAGTTAAGCAATAACCCGCAATTAGCTATGCACCATCAATAACGGCTTTGTCGCGGCCAATCCTGCTTGTTCCGTAGCGGATTGAACGCACAAGCCGCCAGGTAGTGGCTTGTGCGTAAGTAGATAGATAACTTCGTCTAATCTGTATAGCCGATGCTCTTCTCGACAGCAGCTATTAGCGATTCCAGCGATTGGTCGCGAGCACTAACCCCTAATCGTTGTAGGAACTGAGCGAGCTCTTGCTGCAAATCTTCAGCCGCGTACTCGATTGGGTCGGATCTATTAAGGAGAACAGAGTGGACCGGCTTTATCAGTCTGGTTTCAGAATTATCTGAACTCGAAATTAGCCTGAGACGCATTCCTTCGGAGTCATAAGCAACATATCCGGAGATGTCAGGAGATTCGACATACTGCTCGAGATCATGTGCCGTCCGAAAGAGTAGAACATCTCCATTGTCGATAAGAACTATCGGATTTTTCATTAGAAGCCTCCGTAGTATGACTGGCCTATAGCCTCCTTTCGGTGGGCCTATGCCCGAAAATGATATCTACTTCTACGTTTGTCCACGAATCGCCCCAACTATTTCGCCTCGCCACACGCCCTCCGGGCTCGGCGCACGGACAATGATGGTGGCAGTTAAATCGCCGTCAGAGACAGTCAACTCCATTCCATCTACTAGGGTGAGCGAATGATTAGAAAGATCGCTTTCAGTTCCTGAGCAGTTTAGGCGGATGAAGCCGTCCGGGTCGAAGTTATTAAAGTCCGCGTAGATAATCATAAATCACCTCAATCAAAGTTCCGGCGCTCTAACTTTGGCACAGGGTTATCACGTGTTGGTGTCAAGAGCTGGTTAGCCCTGTCTGGTTTCAGCCCGCTAACCGTTACATGTGTTGGTGACTTCCCGGCTGTTCGCACTACTTCGCCGCCGCTCGCGCGGATCTGACCGGCTGTAGTTACCCCCACTTGATTGTGAGCGACATTTGAGCAGAGCTGACATAGAGTGGCTCCATTTGCGCTCTCAGCAGAAAATCCTCTGACTCCTGATGGATGGTCGCCGATTCCTTTTGCAAGGCCTTCAACCGAATTTGCTCCGATGGGGGAACCGCCACGAACAACAAGTGCATTGTCTGCAAGTCTTGCAGTGCCATTTGCAGCAACTCGACCGGCGACGGAAAGCAGAGCGCGAGTCGGGATCAACGCTTCCCAGGGGGCCGCTATAGACTCGACTGCTCCGCTACCTGATGGAGCGGTGTAACTCAGATCGCAAAAACCACAGAGGGCCTCTGCAACTCCCCACGCTAACAGATTTGGACCATTTCCTCCCTTTGGCGGGCTGGCGCCAGAATGCCTATATTCGTTCTCGAGATCACGTGATTGCCGGCCGTCTGGGTCCGTGAATCTGTAGGGGTTGTTATTGGCGTAAACATAACGACCAAAGTTCGCACCAACGGTTATGTCTACTGATACCGGGTCAACTGACAGCATCCTTCCGACATCCGCATCGTAATAGCGCTGCTGCATATAAGTCATCCCAGTCGCGCCATCCATGACATGACCGGTGTATCCCACGCCGTCATAGGCGGGCTTATTGACGGCGGCTCCATAAGGCTCCCAATCGGTCGGATCGAGGACCGTTCTGTTCGCGTCTGTCGCAGCAACAGGGCTACCGAGGGCGTCGGTATGTTGATACTTGACTGCCCATGCACCCGCGCCCGTACGCTCGCGTTGGACGAGCTGGCTGCCGGCCAGGTAGACGTACTCGGTTTCCTTGCTGGTTGCCTCGTTGACGCGCCGTACCAACTGGCCGGACTTTGCGTAGTGACTCGTTACGTTCCCATTGGCCCCCGCGGTCAACACGCGTAGGCCGCCGGCATCGTAGAGATAGCGCTCCAGAATCCCGGTGGAAGCGGTTGGCGCGGGCGTGCTGTCGTCCGGGATGAAGGTTCCGCCACCGTCGCCGGGTTCGGACGGTCCCAGGCAGCCTGGGCCGGAGGTGCAGGTTGAAGCAGGGGGCGACGCGGCTGCTTTGACTTCGCGCAGGCGATTGCCGTAGTCGAAATCGTAGGTCACGCCATTCTTGTTCGACAGATTGCCTTGTGCGTCGTAGCCCAGGCCGATGATGCTTTGGCCATCTGCATTCTTGATGTTGATCAGTTGGTTGCGGGGATCGTAGTGATAGCGGCGATCCTTGACGCCGCCCAGCGACCAGGTCCGCAGGTTGTCGAGGGCGTCGTAGCTGAAGCGATGCCAGCAGTCTCCGCCGAAGCTGCAGGAGCCAGCGGCCGTGAGCCGGTTCAGGTCGTCATAGGCCATCCAGCGGCTGTAGTGGTCGCCCCTCAAGCGATCCAGAATCTGCGAGACGTTGCCGGCGGCATCGAATCCGGTCTCGTGATCGAGCACGCCGGCGTCGGTGCTGCGCGCCGGCAACTGCCGGGCGTTCTGGGTCATCGTGTGCTGGATGCCGTTGCCGTAACGGAACGTCTGGATCGCGCCGTTCGGGTAGTAGCCGATATCCGATGCATACACTTGGCCGGAGGTATCTCGAACCGTCTTGGTCTGGCCAAGCGCATTGGGCAAATACTCGACGACCATGCCACTGGGATAGGTCGTACGGTTCGGATTACCGTTCGCGTCATAGCCGTGGATGACGGTCGACGCGGGAAGGCCCGCGCGGCTGACCGACTCGCTCTCGAGCATGCGGCGCCGGTTATAGCTGTAGCCGTTGACGACCGGGTCGCCTTGGTTGGCGCTGTTATAGGTCGTCAGTACCTGAGGCAGTCCGTCCGGGGTATAGGTCCAGATCTGGTTGCCGCGGCCATCGGGGAAATTCAGGGCGGTCAGGCGGTTGCGGACGTCGTAACCGCGTCCGATGGCACGGCCGGAAGATTGGGCCTCTGAGCGGTTGCAAGCGGTGGTGCTGGGCAGGTTCAGCCCGCTGGCGGACCATGCCAGGTTGCCGGCTGCGTCGTACTCCATCACGGTCGAGCCGGTCTCCGGTTCGATCACTTTGCAAAGGCGCTGATGTTGGTCGTACACGTAACGACGCGCCAGCGCCAAGGGGGCAGGCACGCTGTATACAGCTGAGCCGTTTAATAGAGGGCTAGAACCACCTTCCGGCGAGATGCCATGAATATAGATTTTCTTGTTGGCATGTTCCTGCCGCATTGTCGGCGTCAGCGGAATCGAAAAGCGGTAGGCCGTGCCTTGAGCGTGGCAGGTTGCCGCGACCGCGGGTTCGCTAGGCTGATTCGCGGTTTGCACGGCGACGAATGTCCCGGTGCCGTAGGCGCCTCCCACGTACATATGCACGTCGATGGACTGATTCCTGCCGGTCGAACAGGCCCAGCCGAAGACTTTGTACTCACCGTTGGCCAGGCCGACGGTATCGATGGAACCGGTAACTTCCGTTTGAGTTACCGTGACCGATACCGGTGCGGATGAAGTGGCTCCACCATTGTTGTCGACGGCTTTCGCATAGACCGAATAGGTGCCGACGGCGACGTTGTTTACGGTGATCCCATAAGGTGCGCTGGTCGCGGTGCCGATGTGGTTGCCATTGGCGTAGTACTCGACCCGAACGACTTGCCCATCCGAGTCCGAGGCGTTTGCGGTCCAGGTCATGGTCGCCGGAGCGATGAAGGGGCCACCAGTCGGAGCGTTGATTGTCACCGTTGGGAGATTGCCGCCGGGTGCGATGACCTGGATCGTAATGGTCTCGCTAGCCCCAGCACCGTCCGCGACGGCCTGGCCGGTGAAGTGATGCGTGCCGATCTGCAGGCCGGTGAAGGTGTGCGACAGCCCGTACGGATTGCTTGCGATCAACTGCCCGTTATGGAACAGGTTGACCTGCTGGATCGGAATGCCGTCGTCGTCGTTGTATCCGTTGACGCCGACGGTCACGGTGGCAGGCGCTACGACGTTGCCGTATTCCGAGGACGTCATGGTGACGTACGTGGCGTTGGCATCGGTGACCGCGCCGATCAACAACAGCGTCAGCAGCAGTCGGGAAATCATTGAGTACAGCATCGGGGTCGGTCCTTCAGGTCCTGGGCACTGGAACGCTCGAAATCGCTGCGAGCTTCAGTCTTCGTATCGACGAGTGCGTACTCAGCCTTCTGGGCCGGAACGAATCATCTCCAGCGGCTTCCCGAAGATGTCCCGATTGATGGTCGTCGACACGCCTGCGGGCGAATCTATGCCCAGGGGTGCGTCATAGGATGGTTGGTCGAAGACCTGGAACCGTTGCGTGGAGACCTTCTGGCGCGGGTCGGTGATCCGTCGCTGGAAGCCCGCCAGGTATTCGGTGGTCGTGGCCAGGACGCCCAGTTCGCTGTCTTGTTCCACGCGTGTCACCCGGTCGAGGGCATCGTAGAAAGTTCGGGTGCCTTGAGTTATATCGCCGAAGTTGCCGACGTTCCGTAGCGGATAGGACTGAAAGCTCAGCCGGCCGTTGGAGTCGTAACGCTTGACGACCTGGCTCAAGGTCCCGGCCGTGTCGGCAGCGTCGTGCTGCTCTTCCAGTACCGGCCGCCACAGGGCGTCCATGTACAAATTGATATGTTTGTTGCCTTCGACACGACTGCTGCGCCAGTGTCCGGCAGGCAGGCCATGTTCATCGGCGGCAATCTGCTGGAACGACAGCGAGACCGGGTTCCATGCCGTGCTGTCGCCGGCGGGATAGGCGATGCTGGCCAGACGTCCCATGGCGTCGTAGCCGTAATTGGTGGCGAAGCCATTTTCGTCCGTCACCGAGCCGATCCAGCCTCTGTCGTTGACGACTGCGGATTGCGACGTGCCACCGGGGTAGCTGATGTTCTGCGGCACTCCGCGTTTCCAGTTCGAAAAACTGGTCCTCTGATTCAGGCCGTCGGCCACGCTCTCCAGCGTCGCATCCGGGTTGTAAACCAGCGTCTGGATGGTTTTGCCGAAGGAGCGGATCTCCGTCGGCAGCGCGGTCGTCGAGTGATAGAGGGTTTCTTCGCTCACTACGCCGTCGATACTGGTCGACCTGACCTGCCCCAAAGTCCAACTCGTCAGATTGTCGTGATAAGCGGTGGTCTGCACCTTCGAGGGGCCGAGCGAGCTCCACTTCCTCTCGGCGACAGGCCGGGCGAAGCTGTCGAACTGGTTGACGTATGAACTGAACTCGACGCCGTCCTGCACGATGGTGTTGCGCCTGATCGGGCGAATACGGACGGAGCTGGAGTCGTCGGAACCCGTCAGGACGCCGTAGATGTCCGGGAACGGCATCGAAGATATCTCGCTTTCGGACACGTATTCGGAGGTCTGGGTTCTAAGCACGGTTCCATCGGCCTTCTTGATGGTCGTGCCGAGCAGGCGGCCGTCATTGACCAGCCACAACGCCCCATACTTCTGCTCCTGAACGCTACCGTCGGGCTGGGTGACCCAGACCCGCTTCCAGTCGCGGCAGGAGGTGCAAGGTATCTGATTGACGCGGCCGAATTCCTGCGGAACTTCGTACTCGTAAGTCCATTGCATGGCCGGCAAGCCGGGCCCTGCAATGGTTTTGGTGGCCAACGAGTAGTTGTCGAAATACTCGGGGATGCCCAGCGAGTAGTACTCGTTACCCATGTTGTCGCGATGATCGAATACGCAGGCGTTGGCAGGCGTGCCGTTCTTCAGATGGCGCATGAAGTTGAATCGGAACGTGCCCAAGGCGCCCGAGGGGTGGGTAATCTGCACCCCGAGCATGTCGACCGGCTCGAGGGGTTGCGCACAACGCAGATTGGCGTCGAGGCCCTGGTATTGGGGCAGCAGCAGGGCATTGCTGATGGTGCCGTTCTCGCCATAGATGCGGTACTGCCAGGACGATCCATCCGGTTGCACCACCCGGGACAAGAGCTTCTTGGGGTAATAGTCGCCGATCGTCTGCGTCGCGTATTCATAGGTCCACTGGCGCCCATCGGCGGTCGCGCTGGACACCCGTCCGTCGGTATAGCCGAGCTGGATCGATCGGCCGTCGCTGGAGGTGATGCTGGCGAGCTGGTCGCCCGAGTAGTTGTAGGCGACCCAGTTGCCGTGTCTGTCCTCGACCCGGCTGGCCATCAGGAAGACCTTGACGCGCCCGATCATGGCGCTGCCGTCCTCGGATCCGTACTTGCTGACGACCGGGGCTCCGCGTTCGATGCCCACATCGAAGGTATAGCGATTGCCCTGCGTATCGACGGCGATGAAGCCTTCGCCCGGGTAGCCGTTGCTGGTATTGGGCTTGCAGCGGAATCTATGGTCCGACCGGGAACCCCATTTGTAGGTAGCTCCGTCATTGGGGACGACGGTATTCGCCAAGAGCAGAAGCATCTCGGTATCTCCGCCTCCTGGAATATGCATGTAGGTCCCGCTCCAGATGTCGGCGGTACTGAAGGGGGCTCCGACGTCCGGATACCAGACCTGCGAGCATCTCTGGGTAGTGCCCGTGCCCGACACGTTCCATTTGGACCCTGCTGGAAACACGCCATACATATAAGGGACATCGATATCCCAGGCGCCGAAGCCGCCCAGTACTTCTGTCTCCTTGCGCGACTCGACCTTGAAACGCCGGCCGAGGCGTACGGGAAGGGCGTTGTTGCCCGGAAGATCGATATCGGTCGCGACGAATTCGGTGGAGCCGTTGTAGAGGCTCACGCTTTCGCCCATCAGATCGGACTGCAGTGGGCTGACCATCTCGGCCGAACGTACGCGTTTGGAGTACTCCTCCAGCGGCGCGACCGGCGTACGGGCGTGTGCCGTCCCCATCGCAATAACCACGGCAGCGGCCAGCACGCAAGCTGCGCGCCGCTCGATCGATCCCTTCATGCTGTCCCCTTTCTGCGCCCTTACCGGGCGGCTCTGTCGATCAACGGATTCCCAGTACAACAACACCTTGTCCCAAGCGCTGAGAAGCCGCGGCTTTGAATGGCTGCGGATACGCATTGGGATTGATCTATTCGTCTTCAGTCGGCGAAAAATGCCCAGTCCTTGTGCTCGTGTGCTTCCTGCTGCAGTTGATGCTTCGTGCTCGCCTGGACAGCCCCGGTGACTTGCCCCTATCCACCTGGCATTCGTGGCCGGATTGTTAGCCGGTGACGGTGTGTCCGCAACGGCCGATCGGCTCTGGCGGCATACCCGGTCGCATTGGGGGCGATCTGAAACTGCTTATAGCCGGTAAAAAAGCATGGCGCTATATGTGCTTTCTTCTGATCGGATATCGGCTTGGAGGTGCCGGCGAGCTTAGTGCAGGAACTGCCCGGGCGGATGTAGGGAAATTCTGATTCGGCGTAGATTCGCTCCCGGCGAATCATCGTTCCGCTTCCGCTCGGTGCCTCCTGCTCGTAGCTCGGATGGCCACTCAGTCCACAGGCTGCAATTCGCCACCAACATGCGCGGTTTATCCAAGCCGCAAGCCCAGCGTCGGGGCCAGCATGCTGGCCTCGTCGATGCCTGGGTTGAAGATGAAAGACTGGATGTTGCGCTGGTATGCGCCGCTATTTTTGTTCGGCTTCGTCGGCACGGCCGCATGGTGGGTCGGTTACCGCCACGGCCCTGCCTTGTGGCTGTTGCCATTGCTGGGTCTGGCGGTGGCGCTGTCCTTTCTGGCCGAACGCCGTTGGCCGTACGACCCGCATTTCAACCAAGACCATGGCGACCGGGCTCGCGATGTCGCGCACGCGGTGGTCAATGAGGCGCTTAATCTGCTGTCGATCGCATCCGTTCCGCTGTTGGCGGCGTGGATGCCGTGGCAATGGTGGCCCACGCACTGGCCGTTCGCGTTGCAACTATCGCTGGCGGTCATCGGGGCCGACCTCGGCGTTACTCTCATGCACTACGCCAGTCACCGCATCGGTTGGCTCTGGCGCTTGCATGCGGTGCACCACAGCGTGACCCGCATGTACGGTTTCAACGGCTTGATGAAGCATCCGCTGCATCAGGCGGTCGAAGCGGTCGGTGGGGTGTTGCCGTTGTTGCTGCTCGGCCTGCCGTATCCGGTCGCGGCGGTGCTTGCGTTCGCCATCGCCATCCAGTTGCTGTTGCAGCATTCCAACGTCGACATGCGGCCGGGCCTGTTGGGCCGGCTGATGGCGTGGGCGCCGCTGCATCGTTTCCACCATCTGCGCTACGGCGCCGCCGGCGACGTCAACTTCGGCCTGTTCTTCACCGTTTGGGATCGGTTGTTGGGCACCGCGTTCGATGCGCCCGGTTATCGACTGGGCGGCCGCGACCTGGGGATCGGCACTCAGCCGGATTATCCGCGCGATTATGCCGGCCAGTTGCTGGCGCCGTTCCGCGCGCTGCCACAGGGCGATGTGCCGGCGTTGCCGACCGAACTGCTGCAGGCGCGTGTTCGGCGCGGTTAGCGATATGCCTGCAGTTGCAAGCCGTGTAACTGCGCCGCGCCGATGCCGAACATGCGCCGCAAGTTGCGCGACAGATGCGGCAAGTCGGCGAAACCGGCCGCGTGCGCGCTGGCGGTGAGGCTGTCGCCTGCCAGGAAGCGCGCCAAGGCATGATGCAGGCGTCGCCACAAGACCCAGCCGCGCAAGGTGATCGCCAGGTCGGACTGGAAGCGACGATGCAGCTGGCTCGGCGAGAGATGCGCGGCCTCGGCGATGTCGGTGGCGCAGACGCTGTCGGGCAGACGCGCAACGACCTCGGCGATGGCCGCCTGCAGGCGACGGTCGAGGGGCTGCGCCCGGCATAACTCGGGCAATAAGGGCTGCAGCGCCGGCAGCCGGGCCGGCAGCTGCGGCAATCGCTGCAGGATCGCTTCCACGTTGGCATGGCCGGGTTCGAGATAGACCGTGCAGCCTTCGCTCGGCGCGGCCAGCACCGCATGCGGCCGAAACGAGGGCAGCCACAGACGCTGGCCCGTACGCGGTTCGCCGTCGATCTCGACCTGCCACGGCGCGCCATCGCTGAGCAACAACTGGTGCGCGTAATGGGCATGGCGATCGCTGCCGCCGGCCTGGCCCTGCAGCACCGCGAGGTGCTCGCCGAGCAGCAGGGTGCCGGTCCAGGCGCGATCGGCGGGCGGTGCGGTGATGCAGGCGTCGGGCACGGTCGATGGCGTCGGAATGGAGAGTGAAGGCGAAGGTATCGGCAGACAATCTGGATGGCGCTGTCAGTCTAGCGTTCGTTCCGATGCCGATGCCGCTGCCTCGCCGTGCCCGGGACCGGGTCCTGACTGTGTCGCTTACGCGTTCCATCGGCGGCTTGGCAGAGTCGCGCGGGCAATGTGCTTTCTTCTGGCGCCGTCGCCGCCGAGGCTCAATCCCAGGCCGCCCATCTTTCCGGAACGGCCGGTCGTCGGGCGCACTCAGGTTCACCCGCCGGTTGGGCAGGTCCCGCACAGGCCGTATTCAAAGGGTTTGGACCTCTGAACTCCATACGGGCGCCGCGGAAAACGACCGGGCACGCTTACTTCGGCCTTGCGGTCCGGGTATATTTGGTGACGTTCGTCACATTTATGTGTCGCAGGCAGGGGTGGGACATGCGCGAGATCGGTCGGACGGGGCTCGCGAGCAGCGGGCCTGAGGGGCGTCGCTTCCAATGGGGATCGATCATTGGATTCGCCGAGGCTCTCGTAGTGCGCGCGATGACGGCAGGCGATCGCTCTGCCGATGCAGGCCGTCATCGCATCGGCGGCCGCGCCAACGTTGTCCTGGCCGCGCTGCTGTTGTTGACCTGTTTCGCGCCACCGACGTTCGCTCAGTACGCCACCGGTGGCTCTGGCCAATACCGCAGTCAGATCTTGTGGTTCGACTGGGGTACCACGCCCAACAGCATCCCGCAGGGCGGCACGTCGGTCACCAACACCTTCAACATCGCCGGGCAGACCCTGATCGTGTCGTGCAGCCTGAGCAACATCTCCTCGGCCGCCACCGACCCGGACCTGCGTATCAGCCGGCCCGGCGCGTTCTTCCTCGACGGCCTGGACGACCTCTACAACATCGGCGGCTCCGGTGCATCCAACACCATGGACATCGGCCTGATGAACCGGGTCGGCGGCGCCAACGTCGCCTTTACCTACAGTTGCTCGGCGACCTTCGGCGGCGTGCCGTATGCGCTCGATGGCCTGGTGTTCGCCGATGCCGAAACCACGAGCCCCGGCGAATACACCGAAGTGGCGCTGCCGGCCGGCGCGACCATGCGCGTCATCGAACGCCTGCGCGGCACCGGCTGCACCGATGGCTACAACGTCAATCGCACCGGCGTGACCTACCGTTTCTCCACCCTGGGCGAATGCCGCGGCGTGGGCGACATCGCGCCGATGGGCGTGTTCTTCATCGACAACGCCAGCAGCGCGAACATCGTCCTGCAAGGTGGGCCGGCGACCTCGGGCCTGCAGGCCGTTGCGCTGGGCGTGATGCTCAACGTCGCCGACTTCGGCGACGCGCCCAACAGCTACGGCCTGGCCGGACACGTCCCGCAATACAGCTGGAACGGCGGGACCTTGCCGGCCGGCAACGTCAACATCTTCGGCGCGGGTTTCACGCTGGCCACGCAGGCGCAGCCGGTGACGGCCTTGCTGGGCGCGCGGGCCGATGTCGAGGGCGCATCGCTGTTCAGCGCCAATGCGCTCGGCGACGACAGCGACGGCGCGGCCGACGACGAAGACGGCGTCAACACCGGTGCACTGGCGCCGCTGTATCGCGGCTTGTCCGGCAACACCTACACCGCCGCGGTGAGCTGCATCGGCACCGCGTCGCTGGCCGGCTGGATCGATTTCGACCGCAATGGCACCTTCGACAGCGACGAGCGTTCGGCGACCGCGATATGCGCGACCGGCAGCGCGACCCTGAGTTGGACCGTGCCCGCCGACATCGCGCCCGGGGCCAGTTTCCTGCGCGTGCGCACGGCCACCAATGCGCTCGAGATCCTCAACGCCATCGGCGTCGCCGGCACCGGCGAGGTCGAGGATTACACCGTGACCATCGCCGATCCGAAGATTCGCGTCGCCAAGATCACCCAGGCCGGCGCCGGCGGTCCGTTCGGTTTTTCCACCACCAACACGCTCAGCCAGCCGTCCGCGTTGACGACGGCGACGGCCGGAACCGCGGTGACCGGTACGCCGGTCTCGATCGACGATCTCGCTGCCAGCCTGGTCGTCACCGAGGCGACGCTGCCCGCGGACTGGACGCTGACCGCGATCGCCTGCACTCAGTCGGGCGGTTCCGCCGTCGCCGGGGCGATCTACGATCTGGCCAATCGCCGCGCGACCTTGCCCAGCAGCGCGCTGTCGTCGACCGCGGACATCACCTGCACCTTCAGCAACGGCAAACGCCCGATCCTGCGTCTGCGCAAATCGCTGCCGTTGGGCCGTTTCGTCAGCGGGGACCAATTCGCTTTGAACATCGCCGGCCCAGGCGGGCCGGTGGCCGTTACGACGACCGGTACCGGCACCGAGGTCAACGGAGAGGCGGCCCTGAATCCGGCTAATGTCGGCGGCACCTACACTTTGTCCGAGACCGCAGCGGCCGGTGCCGACCTGGCCCGTTACGCCAGCGCTTACACCTGCGCCAATGCGCTCGCCGGCGGGCAGACGCCGAGCGGCAGCGGTACCAGCTTCAGCCTGACCGCGGCGGTCGGCGACGACCTGACCTGCACCTTCGCCAACACCCGCAATCCGATCGTCGATCTCAGCATCACCAAGACCAACACGCCGGTGGCGGGTCCGAGCGACCAGGCCGGGGATACCGTCAGCCGGGGCGCGCCGCAAACCTACAGCATCGTGATCACCAACAACGGACCCGACAGCGTGACCGGCGCGATCGTCGCCGACCCGATAGCGAGCCGTATCGGCCTGACCTGCACCACGCCACCGACCTGCAGCGGCGCGGGTTGTCCGGCCGCGCCGATCACCCTGGCAGCGCTCGACGCAGGCGTCGCATTGGGCACTCTGCCGATGGGGGCGACGGTAACCATCACCCTGAGTTGTTCGGTGAACTGATTCCTTCAAGGCGGGCGGCAAGTGCAATCGAGCGCCGGGCGTCGGCTATGACGGCAGGCGAAACGGTACGAGGCCTGCCGCGGTAACCACAGACAGGTCGGCTGCGGCTCCAGAGGGGAGAGAGCCTCCGCCCAAGGCCGCAACGCGAACTCAGTGCGTTGCCCGATGAATCGCGAAAGCCAGCAGCTCTTCGAGCGCGTTCCGCGATCGCTCGCCCGGTTCGACGATCGACACCCAGCCGTTCGCGCCATAGGTCGGGTGCGGAATCAGCGTATCGACCGCAGCGAAGTCGAAGTCGCCGCGACGATCGGCCAGATCTCTGGGAGCGAAACCGAACAGCGCCTCGAACTTCGCCTTGCCGACATCGAGGTTGACCCGGTACAGGCCGCGATCGAGTCGGGACTCCTCGTCGAAGCCGGCATAGTCCTTGGTGACGATGGTGACGAACGGCATCTTCTTCGCTTGCCCGTCGGCGCCCACGGCGAAGCAGAAGGTATCGCCCCAGGCCATCTCCGGGCTGCCGTCTTCGCGCGCCGCCACCTGGATGCGAACCGAGCCGTTTGCGGCGAGATACCGCCGAATTTCGTCTTGGGTCACGAGTTTGTCTCACCGTTCTGCGGGCGGGGATTCTAGCAATCGGGCCTGCGCGGATAGCCGCTATCCGGCTCGGTCGATCGAGAGCTCGGAGTGCTTCTGATCCCGGTTCGTGCGGGCGGCCTGTCCGATAATTCAGCCGAACCAGGACCGGGCGCGGCCCGGCTGGCCCCTGACGCCAGGCGTCCCACCCAGAGCATCCTCATGCGAATCGACAACCTGTTTGCGAATGCCGCGGCGCCGGCGCAAGGCGAGCGCTTCGAAGCCTTGCTCACTCACAAGAACCTGGTGATCGAGCGCATCGTCAGTTCGGCGGCGGTCACGCCGACGCAGTATGTGCAAACCCAGGACGAGTGGGTGGCGATGCTGCAGGGTGAGGCGACGCTCGAGGTCGCAGGCGAGGCCGTCGAGCTGCGCTCCGGCGACTACCTGTTCCTGCCTGCCGGCACGCCGCATAGCGTGCGCCGTGTTTCCGAGGGCGCACTGTGGTTGGCGATTCACTTGCATTGATGGTGGGCACGGCCGCTCCGGCACGCATCTCCACCCACTCATGGCCGCGGGGCGGCGCGACGATCGTTTTAGCGACGTCCCTTAGCTAGACGAAGGGACCGCGTTCGTGGACGCTTCCTTCCGCAACCACCGGCAGAACGCATCGACGGCCGGCGCCGTGTCGGCGCCTGGTCGACGGACGATCCAGAACGCGTAGGCGTTGTCGAGGGAACCGTCGAAAGGCTTGATCAGGCGGCCGCGTTGCACGTCTTCCTCGACCAAAGGGGCGACGCCCAAGGCGACGCCGTGTCCGGCGACGGCGGCTTCCTGGGCCAGGTACATGCTGGCGAACATCGGGCCTCGGGTCGCATCCACTCCCATCGCGCCGGCGGCTTCCAGCCAGGCGGCCCAATCCGGTACGCCGGTGCGCCCGGTCGAACCTTCGTCATGCAGCAGGGTGTGCTGGCGCAGGTCGTCGGGAGTGGCCAGCGGCCGGCCCTCGTCCTTCGCCAGCGCAGGCGCGCACACCGGAAACACCGGCGCATCCAGCAAGCGCTCGGCATGGACGCCCGTGTAGGCGCCGGGCCCGTAGCGGATGGCGACGTCGATGCCGTCGCGGACGAAATCGACGCGCTCGTTACCGGTCTCGATGCGCAGTTGGATATCGGGATGGTCGTGGTGAAACCGGTGCAGCCTCGGCGCGAGCCACTTCGCCGCGAAGGATTCCACGGTGCTGACGCGCAGATGCACCGCCGCGGGAGCGGCGACCCGGTCCAGCACCCGATCGAGCTGGCCGAACAGTTCACTCAACGACGCCGCCAGCGCGGCGCCTTCGGCGGTCAGCTCGACCGCGCGGTGGCCGCGCTCGAACAGCTTCACGCCGAGGTAGGCCTCCAGGCGCTTGACCTGGTGGCTGACCGCCCCCGGAGTGACGAACAACTGCCCGGCCGCCTCCTGGAAACTCAGGCAGCGCGCGGCCGTTTCGAAGGCCCGTAGGGCGTTGAGCGGGGCAGGGGGGCGTGACTTCAAGAGCGCCTCGGGTTCGCGGACCGAAGCGCGCATCCTATCAAGTTAGTTTTTCTAATGAGGGCCTCAAAACATCTCGTTTGTCGGCGCCCGGGGCGCTGGCAATGATGGCCCGTCGCAGTATGGTGAGCATTGGTCATGAGATTCGAGTCCCTGGGTTCCGATGTACTGATGTTCGTCGGCGACGACTACGAGTCGGTCGCCACCGCCTTTCTCGATGGCGACGATGTTCTGCTCGTCGATTCGCTGAGCAGCGCGGACGATGCGAAGTGGATGCGCAGGGTCCTGTGCGAGGACCTGGGCAAGACCGTGCGGGCCATCGCCGCGACGCACTACATGAGCGACCACATGGCGGGCTTGTCGCTGTTCCCCGACGCGCTCACGCTCGCCCACCGCCATCATCGCCATACGTTTTTGTCGCAGAACCGGCGTGTCGACGATTTCTATCGCGAGCCGAGGCTGGTCTTCGACAGCACCATGACCCTGCGCTGGGGCGCACACGAACTGCGTTTCGTGCATAACCCCGGCAAGACCATGGACCACGTCAGCGTGGATGTGCCCACCGCCGACCTGGTCTGCGTTGGCGACAACATCGTCGGCAACATCGTCTACCTGTCCAAGGCGGACCCCGCGTTGATCCGTGCCGCGATCGGCCGGATACGGCAGTTCGGCCGGAGCACGGTGATCGGCGGACACCTGGGGCGATTCCCCGCCACCGTGCTCGACAACGCGATCCATTACCTGGATCGGCTGCGCGATCAGGTCGTCCGCATTCGCAACGAAGCCGCAGGACAGGAGATCGAGCGGCGCCTCGCCGCGATCGCCGTCGAAGCCTGCCTGGCGCCGCAGGTCGAACCGACACCGTTCGAACGCGACTGGCACCAGCGCAACCTGGAGGTCATCGTCGCGCAGTCGGTGTTCGAGCTCGATACGGCGATGGCCTCGCGGGAGCGCTGCGCATGAGCCGCGACGACGAAATCCTGGGCCGACCCATCCGTCGCCGCGAGTTCCTGCTCGGCTGCGCCGGCCTGGCCGGTGCGGCTTTGGGTGGTGCGGCCTTCGGCGGTGCCGCGTTCGCGGCGGGCCGCGCCGACGGCTTGCGCATCCAGCGGCTGGCCTGGGCCGGTATCCGCCTGCAGTTGCCGCAGGCCACCTTGTTCATCGATCCGCTGGTGAATCCGCAGGAATGGGGCGCAGCGCTCAAGGACGCCTTGATTCCGGTCGGCGATGCCGTGGGCGACGCTTCGGTCCTCATTACCCATGCGCATGGCGATCACTTCGACGCGAAGGCGGTCGCGCAGGCGCTCGGCAACGGCGGCGTCCTCGCGCATCCGGCGGGAACGAACCCGCTGCCGCTGCCTGCCAAGGCCCGGGTGCGGCCGAGCCCGCTGTGGGAGCCGCAACTGATCGGCGACTTCACCGCCACGGCCGTGCCGGCGTCGGACGGCTATGGCGACCCGCAAGTGTCCTGGGTGGTATCGGCGGGCGGGCGCCGCATCTTCCACGGCGGAGACACGCTCTGGCACGGGCACTGGTGGCGGATCGGCCGCCAGTTCGGCCCCTTCGATGCGGCATTCCTGCCGGTCAACGGCGCGCGTTTCGGTTGGCGCAAGCCGGTCAGCGGCCAGCCCGGCGTGCTCACGCCGGAGCAAGCCGTTGCCGCCGCGACCATCCTGGGTGCGAGACGCTTGGTCCCCATCCACTACGGCGTGTCCGGCATGGACGAATACGTGGAGGTCGCCGACCCGATCGAGCAATTGAAAAAGGCGGCTCGTGGAAAGGCGATCGACATACAGCCGCTGACGCCGGGCGCCTGGGTCGATTGGGGACAGTGAGGGCAGCTCGAAGGTCGGCCCGCATACGTCGGACCGCTCGAACGAACCGCGGCCCTTCACTCCCGGCTGCCGACCGAATCACTGCACCGCTACAGTTTCTTTCTGTGGGCGAGACCGGCAGCGATAAGGTCCATGGCACCGGCTCGGCCCTGTCGTGGGCGACGCAGACGATCGTCTTGCAATGCCTGGATGACGGATGTCGATGAGAGTGTCCGGATCGGCGCTCGCTTGCACTGTCCGAGTTCGCGAATCGGCACGTGATAGGCTGAAATCCGAATACAAGGAGAGTGTCAGCTGTGCGAAAAACAGTGCTTATCGCTGTCTTGACGATTGCTTGCGCGGATGTGGTTTTCGCCGCCCTGCCCGCAAAAAAACCCTTCGTTATCAAGCTGGTGCCGCCCGAACTGGCGACGTGGCCGAGAATGAAGGCAACCGATTTCGGTTGCATGCTCGAAAAGCGTTTCGGAATACAAGACAAAACATACGGCTGCGCGGCCGATTTCGACCGCATGGACTGGGGTGACGCCTGTCTCGGTGCTACAACTAATTACAATGTCGGGCCAGCACTTCCGCTCAGCGTTGCCAAGTCCCTGCCTTCGCCGATCAGTGAGGTCGACCTTGAATGGGAGCACGGAGAGCTGCAGGACCTGTCCGTGACATTCGATCGAAAGGTGAGCGCGCGCGAGGTCGAGGCCATGTTCGGTCTGCGCATCGATGGCCCGAAGCCGGAGAACGTCATGTCTGTGGATCTTCAAGATTGTGCGCTGGGAAAATCCTGTCTCACGCTGCAGGGATTCGACCACATGGGCGCGGCGGATCTCGAATGCGGCACTTAGGCTGCGGCCGAGCAAGCGAACTAGCCTGATTCGGCCGATCGGATCTCGCCTGTCTTGATCCTGTCATGGCCTGGGCATCGAATCCCCGGAACGGCTCAGTGCCGGGGAGACGAGTCATGGTTTCGTTCCACACGCTTGCGACCCGTCGGGTCGCGGCCGTCCGCGAGGGGCTGGCCCGGTACTTGGCCTGCCTTGCGTTCTTGCCGATCGCCTGGTCGGCGAATCTTGGCGCACAGGCCCCGGCGTGGCGGACGGTCAGCGACAAGGACGGCATCCGCCTGGAAGCCCGCAGCGTTCCCCGCGAACGTTTCGACGAGCTTCGCGTCACCACCTCGCTGAAAGCCTCGCCGCAAACCATTGCGGATTACCTGCTCGGCAAGTATCTAGACGAGAAGAACAAGAACATCCGCCGCAGCTTCGTCCAGCGCGGACCGGACCAGGCGATCTGGTCCGACGTGCTCAGCACGCCGGTCACCAGCGATCGCTGCTACTCCATGCGTTTCGAGCGGCGGGCCCTGGCCAACGGAGAGATACGGGTGAAGTTCGTATCCCTCGACTATGTCGGCAGAAAACCCAAGCCCGACTGCATTGCGCTGCGCTCGCGCGGCGAGTGGACCATGACCCCGACCAGTGCCGGGACGCGACTGACCTATTTGTCGTTGACCGACATCGGCGGCCAGACCCCCGCGTTTCTGGCGCACCGGTCGCTTTCGTCGGCCGCCGTCTCCAGCGTACGCAAAGTGGTCGCGGGCTCAGCGGGGCTGGCCTTGCCGCGGGGCATCGGCGACTGAGCGGTGCCCACGAGGGCGCAAATTCAGCAAGGGCCGAATATGGACGGCTGGGCTGACCGCGCAGCCCAGCCGCCGCTGATGGAGCTTCCTCGACTGGCGGGGAAAGCTCCGTGCACGATTCAGACTTCGGGTCGCGATCGCATGAGCGATCGAAACGCGTCAGTCCGAGGGGAGCGCTTCAGAAGCAGGGGCCTTGCTCGACCTCGACACGGCCCTGCGAGACACCGAAGGTCGAGACGATGCCGGTGCAGTCGATCAACCGGGCTCCCACCAGATTGTTGGAACTGTCGTAGTACTTGTATTCGATCCAGCCGGAACCGGTCGGCGGCGGGCGCGCGACCGAAGCGCCGAAGGCCAGTGCGGAAAGCGATGCTGCGATCAACAGAGCGGTGCGGACGGGACGTTTCATGAATCCTCCGAGGGATGGGGCCGGGTGGCAGTCAGACAAGGCAAACACGCTCCGCTACGGGCAGGCGCCGGCTTCCGCCGTGCCTGGCCATCGACGCTCAGGCCGAGACGGTTTGTACGGTTTGATTGGGGTCGAACGAAGGGCAGGGATCGAGGCAAGGTTTGCCAGGCACGCAAGGCGGCGGCACGCACTCTCCGCCCGAGCCCGGCCCGCCCGGCCCGGTGCCCGGATCGTTCGGGTTGATGCAGTAGGGCGGATAATCCACTGCGATTTCGCCCTCGGCGCAGAACGAATAGTCCGGATTGCTCGGGCCGTTGCCTGCTTGCGCCTGGGCCTGGCCGACACCCGTCGACCACGCCGCGGCCTGCAGCGCAGTGCCCAGCACCAATACTTTCAAAAGCATCTTCATCTTGTTCCCTCGTAGGTTGAGACCGATGGAGTGCCTGCCGACGCGGCGCATGCGCACCCGCGGCCATGGCGAGGACGTCGGTGCACGAGTTCCTGCGCAGCGGAAACCTGTCCGCGCGTTCGCGGGGCAGGCAGGACACTCGCTCCATGCGAAGCCGCCGTGCGCGTCCGATGCCCCGGGTCGATACTAGGCAGTGCCCGCCATCGCTCAAGGCCGAAACCGGGCCATGCCGGGAACGACGCGGGTCAAGCGGCGATGCGGCTCCTCGCTGACGAACGTACGCAGGTCGCTTCTGGAACGCCGTAACCCCGCGCTGCGCCTGATAATTACGTCGATTCGTTCCCGTCGATACCCGCGGCCATGCGGCCCTGCGCTTTAGACCGGGTCGGTGCCTGGCGGCTGTGGCATGGCCGCCCGGAATGCATCGCGGTTCATTGGCCGCGCTCTGTGCCGATGCGAGGTGAAGTTGCCCAGAGGTCCGCGCCCGGATTCGATTCGCAGACCGTGCATGTCGGCGCGCACATCAGTGCGACATGGTCTTGGAAAACAGATTCATGACGACGACTCCGGCCACGATCAAAGCCATGCCGGCCCCTGCCCCAGGGTCGAGCTTCTGTCCTTAATAGATCCACGAGAACGCGGTGACGAGGACCACGCCGAGGCCGGCCCAGATGGCGTAGGCGATACCCAGTGGAATCGAGCGCAGCGCAAGCGACAGGAAGTAGAAGGCCGTCACATATCCCGCGGCCACCACGAGCGACGGAACAAGTTTGCTGAAGCCGTCGCTTGCCTTGAGCGCGGACGTTGCCGTTACTTCGCCGAAAATCGCGAGCCAGGAATATCCAATGTTTCATGGTCCGTCTCTGCGGTTGGGAGCGACGGATTGTGGTGGCGTCGATCTGCGATAAACAGTCTTGTTGCGGACGGATTTCTCTGAGCACTCGCGCGTCGCAAGGCGGGTCCTCGACGCGCTCGAGGCGGGCGTCGTCATCGTGTTCCTCTGCGTTCCTCTATAGGGATCACACAAATCGCCATGCGATCGGCTGGGGTAGCCGGGGGAGACATGCGCCTGCCTGCGCTTTTACCTGTAGCGAATGTGCACTCGCTTTCGCCGCGCGAACGTAGCGCGCCGTGCGCGCGGCTTACCTTACCCACACAGGAATCGAATCCATGAAGCTGTTAAACAAGTCACTGCTTGCCGCGGCGCTGTTCGCTTGCGGCAGTGCCGCGGCGACCGCGAAAGTCCCGAGCAAACCCGTTGCCAAAGCCGCCGAGGCCGAGTGGAACGTGCTGGTGTTCATGAACGGCAAGAACAACCTGGAACCGTTCACGGTCCACAACTGGAACCAGATGGCGAAAGTCGGCAGCTCCGACAAGGTCAACATCCTCGTCGAATACGGCCGCATCGCAGGCTACGACAGCAGCAACGGCGACTGGACCGGCGTCAAGCGGTTCCGGGTCAAGAAGGGCGACAAGCCGACGGCCGCGGGCGCGCTGATGGACTTGGGCAAGTCCAAGTTGAACACCGACATGGGCGATAAGGAAACGCTCGCCGAGTTCATCAAGTGGGGCACGCAAAAGTATCCGGCCAAGCGCACGATGCTGGTGATCTGGAACCACGGCCAAGGCTTCCGCGTTGCGCCAGGGGCGAAGAACACCCACCGCTCGGTGTCCTCGGACGACGAAACCGGCAATATCATCTACAACTCCGACGTCGCCGATGCGATCAAGACCGCGCTTGGCAGCAAGAAGCTCGACATCGTTTCTTTCGACGCCTGCCTGATGGCGATGATCGAACCGGCTTACGAACTGCGCGATCGCGCCAAGTTCCTGGTCGGCAGCGAAGAACTCGAGCCGGGCGAAGGTTGGGATTACGGTTTCCTGGCCAATCTGGCCAAGCAGCCGGCCACGACCGAGGCGCAGGCGCTGGGCAAGTGGGTGGTCGACAGCTACAAGGCCTACTACACCAACAAGCCGTCGGGCCACACCACGCTGTCCTCGATCGACCTGAGCAAGACCGGTCTGGTCGCCGACGCGCTCGACGCGGTGACCGAAAGCCTGACCACCACCGCCGAGAAGCAGGCCGCGCGCGATGCGCGCAAGGCGATGACCCCGTACGAGACTTCCTATGGGGTGGACATCGGTGCGTGGCTGGCCACGCTCAAGACCAAGGCCATCGACGCCGACAGCAAGGCCGCGGTGCAGGACGCGCAGGACGCGTTGGCGCTGGCGGTCAAGGCGAACTACAGCAGCGGCAACAAGATCGGCAACAAGTTCTACGGCGACACCGGTCTGGCGGTGTTCTTCCCGCAGAACGCCAAGGAGTTCAACGCCGACTACTCCAGCGGCGGCTATAAGGTTGGCAATACCGATCGCCCGATTCGCTATGTGCAGGAGTCGGCCTGGCCGGGCTTCCTGAAGACGGTGTTCTCGGTGCCCACCAACTGATCGCGATCGCCTTGCGATCCCGATGACGCCCCGACGGAAGCGAGCGATCGCTTCCGTCGTTGGCGAGTGCGGGGGGCGAGGGTAAAGCCTTGCCGTTCACGACCAAGGCATAAGGGCGCCGGCGCTAATCACCATAACGGTTTCATAAAGGTCGCCGGGAAAATGGGAGATGACCCCGAGCGTGACGGCCAAGTCGTATGGCGTGTCCGCACCCGGTAGCAGACCGATGCTATGACGCATGCAGATCTCGCGATGTCGGCGGGCGGGTCATCTCCGGTGTGTGGTCACGATCCAGGCACGCGAATCGAACCAGACGCCATCGGCCTGTTGGTGCTCGGTCAACAGACCGCGGAGGCGATCGAGGGCCTGTTCGCGTGGGCCGGTATCGAGGCGGGCGACCTTCTCCTGCACGGTAGAAAATCCGGAGACGAACTCGAAGGCGGCATCGACGTCGGTCCCGTAGAAGACGGGCTCATGCACTTCGTCGAACATCGGGGCAGCGAAGCCGGCGGCATCGAGAATGCGTTTGACGAAGTCCTGATCGCCCAGGGAGAAGGCGGGCGGAGCGGCGGGGGAGTTTTCGACTCCTGCTTCATCGGGCGGGAACGCGCTTTCGATGGCGGTGGCCCATTCGTTACGATCGCGCTGCTGCCACACCATCATCACCAGCCGTCCCTGCGGACGCAATGCGCTGCGTATGTTGGAGAAGGCCGCGAACGGATGCTCGAAGAACATCGTGCCGAATCGGCTGATGGCCACGTCGAAGGATTCGTGCGGCAGCCCATGTCGTTCGGCGTCGGCGCATGAGTATTCGACGTTGCCGAGCCTTGCTGCACGAGTGAGTTCCCGTGCGCGCTCGATCATCTCATCCGAGCGGTCGATACCTAGCGCAGACCCCGTTGCCGCGAGTTGCGCCGCTTCGCGTGTCGTCTGCCCGGTCCCGCAGCCGATGTCGAGGACCCGATCGGAAGCGAGGATGCCGTACGCGCGCCGCAACACGGCGTTGTGGCGTTGCAGCTCGAGGTCGTAGTCGATCATTCGGACGGCTCCTGGTTCGTGCTTCGGCTCCGGCGAGGACGGGTATCCCCGATAGGCGGCATGAAACTTGGCAGGCTAAGGACTCAAACGAACGCAAACCAGAGCCTGGGTACGAATCGCGGCGCCTGCGAGGGGGGCGGTGCTAGGATTCAAGAACAGCCGGGGTTACTCAGGGGTGATCGATGAACGAAAAGAACAGGAAGACGTTGCTTTGGGCGATGTTCGCCATCGCGATCGTCATCGCCTGAGGGACCTCGCTGGTAGTGGTCGCCTCCCGCTAGTGTTGAGGCGGCTGGATGAAAGCCGTCATCGCGCCCGCTGCAGACTCAGAAACTTGTACATGTTCTCGATGGCGCGTTGGCGCCGCGAGGAATCCATTCCGCCATCGTCGACCAATTCCAGCCCGGCGTCGGCGATCCGGTTCGAAACCACCGCGTTATCGATGTCGAGGTCTTCGCGGCGGACCAAGCCGGAGACCCGGTAGGTTTGTTGCATGCCGCTGACATCGAGCGCCAGCAGCCCCTGAATCTGCACGCTGCCGTCCGGCTTCACGGCGACCACCTCCGCCGGAATGATGGTCAGCAGGTCGTTGGACACGTCCTGAGAACTGCTGGCGGCCGGTGGCTTGGCCCAGGTCGATTTAAGCGCGAACACCCTGATGGCATCGCCGACATGATGCGCAGGCTGGACCGCCGGGTAGCCGAGATAGTCGTTGACGTCGACCGGGCTTTTGAGCGGCAACGAGGACGCCGGCGGCGGCGCCATCGGCATCGGTGGCGCCTCCAGCACCACTCCGGATGGCTCCGGCGGCGGAGGCGGAATCGGCGGCGGCGCCGGGCTCCGAGCCAGGACCGGTCCGCTGCACAGGGCCGCGACCATCAGCAGGGCCGGGATCGACACATGGCGGGTATCGGCTTGCGTACTCATCTGAAAAGTCCTTTTCTCTTGCGGTAGCGGGGGAAGCCCAGGCCGGTCTCAGTTCTCGGCCGCATCGAATCTGCCTGCGTAAGCATACGCGGATGTCGACGAAGACCGCTGGCGTCGCGAGCAGCGAAACGGCTTCGGCTTGTCGGCCATCGCGATCACTTCCCCTGCGCTTGCTCACGGCACCAGTGGTCGATGGCCGCCTGATTCTGCCGTTCCTTGGCCAGTGCGCAGTTCTCGGCGATCTCTCGCTCCGAGTCGGGTAGGTCGGCGGCTTTCTCTCTGGCAGGGAATGCGCATGCGGACAGAAGGCAGAGCAAGATCAGCGCCGAAAGCGCGGCGGCAGAGTGTGGCTTCATCTTGACGGCGGATACTCGGATTGAGCCGAGCCGCGGGGCGGCTTCGGTCGGTTGGATTACTCACGCTCGGTGCGGGCCGACGCCCGCCGGCAATCGGCGACCTCAGCCGGAGCCGCTGCAAAACACCGGCGGAAGGATATGCGAGGCCACCTCGACCGCAAAATAGATCAGCCATATCGCGACGCCCAGCCAGATCAACTCGAACGCTCTCAGGTAGGCGACCGTCAGCAGCAGGATCAGCGCCGGGACGCCGAGGACCACCAGGCAGGCCAGGAACACATAGGCGCCACCCCAACAACCGAAGACCCCGGTGCTTAAGGAGACGACTGAAGCGGCTGCCAGCAGCAGTGCCAGGATCAGGCAGGCGATCGCGCAGATACGCGCGCGGCGATGGCGTTTCGTCAGCCGGGCATCCACCGGCGGCGGATTGGTTGCGAGCGGCCCTTGGTGGGTCATGGGGCCAGCTCGCGTTGCTGCCGGTCGGCCTGCGCCCGGCATCGACAGGAAAACACCCAATCCAGGATCAGCGCCACCGATACGAATAACAGGAGTACCAGTCCGGAAAAGATCACGCCCAGCATCGACAGAGCCCAGGCCATCAAAGCGGCGTTCTTCCATACATCGAACAGGCCGGCCGCCAGCATGCAGACAAGCAGCGGAACGAACTCGATGAAGAGGTAGCCGGCCACCGCACGACGCGCCGCTTTGCAAAGCCGCGGCCGCCAGGACGGGCGCAACCAGCCCGCTACCGGCAGTACGCCGAGCAGGACGATCCAGGGGCCGAATACGAGGTGCAGCGGCAGGTCGCTGGTTCCGCTCGCCCCGAACTGCGCCTGGGCCTGGCCGATACACGCCATGAGCGCCAGTAAAAACGCCGCGATCCGTGCGGAGCGCCGATACCGATCGTTCAAACTGGAATCCTTTCGATGTTGAAGGCGCGATGATCCGATTGAATTGCCTTGATAACGCCAGGCGCCGGCAACAGCAAGTGCGGCCGTCTCCAGCGAATCCTAAGTCGCTGATTCGTATGCGTGCACAACGCTCGGCCGAGGACAGGTCTGGAGAACGCCGACAGCAGAGAGGGGGGCGGTCTTGGGCCGCACTCGCTAGGCGGGGATCGGTCGCCGATTACGGGCTATCGCCATAACCCAGCAAGAAGCCTTTCCGTGGTGCCGCGGCGACAGCGGAGAACGGACTGAAAGAGCCGTTTCGCCATCTTGCTACGGCGCGCGCGCGCTCCAGCAATGCTTGCCCCGAAGTCCACCGCATCGAGACCGGGTCTTGTCTCTCGTCTCTTTGGAGCTGAGCCGCGCTTGCGCGGCATACGGAAATGCAAAGGCCGGCCCAGGAAGCGGATGTCCGGTTCAGAACTGATGTGTCGCACTAACCGAGTAGTAGCGTCCGATCGGGTCGCTGTCGGCAATAGTGTAGCCACCGTTGCTGTAGTTGTAGTTGCCGGGATGGCGATCGCCAAGGTTGTTAATGTTGAGGCTGAACAGCCAACGTTTGAGGCCGCGGTAAGCGATATCGATGCCGGCCAAGGTCGTGCTGGGCGTACGGCGCGTGTGGTCGACGTTACTGCCGTAAGTGAAGGTAGTGCTTGGCCCCGGCACGGACACCGTCGTTGGCCCTATGTAGTACAGATTGAGCGTTACGATCCAATCGCGATAGCTCCAGCGAACATCGCCCAGCACGCTTCGGCTGGGCATTTCGATGCCGGCATGGTCCTCGATCGGCGCGGACGGACGATGCTGCCGGAGCAGGCGATGCGTGTAGTGGCCGCTCAGGCTGAAATCGAGGTCGCCCCAGCGCTGCGTCTGGTGACTGTACTCGGCCTCGATCTCCCAGCCACGCACTTCGGTGCTGCCGACATTATCGAGATAGCTGGCGACGGCGACCAGCTCGCCGTTTTCGTCGCGAATCAAGGCTTCCGGGGACAGTTCGTCGAGACCCAGCGCATTGATCGGCAGAATCTCGTTCCTGCGCCGGATGCGATAGTGACTGCCGGTCAGCGAGAAGTCTTCGCTGGGGGTCCAGGTCAAACCGAGATTGCGGTTGGTCGATGTCTCCGGCTTCAGCCTCGGGTTGACTCGTGCGCGTAGGTCGACGGCGCAATAGTCGTCGAACTCGTCACGGCAGGGGCGGGTCGAATCGTCGGCGGGGACGTAGGAAAGCGTCTGTTGCTTGATCAGCAGCGGGCCACGCAGCTCGGCCAATGTAGGCGCACGATAACCCTCTCCAACCGAGGCGCGCAGACTCAGCGACTGAAAAGCTTGCCAGCGCAGACCGAACATGGGGGAGATCTGATCGCCGTAGCCCCGGTTGCGATCCAAACGCCAGGCCGCGTCCATCGAGAGGTTATGGTGCAGCGGCGCCTTGAGCTCGGCATAGACCGCGGCTGCATCGCGGTGGTCGCTTCGACCCTGGAAGTCCATCGCCAGCGCGATATCGCCTTTCGTCAGCAAGGGGTCCGGCCGGTTGCTCAGATGCTCGTGACGGGCTTCGAATCCGGCCGCGACCTGGACGTCGCCGGCGGGTAATGCGAACAGCGGACCGTCCACGCTGCCGGACAAGGTTTCCAGCGACATCTTCCCGCCCAATACGATGGGAGGCGAAAGCTTGGCGAGCACGGCATCGGAATTCCTGTCCACCCGATTGAAACGATAGCTTCGATCGTCGACGACCGACCCGAGAGCCGACAGGCAGATCAAGCCATTGATGCGATTGGCGACCTCGTTGTCGCGGCGCGACAGACTCAGATCCCAGGCCCAAGTTCGGCGGTAGCCGTTTATGCCGATGGTGTAGTCCCGGTTGGTGGTAACGACCCGATTGCCGATCGGCCCCACGTCGGAGAACCAATAATTCAAGAACGAATAGTCGCGAGCTCTTTCGCTATCGGGGTGCTCGCCGGACAGCGGCATCACCCCATGGCTCGGAGCGTTGCGCAGCTCCAGCCCGACCCGGGACAGGCGCAGATCGGCGTAGGCCTCGAGGTTCTCGCTGATCGGCTGACGCAGGTGGGCGTACAAGGAGTTGCTGGCGATACCGGGTTGCAGACTGCTGTAGCGCGGAGCGTCGAAACCGCACTCGACGCCGGATGGCGTGGGATCGCGATTGCGGCAGCCTGCGATCGGGAGCACGTTGCCGTCGTCCTGCAGGAAGCCCAGTGTGATCCGCCGATCGGTCCCGCCGAATCGCCGTCGATCGAGTGTGCTCCAAGAGCGCTGGCTGCCGATCAGCGGATTACGGGTGAAGTGATCGGCGCTGACGAAAACGTTGCCGCCGCTGCGCGTCTGCGCGCCGAAGCTGGCGTACTCGCGTTGCTGCTCGGCGTCGCCGCGCTGGGACACGCCAAAATTGCTGCCGACCTCGGCCCCGCGGTAGTCCTTCTTCAGGATGATGTTGACTACGCCGGCCATCGCGTCGGCGCCGTAGATGGCCGACGCTCCACCGCGAGCGATCTCGATGTGATCGACCATGCTCAAGGGAATGCCGTTGAGGTCGGTCAACGCGCCCATATCGGTCGAGACCAGGCCGTAGTTGGCCATGCGTCGTCCATCGACGAGAAACAAGGTCGCGCGCGGGCCGAGCGAGTACAAACTGGCCGAAGCCGCGGCTGCCGTCGGCACTTGGCTGTTGCCGCCCTCGCTGGCGATATTGCGGGGATGGTGACCGGTCATGCCCGGCATCAAGCGCAGCACATCGAACAAGGTCTGATGGCCGCTGGCGCGAATCTGCTCTTGCGTGATCAGCGTCAAAGGCAGTGCGCTCTCAAGCCCCGCGCGCTTAATCCGGCTTCCAGTGACGTGGACCGTGTCCAACTGGGTCGGAGACCTCGGCGAGGAGGTCGCCTTCGGCGCTGCCGGCCTCGCGTCGGTCCGCGGGCGCGGTGTGGGCTGAAGCAGGTAAACATTGGCTTTTACCGCGACTGCGGTGAGGCCGGTCCCTTCCAGTAATCGAGCCAGGCCCTCACGAACTCCGGGATGGCCTCTGAGGCCCGCGCTGCGCCGTTTGGCCACCAAGGCGGGCGAATAGATCAACTGCACGTCTTTGCGAGAGGCGAAGGCGTTGAGCGCATCGTCCAAGGCGCCGGGCGGAATGCTATAGCCACCGGGCGGAGCAGCGCTCGCTGAGGCCTGATAAGCCACCGCGACTTGCGGGGCCGTCAGTGAGAGGAAAACGATGAATGCGTGAGAAAATCTGGCCATACATAACCGTATCGATCAGACCCAAGCGGATTCCGGACGCCTGGCTTCTATGGCGAAATCGAACCATAGCATCGCCGCTGGGCTGATGGACTCGGCCGCATCGGACTTCAACGGTCTGAACCGCACGGTGCGTACCGGCGGTTGGAGGCGCATACGTTATCGTCCTCATGTGCGGCGCACATCGCGCCGAAAATGTCACACATGAACGATGTCACACATGACGGGGCCGAGCGCTCTCGGGACGTTCCGGCATGTCATGGAATACGTGCTGGATGGTCGCGTCGTGCGTACCGGGATGGACCTCGACGCATCTCACCTACCAACAGTCGGGCCGTAACGCTCCGAACCCGCGGCGCATCGTGCGCAAGGCGAGATCGCCCCGAAGCCGTAAGCCAACGGGTTTCGGTGCGAGGGCTGGTCAGGCGGCTGCACGGAGCGAGCCGTCCGAACGGTGTGCGGGCGCAGTCAACGTGCCGCGAACGCATCGTTCGCGGCACGTCGTGCGCTGTACTTACTGCGGCGCGTCCTGCAACACGATGTCGTCGAGGTAGAAGCTGGCGTTGTGATTGGCCGAGCCGCCCGAGCCCACCAACAGCACCCACACGCTCGCGGTCAGCGCGGGCGGTTGCACATCGGCGACCACCTGGGTCCACTCGTCGCCGGCCGCGCCTAGCGAAACGTCGCTGAACGAGGTTTCTTCATCGCCGGTCGCCGGCTTGCCGTCCTCTTTGAGCCAGCGCAGGCGCACGCGCGCGTTGGCGGGCAGCGGCGGGGTGCCGGCGACACGCTTGACCCAGAAGCTCAAGCGCTTGGCGGCGTTGTCGGACAAGTAGCCGGGATGGTTGGCGAGGGCCACGCCCCAGTAGCTGTCCTCGGCCACCACCTGCAGGCTGTGCGCGCCGCCGTGGCCGACATCGGCGCGGGCGATGCGGCTGCCGTACCACGCGGTCCACAGACCGGCCGACGCTTCCAGGGTGGCGGTTTGCGGATCGAGCAGGTTGAACGACGAGCCGTCGGTGGTGCTGCCGGCGTCCTGCAGATAGGGCGCGGCCTGCCAGCTCTTGAAGCTCATCGTCTCGCCGTAACGCTTGGCGAAACGCCAGGGGCCGTAGTAGTGGTTGTTGGCGAAGCGGTTGTTGTTGTTGAACATCACATCGTTCTGCACCTGCTGCACGGTGTACGGCGACCAACTCAGGTTGTTGTCGCCGGTGGCGTACAGCGCCTGCGCGCCGCAG
The DNA here is from genome assembly GCF_019970005.1 of Lysobacter sp. ESA13C. NCBI lineage: Bacteria > Pseudomonadati > Pseudomonadota > Gammaproteobacteria > Lysobacterales > Lysobacteraceae > Lysobacter > Lysobacter sp. ESA13C. The sequence goes on along the minus strand of NZ_JAHXYK010000001.1, from coordinate 310,410 downwards.
AAGCTGGAACTGCCGCACGGCACCACCGCCGGATCGAAGTAGAACTCGTTGCCGGTCACCTCGATGTTCTTGGCGTGCCAGCGGCAGTCGCGTTGCAAGGCCGCATCGCCGTTGATCTGGGTGTAGCACGGGTGCAGATGACTGACCGGATCGGGGTACTTGCTCGGATTTTTCGGATCCGGACGCACGATCAGCGCCGGGTGGACGAAGGGCGTGCAGTACACCTGGCTGGTGTTGCCGTTGGAGTTGCAGAAGCGATTGGAGCTCTCGTAGATCGACACCCCGGAGAAATTGTTCTCGAAGTAGTTGTCGTAGATGCGCAGCAGGTCCGAACCGCTGACGTCCTTGGGCAGGCGGCTGTCGCCGCCGGATTCGGACAGGTAGATCGCCGGCGCCGGCGCGCCGAGGTCGGAGGTGCCCGAGGTCCAGCCGTTGTTGATGAAGGTGTTGGCGCGGATGGTGGCGTTGTAGCTGATCTCGTACCAGATGCCGACGCCGGCGTTGTCGCGGATGTAATTGTTCTCGAACAGGAAGTCGATGTTGTTGGTGTCGGCCCACAGGCCGGTGCCGCGGTTGTCGTGGACGTAGTTGCCGACGATCTTGGCGCCGCGCACGTCCCAGAACTTGCCGCCGCCGGTGCAGCCGCACTTGGTGCTGGCTTCCCAGTCGTCGACGTTGTTGCCGGCGATCTCGTTGTGGCTCAGCTCGATATCGACGATGGCCGAACGGCCCGGCGCCGGTTGCTCGGGCGTCGGCGGACCCTCGCTCTGCAGCGGCTTTTTGTACATGCTGAAGCCGTACTGGCCGTTGTCCTTCAGGCAGTTGAAGCTGACCTTGTTGTGGCTGCCGAGGAACACGCCGGCCCCGCGGTTGTTGGCGATGGTGTTGTACTCGATCGTCCAGTGGTCGCCGGCGTCGTGGTTGACCACGCCCTGGTCGAAGTTGCCGTAGTCTTCCGTCGGGTCGTCGCTATAGCGGCCGAAGTTGCGGATGGTCAGGTAGCGCACCACGACGTTCTGCGCCGTGTTGGTGAAGGCGTAGTGGTTGCGGTTCTGGCCGTCGATGATCGCGCCGGGCCCGCCCAGATAGGTATTGCCGTCCTGGGCGATGATCTGGCTGTACTTGTCCGTGCCGAGGGTGTGCACGCCCGGCTCGAACCAGAAGGTCACGCCGGCGCGCCGGAAATCGAAACCGCTGTTGTCGCCGGCCGGGACTACGATCGCACCTTGCGGCGGCGCCGCCGGGCCGCGCGGCATGACGCCGGCCTGGCAATAATTCGCCGGCGGCTCGCTCGGCCACATCAAGCCCGCATGGGCCTGGCCTTCGCCGCCGAGGCGCGGTTGCGCCGCGATGGCCGGGGCGACGATCAGCCCGCTTAAAAACAAAACCGGCAGCATGCGCGTTACGCGCCTGCACCGGGACGATGAGTTACGAGAGTCGATAGCCACTGCGCAATTCCCTGGACGATGACGGTGTGAAAGTAGTCGGCGGCGATCGCAGGCAACGCGACCGGCCCGCTCTGGCCACGGCGGCCGGCGGACGGAACCTCAACGGGCTCCGCCCGGGCTGCTGGCAGATCGGACCGGACGTTGATGCCATGCGCCGCCATGCCGTCGTAGTGGCTGTCGTCATGGCATCTGTACGTTTGTGATGCTTATCGCGATAAGTCCGCGTATTTGCGCGCTCGGACGAGAGGCAAGGGGCGCGATCGTGTTATGCGCCCAGAACCGAACGCATTTTGTGGAAGGCCGCCAGCACCGGGCTTTCGCAGAGGCGTGCGGACGAGCCAGGGGCAGGGCTGGAAATCGGCTCGCCCAGCGGACCCGGAGTCCGCTTTTTTGCCGATTGAAACCGACTCGAATCAGTCCGAGCCGGCGCCTGCCGGTACGGGCGTCTTGATGCTGCCGCCGTCCGGAACTGCGGAATGAAGATTGAGCCAATTCGCGTCGGCGCCGCGCATGCCGGTGCGTGCAATCAAGGCTTCGCGCTCGGCCGGACTGCAGTCGCCGGACATTGATCCCGGTTCGAATATTCGATGCAGCTCGAGTTCCAGAACGGCGTCGCCCCTTCGCCGCGCCTCGCGGTGCAGGGCACCGCCCAGCGCCGTCGCCTTGGCGCGGTCGCCGCGTTCGAGTGCATCGGCGGCTTCGAGCAGATCGAGCCGGGCGATCACGTTCCAGGCATCGTTCGGTATCAGGCGACGCGCGTCCGCGACCAGATCGCGGCTGCGCGCCCAATCGCCGCGCGCGGCGGCATTCTCGGCCTGGCCGGCCAGGGCTCTGGCTAGCAGCAAGGCATAACCCGCAGACTGGATCGGCTGCAGCATTTGCGCGTAGAGCCGTTGCGAACGGTCGAACTCGCCCAGACGTGTCGCCAGGCTGGCGTCTTCCAAGGACGCGACCCATCGATCGGTTGCGCCCGAGGGCAGTGCCTGCTCCGCTTGCTCCAATAAGGCCTTGGCCTGGGGCCGGTCGCCAGCGAGCATTTCGGCCCGGCTGCGAAGGCTCAACGCCAAGTGGCGCAGGCTCTCTCGGTCGCCTTTTGCGCATCGGTCTATGTTTGCGCGCGCTTTGGCCGGCTCTCCCATGGTCAACAAGGCCTGCGAACGCAGGCAGATCAATGTTGTGAGCATCTCCGAGTCGGGCTGCCCGGCGGGAGTCGGCGGAAAGATTCCTTCGGCATGGTCGATGATCTTCAAGGCTTGAGCGTACTCGCCGCGCACCAGGCTCATGTCGGCAGCGTAGAGGCTGGAAGACATGCGCTGCGCGCTGGGCAGTTTCATCTCGGAGAGCTGCTTGAATCGGGCCGAAGCGCTGCTCAGGCGGGCGCTGAGCAAATCGTCGGCCATCAACCATAGATTCAAGTCGGTCAGCGGAATCAGATCGCCGGTCGCGCTCGCGATCGCCGCCGCCTGGGTCAGCCGCGACCGATAACCGGCGATATCGCCGGCCCGTGCATGTTGATTCGCGCTGGCGATCAGAATGTGGATTTCCAGGCCGCGGTAGCCGGCGGCGTTGGCGCGTGCGAGCAACGCCTCCAAAGCGGGGTCGGCGCCGTCGGCCGGCAACGGGGCGGATAGCCGCGCCAGCACGCGCGCCTCCAAGGCGCCGGTGGCGTTGCCTCCCTTTTCGTACAGAACCGCGGCTTGCTCGAATTCGGGCGGCGTGCCGCGCTCGGGGAACTGCCCGGCATTCGCGCTGGCCAGCACCATGAGCGCATCGGCCTGCTCCAGATTCCATGCCGGACCGGCCTTTCGCGCCAGCTCCACTGCCTCCTTGGCGGCCGCGCGCATGCGCACCGGATCGCTGAGCACTGCGTAAGCGTTCGCCCGCAGCAACCATTTACCGACGCAGATGCAAGTGGTGTCGTTGTTGACCGGGCGATCCGCCAGTCGCTCCAGCGCTCGTTGCGGTTCGCCCGCTCTGATGAGCTGCCACGCATACTCAAGCTGGAGAGACACGGTCTCGGGGGAGCGATCGGCCAACTTGGCGTACGCCGCCAGAGCCTCGGGGCCGCGGGTCGGGTCGATCGCCAGGCGTTGAGCCTGCAGCAGTTCGATGACCGGCGGCGGCGATCCGGCCAGCAACTTCACGGCCTGGTCCATTTGCACCTTGGCCGCTGTGGCTTGAGCGAGACGAGCCTGTGCCAGCGCCAGCTGCATGCGCGCCAAGCCGAAACGCGGAGCGCGGGCGATCACTTCCTCGCCCAGATGCACCGCAGCGATCCAGTCGCCGTGCTTGAACGCCTGCGCTGCCTGCACGTAACGCTCGGCGGCATCGGCGCTGAGCTCGAGGGCCGGCCAGGGCTCGGCGTAAGCAGGTTGCAGGCGCTTCACGATCTGGCGGGACAAGGAATCGACCAAGGCCGGCAGGTCCGACCGATGACCTTCGACTTCCAGCCGCTGCTCCTTGCCGCGGTCCCTCAAACGGACATAAACCTTGATCTTTGCGGGGTCGCTCGGCGAGGTTGCCGACGACAGGAACAGCACTTTCACCGAACCCGGCGCGCCGGCGGCCAGTTGCGCTTCGTCGAGCAGATTGATGCCGGGCAGGCTGGCCAATTTCCAACCGAGCCATTGTTCGAGCAGTTCCGCCGGCCAGCGAGCCGCGCGGCTATCGTCTTCTATCGTGACCAAGGCTACGGTGAGCTGCGGTTCGGCAGGCGAGGTGCGCTGATTGAAAAACCATGCGCTTGCGATCGCGGCCAGGCCGATTGCCGCCAGTGCCAGCAGCCGAACACGGTGGCGCGACCACGCACTGCGCGTCGACCTGGCTGCTTCGAGCGAGGGCGTCGGCGCGTCGACCTGCGCGGGAGTCGATTCCGCGGGCTGCTCGGCCGCCGGTTCTGCAGGTATCGCCGCCGACGGCGGTTCACTGACCGAACGTACCGGCTCGGGCGCCTGAAAGACGTAGCCGCTCTTGGCCACGGTGCGGATCCATGACTTGCGCTCTTCGCCCAGCGCCTTGCGCAACAGCCATACCGTCTGCGACAGGTTGGTGTCTTCGACGATCAATCCCGGCCACAGGCGTTCGAACAATTCGGTGCGCGTGTGAAGCTTGTCGGGTTCGGCCAGGAACAGCACCAGCAGATCGAATACCCGTTGCGGCACATCCGCGCTCTGCCCGGCGTGGATCAGCCGGCGAAAACGCAGATCGATGGTCAGATCGGCCAGCTGCAGGTAGCGGATGTCGGGAGGCCAGGGGCCGGTCATCGTGATCTCACCTCGCAAAGCAACTACGCCCGGGAAGACGATCCAGTGCAGCCGCGCTTTTCCGGGCAATCGATCGGCGGGCGAGAAACCCGCTCCGATCCGGCGAGCCTGCCAGCCGCATTCCGGAAGCGTGCGGCTAATGATGGTGGAACCAATCGGCATATTCGGCAAGGATCGACCGCCTTCTCGAGCGCAGGTCGGAAGGCGCTTCGTTCGACAGGTACATCGGCAACATGACTAAGGCGGCAGAGCCGCACCGACGCGGCCCAGGCGTCCCGCATCCGCTTGGCCGAGGCGGTCCCGCGAAACGACGGCGGCAACGCCGATATTCCTGCGGTTACGCTCCAATGCGGCCGATCCGCAATTCGAGTCGCGTCGGTAAGCCAGTCCAAACCGGGCTTCGGTTCGCAGGCGTATGTGTGACACCTTGGCCTCGCTTCAACGCCACGCCGCCAGGCCATGACGTTGAAAGCTACGTGCCCCCCACATGGCCCTGGTGGCGCCCGTCATGACATAGGCAAGCTGTGACTTGGACACGATCGCCGCCGGCGTCTGTATGCAAGGCAGCGACCGGTCAGGGGATCCTGGAGCGCTCGTCGGAAATATTCGGCTCGCTGCCAGCGCGCCTTCCAAGCTCAGTCGACGGCATTCCTCCAGGCTCAGACGGCCTTGAAATGAACCTGAGCCGCGTCGGCAGGCGCCGGTTGTCCCATCAGATAGCCCTGCAACTCGTCGCATCCGAGCTCGCGCAAGAAGTCGGCCTGACTGGTGGTTTCCACGCCTTCGGCCGCCACCCGCAGCCCCAGGTCCCGTCCCAAGGTCAGAATCGCCCGCGATACCGATGCGTCCAGAACGCTGTGCGGCAGCCCCCGCACGAAACTCTGGTCGATTTTCAGCTTGTCCCAGGCGAAGTGCTTCAGATAGGCGAGGCTAGAATGACCCGTGCCGAAATCGTCCAGCGTCAGCAGGGTCCCCAAGGACTTGAGCTTGCCAAGCTCATCCTTCACTCGAACCAGGTTCTCTAGCACCGAGCTTTCCGTCAGTTCGATTTCGAGCATATGGCCGGGCACCCGAAATTCCCGCAGTGCCTCGTCGACCGCGCGATGCAGGCCTGCGCGCCGCAGCTGTTGCGGCGATACGTTGACCGCGATCGTGAACCCGGTATAGCCGGCATCCAGCCAGAGGCGGATCTGGCGGCAGGCTTCGCGTATCACCCAGTCGCCGATTTCCCGGATCAGCCCCAAGCCTTCGGCTATCGGTATGAATCTATCCGGTGCGACGTCGCCGAGCACAGGGCTGCTCCAACGCAACAGCGATTCGAAGCCGGTCAGGCGCATATCCGAAGCCGAAAATTGAGGCTGGTATTGGAGCATCAGTTCGCCGGCCTGGACGGCCTCGCGTAACAGGCCGCCCATTACGATGCGGTCCTCGATGTCCTGCATGTCCTCGGTTTGGAACGGGCAAACACAGTTGCGGCCCAGAACCTTTCCGCGCTCCGCGGCGGCTTGGGCCCGGCGCATCAGATCCAGCGTAATGTCGCCATGCGCGGGGGCGTAGCTTATGCCGATCGTCGCGGTCAATAACACGCGGTAACCCTCGCCCTCGAACGGCAAGGTAAGCAGGTTCCGAATACTCTCGGCGAGACGTACGGCCGCGGCCGCATCGCCGCCTTGTTGGACGACGACAAACTCGTCGCTCGCAAAGTGACATACAGCGACCTGTTCGCTCGCGAGCGATTGCAGGCGAACGCCTACGGCCCTCAGAACCCCGTCGCCGTTCTTATGGCCAAGAGAGCCGTTGATTCCATGGAAGCGATCCAGGTCGATAAAGATCACCGCGGCGAACGCCCCAGCGTTCTCGACCGCCCGAATCATCTGAGGCTCCAGAACGGAATAGCGCACCAAGCCGGTTACGACGTCGTATCTAGCATGGTCGGCCTCCGCGGCAAGCAATCGCTTCTGCTCGGTAAGATCGCGAATGAAAGCGGTGAAATACGCCGCCGTCCCGCCATCGATCCGCGTCACTGTCAGCTCGACGGGGAACCTCTCGCCGCCTGCCCGAATGGCGACAAGCTCCAGTCTCCGGTCGAGGATGGTCGAGGTGCCGGTCATCAAATGCCGGCGAAAGCCCCGCCGATGGTTGTCCCGCACGTCTGGAGGGATGATGACTTCTGCGACCTCAAGGCCCATGACTTGCTCGCGCCTCCAGCCGAACACGCGCTCGGCGGCTGGATTGAACTCGGTTATCTGTCCGAGTTCGTCGATGACGATGATCGCGTCCAGAGCCGACTGCACGACGGCTCGATATCGCGCCTCGGTCCCAGGAGGGCTCGCGACGCTCTGGATTGTTACGTCTCGCATTGAACGCCCCTTCTAAGGCCGCGAGTTTCGCGTAATGCCAAGCAGCGTCACACCTATACACCTAAGCGTCGAACAATAGAAAGGCCGGAGAAAGGCCGGACGATTTACCTCTTCCCGCGGTTGGATCTTCGTTGGGCCGGCGGTTCGAGGGGCGCGTAAGTCCAGATGCAAGGCAGCTAGGAGCAGCAAGCGATGGCGCCGTTGAGTCTTTCACGGCCGTCTCCAGATGCCGGACCTCATAAAGTATCAGGCGCAATGAAGCCCATTAAGAGCCGATCTTCTCTCGCGTAACGAGAACCAGTACGCACATCGGCCAGCCGGTTTCTGAACAGCGCTACGGGGCGTATGCCGGACGTCGTTTGATGCAGGCAGAGCGCGCCATGGAGATGGTTTGCAGAAGCGAACACGACGGCATCTATCGAACAGCGGTAGTTCTCTGTGCCTTTGCGGGCATCGGAGCCGATCTCTCAGGGGAGCTTTCGGCTATCCGCATCCAGTGCTGGTCGTTCGACATTTCTGTCGGTTCGCATCGTTGCACTGCGCGAATCAGTACGAGGGCTGCGCTGCCAGAAGCCGGGGGAGGTCGGATCGGCGCACGTCGGTCCGGTCAGGCTCCAATCGGCTTGCGCGATCCCTGTTGCGGAGGGGCGCCTGCAGCGAGGCTCGCGAAAGTGCGAGTGCTCGCAAAGGTGCCGTCGTTGTCGGCGATGCACCTCTTTATGTGGGACGGGTCACTGCCGCCATCGCAACATTCAAGCTTTGGACTCACTCTGCGAACGCGACACGTCACATAATGAGTGAACGCAATGAGAGTCCGCGAGACCCTTAGTTTCCCGTTAGATTTCGTGCTTGTTCGTTAGATTCGGTGATGAAGCCGGACTCCGACTACGCCGTCTCGGAATCGGATCTCAATGGTCGGTATATCCAACAGCACCTGTCCATGAGCCGCGTCGACAAGGGCTTGGGCAGCCGACTCGTGCCTCTAACCACTGCGTTGCTGCCAGTTTAAAGGCGGCTTGAGCGTGGCTGATAGATCTGCGGGGCGAAGCGAGTCGCTCGGTTGGTTGTAGTCGAGACAGGTTGGATGGTTCTCCCCGGATCCATAAACGCTCATCCACGAACCCAGTAACGGAGAAAACTCATGACGGCGAAATCCGAAGACTTATTCGTTGAGATCGATGACGTAAAGCTGTGCTATCGGGTTGAAGGCGACCCATCGCACCCGCCCGTGTTGTTGATCATGGGCCTGAACTCGCAGCTGATCCATTGGCCGCAGCAACTCATCGACAAGCTGAAAGAGGAATATCTGGTCATCCGCTTCGACAACCGCGACAGCGGCTTGACCCGATGGCGGACCGGCGAGCCGCCTGCCGACGGCTATCGCCTTGTGGACATGGCCAATGACGCCATCCAGTTGCTGAAACACCTTGGGATCGACAGCGCCCATATCGTCGGGGCTTCGATGGGTGCCATGATCGCGCAAAGGCTGGTGATCAACTGTCCCGATCGAGCGCGCAGCCTATGCTCGATCATGAGCACCACCGGCAACATCTGGGTCGGATATGCGCAGCCCGGCGTCATCGGCGAGTTGATCAAGGAGCCGCCGTCCGACCAGGAAGGCGCGATCAATCATATCGCGGCGCTGTACGCTCTTATCGGTTCGAAAACCCATGCTGGCGAAGAGGCCCCACGTCGTCGAGCGCTTGCTGAGGCGGCTTACAAGCGTTCGCTCGATTCGAACGGCACTCCGGCCCATCCTGGCGGCGGTGCTCGTCAAGTGGGCGCGATCCTGCTCGCAGGCGATCGCACGAAGGAACTCAATGGCCTGACCCTGCCGACCCTGGTCATCCATGGCGACGAGGACGCGCTCATCCACATTTCCGGCGGCAAGGCCACTCGCAAGGCGATCCCTGGGGCCCAGTGGCTCGGAGACCCGGAGAAGGGGGTCGTGGGCATGGGGCACGATCTGCCGCAGCCGCTCCTCGACGCGGTCGCCAACGGGATCATCGATCATCTCAACACCGCCGACGAAACCGCCTGGAGGCCGATAGAAGGGACGAAAGGGCTAGGGGCACGGACTAACGCGGCCACTCCTTGACCTGAGCGCTGACCGGGTCATCGGTCACCTCGGTGGGTAGTCGTTGAATGGATGGGGACGTCACTGGCGGCCCCATCCATCGCGCGCGAACTGCGAGGCCCGATTCACCATACAGACCAAGGTGGCTGTGATCGAAGCCTGCGGCAGCATGATGCGACACCTCAAGCATCGGCTCAGCGAATGGCCCGCTGCGCGCATCAAGAGTCATCGTCGGGCAGGCGCTGACCGGCCAAGTCGCGGCGGATTTCACGCGATGTGCGGAGCCGTAACTGCGCGACACGGGCCCTAACCCGGACGCCTTTTGTCAAGCAGCAGCGTCGCGCCCGCAGAAGAACGTCGAAACCTTGGGGAACTGAGCCAGCCGATCCGGGCGAGCACCGGCACGCTCCGAAAACAAAAACGCGCCCGGTTGGGGAACCGGACGCGCGAGGCAGAACAACTACAGGGGGGAAGCTGGTCTGCCGTGTTGAGATGCTGACGGATGGGAATCTCCCATACTGAGATCGCGAGTCAGTTCCAACGAGTTGACCTGCGTAGTGCGACCAAGGCCTCGGATCGCAGCATGAAGTTTTCGACTTCGATCCGGACGCAGCGCTCGGCGGCGAACACAACGCTTATGCCGCGCCCTTCATCGAGTGCTTCAGCTGACTCATTTCGCGATGCGTATCCCGGACTATCGGCAAGAACCGCTCCACAGCGGATCGGGCGGCCGGCGTCAGCTTGGAGTCGCCTGCCACCTCGTTAAAGGCCTTGAGCAGACGATCTTCCGAGTCCTCCAGTTCTGCGACATAGCCGTAGGCGGTATCGCCAAAGGCCGCGCGGACCTTGCCGTAAAGCTGTTGCATCGAACCTGCGAAGGTCCCATGTTCGGCCGGCTTTCCTCCTGTCGCCGCGACTTGCGTGCTGAGTGCGGTAACGATGTCGGATTTCGTCGAAGCGATGCGGGAGAACAAGGCGGACAGCTCGGCGTTCTTCACCTCTCCGGAAGCCTCGGTGTAGAAGTCCTTGCCGTCGCGGGCAATCTCGATGAGATCGTTGAGATTATGCATGGTTGCACGATCTGACATATCTGACTCCTAAGCTACTTCAAGGGAGCCCGCAATATCTCGGTGACGGCATGACGCGCCCGTGATCGGCGTCGACCGAAAGCGCAACGACCGAACGCCAACTCCGCTCGAAACCTTGGCTGGATATGCGTGAGCGTTCGGATGAACGAACGGCATTGCGAAAGAACTCCAGATTTCGATTTGTGTCGAATGAACGAAGACACGAGCCCTGCGCCGGCGACCGGGTCGTAGCCGCTATGCCGCATGAGCCGTAGCCGCGATGCGTAGTACAGAGGATTTTTCGGTCGGCGATGCGCCGACGCCGTGCCGAAGCTGAATTCGATTGCGGCGAGGCCGCCGGCTCTGCCCGCGCTTAGCCGTAGGCACGAGGATCACGCAGCCCGAAATCCCGTGCCTGAGCATTTCATGCTGTGACGATGCGCGCACGCCGACGTATGGTTCGCCATGCGCTCATGAAGCTTTCTTTGGATAGTTGGAAATGCGGGTCACGTTCACGATTTGCGCCCTGGTAAACCGTTTTCAGAACATAGACGCCGCTTGCTTGTCTACCTAGGTTGGTGGCCACGGCCCTGCGAGCGCATCGGCCGTACATGCCGTCGGGGCTTCCCGTTTTCTGATGTTGCGCATTGCGGAAGCCAGGACGGTGACCCGCCGCGTACCGCGGCACCTTTGGGGTTTCAATCGGGACCGCAACAACGGTCAGTGCCGTAGAAGCGCTGGCGGCGGAGCCGCAGCGCGCTGCTGTATCCGGTGCGATGCCGGGCGCTCGCCGCTAGCGGGCGCGCCGGACTGCGTGGAGTGGGACGTCGCTCACCGCCAATGCGCCGAATGGGTAGTCCACGGTGCCTGTCCTCGTCCCGTCCACACACGGAGAGATGTGCATGAATCGTCGCATTTTGTCGCTGGCTATCGGTGCTTCACTGATGTCCGTCGCGCTGCCAGGCCTGACCGCCGAGCTGCTGACCGTCGACAGGCCGATCGAGGGCCGCTACATCGTCGTACTGAAGGCACAGGCCGCCATGCTGTCGGCCGATAGCCGCAACGGCGTAGCCAACGTGCCTGCCGTCGCGCAGGGCATCGCCCAGCAGTACCGCGTCAAACTACAGCGCAGTTACCAACACGCGTTGCGTGGCTTCGTCATCGATGCAGACGACGCGTCGTTGGCGCAGCTGCTCAGGGACCCGCGGATAGCCTTCGTGGAGGAAGACGGCTACATGTCGGTGGAGGCAACGCAGAACAACGCCACCTGGGGTCTGGATCGCATCGATCAGCGCGATCTGCCGCTGAGCACCAGCTACACCTACGACACCGACGCGTCCGGCGTACACGCCTACGTCGTCGACACCGGCCTGCGCGCCGACCACACCGAGTTCACCGGGCGCATCGGTAACGGCTTCTCCTCGGTCCCCGGCGACTCCAGCACCACCGACTGCCACGGTCACGGCAGTCATGTCGCCGGCACGGTCGCGGGCACCACTTGGGGCGTGGCCAAGAAGGCCACCGTGCATCCGGTGCGTGTGTTCGGTTGCGGTTCTACGGCGCCGAATTCGCAGATCATCGCCGGCATCGACTGGGTCACCGCGAATCACGTCAAACCCGCGGTGGCGAACATGAGCCTGGGCGGCCCGGCTTCGACGGCCACGGACACCGCGGTAAACAATCTGATCAATGCCGGCGTCGTCGCAGTGGTGGCGGCGGGCAACGGCAATATCGACGCGTGCACCGAATCCCCGTCGCGGGTGCCGCGTGCGCTCACGGTCGGAGCCAGCGATCGCAATGATGCGCGCTCCATCTGGACCAGCGGCCAGGCGTCGAGCTGGGGCAGCTGTCTCGATCTGTTCGCACCGGGCACCTCGATCGTATCGGCAGGTATCGGCAGCGCCACCGCATCGGCCGCCAACAGCGGCACCTCGATGGCCTCGCCCCACGTGGCCGGCGTCGCCGCGCTGTACCTGGCGGTGAACCCGGCGGCGACACCCGATCAGGTCCATACGGCCATCGTCAACAACACCACTCCTGGCAAGATCACCGACCTGCGTGGCTCGCCGAACCGCCTGCTGTATTCCTTGTTCTCCGGAGGGCCCGGCAACAACCCGCCGGTCGCCAATTTCACTTCCAGCGTCAGCGGGCTGACGGTGAGCTTCACCGACACCTCGACCGACAGCGACGGCACGATCGCTGCGCGCAGTTGGGCTTTCGGCGACGGCACGACATCGACTGCGGCCAACCCGAGCAAGACCTACAGCACGGCCGGCACCTACACTGTCAGCCTGACCGTCACCGACGACGACGGCGCCACCCACACCAAGAGCGGTACGGTCACCGTCGGCAGCGGCGGCACTCAGACCTACACCAATGGCACCGACGTGGCCATCCGCGACAACGCCACGGTGGAAAGCTCGATCGCGGTATCCGGCCGCAGCGGCAACGGACCGACCAATGCCAGCGTGTCGGTGAACATCATCCACACCTACAAGGGCGATTTGAAGGTCGACTTGGTCGCGCCGGACGGCTCGCTGTACAACATCCACAACCGCACCGGCGGCAGCGCCGATAACGTCAGCGGCACGTTTACGTTCAATCTGTCGAGCGAGCCGCTCAACGGCACCTGGAAGTTGCGCGTCAACGATAACGCCTGGTTCGACACCGGCCGCATCGATACCTGGAGCGTCACCTTCTGATCCTGCGGTACCGATCCATCGCGCGCGCACGCCAGTGCGCGCGCGGTGGATGTCTTGCCCCTCTCCCGACCGTGGCCAGAGGGTTCCGGGCGAGGGCGTGCAGCAAGCCAAATCCTGGCGCACAGTGGGCGCATTCGCCAAGCCGGATCTGGCTAGTTCGCAATGGTCGCCAGCGAATCCTCGGCAGGCTACAGCGCTACGTCCGCGGCACCCGACGGCACGCCCTCGCGGGGCCTGTGTCGCGACGACGTCGACTCGAAGGTTGTAACGACGCATGGCGATCCGACATCGCATGGATCCGAAGCGATCCACGTCGCATCCAACGTTCTCCCGGGCGGCACGACAATCGCATGTAGTCGTTCGCGATAAAATCCGCGCGATGTGGCACGTTTCCCATGTGAATTCGACAATATCGTTGTCTCAATCGTTTGTTAGGCTGCGCGCGTCGATGCACTTTGCACAGGAACCTAAATGCCGAAGCTGATCATCCGGCGAGTCTCAGTCGACCGCAGCGCCGCAGATGCATTCCGAGATGAAGCAATGAACGCGGTACTTACCTTGCCCGGCGTGACATCTGCCGTGCCACTGCTACAAAGCGATGAAGCAATGAGGATCGAGTTCGACTGGAAAGAGCCGCGCTACGAGAGCATCGAGAAACATCTGAACCGGCACGGCTTCACCGCAGCCGACTAGCCCCCCGCGAAGTCCCGGCAGAGCCATGCGGCGATCAACTTGCCGAAAGCGGCCCGGTTTGGAAGGGCGGTGGGCCGATTGCCAGGCTCCTGCCGCCTGACCGGAAGCCCCTCGGGTAGCGCCGTCAGGGCCGCGCCTTCCACACGGGGTGTGCCGATGGCGGAGAGGATCCACCCCTGGACACCGATAGGTCCGACCCTGCTTCTCACCGGTGCCTGATGGCGCACAAGCAGTACAGAGCAATGTCCCGCCCTGGGGCGACGGCCGGGGAGAAGTTTGAACTTCTCCAGTTCCGCCTGATCTAATGACCCCGAGCCGTTGTGATCTGCCTGAAGTAATCGCTAGAGGGATGCCGTTTGGGAATCGGGACTTTTTTGAAGCAAGCATCCTTGGCCGTTGCGGTCATTGCGGCCGGGGCGGCCGCGTTCCGCGGCGCAACCGAACACACCGCGGTGGTCGGCAACATCGAATACCTCTGTTCCAACGGTTGTGTTGTAAGCCAGGGCCCGAAGGGAGTCGCGGTACGCGACATTGCAGGGGCCAGAGTAGCGAAGACCTACGTGTCGGAGACCACCGCGGAAACCATAGAGATAGATAACGTCGAGTACGTCTGCCCGAACCGCTGTGTCATCACCGAAAGCCCCAAGGGCACCCTGGTGCGCGACAGTGCAGGAGGCAGAGTCGCAAAGACGAAGGTGCCCCAGACAAGCATCGCCATAGGTAATGCCGAACACATCTGCCCGAACAGCTGTGTCGTGACCCAGGGCCCCAAAGGCCCGGTAGTGAGAGACAGCGAAGGGGGTAGAGTCACGCAGGGGTACTTGTCGGATGGCTATGTTCTTCACACCGAGCGGCCTGCCCAGCGTTGACTCATGAGCCCGATCGTTGCTGCGTGGCCGCTATCCGGCGCCATGAAGCTCATCCTGGATCAGAAAATATTCGCCTGACCCGGCCCTGAGTGCGACGCACCGACAAGCCGCCGCCCCCCGCGCGGAAGGCCGCCACGACCGGGCTTTCGGAGGGGCGTGCGGACGGCGGAGAGGGTTCACCGCTGGAAATTGGCACGCTCACGGCGCCTGAGTTCAAACCAGTCTGACGGCCGTTCGTAGGGGCGAGGGGCTAGCCCCTCGATCTTCGTCAGCCCTTCCCGACGCCAGTGCCGCATCAGCCTTCGCCGACACAGAACGCCGCTGCGTCCCGCTCGACCGTCACCCGCCGCTGCCGTAGCGCGTCGATGCCGAGGATCACCGCGGGCCGTCCGTCGGGGCTCAACTTCGTGAAGATCGGTAACTCGCTGATTCGCACTTTCATCGGGCCGAGCCGCCATTCGCCGATCTCCAGATCAGGCAGATCGTAGAGCCAGGTGTCGGTCGCCTTGCCCGGGCCCATGCCTTGGGTACCGCGTTCGCGGCGCTGCAATCGCGCGTCGCCCGGTTGCAACCCCAATGCCTTGGCCGCGGCCAGGTTCATCACCGTCTGCGCCGCACCGGTGTCGATCACCGCCCGCGCCTTGACCCCGCCCGGCAGCGACACATCGATGAACACGAATCGCTGCAGGTCCTTGGGACGCTCGGGATAGCTGTTGAGGTAGCACCGCCCTTTGTCGGCTGCATTCGCGCGCAACAGCAACTCGCCCTGCTTCACATCGAAGGTTGCGTCGTACATCGCGGTCAGGTTGTTGCCGAGAATGCCGTCGACCGAAACTTCCGGCGCACTGGCGAAAGCCTTGGCGTCGGTGGTGATGAACAACCCGCTAAGCTTCATCTCGCCGACGCGCAGCCCGGCGACCTCCGCCATCGGCAGTGCGGCCGTTTGCCCGTTGGCGCCGTGTACTTGCATGCTGGAAGAGGCCTCGTCCTTCAGTAACCCCGCCGACCGCGCCAACTCCGTGTCGATCACGCCCCCGCCGGCTGCGCTGTCCACGATCAGGTGCAACGGCCGCTCGATGCCCGGCAGCCAGGCTTCGACCACGGCGAAGGCGCCCCGCATCGTCAGCGGCAGCCGATAATCGATCGCTGGCTCGGGCGTGGCGGCGAGCCGGGCAGGCTCGGTCGTGGCGCTGACCGTCAGTGCCGCCATTAGCCCTACGGCGGCCAGCGGGAGCAACACGGGGAAACGGGAGAACGAGGGCATGGCGATCATCCGGAATCTGAAGGTGGCTGCATTGCATCCCAAGCCGGTATCGCCGGTTTGTCCGCTCCGTAACAACGTACCGGGTTCCGATACAAACCCGATACACAGCCCATGGATAATCGGCCTATGAGTGCAGCCTCCAACATCCTGGTCGTCGACGATGACGCCAGCATTCGCGACGCCCTGTGTGAATACCTGGCCCGGCACGGCTACACGGTGCGCTCGGCCAAGGACAGCGCCGAGATGGACCGGCACCTGGCCGAGCGCGAAGCGGACCTGATCGTGCTCGACTGGATGATGCCCGGCGAAGACGGCCTGTCGATCTGCCGTCGCCTCGCCGCCAACGGGGCCGCCATTCTGATGCTTAGCGCCATGGGCACCGCTCCGGACCGGGTAATCGGCCTGGAAGTAGGCGCCGACGACTACCTCGCCAAACCCTTCGACCCGCGTGAGCTGCTGGCGCGCGTGCGCGCACTGTTGCGCCGGCGCGACAAAACCGATGGCGCGCCGGCGGTCGTCATCGCGCATTTCGATGGCTGGCGGTTCGACGCGGCCGAACGGCGCTTGTTGAACCCCAACGGCGAACTCGTCGCGCTGACTCCGCTGGAATGCAATCTGCTGCGCGCGTTCGTCGAACGCGCCGGACGCCTGCTCAGCCGCGACCGGCTCATGCAGCTTACTCATGGCGACGACGCCGACGCCTTCGACCGTGCCATGGATCTGGCGGTCAGCCGATTGCGACGCAAACTGCGCTGGCCCGGATGCAGCGATCCCATCGAGACCGTGCGCGGCGAAGGCTACCGTTTCAACCCCGCGGTCGAACGGCGATGACTGGCGCCCCGCGCTCGGCGCCGACGTTCCTGAGCCTGATGGGCGGGCTGACCCTGATTACGATCGCCGTGGCTCTGGCGATCAACTTCGCCGTGGTGCTGAGCATGCCCGTGCCCCTGGCGCCGGAGATCAACCTCGGCGCCGCCATCGCCGCGCTGCGCGCCGACGGAACCGTCCAGGACGAGCGGTTGAAGATACGGCGCGACTGCGCAACGCCTTCGCAGCCGACAGAGACCACGCTGACCCAAGTCGCAGCCGACGTCCTGAATGTACCGATCGAGCGGCTGCACGCACGATGGGTGCACACCACCTCGGAACGAACGCAGTATCAGCTCAAGCCGCAGATCATCGCTACCGGCCGCACATCGCGGGCGCAGAAGAATGCTGCGATGCGCGATGCGCTGACCGATCCCCGCGTGGACCTGCCGGCCTTCGAGCTGGCGCTGCGCCAGGCCGACGACTGCTGGCGCGTGGTCGGCCCGGCGCACACGCCGACCCAGGTCTGGCGTCTGCGCATCCTGCTGGCGTTCGCACTCAGCGCCGCCCTGCTCGCACCGTTGGCGTGGTGGTTGGCGCGGCGCTTGTCGCAACCCTTGCGGCGGCTGGCCGCCGAAGCCGAACAGCTGAGCCTGGATCGAGTTTCGGCATCATCCACGGGCTTGCGCGCCGGGGCGCCTGGGCAGGACCGCCGCATCCGCGAAGTGCAAATCGCGCGCGAGGCCATGCACGCCCTGCATGCGCGCCTGCGCCGTCAAGCCGATGACATGGCGCACATGCTGGCAGCCGTGGCCCACGATCTGCGCACGCCGCTGACCGCGTTGCGCCTGCGCGTGGAAATGTCGCCGCCGGAACAGGCTGCGCGCATGGCCGCCGACCTTGAGCGGATGGACGCGATGATCGCGCAGGTGCTCGATTACGCTCGCGGCCAATCCCAGGCCGAACCGCGCATCGACACCGACCTGGCCGAACTGGTGGAGGAATGCATCGACGACGCCCAAGCCCTGGGCAAACCCGCCCAAGCCTCGCGCATCGATCCCGTGCGCGCCGTCGTCGAACCTCTGGGCCTGCGCCGCGCCCTGACCAACTTGATCGAGAACGCCGTTCGCTATGCCGACGGCGCATACGTGGGCCTCTGGCGCGAAGGCGCCTGGATCGTGCTGCAAGTGGACGACGAGGGCCCTGGCATTCCGCCCGACCAAAGCGAACGTCTGCAAGAGCCGTTCCAGCGCTTGGAAACCTCCCGCAGCCGCGACACCGGCGGTCTCGGGCTGGGCCTGGCGATGGCGCGCGCAGCCGCGCTGCGCCACGGCGGTAGCCTGAGCCTGCGCAACCGCGAAACCGGCGGCCTCAGCGCACGCCTGCAATGGCCGGCCCGAAGCCCGGACGAAACCGGCGCCGAGTAGGTCGAAAGCTCATGCCCATCCTCGATGCGTAGCGTGAACTGTCAGGCGCCATTGCGCATGGCACTGCCGCGGGGGCAGTGCCAAACGACCAGCGCGGCTATGACGAGCGACGGGCCTTCGTCACCCGCGCGTGGAATTCACTTCGTGGACCCAATCGCAGGTGATGCCGGCCTTGGCGTGATGCTTATGGACCGCTTCGGCGCTAGGGGCATCCAGGACGCAATAAACCTTGTCGTCCTTCTCGTTGAACAGAATGTCGTGGTGCGTGACCCCGAACTCGTCAGCGGGCGCGTTCTGCAACTTGCTCAATTGGTCCGCCGTGAACGGCTTCATAGGATGGGCATCTATAAACTTTGACACGGTTTTAACCTCCTCCCACCTGGACGACGGTTAACGAGCGCTTCGCGGCGGGAAGTGAAAGGCGCTCGACTTTTAGTTCGTCGGAGCTTTGGACCATCGCCGCAAATTCTGCAGCTCGTTCAGTTCGCCCGCCGTGAACGCCTCTTGGCTCCCAACTACGATTGGGCCCCTGTGGGACGACAGAGCGCTGGCCGCCGCCACTTCGTGCTCGACGGGTCGGTGGAGACGGGAGGCAAGAGTCGCTGATAAGGAGTTGCCCTTGAGACAACCGATTCAGAAATCTGCGCCGGTCTACCGAAGTACACCCCGCTGGGGGGATCGTTGGGCCTATCTGACTGGCCGCTTCTTTGTGGTCCGTTTCGGAGACTGCGCTACGTTGGCTCGAATTGTCTGCATGGCGGGCGCTGGGGCGGCCACGGCCGGCGAGCGCAGCCGCTTCGCCACCGCGGCGCGCTCCAGCTCGAACGCCAGCCGACCGAAGCCCTCTTCGGCATAAAGCCAGAAGGCCAGGCCTACGGATACGCCGAGCCCCAGTGCCGCGCCCATCAAGGTGAAGTCAAACGGATTGTCCGCCGCAGGGGTGTAGAGGAACTTCTTCAAAGATCCCAGAGCGGTCAACAGCGCGGTGACGGCGCCTGCAAATGCACCTCTCGCCTTCGCCTCCTTGAGATGCTGCTCTATCCGAGCCTTACGTTCTTCGACATCCTCCGCAGTGGCTGACGAAATGTATTCCTGGAACTGAAGAGCCGCGGCCTCGTCGTGATCGATCTGGTCTGCTTGGACCGCGTTGAAGCGACGCGTAATTTTCCAGCCCTTCCAGATCCCCTCGGCGGAGCTGGTGATGCTCCAGGAAACGAATGCCAGCAGCATAATAACGAAGACAAGAAGAACGAACGTCCGCAACGCTTCTTTCTCAGCCAAGCCTGCAATAACCAATCCCAGGCAGGCGTACAGGATCACAGCGCCAACGCAAACGACAAACGCGACAATGTCTTGAAAGACACGGTTGAACCGGCTTAAGCGGAACAGCGCTTCCTGTATCTCAATTTCTTTCAATCTGGCTAGCAGATTACGGGTAGGAGGCAGGCTGGTCATTCTAAAGTCCCTTTGAGATGACGGGGTTGCTTACCCTTCGTAACCTAATCGACGGTAACGGCGATTTGAAGTGGACACGTAACAGGCGACCACGGTTGGTCACGGCGGATCCGCGATCCGTGTGGAAGTCCGGCTTGCGCGAGGTAGGGCGTCAGCCAATCAATCAATTACAAAGCACACTTGTCATCAAGCTATAGAGCGAGCCCACGTCGGTTGTCTCGCGCATCGCCTGCATGCCGGTATCGATTGCTCGGTGAGATTCATCTGGCCTGGTTAAGGGCAGTGTCCTCGACAGGCCTTTGATTCCATCTGGGCAAATTCGATCAAAAGGAGCAGTCCATAGCAACACGTTATGGACTCTGCCGTTCCGACTCGCAATTTCGATCTGTCCTGAAGGCAGGCAATAACGAGACCATCCTCACGAGTGAGCTCTGCAATGCGTAGGGTATTGCGGAGGATGACATCGAATCGCTAAAGAAGAACTCGGCGCTCGATGAACGCTATGAATGTAAGGACTCCAGCAACGGCAAGCCGATGTTCAACCTCAAGGCTTCAAATGGCCAAGTGATCGGGACCAGCGAACTCTGTTCGAACGACTAGGCTTGTGACGGTGGCATTGCGTCGGTGAAACCGAACGGGCCGACGGCAGAATTGGATGATCAGACTTGGGTTAAAGCCCCGGGATCGATGGGGTAACCCTAGATCTCGCTTTCAGGGTCGGCAATGGTCGCAAAGCGGCTTCGGCTTGAGTATCTCGATTGCCATGCCCGCGTCTCAGACAGACTTTGAAAGTCCATTCCGATACCTGTTTGATCCATATTATGCAGAGTTGAGATTCTGCCAGTCTGGGTCACTAGGCCACGACGGCGGCGGCGGTAGACCAAACTCAGAAATGATCTCCTCGCCATGGAACGCGGCGACCTCTAGCCCTAACGCGATACCGCGCTCTACTATGAAGTCCTTCAACGCAACGTCATTCCCGTCCAACGCGTAAGCATTGCCCGCAAGAAGAAGCATGTTATCGGCAAGCATTAAGTTGACTGGCAATTGCTCCGGCACAACGCCGGTTCTCCTGTACTCGAATTGGTGTGATCCGACATGGGTCCAGCTATGGAAGATTTTTTTGACGCTATCGTATTCTCCCTTTAGTTTCTCGATCTTAGGAATTTGAGAGCTGGAGAGTGCTTTCATGAGTCCATCAAGATCTAGCGTGTCATGATGAATGTAAAAATCATGAATTTTCGGAGGTTGGGCCACGAATAGCGCCCAGGTTGCCCTTGCAGCGCACTCCATCAAGGGGCGGATAAGCGTGTAGGAGGCAGGAAGGGATGCGCTTCTGAGTAGCATGCCGATCGCAGCGTGGTGTTCGATTGCCAGCGCATATGCATCGTAGATGAGCCGACTGCGTAGCGAATTCGGCGCAGAGCTAGCACTAAGTTCCTCGGCTAGCCTTCGATGAAGCATTAAGGACTGGTCCAGTCTCGGCATAAGAAAATTCATGGACTCGTGAGTAACCGGCAAAGTCATAAGTCAGGTCCGTAATTTACTGGCGGCGCTTTAGGTCGAAATGGCCCTGGGTTTCTAACGTTGCGTCAACTAGTTGATCGTGGCGGGGGGCAAATCGCCATAACGAATATTCACTCAGATATCGCTAGGTTGCCGACACGAATGGCGTGCATTGGCCTGCCTACCCTGGACTGAACAGCGTCAAGCCGCGAAGCGGCTTCGACTCGAATGCACTACCTGGTATCACACCTCGTTATCCCACGAAGAATTTCCAGCTTAGGCATCGCTGCCCAATGCAATTTGTGGAATGGATATAGCGTTCTCCCATAGAACGCGGCCTCCGCGATCCACGGCCACCTGGTGAACGACGTTTCCGAGAGAAAACGAGAAGAGCAGGCAGCCCATTTGAGTAAGGTCTGGCCTGTCCTCTGGTAACCGCAATGCATTCAAGAAGATGATTGCATCTGGTTCAAAGCGGTCCACGACATGAAATGTAGCGATCAAGAACAAATACTGATCGGGGTAAAGGACCGACTTCTTGCCGACTAGCCCTAGCCACGATGAGATTGACTGGAATTCTTTAAAAATTCGGCGCCATTCTTCTAGCGACTCTCGGAGCCTCTTGTGAGCTTCGGGAATTGCAAGGAACAGTCCGCCGATTGCCAGGGCGATAACCGACCAATCTGCGCCCCGGCCTATATTGCGGATTGTTACAGAACCTTCGATTGGCCTGGAAGGATAGGTTTGCAGAAGTTG
Organism: Lysobacter sp. ESA13C; assembly: GCF_019970005.1. Classification (NCBI taxonomy): domain Bacteria; kingdom Pseudomonadati; phylum Pseudomonadota; class Gammaproteobacteria; order Lysobacterales; family Lysobacteraceae; genus Lysobacter; species Lysobacter sp. ESA13C. The sequence goes on along the minus strand of NZ_JAHXYK010000001.1, from coordinate 288,716 downwards.
CAAATAATTGTCGATGGCGATTCGCTCGGCCTCGGACCATGCTGAGTCATCGATCTCTCCGAATTCCGCCACCAAAATTTCAAGATACTGAGACATGAAATGTGATCTCGACGCTAGCCTCGTGCGAGCCGCGAAGCGGCTCTGATTTGAATCAGTTGTTAGACCTCCGCCCGCTCCTCACCAAAATGAACATCCCTACTCTCACGATCGATCTTAAACTGCGCTAATCCTGGGTAGGGGCGCGCAGTGCGTTCTGCGCCGCGGTACTCAACCCGGTATGTCGTGTAGGAAAGGTCCATGAGTGGGCCGCTCTGAATTACTACAACTCCCTCCTCTGATCGATAGCTCGGTATCAGGCCATCGCGAATTGATGAGAACACATAGTTGATGGATCGCGTTAGCTCTAGCATCAGATCGCACACGAGTGCGACGTGGGAGTCAAAGCTATTGCCAAGCCTCCGATAGAGGTCTGGGTCCCATTGCGGGATCTTGTAGAACTTTTCCGTCTGAAATGACGTTTCCCACCTAGGCACAGCATGCTCCTTGAAAGTCATGCAGAAGTCCTGAGCGACAAGCCGAAAATTGACGAAGGCGGATTCAATAGTCGGATATCTGCCTGGCCAGTGCCTTGAGAGAAGCCAGACTCTTATATCTTCAAGCGCTTGGAGGAGCTCCTTATCGATCGACGGCTGGCCGTTGCACAGAATCGGAGAGGCACGATTAATCCAATTGTCAAGATCAATGCGCAACGCCCACTCATCGATGACCCCTGCATAGAATTCGTCATCGCGCTGTTTCGCCGTGTCGAATCCTAGCTGGCTTCTTACCCAGTCTTCATGAGTTCTTTTGAGAGTGACGAGTCTCTCAACCGAGAAGGCTAGATACTGATCGTCGATTTGCTTGTGATGTACGTTGCATAAGAGGATCAAGTTTGCGTACTTGTCACGCTGCTCCTGCGTTAGCGGGAAATCGCCACGAGGGCCGTCCTGGCTAGAAGCAACAATATGACATGCCTCTCCAACAACTGATTCATCGTCCGTCTCACTTGCGTCCATAACAAGCTCATTGCGACAGATTGCGCACCTGTTCGCGGCCCGTCCCCATAGCATCTTTTGCGTCTTTACAGAAATCGACATGATCTGAAGAGGTCCGATGTCTGAATTGTGCCGAGCCGCGAAGCGGCTTCGGTGTCGAAGCGCGAAACTAACCTACTCGACGCACCTACAGGCCATCGTCAGCGTAGGCGGGAAAAGATAGATCTAACGCTGCACATGCACCTATAGCCGAAGACCATTGTGATCCGATAGTAGACTACTGGATATGCGAGAGCTGTCGACGCGCCACCCGGTCAGAAGCCTCGTTGTCTTTCGGCGGAGAACTGGACAGGTCCACACCAGAAGGAGTTGCCGATGCGCGTAGAAGTTTTTTCGAAGGATTTGACTGCTCAACTCTCGTACCTTTTCGGGTTCGCTAGACAAATCAATGAGTTGGACTTTTCTGGCTCGCTCAGCGGTGAATTTCGTGGCGCGCAAGATTCGGGCTGGAACACTATGGGTACAGCGAACGAGGTCTACGGTGAGTTGGTGGACCTCACCAGCAATAGAGCCGCTTACACGCATGCAGAGTTACGCGTGATCCTCTTGCTCTACTGCCAGCTTTCGGAGGCGGGCGGCTTCTACGAAACAGTCAAGAATATGATGGGTGTGGTTTCACTCAAACCCTACGTCCTTTGGCCATTTCAGCACCTAGTACGTGTCAGAACGGTGCCGCGTGCAGTCATTGGCCCAAATGCCAACGCGACGTTCCGCGACCTAGCGAAGCAAGCTAACGATATTGGTCTTACTCGTCTTTCATCTCTGCTGACAGAGGCCTTTAGGGACGACATCCGCAATGGCGTGGCCCATGCTGACTATGTTCTGAGGAGTGACGGGCTGCGCTTGCGCAAACGCAATGGGGGCAATGCCTTTAAGCTGTCATTCCAAGATGTTGGTGCAGCAATAACGATCGGGAAGCACTTCTTCGAGAATCTCAGGGCGCACGTGATGTGCGCAATGAAACTATTCGACCCGCCGAGGGAGATATTCGATCGTTTCAGCGCAAGTCCGCCTATGCCGTGGACAGTTTCGTACCGACCGGGCGTAGGCTTAAGCATAAGTACTTCCTCACCGGGCGCGGCCGCTACGCCCGACTTCCTGCGCCAGCAGAGTATTAATAGCAGGTTGGGTGGCAAGGTTTTGGCCGTATACATGGCCAACCAAACAGTCGCAACGGAGGCAATCTGGAAATACATCGAGGCAGCGGGATTCGCTCCACACGACGTGGAGCTGCCAAAATCCGACATGGAAGCCTTAATTAGCGAAATCGATCGACTAGATCTATGGGATGCACGAACAGGGTCCATCAGCCCGTCAGATTTACTTCTCGCCAGTCCGTGGGGATTCCGCTGGATTCACTCGGAGGCAGACTTTGACGAGGTGCTGCCTGGCCCACTTGTCGAAGTTGACATGTTGACTGCGAGCGCAAGCGTCTCACCCCGCCCTGGTTCTGCTTGGTCACCTAGTCATCTGATAGGTCATTTCACAGGCCAACATTGGGGCTAGGTATCTAAACGCAAATTTGCCTGCATCAATCCGTTGAGAAGCGATCGAATCTTAAGCTCAACGTTCACCAAGAAGTAGAAGCCTCAGGTTATCAGCGGCTACTGATGGATTGAAAACGTGTGTAGCTAGCCTCTTCGTACCCCGATCAGCGGCAATGGTCGGATCAAGTGGTTTGATGGTGCCTCGGCCCCAAAAGATCGAAAAAACTGGCCTTTGTAAGTGCCTGATTTTCAAGGGCGAGCAATGGTCGGCCGACCACAGGCTTGGAGAAAAAAGCCCGGAGAGAGGCGATAAAATCGCCAAATGGCCTACCTGTGGATAACTCGCCGACCAATGGAAAGCGCCGAAAGCCTTGGAAATAAGGCCTACTCGTCGTTGATACGAGGCGTAGAAAAAGTTGAGGCAGGGAGTTTGGCGCGCCCACGGCAACTGGGGACCTACTCTCCTGATCCCCCAGTTTCCCTCCTTGCCCCCTCCTGTCCCCGCTGGCTTGGTCCCAGATCGAGCCGGCCTCACGTCGCTCCCGTCGCGCACACGGTGCCACGCTCGCGAGTACCGGACGGACGTCCCCTTGGGCGGGCCAAGCTAGGGCGGACGTGGGCCGGTGGGGCTCGTAGCTAGAGGCGAAATACGGGCTTCCTGGCCGTTCCGAGGCCGGCGGATTGGGAGCAATCCAAATGAACGCTTCATCGTCTCCGATCACCGGTCGCAGCCACAGAGACCGACCGGCGCAGAATCTGCTCATGGCCACGACACGACTCCCATCACAGTATCGGTGGGAGCGTTGGCGCCCCCGGAGCATCCACCATTGGAAACCGGGCGACCCCAGCCCGGACGACGAGATCTGGTTTCTGCACCTCGACGTGTACGAGGTCGCCAAGATCCTTGCACTCGGAAACGGGCAGTGGCTCGTAACGGTCTACGCCTGGTGCCGGTTGGACCAGCGCAAGCACGCGGTTGCCGACTCGGAGACACAGGCTCGGCGCTGGTGCGAAAAATGGGCCGCTAAGAACGATGACTTCTTGCGAGGCAGGTTCCCGCTCGCCTTCGTACGCTGCCTTGGAGATATCCATGACGCCAGAAACCCTCACGCTCCTCGGCGGGAGCCTTAAAGCCCTGGAGCGACATGCAGTCGAAGCCGCTCTTCAGCACCCGGACGCCGCCGAGTTCTGGCCCGCATTCGCTTGCTATGCGGACCCGATTATCGAGCTAGCCGGTAACGATGGTGATGCCCACGAATATGTGTGCGCTCGGATCGACGAGCTCCTGATCGCTCTAGGCAAAATGGACCCGGCGGAACGCCAGACCTAATCAGGCTGCCGCGGCGAACTGATGGTCGTAATAGGGACGTTCGCGATCGTCAAGGATGGCATGCAGGGTGGCGAGGTTCTCGGGGTTTGGCTGCAACCAGGCGTCCACGTTTTCTGGCTTGATCGGAATTACGCACCTATCGTGCCCCGCGGCGGCGACTTCGGGCGGCGGGTCGTCCGTGATGAACGCAAACGACTGTAGGTCTGGCTCGTCAGGCTCGCCGGCACTGGCACCATCCCAGTGCGACCAGATGCAAGCGATCAGCATCGTCTTGCCGGTGTCCGGTACGAATTCGAGGATCACGTCTTCTCGCTTTTCGCCTGGACGCAGCTCTCGGCCTTCCATGTTGTGTCGCCAAACGTGCTCGAAGAAGGTGTCGGCAATTACGATGCCGTGGCTATAGCCGAACTGATGTCGCCAGTAGCGCTCCAAGTTGTCGCGCCGGGCGTTGTACGCGCCCGACATCCGCTTTTGCTTGGTGACTCGGTCGATCACCCAGTCGCTGCTCGATGGCGCGCCCGCCTTGCGGCACTGAAAGCGCATCATCTTGATCACGCGCCGGCCGTTCTCCCACACCATGATGGGCGCAATCGACTGCGGGAAGATTCGGGCGGTGTCTGCCGCGACATTCGGTTTGGTGAGCAACTTCAGCATCGCTGCCGTCGACTCAATCTTTGCCGTCGCTTTGCGGACTTCCTCCTGAGCGGTCTTGGTGATCTTTTTAGTCAGCTTCCGCTCGTTCTCTTCCAGGCGGGCGAGCTGCTTCGCCAACTCGGCCTCATATTCCGGGATCTGCCTGGCCGTCCAATCCTCGATGGCCTGGCCGATCTGCGCCTTCGCCTCGGTCCCAGGACCGCGGAACCAGGCGCGGATGGCAGAAGGCATCCTCTTAATCCAATCGTCCCCCATCTGCTCCCAGTACTCTGCGACGTACTGGTCGAGCGAGAGGATCGCCCCGAACTCCTTAACGTACTCCCGGTACTCGGCTCGGACCTTTGCGGAATAGCACATGGCTGGTCTCCGGCTGGATCTGGCCAGATCTTACGCCCGGCGACTTAAAAATGTGACGGGCGTCCGGCTGCCATATGTCGGCCATGCCGATCTGCATCTCCCGATACCCCTGCCGACTCCGGAGTACCAGCAAGCCGGACTTCTATGCTGACGGCGAAGCCGTGGCCGTTCTGATCGAGGAGCGAGAGGCGGATGAATGGGGGGAGCCTTCGCGCCTGGTTCACCGGAAGCTGCTCCGAGTGGAGGGCCCCTTTGGGGACACCTGGGCGGATATGCATCGATCGAAGCAGTCCGAATGGCAACTTGTCCTTGGCCCAAGGATTGGCCGGCTGACCTGGGATCGGACAGGAACCTAGGCCCCTCGTTAGACAAGGTCCGCAACTGGCTCGCGGGCAGCACATGACCCCAGCCTGCTGTAACCACCTGAGGTGGCCGACCGGGTGAACTCTGGTGGCTGAAGGTCTAGCATCAGCTCAGTCAACTCTGCAGCGACACCTCTATGGGCGACATGCGGACATGATGGCGGACGGCTCGCTGTGCGAGTCTTGCGGGGTCCTGATGAAGGACGGGGATGCGCCCGGACTTCCACGCCAATGTAATCGGTGCTCCGGTGGCACGGAACTGGAGCTTCAGTCAGTTCCAGTGGGGTTGCCAGCCGATCGGGTGAAGACTGACCGAACTTACCGTAAGGCACTCAACCGACGGCACTCACCAGGAGCGCTGCACGAACACAACATTGTCTACCAAGCAGACGAACTCGGCGCCCATCTGGTCTTGGAAGGGCGCTGGCGGTTTGACTTCTGGCCAGGCTCAGGAAGGTGGGAGAAGCGGATCCCACGGCGAAGGAAGCACGTCGACGGAGTGGGGGTCTTCAACTTGGTGCGTGCAATCCAACATCTAAGAGAAGACGAGACAGCATAGGCACCGCCCAAGCCCCTCGAAAGCCGATTTGAATCTCTCCCTGCGGCGCCTTCAATGCGGGATCCTGCGCGTCCGCCGTCCGAATCGAGTCCGCGAAGCGACTACAATCGATCAGCACCGTAGGATTTGGATGACCTATGACAAGCCAACCGGTAGTGGACCTCGAAAAGAAAGCGCCGATCGACATTGCTCTTGCGCAAGAGCGGGTTCAACGCACGTTCGGCCGATGCATCTTGCGGTTGCAGCAATACGAACGGCTAATGAAGGTTATCGTGGCTCATTACGAACTTTCTGGTCCGGCATCCGAGCTTCAGAATGTCAAACAGGCGCGCATTGAGGCAGCTGCCAAGAACACTCTTGGGTCGCTAGTCGGACAGCTCATTGGCGGGCTAATCGTAAATGGCGATGCAGAGCAAGCTGACGTAGCAACCGATAGCGTATCCGGTGTCAGCTCAGTAAGCTTCCGCGCGAGCTTGAGCCTGTCGGCTACCGATTTCGATCGCACCCGAGCGTCGCTGAAGGATCTAGTGGGGCTGCGTAACGACCTCGTACATCACTTCGTCGAGAATTTCGACCTGCGGACTTTGGAAGGCTGCGAGCATGCGCTAGCCCATTTGCAAGAGGCTGACGCACGTATCGAGCAGCACTATGCTGAGCTTCGCTCTTGGGCGATCGAAGTAGACCAGGCGCGCGCTATGACCTTGGCCTTCTTACAGTCCGAAGCAGGCATTGACTTGATCGTCAACGGCATTGCGCCCGACGGCAGCATCGATTGGCGAGCATCCGGCATTGTCAACGTCCTTCATGAAGCCGCTGGTGCACTAGCGATCAATGGCTGGGCACCACTCGGCACCGCTATCGCCTGGATCAGGGATCGATACCCGGTGCAACAGCCAATGAAGTACGGATGCAGCAGTTGGCGCCAGGTGCTGCACGAATCAAAATGTTTTGAGTGGTGCTACCGCTCAGCAGTGAATGGCAAGCGGGACGCTTGGTACAAGTCCCGTTGAGTGCGTGATACTCCGCGCTATTCTCAAACGACTGTTTTTCAACTTGGGGTTGCCCTTGAAGATTACTGCACAGACTTTGAGCGATTTCTCAGGCAGGTATCACGCTGATCGGATCTTTCCTGAGTTAATCCGCAGGCTTATCCGCGCGACCTCTGAGAACATCGAAGACGTCCTATTTCCGTCTGGCGAATCAACCTTTCGTCCGGGCGTGGATGGCGAATTGCAGGCGATCGGAAGGGATCCGTTCGTACCCGATGGCGCGTCTGTCTGGGAGCTATCCACCGAACAAACGCCGCATGCGAAGGGTAAACGTGATTTCGACAAGCGAAGCGCGCCGGATGCCAAAGATTCCTATATGGGAAGGCCCCGGGCAGACATCTCTTATGTTGCGGTGACGATGCGCCGCTGGAGCGGAAAGAACAAGGCGGGGCGCCAAGCCTTCATCGACGAGGCGAAATCCGGCGCGGTCTGGAAGGACGTGAGGGTGATCGATGCCGATCAGCTTGAGGACTGGCTTGATCAGACGCCATCGGTCGCGGCCTGGTTGGCTCGTGAGATGGGGCAAGTGTCCGACGACATGCTAAGCATCGAGCACGCCTGGGAGGACTACAGCAATGGGTGCTCTCCGCCGCTCAGTACCGATCTGCTCTTGGCTAATCGCAAAGAGAAGGCCGAGGCATTGACACAGGCAGCGTTGACGCCCGGCGTCACCCGCTTCAAGGCGGACTCGCCTGGCGAAGCCGCCGCGTTCGTTGAAGCTGCGATTCTTTCCCTTCCGGCAGAAGACGCAAGGCGCAGCGCCATGCTGGCGAAAGGTGTGGTCATCTCCGATCCGACCTCGGCAAGATTCCTCACAGACACGAAGAACAGGCTATTCGTGATAGCAACAGGACGGGCAGCAGAGATTGCTAACCTACTCGCCGAGCGTGGTCATATGGTTGTCGTGCCGTACGGGAACTCACACTCAAGTTCTCGCGGCAGCGCATTGGTGGATCTGCCACGGGCACGCAGGCAGGAGTTCGCCGAAGCACTGATCGGCATGGGAATGGCCGACGACGCAGCGCGCGGCGCGGCGAACGCTTGCCACTGCAGCATTACCGTTCTTCGCCGTGCATCCGATCAAGCCCAATCCCATTTGCCGGAATGGGCCACCCCAAAGGAATTACGCAAGCTGGTCGGGCCGTTGTGCTGTGGCGCATGGAACCACGACAGCGCCGCTGACACGGCAGTCGTCGCACAAATCGACGGCACATCCGACTACACGGAGATCGAGCACGCGATCCAGGATGCACTCTTGGTAGATGACGCCCCGCTGCTGCGTGCCGGGAAACTTACGACTCTCAGCGCACCGGCCGATATGTGGCAGCTGAGTCTCGACCTGAAGATCGTCAACAAGTCCCTCCTAGATAGGTTCCGCGCCGCCGTCCTTGAGGTACTCGGCGAACTGGATCCCGCTTTGGAATTGCCGACTGACAAACGAGCCTACGCTGAAATATACGACAAACGCAGGCGTTACTCGGGATGGCTGCGGCATGGCTTAGCGGAGATATTGCGGCTCATCGCAGTCAATGACGACAAGCTCGGGTACATATCCGGTTTCTCGGCACAGCACTTCGTGAACGGCATACTCGGCGAACTACCGGGTCTTGCTACCGATCACCAGATGCTGGCGAGCCTTGACTCGCTGTTGCCTGTGCTTGCGGAGGCGGCGCCGGACCCTTTCTTGATGGCCCTCGAAACCTTGACCGCGGGTGATGGCGCCAAGCTGTCTCCGATTTTTGAGGGCAGCGACGATCCGATGTTCGGACGCACCTACTATCTAGGAACCCTTCGGGCGCTGGAGATGCTGGCTTGGGATCCAACGCGCTTAACGCGAACGACGCAAGTTCTAGCGCGGATGGCGCAGCTCGATCCAGGGGGCCGGCTCACCAATCGCCCAATTAGTTCCTTGGCTGAGATATTCTTGCCTTGGAATCCCCACACAAACGCGCAAGGACATCACAGGCACCGTGCGCTTGCCAAGCTCTGTGAGCGCTTTCCAGATATCGGGTGGGTCCTGCTGAGCAAACTGTTGCCCGATGCCCACCGCGTCTCACACGGTACCTCGCAGCCAGAATGGCGTGAGATGAGTGCGTCAAGTCGGCCCGTGCCCACCTATGGCTCTAGGGACAGCGACCATGACGCAGTTTTTAGCCTCGCCCAGCCTCTGGCGGAGTTGAAGTCGGAGCGATGGCTTGAGCTTATTAAGGCGGCAGGTGAGAGTCGCAATGCGCCGAGATTCGAGGAACTCCTGGACAAGGTCGATGCGCGGACCTCCGAATTTAAGCGCGCCGGCCAGGACAGAGCACTCTGGGAAGGACTACGCGAGCTGATTGCCAAGCATCTGAGCTTCGCCACCGCGAATTGGGCTATGCCCGCAGACATGGTGGATCGTTTGCAGAAAAGTGCAGCCGCGCTTCGACCGGAGGATCTGATTACTCTCAATCGACATCTTTTCGACAACACGTTCGTCGACCTAGGATCTCCTGAAGAGACCTTCGAAGAGCGATCGGATCGCTCTAAGCGCGAGCGCGATGCGGCAGTGGCTGAAGTCGCCAAAGACGGCCTCGACGAAATCCTGCGGCTCGCGCGCGCAGTCAGAACCGTGGGTCTACTGGCGCCTTCAATAGTCAGTGCGACATCGCCAACGTTCTGTCAGGAAGTAGTTCTGGCGACCTACGGCGGTGACGAATCGGTTGCTTGGCTCGCATCTCTTGTGACCGCCTACGGGGCGTCCACGTTTGGCCTATCCTGGGGCAAAGAAACTATTGGTCTTGCGCAGGACGATGGCGCTACGCCCGCGCAACTCGCCCAGTTGTTGCAAGCCTGGGACGACACGCAAGCGTTGTTCGACTACGTAGCTTCCATACGGTCGGAGATCAAGGGCGAGTACTGGAAGCGTCGCGATGTCTTTGTAAGGACCAGCGATACTCAGTTGCTCGACACGGTAATCGCCAACCTTTCTACGTACGGCCGGAACATCGAGCTGATCGCGTTTGTTGGCGGCCGCCTGAAGGACACCAGCACCCACCTGCTGGTTCAAATACTCACCAGCGCACTGCGAGAGGCATTGACCAATCCAGGCGAGATCGCGCGCCTAGACACCTATTGGCTGAGAGAGATATTCAAGGCGCTCCGGGAGCGACCCGACGTCGACCGTACCGTGTTGATGGGCTTGGAGTACAACTGGCTACCGGCGTTACATTCGTACGGGGACGAGCAGGAGTTCGCACTCCATGCCCATCTTGGAGAGTCACCGGAATTCTTCGTCGAGGTGTTGAGCGATCTGTACAAGGCAGATTGGGAGGTGCGGGGTGCCCCCGATGACGACGGCGGTCAAGCTGGTGCCAGTACCGAGCATTCCAGCATTGAGACGGCGAACGACGATAGCGCCGCTGACCTGCAGAAGCGGGCAAAAGCCGATATCGCGTACAAGGTGTTGGACTCGTGGCGGCGGCTCCCGTGGCTTGGGGAAGACGACTCGATCGACTATGCCGCGATGCACACCTGGACTCAGTCCGCGCTGACGTTGGCCGGCGACAAGGGGCGCCGCGACGTGGCGGCCATGGAAATTGGGAAGCTGCTGGCCTACGCGCCCGCCGACAAGTTCGACGAGGTTTGGCCTGCAAGTGAGGTGCGTGAACTCATCGAGACCCTGCAGGACGACGAGCTTGAGGCGGGCTTGGTGATCGAACTATTCAACAAGCGTGGCGTGCATAGTCGCCCTTTCGAGGGAGGCGGAGCCCCGGAGCACGCGCTGGCGCAAGCCGCGGCCTGCGCGGCTGACAAATTGCAGGTCGAGTGGCCCAGGACGGCGACGATGATGCGCGAAAGCGCCAGACAGTGGGCCGAACTTGCGGAGTCGGAAGACCGCCGTGCCTCTGAGAGACGAATTCGCCTTTGATCGCAGTGGTTGTCAAAATTGCCAGCGAAGCGCATTCCTGGATACGCAGAAGACGATAGTTGCCCTCGAGATTCTGTTCGTCGCGACCAATGTTGGGCTCAGCCGCCTTTCGGCGGCTTCGCAGATGGCTAGACTAAATTTTCGGGCCACGGTTCGGATCATCGGGGTCGCGCTGCGCGGCTTCTGCGAGTTGCTGATCGCGCTGCTGATTGAACGACTGCGTTTCGCGCAAGGTGTGTTGCATGGGCGGGGCGGGGTGGATGGCCGAGACCCCAGTATGGAAACCAGGGAAGTGCGCTCCCACCCAAAGCTTCCCGTTGGCGACGCCGACTGGCCCGATGCTCTCCGCGTCCGGGATACCGTTGCGCTTGGCCGCGAGCATCGCCGCCGCAACGGTTTCGTCGGGTACCTCAGCCGATACTTTTCCTCGTATCTTCGCGAACATCGCTTGATCCGCTGGAGACAGCCGAGAAAGATCCTGAGCCGCTGCTGCCCGTTCTGGCATCGCCTTGTCGGCGGCTTCGCCGTTCTGTGCGTACTGCTGGTCGTGTCCGTTGGAATACTTTTCGTTAGGCGCCACCGAAGGCGCAGTTCGGGCAGTCGCGGTTTCCTTCGGGGGCGCCCCGGACGGCTGCGGAGTCATGGCTGCCACGGTCGGCTCGACGACGCGACTGTCGTGCACCGATGGCGGCTCCACTGGCTTCCGGCCCATCTCGGCAGTGGGTACTTCGACCTCTGATTTTGCGGTCCTCTGCGTCTCGATCTTGGCCTGCTGGGCAACAGCAAGCGCCTGGACGGTGTCCGGGTCGACACGCCCCGTATCGGGCAGGCCATGGTCGCGTTGCAGCTGGCGAACGGCATGCTCGGTCGCAGCGTCGAAATGCCCCCGCTCTGGGACCGGATTCTCCTCAGTCCCGCGGTAGCCGACGCGCTGCAAGCGGAACTGCAGCATCTCGACATCCTGTCCGCGATCGCCGCGACGCAAGGTGCCGTCTTCGGGCACCTTCGCCGCCTCAGCCACGACCGGCGGTGCGAGCTCTGGTGCAGGCTGGGTAGGCGCCTCGGCTGGTGAGTTGGGCGCGGACTTCGGTTGTGGCGTGCGTGCGTCCGGCGCCGGGGGCCTGGCAGTCAAGACGTCTTGCGCCGCAGCCTCGGCCACCGCGCGGAAAGCCTGCGCATCGGCAATGGTCGGCGGATTGAGGGGCGCGGCCGGATAAGCGGCAGTAGGCTGTGGCTCGGCCCCCACAGGCTCAGCGTGGATTCGCCCGCCCTCGGAGTGTGCCTGCGACGGGTGCAGTCCCTGCGGCGCTTCACCCGCGAGCACGTCCGCGACTGGCTTCACGACTGCAGTCGGCGGGGACTCCGGCTCGCCCTGCACGTCGGGTTTGAGGGTAGGTCGCTCTCGCTCAGCGTTCGCCAGGTTCAGGGCGATCTCCGGCTCACGGTCTCCTGCGATCGCTCCAGCCACCGCTTGCTTGGCCGCTGACTGTACGTCGTCGCGCTTCAGTCCCAACCGGTTCGCCTCGCGCACGACTTGTTCTAGAGCTTCGTGTTGCTGCGGCGACAGGTTAGCGATTCGCAGTTCCGGAGCCTCAGGGGTGGTTGGCGGCGGCGAGCGTAAATCCAACATCGCCATTTGCACTTCCAGGGGACTTGTTACGGCTTGAACGCGGTTCACCCCGTCCGCGTCACGGCCGACGTGTTCAATCGGGCTATCAATGTCGAACCCCTTACGCGCGTTGAGTCCCAGGTGAAGCGAGGTCGTCAGAGGATTGATGCCCTGTTCCTGTTGGGTACGCCTGACCGCCTCCAGGGCCGCTTCCAATTGCTCCGGCTTGGCTTCGACCTGGTGCACTTTGAAAGTGGCCAACAAGTCTTTTCGCTCAATATCCTCCAACGTCGGCGGCTGGCGAGTCGGCATTGCGGCGATCTGCTGCTCATGCAGCGTCATCTGAGGCTGCAGTGCCGCTCGCGTGCTTTCCAATTCTTGACGCAAATTCCCCGAGGCCAGCAGGGACTCACCATTGCGCTGCCACTGCCCGTCCGAGGAGCGCTGATACAACTTTCCATCCGAGGCGACCAGCGAATCCTCCTGAAGCGCCGACTGAATGGAGGGCGGCACCGGGCCGAACCGATCCCAGCCCTCGCTTCGGTGCACCATCTCATAGCGAGCAGCCATGGGGGCAGGCCCGTTGGCGATGTTCTCGCGGATGACCTGCAGGGAGGAGCGATCGAGCTCGGCTGCACGTTCTGGGCTTGCCGTATCGACTCGAACCATTGGCACGCCAGGCTGCTCAAACCCTAGGACGACCCTGCGATCCCAGGTGCCGGTCTGCGGGTTACGCTCCCAATCGGCGCGGCGCTGACTCGGCGGATCGTTGTCCGTCGCCGCCTGCGCGTACGGATTCCGCGGTGGCTGCAACTTCCCAATGGCCAGTTCGGTTGCGGAATTGCTGGCCTTGTAGTTCAGCTCGTTTGCCTTCTCCGGATCGGCCGAAAAGTCTTGCTTCACGGCCTTGTTCTGGCCGTCGTCGATCATATCGCCCAGGTCCTTCCGCACCCATTGGAGCCCGTTGGACTCCCACTTAACACCCTGAAGGTCGGTCTGCTTGAAGGTTTTGTAGCTGTCCAACACCGTGGCGACGTGCTCGCCGACGTGTGCGCCGGCCACGGCCGCGCCGCCAACCACAATGAAGCCGACGACGCCGGGACCGGTGGCCGCCGCCGTGGCGACCACGCCCGCCGTCGCGCCGCCAATCCAGCCACCCGTGCCACGCGCGGCATAGTGGGTCAGTTCGGATTGTGCGGCCAGCGGATTGTCCTGCGAAAGCAACGTGCTGGCGCGGTCGGCGCTGGCCTTGGCATCCACCACACTCGCGGCAATGCCGGCGACGCCGGCCGCCGCCAGAACTCTTGCGCCGGCGCTGAACGGCTGATGCGGCCGGATTTCGACGTTGCCTATCTGCTTGCGCCACTCCGCCATCGCCTCTTCGGCCGTTGGCGCAGTCATCTGCGTCGGAAGCGAGCGAACGGCAGGGCGAGCGCCTTCGGCCACCTGCTTATACTCTTCGCCTAGCTCTTCCACCGCGTGCGCGGCGGTATGCGCAACTTGTCCAGCCGGCATGCCGCGAGAGTAGTCTGGAACCAGAGTGCTTAGTTCGCCCTTCGGCGAAGCGCGATCCACCTTCGGTGCGATGCGAAACAGCAGATTACCTTCTTCCGAACGATGAATGACATTGAGGCGCGGATCGTAGGTCTCTGGAAGTCGCCGCAACAGTGGTTCACTAAACAAGGCGTTATGGTAATCCGTCATCAGGTTTTGGCTGCGCGTGCCGAGACCATTCCGCAGATAGCTGCCGCCGATGTCGGAATGCGCGCCCGCCACGCTGACGCTGAGAAAGCGTCCGTCTTCCGACAGTCCGGCCGGAAGGACGCGATCAACCGGAAACAAGCCGCGTCGCTCATCTGCGGCGTTGATCTGGAAGCCCGACACTACCGAAGGCGGCAAGCGCCGGTCATACAGTTCCATCGTACCCGTCGCCACCGGGTCGTACAGGCCGACCGACATCGGCGTACGCCCTGGCGCTTGATGAAAGTGACGATAGGTTTTCGTTAGGTCCCCGTGCTCGTCTGGGACCAATTCGGGGCGATCCAAGTTCGGAATGCCGCGTTCGTGAATCATCCGTGTTAACAGCGGGACCTGACTAGCGCCCCGGCTGAACCCCTCTGCGTGGATTGCGATCTTGGCCTCGGGATCAAGCTCATAGATTCGCTGAGCACGATTCACCAAGCTCGTGTACATCTTCTCAGCGCGGTCGAGGCTGGTAACGCCACGAGCCGCGTCATAGATGTTCGCGATCTTGTCGAGCTGGGTTCCAGGTCCTTCGATGTACTCGAAATCGATATTTGCGCCGGACTTCTGCAGATCGCGAAGTTGGTCTCTGAACCTTGCGACGTTGGTGGCGTGTACCGGATCCTGCTCGACATCGTTGCTGGTGCCATCCATCAATCCGACTAAGAGGTATGAGTGCGGATTCTTGGTGTCAAGCAATGCGGGAACCTTGAACTTGTAGAGTTCATCGGCGGCCCGGTCGTAGCTGTTCAGATGCTCCGGCGTGGCGACGTAGTGCGAAACATCGTCTTTAGGAATGCCGTCTTCAGCGAGGTGGACGACGTGCTTCTTGCTATCTTCTTCCATGACGTGCTGCTCCCTCAGTAGGTCTGAGTCCAGGCCAGAACCAAGTCCCTGCGGCTTCTTACGTCTTCCCGCCCGGGCATTGGGAAGGACTTGGTCAGCACGTGCGCCCTCATATAGACGCTGATCGTTCTGTCATTGACTTCCATGAGGATGTCGGGGGAGCTAGTCCTGCCACCCTCGAAACGTGCCCAGTCCTCGTTCACGTCCTCTCTTGGGACGTTATGGAGGACCACTTGTTCAGGGAAGATGCCTTTGATGAGGTCGATCTCCGCGTAATGCTGTTCGCCGTCCAGCGAAGTCCAACGAATCGCTACCGGTTCAGGCGGCATCCGATCTTTGGGAATGATGAAGCCCCCAGTCCATCGATTCTTCCAATCAGGCGAACGTGGCTGACCGGATGGGCCATCGATTTCTTTACTGAGCGCGAGTTGCTGCCCGTGGAAGATGATGTTAGACGCCAGCGTGTTGTAGCAACGCACATCGAACGAGAACGAATCGAAGGTCAGGGGCCAGGGGATGTCGGCCAACTGTTCTTCGTGGGAATTGCCAGGGGTTGTCATCCGTGAAAGCTCCTTCACAAAACTGGAGGGGATAGACGGTCTGCTTCGACCATGCAAACCGCGAGTATCGCCGAATTGCGGAGACGAAGCCTCAGAATTTTCTGAGATGGACATCGGACAAGTCCGTTGTTCGCCACAATTTCGACGGCTTACAAAGCAGCTCGAGCCCTCCGGCGCGCACTGGGCAGCCGGATGACAAAGCGCACTTGCCATGGCGATCTGCCCGCGGCTCCATGGCATCGCTGATCGCCAGGGAGACAACCCTCGGGGCTATCGCTCTTCGCAAAGCCGGAGCAGGGCCACCTGATACCGCTGGTCCGTGGCCCTCGTCGTTAGGTCGGCACGTCGGCTCCGACGCCAAGCGACTCGCATGCTGGCAGAACGGAAGGACCGGCCGCCACCCATCCAACGGTCGCACTAGATCCGCCTCAGACACTCGCTGTTAATGCACGCGGTTTCAACGAGAGTTAACGTCACGAAATCAACCACTTATCGGAGCCGCCGCGCCAGCGTTGTATTCCAACAAACAGTCAGTTGCAGATCATCCAATTGAGCCTCTATGGGCGCCTACAAGCACCCACCCCACGCCGCTACTCTGATCAACGCGTAAGTCAGCGCCTCGACTTGCTGTCAGAAAATTCCTACTGCCCGCGCGTCAGCGACTCCGCATGACGTGGAAGCTTCTCGCACTTCATGGGGTTTCTGCCGCACTACTGAGCAAGGCGTCGTCCAACACCGTGAGGATAAGGACGCGCCTCGAAGTTCTCTAGATGATGGAGATCTCAGATTTTGGCAGTAATGACAAGACCCCTTGGTTGGGGCAAGACTACGCACATAGCGACTGGGGCCGGAGGCCACCAAGCAGAACAAGCTTAAGGATAAGTGCATGAAGTATGTCGTTGCAGATGATCATCTTTCTTCGGTGTTGATGGTCACCAAGTTGTTGCAGGACCGGATGGACGTGCGGGAAGAGGCCATTTCATCGGCCAAGGATAGCGAGTCGCTTTTTGAGGTGCTCGGTAGCGTGACCGACGGCCCCGCTGTCGTGATCCTCGACCTCGTTATGCCAGGCAATCTGAAGCGGTTGCCGCTCCTGCGAGCTGTGTTGGACCGCGCTGCTGACATCCGTGTGGTCGCCTACTCGGGATCGGATAGCGCACTCCTAGCGGAGGCCGTCTTGGATGCAGGAGCATTCAGTTACGTAAGCAAGGGAAGCTCAAGGTCGGTGCTGCTAGAGGCGATCAAGTCTGCTACCCAGCAGCACAAGTATATGGACCCCCAGGTCGACATCCAAAAGAACCAGGGCCACCCGTGGCGAGACCTGACGCCGCGAGAGGCAAGCGTGATCATCATGCTCTGTAAGGGCGAATCGGTGTCCAGTGTCGCGGAGGCGCTAGGAATTACCAACAAGACCGTCTCTTCACACAAGGTGAGAGCGCTGCAGAAGCTGGACCTGCCTGAAAGCGCGGGACTTACGTCTTACTTGATCAACAGCGGACTGACCTACTTGCTGGACGACTAATAGGAGTCAAGAACAACCCATGGATGGAAGTAACGTAGTTCCGTTTCCCGTCGTTAACACTTCAAGTGAGGACGCGGATGTCATCGAGGCGATCATTCACTTCTATTGCAACGGCGAAAATGTGCCGCTGTCCCGTCTAGAGGTCACTATCGAGCCATTGGCAGACATTGTCCAACGCCTTCGTCTGGATGGAGCCGTCATGCAGCTGGACAGTCAAGCATTCCGCTTTCGCGTTGCCCAGTGGAAGTTCAAGCAGCGGAAAGGCAAGCGCCTTGTGCTGATCGTGATTGACCAAGGCAAGCATCGCTTCCTCTACTACCGAACAGAATTCACGAGCATTGCCCAGTTGCAGGGCCAATAGCCCACCGAGCCAGTTCGGCTTCTGGACAACACCCATCCATCGGCTGAGCTCTATCCACAGAAAAGACATGGAGTCGCTATGAAGTCCCGAAACACAGCGCATCGTCGCTCCGTCAAGAAGGTCGCTGCACTGCTAATCGCCGCCTGCGGGCTCGGGTTTGGTCAGGCAAGTGCACAGATGGTCGTGAAGGACCCGTTCGGTCTGATGGCCAAGATGGAGCAGATCAGCAAGGACGCGGTCGAGTTCGGCAAGAACGCCAAACGATGGCAGGAAACGGCCAGCCACTATCAGCAGCAGGTGATCAAGCTGCAGCGTTTGAACTTTGGACAGACGCAGATGGAGGACAACTTCCCGCCCCGCGCTGCCGATTACGGGATGGAAGACATGTGTCCCGGCCCCGGCCGGGGCATCAAGGATCAGCTGACCAAGGTGTTCCGTCCGGCGATGCCACAGATGGATGGAAACGTCGTCGGCGAGCAACAGGCTATTTGTCAGCGCATGGTCTACGCCGAGAACGCCAAGTACAACGACTCCGTAACAATGCTACGAACGCTAATGCAGCGCAGCCGCGAGTTCGGGCAGATCGAGAACCAGCGCGACAGCGTCAGCAGCAGCCAGGGAGCCCTGGCTGCGAATGAGAACGAAGCCAGCCGCTTTGTCGCGAGGAACCAGCTTGAACTCGACTACTGGCAGGCGCGCATGAAGGCGTATGACGACTACATCGCGGCCCTCAAGTGGGACCACACCCGCCTCGCGAAGCGCGCCATGCGCGGCAAGAAGGGCGCTCTGGACGGCATTGTTCCCACCGATGTTGTGAAGTCCGCACTCGGCAACTGAGATCTACGGATAAATCGAAATGGACTTCCTGCAACTGCCCACCGACGTACTCAGTTGGCTTTCGCCCTCCTCGCAAAGCGGCCTAGCTGACTACTCCTTGTTCCGGCTCGTCAGTGGCTGGATTACGTCTCGGGTCGAAGACTTTGGCCTCGCTCTCATGGGGAGATCGATGGCGTTCGTCGGTGGCGTCGGGCTCAGCCTGGTGACGCTCTGGCTACTTTTCCAAGGCTATCGCATCCTCAGCGGAGCCCGAGAGTCGATGATGGGGCTGGTCCTTCAGGGAACGAGGATCGCTTTGATCTTCGGCATCGCTACCACGATGGCGGTCAACAGCATCCCGCTCAACTCCTTCCTCACGAAGGACATGGACAAGGCCGTCCACTATCTTGTGACCGGTAAGGAAAACGAATCCACTGCGAGCAGTATCGACAGGTCCCTTGCCATCGTCCAGGTCGCGATGACGGCAATTGATGGGGTTCAGCTCCTCGAGCCTGACCCGGAGCTCATAGAGGAGAAGCGGTCTGCGAAGACGTGGGCTACGATCGGCTCCGCGGGCCCGGCCATCGCGGCCGGCTGCATGCTCCTGCTGTGGACGTTCGCAATCAATCTCTGGGTCGGGCTCGGGCCCCTCTTCATCTTTGCCTTGGCGTTCCCTGCAACAAAGGGAATGTTCACCACTTGGCTGAAGTACGGTTTAGGCACGCTCTTCTCCCTCGCCATGCTCAGTTTCGTAGCGAATCTGCTTCTCGATCTTACCGTCCGGATCGCCACCTTCATGTGGCTCAGTAAGCTCGTGAATATCCCCGGGCTCAGCACCGAGGGCATCAGTAACCAGGCCATGCAGCAAGGAAGCGTGGGAATGATCTTGACCGTGGTCATCATCGCGGTCCCGCCGATGGCTGCCGTCTTTTTCCAGGGCCAGATCGGTAGCGTCATGTCCAACTCGGCATTCGGGAAGTACGGGGCCTCTGGGGCGACCGCCAACACAGCGAGTAGCCCGCTTCCGCCGGCTCCGCAGCAAACCCGAGACGAGGTCCAGCGCCCGCCAGTCCGGGTAGCCATGAGCGACACCACTCCGCAACATTCCAACGAGATCAAGAAGAAGGACAGGGGTTAATAGCCATGCGAGCAATCCAGTTGGTCCCAGCGTGCTTGATGCTCATCCTCGCCAGCGCTGTGCGCGCGGAGGGCGGGTGTCCGTCGGGCGAGATGCCCTACAACGCTACGGCGCCGATGGGGTCGCCCCAGTCTATGGCCAGTTGCGGCCCGATTCCGTCGAACACGCCTGCAAGGCAGTGGAGTAGTCGATGGGGCGCCCTCGCAGATGATGGCGCGGGAAGCTTCGGGTCAAGTGCAAACGAGTCAAGCAAGAAGAGGGCCGAGAAGTCGGCTGTGGCGGACTGTAAGGCGCGCGGCGGAACGAAGTGTGCCGTGTACATGACTTACAGGGATCAATGCATTGCCCTAGCAAGCAGCGACGTCACCTCTACAACGGCGAGAGCGCCCGACGAGACGTCAGCTCAGCAAGACAGCCTCGCTGGCTGCAAGAGAGGGAGCAATGGCGCCGAATGCCGCGTTCATTACAGCGGCTGTAGCTTGCCGGCGCGCAATAGGTGATCGGAGTACCGAATGAACACGATTCCCATTCATAACGAAGTCGCGGCTTGGTCGAGTGACGACAGGACGCACGAACGTCTTGCCCTGGCCTCCACACTCAGCATCGCGCTATTGCTCAGCCTGCTCCATCTCGCCGTGACGCTATCACTGCCGTCCTTGGCTGCGCTCGCTGCGATTCTTTGGTTAGCGGTGGTTGTCCTTCACGTCTGGCTTGCTGTAGCTCAACGAAGGTATGTGTCGGAGCTAAGGCAGTTTCTCCATGATCGTTGGGGAACGGCCGAAGTCATTGAGGTCCGATGGCTCAAGGGCCAAGTTGATCACTTGGCCAGAGGAGCGCTCTGGGCGTGGGTAGTTGCTGCGGTGATGTCGTCAGTGCTCTTCGCTATCGGGTCTGCCTACGCGCTTCCCGAGCTGATCGCAATCTTCAGTATCCATATGCTGGTATCTGCAGCTCAAGCGGCTAACCAAATCGCTTCGCGAAGGGCCATCCGGCGCGAGATCGAGAACGTTCGCCACCTACACCCTGCCTGCAAAATCTCGGTCTGACCGAAGCAAAGTCGAATGTTGACGCGGACTCGGACTTTCCGATCCGTTTAAGCCCGCCCCCTTCCAACCCGACCTCAGCCGTACCGTCCCGACAGGGGCGGTCAGGAGGGCTTTGTGTCTCAATTCCAGTCATCAACGTATATGCCCCTCCATTTGCCAAACTGGCTAGGCCGGCTGTTCAAGAAAGCCAAGCGTTCGCCGGAGAGCGCTACTGGCGTCTATGAAGCTAAGTTCGAGGCGGCGCGTGCGCGTGCCGTCCTCTGGGGACTTAATCCACCTCGCTTTGAGCCACTCCCGATGCGGTTCGCTTCGGCCGAAGCAATCGAGTCCACTCGGAGGCTCAGGGATTACGGCTTAGGACGACTGCGTGAAGACGTCATTGCAGCTGAGCGGTACGGCGTGACTGCCATGGTGCGCGGAATGCTGGAGGCCCAGCTACGGGTCCGTATCGCCTTCACCTTGGGCTACGTCTACCAGGATGGGCGGCGACTTTGCCACACACCCGTTGAAGGCTTAGAGCAGATGCTGCGTACCGGAATCGCCCCGGGTGCGCGTGTCAGCTTGCACGCCTGGCTGACCCTGCCAAGTCACGAAATCGTCGACCCAACCTTCTGGGCGGTGTTCCCTGCGCTATGCAACACGGCCGAGCGTGAAGCTCGTGGCCTCTTCATGCATCCGGATCAGATGTTGGAGCGCACATATCACCCGCAATGGGTTGGAGAAGGATTTGCGCGTCGAATCGGCGTCCTCAAGGAGTACGAGGGATGGTAGGTACAAGAGTTGTGCATTTTGATGCGATCTGCCGAGGCTCCCTGAACTGGCGAGTTTCCGTCAACGGCGAAGACGAACATGTTCCGTTTTCCTCCAGGGCAACGTGCATCTCCGCTGCGTGCGCCCGTGCCCGCCAGCGGCATCTCGATACCGGAATGCCCACGGAAGTCCGAGCACCAGCCCTCGATGGCGCGCTGGAATCAGTCGTCACGTACATGCTGCCGCAAGAGCTACTTGAGTACTGTGTGGAGACCGAGAGCGGCAGCAGTCGTCAACTGCGCGAAGCGTGCGACGCGTACGGTTTGGTGCACGCTCGTCCATGAACGTCAAAGGCCGAACGTCAATGCTCGTCCTGACTCGTTGCCCGGGTCAAGCAGTAATGATCGGTGACAAGATTGAGGTGCGCCTGTTGCCGCCTCGATTCGCCGGTGAAGTACGAGTCGGCATTACGGCTCCGAGAACGGTCCACGTCGTACGCGAGGAGCTTCTTTGCCAGCCCCCGCGCCAAGGTCCCCGCGATAGGGCGTGCCGCAAAGGGAAGGACCATGTCTGACCTCTTCCGCAAGCAGGTCATTGATGCTCAGAGCAACGTCTGGCTTGAAAGCAGTAGCCTCACGCAGCCGCGGCGAACTAGGATGCCGATGCGAAGTCAGACTATCATCGGCGACCTGGGGAGCACTCTGTCCGGCGGACAGAAGCAGCGCATCGTTCTCGCACGGGCCTTGTCTAGACAACCTCGCATTCTGTTCCTCGATGAAGCGACCAGCCATTTTGATGTGGGCCGTGAGCGACTGGTCAACGAGGCGGTGCGCTCACTTGCGATCACAAGGGTAATCGTTGCTGACCGCCCCGAGACCGTCGCTAGTGCAGACCGGACGCTGATCCTAGAACGCAGCTTCGTTGTTTGCGGGAACGGACCGGAGGGCTCGCTGGCCAATAGAGCCAGCCAACGATTCTAGCCGCGACATCTCAGATCTAGAGACGCCTTTGCTCAAGACTGGCCGAGAATTTGATGCGCCGCGGCGTCACGGCGAGCATGGCCAAAGACGATAACCACACTTCCAAGGAATGAAGATGCTCGTTGGGAAAAGACTAAATCCGCTAGCTGCAAACCTCGCTGTGGCGTTGACTGCCTTGACCTCATTCTCGGCCATGGCCGCGTTCCCGGTCGAGACCGGCCAGGCACTTCCGGGGGGGCATGCGCCGGGCCCGGTTTGGATGGGCGCATGGCCAAGCACCTATACGCTTCGTGAGGCCATGGCAGCATGCAAGCAACAAAAGATCGATCGAGCCCAGGACTTGATTGAGTATCCTCCTCTGCAGGATGGGTTCAATCAAAGGACCTGGATCATCACCGATTGTAAGGAGGCGGTCATCGCGCCGGAGGCGACAGGGGGTTTGCTGACCATCCATTTAGAGATGGCCAATCGCTACGATCTGCCGCCGTATGATGATCCGCCCCTGGAACGGTATTCGTACTATTACGGAACGGCGAACGCGTTTTGGCCATTGAAAGAACGCGAGGAAGACAGCGGCAAGAACCTGGGCCGGAGCGATTGCAGCAACAACTGCATCGGAAATCCTATCGTTGTGAACGCAGCCAATAAGTTTCAGGACGAGACCGACTACGCCGGCACCGGGGGGCGGGGCCTTAAGTTCCATCGCTATTACAACAGCGCGCCTGAGGTCGAATCGGCCGATATGGGCGAGAACTGGCGGCATACATACAGTCGGAATCTCGAGTTCAATGCCTTCTCGGCGGACAGCAAAGCCATCACTGTCCATCGTGATGACGGCATGCAGATCATATTCCGCAGGGTTGATGGTGCTTGGCTGCCTAGCGCTGAGGTCAAGATGGTCTTGACCCCAACCCTGGAGGCTGGCCAGCCAATTAGCTGGGAGCTGAGCAATGCCGCCGATGGGTCTGTGGAGACTTATGACGCAGGCGGACGTTTGCTGGCCATCGACTACCTTGACGGATATCACCTTACACTTGAGTACGCCTCCGGCCTCCTTACCAAAGTCACCGATCCGCAAGGTCGGTCCCTGCACATCTTGCACGATGGGGATGCGCAGATTTCGTCGTTGACCGATCCCAACGGAGTCAGGTACGACTATATCTACGTGGCTCCCGACTACCCGACCTTCCCAGGGGATACGGAACGGCGGCTGGAAAAGGTGGTGGCTACTTCAGGGTATAAGCGGGAGTACCGATACTACGCAGGCACTGAGACCATGATGCGTGGACTGCTGACTCAGATCCTGGACGAGACTGGGTCGGTGAAGGCAAAGTTCGGTTACGACAATGCTGGCTATCCCAACTCGACTGAGCACTCCCAAGGAGCTGAGCGCTATGTCGTCGAGGGAGGACAGTACGGCACCACAGACGTCGTGTATGCGAACGGTCTGCGATACAAGTACAAATTCACAACGGTTAATGGGCGAAAGCTTACGACTGACGCTGAGCGGGTCTGCACGGATGGCTGCGCCAGTGCGACGGCCGCCTACACCTACGATGCCAACGGCTTTCCCGATAGAGTCGGTGACTTCGGGCGCACGTCTGCGGACTTCGACTACAACAGCCGTGGGTTGGTGGCGCAGAAGCGCGAAGCTATCGGAGATCGTGAGGAACGGCTGACGCAGATTGATTGGCATCCGGCATTCGATGTTCCGACGGAGGAGCGCGTCTACAACCGGGACGGCCAGCTTTGGACGAAGCGCCTGTGGACGTATAACGGACGTGGGCAAGAGCTCACCGCAACGAAGATGGACCCGCTGAGTGGAACCACCCGCACCAGCGCGACGAGCTACTGCGAGGCAACCGATATCCAGGCGGGCCTCTGCCCGATCATTGGACTGGTCACGCAGGTAGACGGACCGCGCACGGACGTCAACGACATCACATCCTTCGCCTACTACGCCCAGGATGAGGCGGGATGCGCAGCACCCACCGGTAGTTGCGGCCATAGAAGGGGGGACGTGTGGAAGGTGACCAATGCCCTCGGTCAGGTCGAAGAGATTCTCAAATACGACCGGAGCGGTCGAGCCATCTCCAGTCGTGACGCCAACGGTATCGTTACGGATCTGGAGTATCACCCCCGCGGCTGGCTGCTCAGGCAGATCGTGCGCGGAAGCGACAATGCGACGGAGACGGATGATGCGATCACGCAGATGGAGTACGACACAGTCGGACTCTTAAAGAAGACCACTGACGCCGATGGCATCATCGCCCGCTTCGAATACGATCCGGCCGGTCGCCTAACTGATGTAATTAGCTCGACCGGTGCCCGAATCCACTACACCCTGGACAATGAGGGGCGCCCCGAAAAGACGGACGTAAAGGACCCGGCGGGCGTCATCACGCGTACTTTGACTACCCTGCGGAACCAACTGGGCCAGATCAAGTCCGTGAAGGATGCTTACGGTCGCCAAACGAACTTCACGTACTGGGCCGGGGGTACTCCGAACTACACGACGGACGCTTTGGGCCGGAACACCACAGAAGGCGCAAACTGGTTCAAGCAGACGACCCGAACGCGCGCGAACCTGGCCGGCCGGGCCACCGGCTCGGATCATTTCTACGATGCAATGGGCGAGCTGACTTCGACTTACGATGGCCTTGGTCGAGAGACGGGATACGACCGGAATCGCTTCGGCGAGGTGCTGACGCTGAGGAGTCCCGCCACGGGGTCGAGCGTCTATACCTATGACAATAGTGGGAACCGCACATCGGCGACGGATGCAGATGGCCGGATCACGAACTACACGTACGACGCGCTCGGACGGTCCTTGCTGACCAGCTATCCGGCCGATCCTACCTTGAACGTTACTCGTGCCTACGATACGACCGCGCCGGCTTGCGCCATTGGCGAAACATTTGCTAAAGGACGTCTCGCGCGCCTCACGGACGGGACCGGCTATACCGACTACTGCTATGACCGGTATGGCCAAATCGCCCGCAAAATTCAAGTGATCAATGGGAAGACGTTCACCTCGCGCTACGAGTACACCAAAGGCGGTCGACTCAAATCGATCACGTACCCAAGCGGTACTCTGGTCGCGTACGGAGCCAACAGCGAAGGCAATGTCGCAAGCGTCACTGTGACGCGGCCGGGCCAGCCTATCCAGACACTGCTGAGTAGTATCAGCTACTACCCGTTCGGCCCAGCTGGGGAGCTAGTTTTTGGCAATGGTCGCCGGTTGCGCCGACAGTACAACCTCAACTATCAGCCTTCCAGTATCCAAGACACCGGGGTGGACGGCTTTTCGGCGGGCTTCATTTTCAATGAGGTCGGCAATCTTGTGGAACTACGGAAGGGCGATCAGTCCACACCGGCCTTGCGAAAGTATGGATACGACGCGCTCGATCAACTTGCCGATATCAAGACTGGAGTAGATGCTCCCCTCAAGACCTACCTTTACCACGACTTCACCCAGAACCGCACGACAGAGATTTCGAATGGTGCGACAAGCACCAACTACGTCTACACGGTTGATCGGTTAACGGCATGGAACGACGTCGCCCGGACCTATGATGCCTCCGGAAACACGATCAGCATCGGAGGCACAGGCAAAGAGTTTGGCTACAATGCAGCCGGCCGAATGAGTACCGTAAAAATAAACAGCCTCTTGAAGGCCTCATATCGCTACAACGGTGTTGGTGAGCGGGTCCAACGACAGCTTGGAGCCACCACTGACTACACCGTCTACGATAAGACTGGTCGCTTCCATGGGCGCTACGACTCTTCGGGTGTAGCGGTACAAGAGGTGGTCTGGCTCGGAGATTTGCCTATTGGCATCATTGCTGCCGGTAAGCTTCACTATATTGAAGCGGATCATCTGGCCGCTCCTCGCGTTGTGGTTGATCCAGTCCGCCAGCGTGCAGTCTGGAACTGGGACATAGGTGGAGATGCTTTCGGCGCTGGACTACCGAATCAAGACCCAGACAAGGACGGCAAGGCCTTCACCTTCGACTTAAGATTTGCTGGACAGCAGTTCGACGCGGTAAGTTCGACCCACTACAACATGTTCCGTGACTACGATCCGTCGATCGGTCGATACCTCCAGAGTGATCCGATAGGCCTGCAGGGCGGACTCAATACCTACACCTATGTCAGTGGATCTCCTCTCATGTGGTCAGATCCTATGGGTCTCCTGCAATGGGAAGAGACTGATACGCAGAAGTTGTGGGGAGCGGTTGCACGAGGAGCCAGCATGGCCACCTATCCCGGGGACGTTCAGCATCCGTACGATCCTGGCACGCTTGGAAGAACCGGTGTGGACTGGGCTATTACCCCCAACTGCACTTGCGAGAATGGTCAGTTCCGGCTGAATGAGTTCTCAGTTCGTGTAGACACTTTGGTATATCTTCGCAGGCGCTACAAAGATCCTGCTGTTCAACGCGATACGGTCCGCGACGAGTACCAGCATGTTCGCGATATGAGGCGGTGGATGGAGTCGGCCAAGCCTAATGCTGAGTCATTGGAGCGAACGCTTAAAGCGAATTCGTATGCTACCGAGGTAGAGTGCGTGACTGAGAACCGCAAGAAGATGCAGGCTTTGTTGGAACCTGGCGCACGCGCAGCCGTAATCGCCTCTAAGAAGAGATACGATCACGGGCGCGCTGGCGGACATGTTGCGTATTCATCTGAGGACCCTTTATGAATCTATGGGCTTTGTTTTTTTTGCCAGTTGCTCTTGTCATTCCTGCCACATCGTCTGCAAACGGTGATTGCGACAAGCCAATCGAGGGGGTTCAGATCACCTTTAGTGGGGTGGATGCTGAGCGCGCTCGTGATTGGGGCTATGTATATGGAAAGTACGTGCTGATCAATCACTCGAAGAAAACCTTGCGATTTGCTACGTATAAAGGTGAAAAGCAGCCGATCAAGTTGTACCCGCTCGACTTCACAATTGAAAAACAGACAGTCGATGGTTGGAGCGACGACGTTACGGTTATCGACCATCCGGAACCTGCGACTGCAACGGTTACTGTTCCTCCGGGTGATCAATTGACATTCCTTGGGCAGAGTAGGCCCGCGGGGCCGGAAACCTATCGCGCCAAGATTCGACAGATGCGTGGCTGTTGGCTCCCTTCGGAGCCATTTCAGGTTACGGATGCCGCCGAATCGAGCAAGCCTCACTAGTTGGCTTTCCGGAATTGTCCGACTGACACAAGAGGGCGCTACGGCGCCCTCTCGCTTTTGATCTAGGAATCGGTGAAGAACGCGACGCCGTCCAGGGATAGCCAGCCAAGCACTCCGGCGCCCGGCTGCGATACCAGCACTTCTCCATTTGTTTTCACGTCGACACGTGCCTGGGTGCTCGAATCGCTTACGGCCGTATAAATCTGCTGCGTGGGGGGGCGGTAGCCCGTGGGCAGCACGAAGATGGCGGTTCCGCCAGCACCCGCCTTCACCAGCCCTCGCAACTGGACCCTGCCTCCATCGCGTCGGTAACCGGCTGACGCGAAGACGTCACCATAGTTCGCCCACGGCGCGTTGAGCGTCGGCGTCTGCCACACCCCCTTGCGGAGGTCGGCGACCGCGGCGGCAGTAGTGCTTCGCGTTTGCCCGCCTTGCACGATGGGCACGATCTCGGTGCCGGTCAGCGCGCTAGCTGCCGGTAGTTGGGACAGTTTTTGATTCGCCATGGTTCACTCGATGAGCAGGTAGTCACCCGCTTCGGAGACCAGCTCATCGCCGGTCTCCGAGCGCAGCAGTCCGTTCTTGAAGTCGACGGTGTGAGTAGCCTTTTGCCAACTCGTCAGGCCGTCGCGAGTCGAGGCCACTTCGGCACGCAGCCGATAGGCGCCTTTGAGCGGCGCGGCGTAGCTGGTTCCGGTCGTCGCCGCCGGGCTGTCCAGCACGCCGCCGGCGATGTCGTCCAGTATCCGCAACACATAGGCTGTGCCGGCCTCCGGGCCGATCGATCCCTGCCCGTGGTCGACTAGTTGGTCCGCTTGTAGTCGCCGGTCGCGGTGGGCCCAGGTCACCACCAGGTCGCCGTCGATCGACGTCGGATAGCCCAGGCCGTTGAGTTTCAGATCACCCGGTGGATAGGGGCGCGCCTGGCGCTGGGCCAGCTTGACCGTGTCCACCGGCGCCAGCGCGGGATCGAGCTGCGCGCTTGACGTGCGCGTTAGCAGCTTGGCTTGCACGGTCTCGCCGACGCTGTAGTCGTTCGGATCGGCAGCGGCGTAGTCGTCATAGAACCAAAGTCTTGCGCTGGTTGCGTGCAGCGCCGGCACGGTGTCGGCACATCCACGCGCCAGCGTCGTGATCTGCGCCTGCGGATCGACGGCGACGACACGGACGATCTCGTCATCCAGCAGCGCGGCCGTGCCGGCCGTGATCTGATCCAGCCCTCGACCGGAGACCAACTGCACCACCACGGTGGTGGCGGTCATTGCCTCAGCAAGCACTGCAGTGGGGCACCAATCGCCCACGCCGGCCTCGCTGAATTCGCCGCTGCCGACCCGGGTGGTCAGCACGTAATTCAGTGCGAGTCCGCCCGCTTGTTCGGCGACCGCCAGAACGGCACCGGCATCGACCGGGACAGCCGCCAACTCCGCGGCAGTGAGCGTGGTAGCCAGGTCGCGGTAGCTGGCCTCGACCAAGCGCCGATTCGGCGACGGCTGCGGAATGCGATCCGGCGGCGTCCACACAGGCGGCTGCGGCTCCAGATAGGCCGTCCCCGGCAGGCCGAACACATCCTGTACCGCGGCGACCGTGATCGCCCCCTCGGCGAGCTTACCGTCATCGAACGTCCCCACCCGCAGGACCAGGTTGTCCAGGCCGCGAAACGGCTCGCGAACACGGAACACGCCGCCGGGCGCCAGGATGCCGCCGCGGCGGTCGAAGCGCAGCTTCAACCGTTTGAGCCCGGAACAAGCGACTGTCAGGTCGCGCATGCCGACCCGCCCCGCCAGTTCTGCGGTCGGCAGGCCCTTGTACTCCGTGGTGCTGGAGGCCACGCCGCCGGTGGCTTGGATGCCGGCCAGATCCTCGACCCGGATCTGTCGCTCTTCGTCCTTGACCGGGTCATACCAAGTGACGATCAGTTGGTTGATCGCACCGTCCTGCGCCGCCCCCTCATCCTCCTCGATTGCCAGCAGGCCCGACTCGTAATCGAAGACCGGCAAGTCGTCGACCCGGTAGTCGTCGCGCAACAGCTTCAGCGTCAGCCGCCCGGTCGAGCGATCGGTGTACTGCGCGGCGCCGACGTGGTCGATCACGACCTGCATGAAGTCGGCGATCGGTGACTGCCGGTTCCAGCGCAGGCACAGTCCGAACCCCTCGGCATGCAGCGTGTCAGCGGCGGCGCGATAGCTCGCCTCGTCCAGCACGCCCCGGTCCAGGCCCCGCCCCCAATCCCGATTGGTCAGGCACTCGACCAGGATGTGCGCGGGGTTCATCGCCCGGATAGCGCCGTTGGCAAGCCAGATCACCGCCTTTTCGGGATACCACGGCGCGCCGTCCCATCCCGCGAGCGCGCGGCGAACGCGCATCTTCCAGGGCTTCGGGTACGGGTTGTTGGCCGCGATCTGGCCATCGAAGTACTGCGTGGTGACGTTGCGGAACGCGGGCGTCGGCACCCCGTGGAGTGCGCCCAACGCCGGCAGGACCGCTTGGGCCGCCTCGCCCATCAGCACATCGAGCCAGCCCTTGACCCCGCCTTCGCCCTTGTCGCCGCCGAACAGGTCGGGCTTGCTAATGAAGAGGCGCCCGGTCTTGGTGATCGAGCCCTTCCAGGCTTCGCGGTCGCCAACCCGGATCTCGACGAGCTCGTCCAGCGGACCGCGCGATAGGCCCATGTGCAGCCCGAACAGATAGCGGTGCCCGACCGTCTGCTTCTTACTGCTGCCCACGCTCGGCCTCCGCGCGCGCGAACGCGACCAGGTGCAGGCCCAAGGCATCCCCAGTCGCTTCGATGACCTCGGCGTCGATGCCGTCGCGCAAGAACGCGCTCCAGTCCAGGCCGTAGTAGGCAAACCACTCGCGTCCGCCTCGCGCACAGAAGCCCGGTCGCGCTCCGAACCCCGGCGCGCGACGTAGGTGATCCAGGGTCACGATCACTTCTTGCCGCCCTTCTGTTTGATCGGCTGGGTCCGGTACTGGCCGACGCCCAGCACCATCCAGTCCGGTGTCCACACATCGCCGAACACCACCGACTGCGGCGTGCCCTCGGTGCTTTGTGGGAACTGGAAGTCGCCGAACGCGGCCGGCTTGGGCTGCAGTGGCTTCGGCCGTGCGGCTGCCGAGACGAAATAGCTGATGACCCAGATCGCGAGCTGGACCCAGATGTTCATGACGAGATTCCGCGAATCAGAAGAGGGGCGTGCCGTCGAACGGCGATTTGCCCGGCAGCCCGGGCGCGCCGCCGTAGTTCGGGGCGTTGTTGAACTTGGCGTGGCAGATCGCCATCGACCGGCCGCAGCCGGGATAGGCGACAACGGCCTGGCCGACGCGCAGCCCGTCTCCGGCGCCGAGCAGGACCAGACGCTCGCCGATATGCGTGCGGATGCCGCGCCGCTCCAAACCGGCCTCGCCCAGATCCCACGCCAGGAAGCCGCCCGCGAACCAGCCGTCCGGGTATTGGCTGAAGATGCCGGCGGTGACGACGTTGCCGGCGAGCGTGGTCAGCGACGCCGGGACGCGATACGACTCGGGATTAACCCGGCAATTGCGGTCGTAGAGCGTGTACGGGCAACCGCGCGTCCAGGCCAACCGCAACCCAGGCTGTCCGAGCGCGGCATCGAGCGACTGGCACCGGACCTCGGTGCTTTCCAGCGACGGCCGGTTCACGCCCGCCACGCGGCCCATCCAGACTACGTGCGCATCACCATCGCCTTCGTGGACATCGCGGACGACAACGGCCACCTCGCTCGACGGCGGCAGCCCGCGGTACAGACGTGCGACCTCGAAATCACCCGGCGCAGTGATCGTCAGCATGTCGCTGGCGGTATGCCCCGACTGGCGAATACCGTCGTCCCGAACGGCGACGGCCCGGTAGATCTGGGTGTCGAGCGCGAAGTCGCGGTCGCCGCCGGTGTAGCGCCAGCGCCGGGCGCCGCGCACGAACTCGTACAGCCGCCGCGGGTTGCCCGCGGCAGCCGATCGTTCCAGTTGCTCGAAACTCATGCCGGTGCGGGGCCGCTGTCGTCGCTTTCGGGGTCGCGCACAGCGCGAAGGACAAGGGAAGTATCGGCCGCGCCGTCGCTGTCGGTGTGGTGTTCGATTTCGGCCTCCTCGCTGTCGCCACGACTGAGTACCAGGAAGCTGATGCGTCGCACCGCTTGTGGACGAATGTCGACACCAAGTGCGGAATCGATCGTCAGTCGCTCGACCTCGTCGTCCAACGCAACCGCTGCAGTGATCCGGCGGTGGAAGGCCTGGCCGTCCCGCAACTCGATCCGTAGGTCGCGTCGGCCAGGCCGCAGGCCAGCGAACCGCGCGAGCCCCACGTTCGCGACATCCAATGCCGTGGCCGTACCGGCGACGTTGGCGACCAGGACCAGGTCGTCGGCATGGGTCGGTCGCCAGACGGCGCGCTGGCGGCCCCGCAGGGTGTACAGCCAGGAGCGGACCGTCGCCCGCTCGGCCCGGCCGTGCATGCGCCAATGGTGGGCCTGCGATACCGCCGCCCAGTCCGCCGGGTCCATTACGAAGGGTCGGCCGAACTCGTTGTCCAGCGTCAACAGCGCCCGCTGCCAGCCGCTCGACAGGGCCTCGGTTTCATCCGGCCGCTTCGCCAACACGGGATGGCCGCGATACATCGATGCGTCCGCCACAGTTGGCCAGTCACAGGACTCGACGATGTCGAAGCGGGCGCTGACCGATGCCGCTTGATCCGAAAGCCGGGTGACCTTCGGGGGCTCAGCCAAACGCGCAGTACGGACCGGATACAGCCGGGTGCCGCGCGGCCATGCCTTCGTCGTGGGATGCCGCAGTGTGATCGAGGCGGCACCAATGGCCTCGACCTCAGCCACCTCGACCTCGAAGGCGGTCTTGCCGCGCAATTGCACCAGGCCGCCAACACGGAAGTCGCGATGCAGGGGGTCGCAAGCGATTACCCGGATACCCAGAGCATGCTCGTTCGGCAGCCACTGCACGTCGGGCCAGATCGGGAGCGCCCAAGTCCGTCCGCCCCAGCCGAATACGGCCAAGTCCAGCAGCACCCGTTCGCGGCCATCCACGATCATCGTGGCCTCGAACGAACGGCGCGGTGTGGAGCGCAGGCTACGGCGCTGCTCGACCTGCGTCGGGCTGGTCAGGATGTCGGTCTTCCACGCCAGCCGTTCGAGCACGCCGCGCGACCAATCCGGGGCAAAGGCCCAGGCGACGATGCGCTGACCAGTGATGACGACCGGGATCGCGCCGAACCCGGCGAACTGAAACGACAGCGTTGCGGCAATGACCGGCGGGCCTTCGGTGCCGACTGCGATTTGCCACGTCCGCTCCGATAGCGGAGCGAACGGCAGCGGCGTTGCACCGGGCGCAGTCAGCACGATGCCTTCGCCAGCCACCAGCGCGGCATCCGTTAGCGTCAGAGCACGCGCGCGGTAGGCGTTCCAGACGCGCACGGCACGCTGCTGCACGCTGCTGACGTTACCCAGGTTGAGTACGCGCGGCTCGACGTGAATCCGGTCGAAAAAGTCGTCGCCGAACATTGCCTGCAGCGCGCCGCGGCGTTGGTCCGCGACGTGCTGCGGCACCGCCACGGAGCGTGCACCGAATCGCGGCTCCGACCCGAGCGCGCCGCTGGCGCGGCCATCCCAGACCGGCGGCGAGGTGAAGTAGTCGCCCCGACCGCTGAAGGTCAGCGGCCACAGGGCGGTCCACGGCATAGGGTTCGGCTCAGTCGGTGATGCGGTAGGCGTAGCCGTAGACGCCGCTGTTGGGGGTGCCGGCGGGTCCGTTCTTGCGGTGGACCGGGAACAGCTTCCAGCGGTCGCTGCCCAGGGTCAGTTCCTCGCCCGGGGCGTAGCTGTCCAGACGAATGAAGCGCAGATCCGGCGGGTGGCCGATGTCCGAGAACAGACCGGCGCCCCGCGGCACCGCGCACCATAGCGGCTGCCCTGGTGCGCGCCCGGTGAGCGTGCTGTGCCCCAGGTCTTTCAGCAGATTGGTCGGCGCCGATTTACCCCGCCAGCCGCACAGCAGCCGACGTGTATCCGTGTCCGAGTCCGATACGGAATGCCACCGTGGCGCAGCGCCGTCGTAGTCGGCGCGCACCCGCGTTACCGGCGAGACAAAGTTGTACCAGTTGTCATCAAACGCTACGGCATGGCGTTGATCGTCGGGACTGTTGATGTAGTTGGCGTCGTAATACCACTGACTGCCGTAGACGTACTGGCCGGTGTGAACCGCCCCCGCCGTGATCAGGCGGCCGGTCCCAAAGTGCTTGAACGTGCCGGCCTGGGTTTCCAGCACGATGTGCAGGTAAGGCTGGGGCGCGGTTTGGCTGAAAAAGTGAACGGCGCTGTACGGCCCCTGGGCGTAGTTGGTCCAGGCAACCGCGCTGGCTTCGTTCTGTACGTCGGCATTGGCGCTTGCGACATAGCCGGTGTGGCCGAAGGCCCCCACGAACGGTGGAGGCCGGTTGCCGTCGCCACCGGTCAGCTCGGTCAGGAACGTCGCGTACAACTGGCCCGCATGCAGGCTCAGTGCCTTCCCGACCTTGGCCGTGCGATCGCGCAGCCCATCAACGATCCAACCGTCGCCCTGAGCGAACAGACGCAGCTTGTCGAGCAGCTCATTGGGATCGCTTGCTGCGGAAGTCGCGTACGCCATCAGTCCAGCTTCAGGGCAAAGTAGTTATCGGGCGAAGTGCGAAAGGCGTTCTGGAACGCCATCCAGGCCGTACTCTCATGGTCGATGCGTGACTCCGAGGCGGTGCTGAACCCGGTGGTCCAACCACATCCGTCGAACTCGCCGAGCGCGTGTCGCGGATTCGAGCTGCCGAGGATCAGCGGAAGAATGGGCGAAGAACCGTCGAGGTTCTCGCGCAGATACGCGCGATCACCGGACGTGGACATGGCGCTCGGATAGACCTTGCCCGGGGTTTCACTGTCGCCATACTCGTTCGCTCCGACAGCGTACCGATTGGCGTGCACCCGCCAGACGTTGTCCGGGTAATTCGCGACCAGGCTATAGCGGCCAGGATCGAAGAAGCATCGGAAGTTGGCATCGGTCATGTCCGGAGTCAGTATTTCCACAGAGCCGCACGCGCCGATTGCGAGTGGGTACTCGTGAATCGACGGCGGCTCGTAGGCGTTGACGAAGCCCAGATAGGCGCTGACGTAGACAGTGCCGATTCGGGCAACGATGGCGACGCGCTGGCCATTGATGGCCAGCCAGTAGGCAAGTGGGCCGTTGCGTAGCGGCAAGCAGCGCAGCCCGCTGACGTTAATCTGGGTACGCAGGCTGCGCAGCGGGTTGTGCGAGCGGAAACCGTACCAATTGAGGTTGTAGGCCGCCCGCGCGGCATCTTCGTACAGTTCAGCACCGAAGAAGATCGCCTTCTGCCCGTCCAGGCCCGGCGCCTGCACGATCCACTGCGCCCGGTCCTCCAGCTCGAAGTCGGCATTGAGATCGGTGTGGAAGCTGACGTCGTTCACTTCCAGCGGATCACCCCCCGCTGCCGCGGTGATCATCACCCTCCAGAACCGTGCAGACGGTGCCGCGCTGGTAACCGGGTACGTGCGCCGCATCTTGGCGGTCGGCCACGTCTGTTCCAACCAGGCTTGCACGGACGCCCAAGTCGCGCCGTCATCGGAGCGTTGCAGCGCGAACGCGGCCGGGCCGCGCGCGCCGCTGTCGCCGATGCCGAGTGTCATTGCCCTGACCGAGGTCGGCCCGATCATTTCGATCGTAGCGTGAGCCGGTAGGTCTGCGACGGGACGCGTGGCTACGGTGTCCATGCGGTTGTCGAAGACGGCGATCGGATTGGCGAAGTTGGTAGTCCGTGCGTTGGCGTTCCGACACCCGTAGCGTCGCACCAACGTCCAAGCCGGCGAGGTATTCAGGGTGAAGCGGTCGCCCGCAACAAACGGGACGGAACCCGCGTTGATCCGGAATCGCAGCCGATCGGTTTCAAATAGTTGGCCGACCCGCGCGGTGCCGAGATCGCCCGCGGCGGTGCCGACTACTTGGAAGCGCTCGGTGTCGAGCGCGGTGACGGTGAAAGCCTCCGCTACGGACGCGACCCCGCCGCGGTAGCCCCCAGTCGAACCGTCCGAACCCATCAGTGTGCCGTTGCCGGCGCCCGCATAGAGCGAACCCCAGGCGTGCCCTTCGCTGCACAAGGCCGATTCAAGCTGATTGAGGAAGTCGAAGTAGTCGGATGCGATGCCGGTGCGAAGTGTCATGTCATGAAAAAAGGAAGTGCAACCGGCACTTGGGACCGATCGCAATGGAAAGTTTGGGTGCTAGCGGTGCGCTGTAATCCGCACAAAAAACGCCGCCATCTTAGGCGGCGTCGAAGTTCGCTAAACAGCTTCGCGCTAATTAGCCATTGAACGGAATGAGGCGGGGTAATCTCGGCACTTGATTTCCCAAACCGAGTAGCCGCATCGATTTCCAGATTTCGTAGATTGCCTTTGTACCGTGAAGGGAAACTTTTCGGGTACTCCAGCATTCAGGATGGTACATGCGTTCTGCGCCACAACTTCGGCGTCGGTTCCACAGTCGTACCTAGGTTTTATTGGAGCAGCACTATCAAACTGCCCTATGGTGAACTTCGAGACTCGCGATGGTTCTGGCATATTGATGCATGTGAACTCATAGATCGAATATCCGCAGCGTCCCCCGTCGGGATTAGAGATCAGGATTGGTGCGGTAGCTCGATAAGCTAAGGGGCTGCCATTAGGCATCTTTACTTCGCATCGGTCTTGGACCACCGCAGAGTGCGCCGTTTCGCACTCGTACATAGGTTGTAGCGAAGCTTTGTCGTGATCCTCGCCGATTGTAAATCGATGGGTCTCGTTCACCTCCGACAGGCTTGGGTATGAAAAGGTTGCCAAGGCGACGACCGTCAATGTCACCATGCTGAGTCTCATAGAACCCCCCTCTTAAGTTGGACAGTCAACGGGCGAGGACAATCATGCCCAATTAGAGGAACGGGCTAGCCGCACCTGATCGGCCAGGGCTAAAGTGCTGCTATGTCTTGACGAACGGTCGGCGCGTTGGCGCGAATTGTGGACAGGATTACTTGACGGCCTGCCTGGGTGCTCATCACGTTCACGATCTCGCGCGGGTCGAGGTACAGGACGTTAGTGATCTGTGATCGACGCTGACCGGCATCAGACGTGGTTGAACTTCGCTCGGCCATCGGTGCGCGTGACAGTGCCGGCGCACCCGGAGCCAGCGTGACGAATCCGCCCGATGCATAACCGCGTAGCCCGTCAATCGCTGCCATACCAATACGGTTGAACCGCTCCAGAAACGACCGCGCGCCGGGCTGCCGAACGACCTCGCGGCGGTGCACGAACTCGCCGCGGTGAACGACACCGGCCGGAGCATACTTCGGGCCGATGCCGGTGAAGCCACCTGCGGCAAAACCCGTCACCGACTTGGTGGCATTGGCGGCCAGCATCGTGGTCGCCGCGGTCTGCATCGCGATCGCTGCATTCATCACCACCGTACCGGCGGCCCCGAGCGCGACTGAGGCGCCCGTGATCGGCACGGCGTAGGCCGCACCCGCAGCAGCGGCCTGCACCGGATCGGGCTGAGCGAGATCCGGAGTGCCCTTGCCACCGGCCAGTTTGCCGACAAGCGACATCAGCTTGGCGGTCGCTATCGCTGCCAGCTGCTGCGATGCGAGCTGAGCGAGCGATTGCGCCATATCTTGCACCAGGCCGGTCAGCGCTTGGCGCAATGTCAGCGTGCCGGTAGCCAGACCTTCGAGCGCGTTGCTTAGGCCAGACTCGAAGCCGTTGGTGAGCGTCACCACTAGCTCATTCGACTGCACCTTGAGCGCAGCGACCTGCGCGGTCAGATCCTGGACCCGCTCGATCGATTCCGGCGCGCCGGTCTTGGCTGCCAGTTGATCCATCTTCGGCAAGAGCTGCTCGACCTCGGCCGCGGTGCGGGCATGCAGGTCGATCAACTCCCGACGCGCACCAATTTCGGTCAGGAGACCGGCTTGCTGACGTGTCTGGATGGATTGTTCTTGCCGGGACTGCTCGCCGAACACGCGGTCGACCTGGGCTTGCAGGTCTTCCAGCTCGACCTTCGCCACGTCGGTGTCGATGCGCAGTTGAACCTTGAGCGCATCGGCGGTGCGGCCTTTCGACTGAAGATCGGCTAGCGCCTGCTTGTACTCAAGATTCAACTCCTTCCTGCGCGCCGCTGCGTCGTCGCCGCGGTTGCGCAACAGTGCGATGTCGACATCTTGGACCGTACGATCCAGTGCGCCATCGTCCTTCTTCTCTTTGGCGTCAGCGTGCGCTTGCTTCTTCTGATCAGCAGCCAACTTGCGCTCGTCCGCCTTGCGCTGGCGCTCGGCATCGCGAACAGCCTTGGTCTGCGCACGACCCGCATTGCTGGCAGCCGCGGCCGCTTCGTGTTCGCGGACCTGCACGTCAATCGCTTTGCGCATCGCATCGGTCAGCTGCGTGGCGTCCTTGACGCCTGCCGCCTTCACCGCCTGGTACTCCAGGGCCGCCCGCAGCCCCTTCTCGCGTTCGATCCGCTCCACCTTGAGCGATTCGTTCTGCTCGGTCAGCGCTTTGGTGAAGTCATTGGCCTGCTTGGTGACCTGTACCCGGGTGCGTCCGCCACTGGCCTGCGCGGCGCGCAGCTCGCCCAGCGAGCCTCGAACTTGGTCGAACTCCTTGTTGGTTCGCTCCAACTGCGAGCGCACGCGTTTGATTTCGTCTTCCAGCTCGCCGCCGTATAGAAGGCGCCCTGCGCTCTGCCCCTGGTTGATGTGGAAGCCACCCCCACCCTTCTGGATACCTTCCAGATCTTCCAGCTCTTTGCGCAGCCGATCGCGCTGCGCAATCAACCGCTTGCCGGCATCGACCCCGGCATCGACGTCCTGCTGCTCGCGGAATCGCTGGGCGGCTTTGATGGTGCTTTCGAATTCGGCCCGGGCCGCACTGGCGTTCGCGCTCGCCGTCGCGAACGCGCCTGCGAGCAGGGTTACGCTGGTAATCGCCAAGCCGAGGGGCCCGCCCATCAACGTCAGCACCGACGAAAGGCTGCGGATCGCGATGGCCTTCGCGCCCAAGGCGGCCGTAGCCGCCTGAGTCGCCGCCGCGGTCCGGGCCTGCGCGGCGGCCAGTCCGGCCTCGGCACTGGTCACCCGCGTGGCGCCAGCGCCGGATATCGCCAGGGCCCGGGCGCGTGCGAGCTCGGCCTGTGCAGCCGCCTCGGCCGCGCGCGCCTGCGCCAGTTCTTCCTGCGCCAGTTGCTGCGTCTTCCGCAGGGCGGATACCTTCGCCGCACCGGCCGTGGCCAGCGTCGCAATCAGCCGGCCTAGCGCCGCCACCGCGACCACACCGATCACTGCCGAGAGGCTATCGAAGTTCTGCGACAGCCCTTGGATTGAACTGGCGACCGCGACCGAAACGCCACTGGCCCGATCCTGCTGCCCGATAAATCGGGTGAACGCATTATCGAGCTGGACCAAGCTGCGCTCGATCGTGAGCGGCAGTTGCGAGAACTCGGCGGCGATCTTCTTCGCCTGCTGACCGGAGAAGGCGATACGGAGCTGCTCGCTGGTCAGCTTGCCCGCTTCGGCCAAGGCCTTCAGCTCGCCGACCGTGACGCCCATGCTGTCTGCCAGCGCCTTCATCAAGCGTGGGCCGGCATCGTTGATCGAGTTGAACTCGTCGCCACTGAGCCGGCCGGCGGCGAACGCCTGGCTCAGCTGCACGATGACCGACGACGTTTCTGCCGCGGTGGCGCCGGAGACGGCGAGCGCCTTGTTGATCGTCTCGGTCAGCCCGAGGACTTCGCGCTGCGATCCGCCTTGGTCCCTGAGCGCACTGCTGAGCCGGCCGAACAAGGTGGCCGTCGAATCGAGGGCAGTCGAGGTTCGCTGGGAGATCGCAAAGACCGCGTCGTCGGCCAGATTGAACGCGGCCTGCGAGGTCGTGGCGAGCTTGATCTTGGCCGAGAGATTGGCGTATCCATCGGCCGCACGGACCAGGCCGCCGACCGCGTCGCCCGCGCTCTGCAAGCCGACAAACGCCAGAAGCTGCGTCCTGGCTTGGTCGAGTTGCTGGCCGATGGCGGCCACGCTGTTCCGGGTTTGCTGGAATCCCTTGCTGCTTCGGCGACCCGCATTCTCGGCTTCGTTACCAAGGGCGCGGGCACGCACTCCCGCTTGCTCCAGCGCCTGATTGAGCTGTGCGGCGTTGGCCTTGATCAACAGTGTGATCGTGGTGTCGCGGTTGGCCATGAAGTGTTCGCGCGCGCCAAAACGCACCGGTCGCGTCAGCGACCAGAGCGCTTTGAGAGATGAGAAGACGGACGCGCTCGGCGTCCACGAAAGCTAGAGCCGCTGAGGTCTGACCTCAGCGGCTCTAAAGAGGTTCATCAAACGGCGGCAAGGAAGCCGCGAAGCACTCAGTGCCGTGGTGCGGCGTATGCGGTGTTAGACGATTCGACCAGGAGGCGATTGGCCCGTTCACCTGCCGCCTTGGCACTGGCCTCGATCATGTTGGGTGGTGTGGGCACTTCGCAGCCGACGCAGAAGAGCAGGCTGATCGAAACGGCTACGGCAACGAGTCGATGGAGCTTCATGGCTTAGGTCCTTAGGGATGATGGATAGGTACGGCCATGTCCCCATCGGCCGTGCCCCAATCTAGCCCGCACGGACCCTAGCCCCAGTGCCTTTGCACTAGAGGTTGATGTGCCTCACAGATTCCCCGATCACAGTCCGGCTAGGTCGCGCCGAATGGCGTGGCGGCCACTATGCCGTGAGCAGTGACACGGCTCCGCCCATTCATCTTGCTCTGATACAGGGCCGCGTCTGCCCGATTCAGTAAATCGGTGAGCGTATCGCCCGGCTGCATATCGGCAACGCCCATGCTCAGCGTGACGGGTACGAGCTGGCCCTGTACCGCCAACGGGTGCTGCGTCACCGCTAGCCTCAAGTCCTCAGCTACTTGGAGAGCCGCGAACTGATCGTGGTTGTACAGCAGCACCAGCATCTCGTCACCGCCATAGCGAGCGATCAAGTGCTCTGTACGCAGCCAGTTGCGCGCGCGTAGTGCCACGACGCGGATCGCGTCGTCGCCTGCCGAGTGCCCATAGCGATCGTTGATTTCTTTGAACCGATCGATATCAATGAAGATGACCGCCAAGGGGTGCTTGAACCGAAGCGCGCGATCCATCTGTTCCAAGAGCATCACCTCGACGGCATCGCGGGTAATGACCCCGGTCAGCTTGTCAAACGTCCAACGCTGCTGCGCCGTGTCTCGGTCCTTTCGCAGTTGCCGCAGCCGATCGGTCAATCCGAGGAACAGTCCGAAACCGCTGAACGCCAAACCCGCCGGGAGCGACGACTCGATCCAATCGGTCATCGGCCACCACGCTTGGTAGCCGCCGACGAGCGCAACCAGGATGGCCATTACCGGTGCCCACGCAATCAACAGATACAGCGCTTCGCGCTGGCGGCGCCGAAGTGCCCGGAACCCACCTATGGCGATGATCGCGAAGGCCGCAAGCATCACGGAGTTACCGAAGTAGGCGCTGACCGACCAGACCTGAATGACCGAAACGCAAAGCAATCCGCCCAGCAGCATGCTGCAAATATCCAATGCTCGCGCGACACGCGGCTGGTGCTGGGGCAAGCCGAGGAAGAACGCAATGAATCGAACTCCGGCCAGAACGGCGGCCGTGCTGATGACGATGTTTGCCCGGCGATCAGCGGCCATCTCGGCCAGCCAGGGCCATTGGCCAATCTCGCCGCCGTCGATCGTCAACTTCGCCAGCTGCGCCGCCAAGGTCAGACCGAGATAAGCATAGCCGCGCTCACTAAGCGCTATGAAATAGCCAAACGCCAACACGGAGATCAGCGCCAGAGCCACTAGCACCGACGTGCGATAGCGGACATGGGCGAGCTCGGCTTCGTACACCTGCCCAAAGGGGGCTATCGATACCGCGGCCGGAGTCCGGGTTGCGGAGGCGACCCTCAAGTAAAGGATGTCGCCAGCACGCAGCGTCGGAGCTAGTGCGAAGACATGAAAGCGCGAGGGCCGAACTCCCCGACCTTCCGCATCAAGCGTGGCCCGACGTTGCGGGGTCGCCTGTCCAGGCTGCCAAAGCTCGATGGTCTTACGATTCGGATGGGTGAAGACCAGTTGCGGCAGCTCAGTGTCTGCGACCGAACGCTCCAAGACCAGACGCCACCACTGTGGGGCCGCCGTGGGATTGACGATTTCAGTGCTGCTGACCGAACGGAAGTCGCGATCGCGGGTGCCATCGATAATGCGCTCCGAGGAGATAGCACTCGACGACTCCAATCGTTCCAGACGGAAGTCGGCTCCCATGGCGCCGGTCGCGACCAGCCAGAGCGCCAGCAACGCAAGCGCGTTGGTAATGTGCTTTCGGAATCCTTCCATCCACAGCCCTCCAGGCTTAGCCCAGAATACCGAGAGCGCCGGCAGGCGGACGGTGAGGCGGGTCACGGTTTCCTGCGGACAATCGCTCTGGAGGTCGCCGCGAGAGATTCAAAGCCAATACCGATCCCGAGAGCGGGCCTCGCAGAATGTGCTTTGCACTGGTCGCCTTTGTGCAAAGGACAAAATCCCATGCCTCAGTGGCTAAATACGGGTTCCGATAGACTCTTCGGTTTCGATCCAAGCCCCTCCAAGGAAGACAAAGCCTAATGAGCACAAGTACAGCCAGACCTTCCGATGAAGCCGAACGGCGGGTGATCAAAAAGTTTCTTGCCTTTAGCCTGCTCTCTTTCGTTGTGTGCCTGGTACTGCCGGCATACACGGTGCAGTCGGCGGCGAGCAGCCAGATGCACAGTGGCCTTGCCTACGAGAAACTGCTGATGGGATTCCTTGGTCCTCTAATTGGTGTCTTTGAGTGGTATGCCAATCCAGCTTTGTTTCTTTCTTGGCTGCTGCTCTGGAAGAAGCACTTTATAGCTGGTGGGATTTTTGCCGCAGCCGCATTGGCTACCGCCGGCGCTTTCCTCTTCCGCCACGAAATCATCGTCAACGAGGCTGGTCATTCCGGCGCGATTATTTCCAAAGACATCGGCTATTGG
Source organism: Lysobacter sp. ESA13C (assembly GCF_019970005.1). Classification (NCBI taxonomy): domain Bacteria; kingdom Pseudomonadati; phylum Pseudomonadota; class Gammaproteobacteria; order Lysobacterales; family Lysobacteraceae; genus Lysobacter; species Lysobacter sp. ESA13C. The sequence continues at coordinate 246,274 of NZ_JAHXYK010000001.1, read as the reverse complement.
CTTTGGATCGCGAGCATCGCAATTGCGCTTATTGGGAACGCGACCTGCCTGGTCAGGGCCCACATGGGGCGGACATGATCGCCGCATCCGGAGATGCTGAATCACTCCGGTGCTGACCGATAGTTCTTGCCAGGCTTCCAATTGCAAAGGCGGCGACCGGTCTCGTTGTGAGCCAGAATTTGGCGTGCCGTTGGATCAGTCAAGACATCCTGCTGAGAGACGTAGATTGGGCGAACCCATTCGCAGCCCGAGGTGCCGGCCTCAGTCACGCGACCATTCGTTGCGCAGCCGGTCAGCAGCAGAATCAGCCACAGCCTCCGCCACCGGTGTGGTTTCGGCATCGGGAAGTTGGTGGACAAGGGTGTCGACCTCGGATCGGGTTTGGGAATGTTCCGCGACGCGCTCGGCTATCGCCGCCTGTTGTTCACTGGCAGCCAGACGGCTTTCGGCCTCGTCGCGGGCCCGTTGGCGACCTCGCCAACGACCCCAGCCGAAGGCCGCCAGTACGGCGGCCAACGCGGTCAATAGCGTCGTCGCCCAGACTTTGAGCGCGATCATGCGATCTGGCCTCCCGCCTTTTCGTATACGGCGAGCAAGCTCTCCATTGGCACCTCGCGCTGGCCATAGCCGGCCTCGGGCAACGAAGCCCAGGTCTTGCGGGACCTACGCACGGCCGAGCTGATCCAGCCCTTCTTGATGTCGGCCAACGCACCGGTCTCACTCAGTAATTCGATGGCGCCGTGGTCCTGCGAGGCAGGGCCAAAGTCGGGCAGCTTCAGGCGGTTGCGTAGGTTGTTCCAGGTGCGCCACAGGAACTGATAGCGACCGGCGGCGGTGGAGTGGATGCGGTACTTCGGCAGCCAGATCATCTTGCGCGGATGCTCAACGTAGCTGGTAAATCGACCGCCGCCGACCAGCACGTCGTAGCCGCCGTGTTCGCTGAAGCGCTCGACGCCCTCGGCGTGGGCGATCATGTCGAGGAACGCCAGGACGTTTTGGCCGCCGGCCTGCTCAGCGGAGAGTCGTGCCATCCGGACCTCGCTGCTGGAACAGGCGGCCGATCAGGCCGAGCAGGAGCAGGCTCGCCGTTACGCTGGCGGCGATCCGGCCGGGCACATGCACCCGTAGGTCGTCGGGCAGGTTCAGCCACACGCCCTGAAGGGCGATGGCCAGAGTCATCGATTGCACACTTACGAAGCGCCATGCGTGGCGCCAGTTCTCGATCAGCTTCATGGGGTCTTCCGAAGGGATTGAATAAAGGCGGTGACGTCGCGTCCACCGGCGAAGCCGGCATTGACGTCCTCGATGCGCTCGGCGCGCAGCGCGCGTTCGCGCTGAATGGCGACGCGGTAGAACAAGGCGAGTTGGCGCGAGGTGGCGTGCTCGATCCAAGGCCAGTCGTGACCGTGGTCGATCAGGGTGGCGAGGACGCTGGGCCAGTCGCTGCCGGCGTCGCGCGTCGCAGTTCCAGCGCCGCGATCACGCGCTGCAGAAAAAAATCGGCGTTGATCGCCCAGAACGTCAGCAGCAGCAAGTCGCCTTGCGCGGCGTTGAGCGAATGCACGAGCTCGACGGGTTGATCACTGACCTGCGCGAGCAACTCGACGGTAGCGTCCGGATGCTGGGCGCAGACCCGATGCAGGCGGCCCAGGTCGATGTTGCCGTCGTCGGTTTGCTCGACCAGGTCGGCGACGAGCGCGGCAATCTCGCTGTGCAGCCGCAGGCTCTCGAAGAACCCCAGCTCCCGCACGGTCACAGTGTGCTCGCCGAGCGACAGCACCCGATTGGGCTGCAACACGATTAGGTCATCGGCCGGCGGGCTTTTGGGGCGTTTGATCTTGCGCGCCATTACGCCCTCACCATCTCGATCCGCCCGAACCCGCCCAGGTCCGGGTCGAGCGCCCGGGCCTCATCGAACAGCGCGGCACCGGACAGCTGCAGGCTGCCCCACTCCTCGGAGATCAGGTCGAGCTGCTCGATGGGATTGAACGCGACGCGGTACAGCGTCACCTTCGCCCGGCGGCCGTTGACCGTATTGATGCCGTCTAGGAACAGCATCCGCTCCGGAGGCGGGGTGTTGAACAGGGCGATATTGACCGTCTCGCCGTGTTGATAGGTCGCCTTGAACGGTTGGGTCAGGCCATCGACTTTGCGCAGGCCAATCAGGCCCGACGACGCCGATTCGGTCCACCAATTCGCAGCGGGAACCGTGACCGGCGGCGTGGCGCTGTCGGTCAACGACAGTTCGCTGATCCAGCCGCGGTCGAGCGCGATCAGGTCGTTGGCCTTCAGGCCGGGCGGAAGTAGCTCGTTGCTGATTGCGCCCGCCGGCAAGGTCGCAGGAATCGAGTACAGGCCCTCGGCGAGGTTCTCCGGCGTGGCTTCGTCCAGGGTCAGGTTGACGTTGGCGGTCTTGCTCTGGACCAGGCGGCCGTAAAGCATCCGGTTGCCGCTGAACGACTCGGTCTTGTCCGAGTTCTGGACCTCCAGCGCAAGCTGCAATTGGGGGGCGTTGCCGACCCAACGAAGCGGGCCGGACTTGCCATTGGATTTGCGTTGGGCAAGGTAGACCTTGCCCTGAAAGGAAAACAGGTCCTGCGCGGCCATCGGTCGCGTTGCTCCTATATAGGGGTGTCGGGGCGGCCAGACGGCCGCCGGTTCAGCGGCGCAGTGAGCGCAGCAGCAGCCGATCGATCTCGGCGGTGATCACGTCCAGGCCGGCCTGGCCCATGCGCTCAGGGCGGTCGCCCTTGCGCAGAATCTGGGCCAGCGACGGCCCGTACAGGCGACGGATCGGGGTGCGCGGCACGCGCTTCGGACCCGCGATCGGCGTGCGTTCGAAGGCGATGTCGACGCCGCCGTGACGGCGATGGAAGCCGGAACGCTTGAAGCTGCGCCGGCCTCGGACCGCGGTGTAGTCCAGACCGCGGTCATCAGCGCTGCGTTTTGAGGCGAAGTTCCGTAGGCCCACACCGCGGGCGACGCCGACCAGTTCCATCCCGCTCGCGGTCGTTCGTACGCTCAAGCCTGCGCGGATACGCGTGGCGGACAGGGCGTACTCGGTCTGGATATCGCGACGGGCGATCACCGGCCAACGGCGACGCAACGTGCCCAAGGCTCGCCGCTGAGCCAGAGTGACCTTGGCCGGGATCTCGCTGATGCGCTTGGCGGCGTCCAGCGCAGCATCCGCATCGATAGACAGGTCCATCAGCGGCGATAGCGGATCGTCAGTGCAACCTGGACGGCGACCACCGGCAGACCTTCGGGCCGATCAAGAAACACGATGTCCTCGACCTGCACCGGCAGGGCGTTCGGCAACGGTATCCAGTCAGCGAGCGCGTCTTCGATGTCCGCGGCGATCGCATGCGACCGGGCCTGGGCGTCGACCAGCGACGCCGGTACCGTTGCTTCGGCCAACGCCTGCAGAACTCGATGCTGACCATGGGGTTTGCTGACATCGCGCTGGATGCCCAGGGCCGCCAGGGTCAGGCCGAGCGCATCGTCGTCGGGATGTTGGGCCGGCTCCAGCGCGACTGCCGAGCCGATGTTGGTTCGATACTCGCGGTCGATACGGATGTCGGTCAACCGGTCGGCGACCCGCTGCAACAAGGTCCAAGTGGAGGCGGGACTAGCCATGAAGGACGGCTTCGTTGACCAGGCCGTCGTCCTCAATCAGCGCCTCGACCATCTGCGTACGATCGGATAACGCGACCACGTCGCCGCGCCTGAACACCCACTCGCGATTCCGGGCCAGCACATGGCGGGATCGGCCGATGACTTGCTGGAACTCTCCGAGACGCTCGACGCCGTCGCGCACCACAATGTGCGATCTCACCGTGTGACCGCCATCGCGTTCAATTCGCGCGACGACGCCGAGCGTATCGAAGACTACTTCGTCCATCGTGGAGAAGACGTCCACGGACTCATGCCTTCAGCTTGGGCAGAAGCGCCGGGCGATGGCACATCGGCAGCGGGTTCGATTGGGTGTGCAGGTCGGTGCCACGGTCGAACTTGCGCGGCGCTTGCTTGCTGTAAAGCAGCTGGCCAAGCGTGTTGACGCTCTCGTTGAAGTCCGCCGGTGCCACATAAGTCGCGAACGTATCCAGGGTGCCCAACGGAAAAGCATGCGCCTCGCCCACTTCGATGAAGCGACGCGTGGTGCCCTCGGCGTCACTGGCCTCGCCGGCGTATTCCTCGAAGCGGACACCGGCGAAACGGAAGTCCGAGCGCATGTCGTCGCGCAGAGCAGCGCCTTCCTGCCAGCGCTGGTAGGCCTCCTGCACCTTTGGGTGAGCGGACAGCAAGTCGAAGAACTCGCTCGACACCAGCACATGGATACCGCTCATGCGCTCGCCTTGAAGCGACTTGCTCATGTAGCGCTTCAACTCGATGCACTTGGCGCGTACGTCCGTTTTCGGATCGGCCAGTTGGAAATCGAACGTCTTCGGCGTGATGTTGAAGATGTCGAACAGGTTCGCGAGCTCGGTGCCGTCCGCGTCGAGGATCACGCCCTTCAGCGCGCCGATGCGCAGGTGCTCCAGCGTGATCGAGTGTTTGTTGCGCATGGTCTGCAGGTGATCCGCCATAACGCCGGCCACCGTTTGCAGCTCGCTCTCCGAGCCAAAGGCACGGACGCCGATGACCTCTTCGGGCAACAGCACGTCGTCATGCGGAATGTGCGGGACGTTGAAGGCGCGAAGGGCGCGCTTGCCGCGCTTGCCCACAGTGCCCGGCGAGCCGACCGGCTGGGTCGGCAGCAGCGACAACACGCCGTTTCGCTCCTCGACCGTCACCTGGCGCGTGCGCACCGGCTTGACCGGAAACAGATTCAGTTCGTCCAGACGGCCGTACTGGTTCGGCAAGATGTTGATCGCGGTAGTCAGCGCGCTCATCGAGAACGCGGGGTTGTGGAACGGGTTGTTCATCGACATGGATCAGACTCCGCGGCGCACGAGGACGCCGATGCCGCGCAGCTGCGCAGTGGCGGCGGCGCGTTGTTCAGGGGTGACTCGGATCGGCCAGACCAGGGCGTGGTCGGCAACCGTCGCGTGTCGGGCGACGATCAAGCCGTCCGGACTCGGGTCGGTGGCGGTCGTGATGGGCACGATGGCAACGCCGGCCGCGACCTCACGGCCATCGGTGGCCGCCGGATCGAGGGCGGCCACTTCGCCGGTCGCAGTAATGCGACCGATGACCTGACCGAGCTTCAGCACCTGATCGGCGGCGACGGTGGCTTGGTCGCGCGAGTAGAGGTTGTCGGCTTCGAACTTGAGCAAATCGCCCAGGTTCTGACCTTCGTGGACCGGCGGGTACGTGGTCAGTCGCATCTCAGCGCTCCTTTCGCGCGGCTGCGGCGCGCGCTTTGACGGCATGGATGAGTGGGTTGTCTTCGAGCGAGACCGCGGCGGTCGCCATCGGCGCGCCCGGCGACAAGTGGCTGGTGATCTCTGCGGAATCGGCTTTGGCTGCGAGCAAGCGCTGGCGTGCGACGGCGGGGGTAACGCCTTCGGCGAGCAGGGTCGCAGTCATCTGCGGCTGGCCGGCCAACTCGCACAGCTCGGCGATAGCCAGGGCGTCGCTGCGGGCTTGTGCCAGGGCAGCGTCAAGATCAACGACGGCCGGCGCCGTCGCTTCGGGGGTGGACATCGTGGGGGTCTCCAGGAAAGGAAGACGCGCGGTGGCGTCGAGTTCGGTGTGCATTTGCTGCACGGCGTCGCTAAGCGTGCCGAGGCGGTCGGCCAGGCCGACGTTGATGGCGTCCTGACCGAAGTACAGCGCCGCTTCGGTCTTGCGTACTGCGTCAGCGCTCACGCCACGCTGGTCCGCGACGGTCAGGACGAACAGCTCGTGGAGGCGGTTGACCTCGGTTTGGATCGAACTGCGGGCTTCATCGGTCAGGGGGCCATGCGGCGTTCCGTCGTTCTTGCGAGCCCCGGCATGGATCGGCGTGTACTTCAATCCGGCGTTCGTATCGGATTGCGACTGATCGACGTGCAGGGCGATCACGCCGATCGAACCGACACCAGCGGTGCGCGTCAGGAAGACGCGGTCGGCGGCACTGGCGATCGCGTAGGCGGCCGAGAACGCAGCATCGTTGGCCACCGCCCAGATCGGCTTGCGGATTCGCGCGGCGTGGATTTGGTCGGCCAGATCGAACACGCCCGCGGCTTCGCCGCCGGGACTGTCGATGTCGAGGACGATGCCGCGGACCGACTCGTCGGCTAACGCCGCATCCAACCGGCGCGCGATCGACTGGTAGCTGGTCAGTCCGGATAGCGCGTCCAACCCAACCGTTCGCTGCACCAGGGTGCCGTGGACCGGCAAGACGAAAACGCCGTTCTGGGTCTGCAAGGTGGGCGGGGGCAGCGGGCCCGGCGGCGCCATCTGCGACGGTGGCAAGGTTTGCAGCTCGAACTTGGGCGCCAGCACGCCCAGGATCACTTCCAGCTTGGCGCGTTGAATGAGCAGCGGCGTGTTGAACACACGCGCGGCCAGGTGTGGCAGTCCGGTCATTGCGTAGGTTTCGATTCTTGGACCGGCGCGTCGGCCGGCGGTGGGGCGTGCTTGACGCCATTGCGGGCGACGACGCGGGGATCGGTGTCGAGGACCAGACCAAGCGCATCGGCACGCTCGGCGTCGGCAGCGATCTCGCGGTCGATCGTCTCGGCGTCGTAGCCGGAACTGGCGATCGCCTCGGAGCGCGACAGCAGCCCTGCGCGGATCGCCAGGATCATCGCGTTGAACTCCTTCTCTGGATCGACCCAACTCCACCCCTGCGGTACCCATTTGCAGGCGCGGTACTGGCGCTTGCGGCGGCGGTAACCGGGCAGGTCGATCGCACCCGAGAGCACGGCCGCATCGACGAACGCACTCCAGATCGGCCGGCACAGCTGATAGACGAGCACCGCGTGCTGGACCATCTCGCAGCGGCGCCGGAACTCCAGCAGACCCGCGCGAATGGAGGAGTAGTTCACCCCCGACAGGTCGCCGGTGAGTTGCTCGTAAGTAATGCCGATGGCGGCGGCGACGGCGCGGAACTGGGCGCGTAGGAAGGGGTCGTAGCTCGACCCGACATCCGCCGGCTGCGAGAAGGTGACGTTCTCGCCCGCCTCCAGAATCTGCAGCGTGCCCGGCTCCAGACCCAGCGGCGCATTGCCGGCCTCGTCGGGCGGCTGGTCGCCAGGTAAGGGGTCTTCCGGACCGTCGCGGGTGATGAAGCCGGCGAACATCGCCGCGGTCTTCTTACGGACCAGCTCGGCGTCGTCGTACTGGTCCAGCTCGTTGAGCTTGACCAGCGCGCGCGCCAGCCACGGCTCGCCACGGATTTGCCCCGGCCGCAGCGGCCGGAAGATGTGCAGGATCTCCGACGCCGGCACCCGGAACGTTTCCATCCCGCCGTGCCGCGACATCGGCGCCATCGCCCCGTCCTGCGGGTGCGACAGATACAGGTGGTACGCCACTCGTCGACCGAGCCGGTCGAACTCGATGCCGGCGCGGATCAGGTTGCCGTTCGGTTCCTCCCGGTTGAGCGACATCGGCAGGTGCTCGGGTTCGAGCAACTGCAACTGCAGGGGGACCGACAGACCGTCCTCGGTGCGGCGCGGGCGCAACCGGACCAGGCACTCGCCGCCTTCCAGCAACGCGCGGCAGGCCAGGGCCTGCAAACCGTACAGATCGGTCAGGCCGGCGGCATCGGCCTCGTCGCACCAGTCGCGCCACAGGGATTGCAGACTCTCGCGTTGGGACTGGTCGGCCAGCAACGATTGCGGCTTGATGCCGGTGCCGACAGCGTTCGCGACGAACGCCTCGACCGCAGCATTGGCCCAGGCGTTGCGGCGGACCAGGTCGCGCGAGCGCACCCGCAACGCGTCGCCGGTCGCCAGCAACGCGGCCACGGCACCCGGGTTGCTGGGTTGCCAGGCGGTCGAGCGGCGGCCGTAGCCCGATGCTTCGTGCACGGGCGAGCCTCCGAACATCGAGGTTCGGAGGCGGGACCACCAACTCATCAGAATCCTTTGTTCGTGGTCACGCGCAAACGGCGGACGCGGCGTGGCTGGCCTTCGGTGCCGGCGAGGGCGGCTTCGATCTCGCGGATCGCCGCCAGCAGTTCATCGACGCTGCGGTACTCGACCAGGCGGTCGCCGAAGCTGACGCGACGTTCGCCACGGGCAAGCGCTGCCCTGAGCGCTTTGAGCTGCTCATGGGTATAGGGAAGATAAGACATGGAAAATGGAGGGGCAGAAACGACGAAGCCGCCCAGCGGGCGGCTTCTTTCATGAGGGGGAATGGGGTGTTCGGCCTCGACCGAAGGGCCGGGCGCCTTTGGCGCTACCGGACCGGCTGGCGGTTCCGGAGCTCATATCCACGAAGTAGCGAAGCTCGCGCTTCCGCTGGCGTAAACAGATCCATGTAGAACGCCACGCCGATTTCTGTATCGGGGTGATTGATGCTGGTGGAGGTGTTGTAACCCCGCAGCCCTTCGCGCCTTAGCAGGGCGTCCAGCTCGGTCAGGCGCTTACGAACCTCAACGCGTCCCCCATGAATCCCGATCAGTCCGTCGTCCACCAGGTCCTGAAGCATGTCCTTGACGTCGGTGCTGCCCTTGAAGAATGTCGGGATCATGAGTCCGCTCCTTGAGTATTCCCTGTGCGCCGTCCTATCGGCTCCCACCGATTGGCACTGCCCATCATGCACCGAGCCATTGGCTCCGCACCAGCCTGCGCGATCGATGCCCGGTTGCGACGGTACTGGCTCCGCCAATCGCGTGGCTATGGGGGATATCCCTCAATGGCGCAGTGTCCACTGATGCATATTCCTTCACGATCTTCAGACTGCGCTCCAGCTCAACCCAATGCCGTTCCTCGAAACGATCGACGCCCGCCTGCATCGCCGCGGCGCGCGCCATGACGTAGCAGTCCAACGCCTCGTTCCGGTCCCGTCGCTTCTCCCAAGTCCGAACGGGATAGCCGTGGCGGTCCCGGCGGCTGATCAGGTGCTCGGCCGTCAGCTGCTGAAGGAACTCGCCGTCGATCTTGGGCAGATGGATGTAGCCGGCCGGAAATGCCGGCTGTCCGTCCGGGCCGATCTCGATCGACAACCGCAGGGCGTTGTAGAACTCCAGCTTGGCGATGCCGCCCGCAATGGCGAACAGCTTCAGCCCCCGGCGCAACCTCTTGCCCGGCACGCTGACGTCGACGGCGGTCGGTGTACCGATGAGCGCCGCGCCGCTGCCCACGCCCTTCATCGGCAGTAGCCGCGGGTCGCTGACGCTGCGCGCGAAGGCATAGGCTTCCTGCGTTGCGAAGCCGGTGTCCAGGCCCAATCGGGTCAGCGGCAGCAACGCGCCGCTCGCGTGGGTCCACTGCTCCGACAGGATGGCGCCCAGCTCATTCCAGACCACAGTGCGGGCGGTATCGCCCATCAGCACCCGGTGCTCGACCAGCCAGGTCTCGCGACCCCGGCCAAAGGCCCAGATGGAGACCTCGATGCGATCCTTCTGGATGTCGGCGCCGCCGGTCAGCATCAATCCACCGGCGGGCACCGTGCCGATCCGATAGTTCTCGCGCCGCTCCAGCAGGCGCTCCCAATCCGGGGCCTCGCCTTCCTCTTCCCAGGTCTCGCCGAGCTCGGTGTTCTTGAATGCCTTCAGCGCCGTGGCCGAGCCTTGCGCCGCCTCCCAGGCGGCGGCGATGTCGGCCCAACTGCGCCAGCCGACCGGGGAGTACAGCGATGACAGGTGGTAGCCCGCCGTCTTGCCTTTGTTCTGCGGCGCGGTCGCCCGCCATTCGCCACCCGCCAGCATCGCGGTCTTGTGGTGTTCGCCGATCGGTTGCTCGCAGGACTCGCAGATGTAGCGTGCCGATCGCGGATCGCCCCAGGTCCAGCGCAGCTGCTCGAACCGCAGCCATTGCTCGTGGGCGCAATGCGGGCACGGCACGAAGTACCGTCGCTGGTCGGACGCGAGGTATTCGCGCTCGATGGTGCTGGCGCCGGCAATGGTCGGCGTCGAGACCAGCAAGATTTTGCGGCGGGTGAAGGTACGGGTGCGGGCCTCGGCCAGCGCCACTGCATCGCCTTCACCCTCCACGTCGCGTGGATAGCCGTCCACTTCGTCCAAAAACAAATAGCGCACCGGCATGGAGCGCAGGCCGACCGCGCTGTTGGCGCCGGTCAGGACCAGGACGCCGCCGCGGAACTCTTTGGCCAGGATCGTGTTGCCGGCGTCCCGCGCGCGCGAGGGCGCAATGCGCTCGCGCAGCGACGGCGATTCTTCGATCAGCGGGTCGATTCGCTGTTTCGAGTTGCGCTTGGCCATCTCGACCGTGGGCGCCACGGCCATCATCGGCCCCGGTGCGCAGGCGATGACGTAGCCGATCCAGTTGTTGCCGCACTCGGTGCCGCCGACCTGCGCGCCCTTCATAAAGACGACGCGCTCGGTCGCCGAGGCCGGCGACAAGTCGTTCATGATGTCGCGCAGGTACGGCGTACGCGCGGTGCGCCAGCGGCCCGGCTCCGAGGACGAGGTGCTCGACAGCACCCGGTCGCGGTCCGCCCAATCGGACACGTCGAGAAACGGATCGGGTGTCAGGCCATCGCGCCACGCCTTCTCAACGTGGTCGAAACCATCGTACAAAGATCAATCCAATCGGGCGTTGAACTCGGCGAGCTCGGTCAGGTGCTGCCGCACCTCGCGCTCCAGCGCGACATGCATGGGGTGCGGGTCAATGCCCAGCTCGGCGGCGAGCATCGAGCTGATCCGCGCCGGCCAGTTCAGCCAGGCATCGCGCTCGGCCCGCGCCAGCGCGAACACCTGAGCCATCGCGTGCGAGCGGTCGATCAACTCGCCCTTGAGCTGCGCGATGCGCAGCTTGTGGTGCTGCGCCTTGAGGACTTCGTTGGCGGTGCGTGCCTGCGCGTAGGTATTGCTGCCGCCCTTGGTGCTGACCGGCGCTACGCCGGCTACATCGTCCTCGGCGACGGTGGCCGCGCGCGCCCGAGCCGGCCGCGTAGGCGCGGCCAGCGGCGGGTCCGGCGCCCGGGTACTAGCTGCCCACTCGGCGTCGGCGCGTGCGGGATTGATGGTGCCATCCGCCTCGGCCATGATGCGGCCGGCGGCGATGGCTTTGCGTACGGCCGTGTCCGACACGCCCCGATGGCGGCCATAGGCGCGGATGGAAATTCCCACGATAGAAGCAATCGAATCCGGTGCCCGCCGGCCCCGGCGCGGAGGTTAGTGAAGGCGAAGCACGCAAACCCCAGCGCCCGAGGGACGCTGGGGTTTTCCCACTCCGCGTTAGGGAGCCGCCGCCGCCTCGTTGACCTCGGCCAGAATCGCGAGCCAATCGGGTTCGCTCGGTAGTTCAATACGCGCGCGCTCGCACAGCATCCTCGCGATTTCCCAACAGTGGCACGCCATGGTTCCGGCCGCCACGAAGTCGTCTAGGTCCAGTGGCAGCGTGTCGTCCCTGCGCAGCAGCTCATGCAGGTAGGCCTCGAATCGCTGCAATTGCTTAATCGTGCTGCGAAACTCCCGGTACTCGCTCATCGTCGCGTTCCTTGTTGCGCCGCGTGGTTGCGGCGATGACATGAACGCTTCATTCCGAGCAGAAGCCAAGGGGTTTCAAAGCGTTCCTGCGAGATCAGTTTCGCGGAGCGCATTCCGCAGCCGAGATCGCACTTTCCAAGTGACGCAGAGCCAACCTCAGCTTTGGCTGGTACTCGGCATCGATGACATCCCAGACCTGCATCAATCGGACCTCGCGTACCACACGGCTGAGTTGATGCACCGGCAGCGCCGAGAACTCAGGTTCCAAGCCATCGAAGTACCGAATGATGCCGCTGAGCAACCAACGCAGCGACACTTCGTCCCCGCTGATCTCGGAGGGCACCAAGCGCTTTTTGGACCAACCCTTTGCTTGGTCAATCCGGCGCTCCAGCGGAGCCAGTTCCTTCCGACAATAGTCCACCCATTGCTCCATCTCTGCCGGGCCGAATCGTTCCGTCCGAAGGGAGGTGGTCCGTTTGGCTAGGTCCTCGGCGAGCGCGCAGCACCTGACGAGCGGCAAACGATTGTCGTCGTCGGGTACCGGAGTACTCGAAAGCAGTATCCGTTCCAGACAGTCACCAAGGCTACGAAGCTGCGCCTGCGCAATCCAAACGTCGTTCACCTATTCATCCTCGTTGGGCCGCGTCGGTGCGGCGGCGTGATGAACGCTTCCGTTCGGGCAGAAGCCAAGTGCTTTCACGCGCAAACTAGAAGCGAGACAGCAGACGGACAGGAAGCGGCTGGCCGACGCTCCGGAAGAGGGAATGCCCCAGCGCCCGGTAGGCGCTGGGGTATTCGCTCTCAGGCTGGTTCAGACGTCGGCTAGTTCGTTGAGGTGGTCAAGCACCATATCCATGTTGAGCCGGAGCGATAGCTCCATGCCTTGCGCTTCAAACAGGCCTTCAATCAGACGCCAAGCCCCGTTCGCTAGAGCTTTGGCCGCTGCCAGTTCCTCGGGGTCTAGCGGGGCGGCGACTTGCGCCCCCATCTCCCCGAGTCGAATGGCACAGGCGTCCTGCAAGATCATCGCGTTGCGAAACAAATGTGCTTCGGAAATCTCAATCTTCATGATGTCGTTCCTTGTTCTCGCCGCTCCGTTGCGGCGATGGCATGAACGCTTCCTTTCTGGCAGAAGCCAAGCGCATGTCGGTACCTTTGCACTTCCAGACAGGTGTCCGACAGCCTCGCATCTCTCATGGGGTCTACTCAGGAAACTGGCCTAGCGCTTGCTCCAGTCCGTTGAGCGCGAAGCTGATTCCGTGCTGGTACTCGGCGTCTCGGGGCCGCCATACGTGCAGCCGCTCGACAGCCGTGAACGCGAGCTCGACCCACTGGCGCGGCGTCAGCGTCGGTCGGCACTGGAGAAAGTCATCGATCTGGCGGGCCGCTTGTGCAAGGGCGCTGGCGACTGCTTCGTTGCGTAGTTTGGGCCGCCGTTTGATCGGGTTGAACCCGCTTCGTACCCGTTGCTCCCAGTCCCGAAGTTCGATGTCAGCAGCCGCCACGCGAGAACAGAGCTCGATGGGTTCCGTACGCCCTGCACGGTCGAGGCGAGTCCAGGGTTCGAGGAAACCGGCCAGTGCCGCGCACGCCTCAATTCTGCTAACGCCATGCCACCACTCCGGCTCAAGGTCCGTCGGCGCCTGTTCCACCAACCATCGGATGCGTCCGGGCAGCGTACCCAGCGTAAAGATTGCCCGCTCTACGTCTTCCATTCCCTTGTCCTTCCGTTCGCCGCCAAGCGCGGCAGCGGGATGAACGCTTCCTTCTGTGGGAAAGCAAAGCGGAAGTTGCGAGAAGAACGAATATTCGTCCGTTCTGTTTAGCCGCCAGACAACTCTCCGGCCTTAGCTGTACGGCAGTTGTCCGGCGCCGGTGGAAACGCGAAAACTACGACGGGTCCGCTTGGCTTCCTGACGGACGGAAGCGTTCATGCGTGCACCCAACACGCACGGCCAAGGAGCCTGCCATGCACAAAAGGACAATCACTACCATCGCCCAACAGCATTTGGATATCACGCCGCTGGAAACGCGCGGAAGCGATAGCCTCGATTTCCACAGCGTTTCGGTATGGGGTATCGACGCCGCGCTGACGGCCGCCTACTTTGCCGGCTACGCGGCCGCGGTGCGCGCCGCCAATGGCAGCCAGGCCGACGCGCTGACCACGGAGCGACACACGATGCTGGGCGGTGTTTGGCTCGGCGAAGGCGAAGCCGTCGAGTGGTCGCTCGACCAGCGGGCCGAAACCGTGGTCACCTTGCCTATCCCCGAGATCAAGCTGCTGGCGTACCACTGGACTGAGCGAAAGGCCTGCGACGTGCTCATTCCGACCGCCATCCGACAACGCCGTATCGCCTGAAGCGCGTTGCCCGAAGCGCAATCGAAACGCCCCCAAATGGGGCGTTCTTGTCTCTGCCCGGGGCAGCTGTCTGACACCTGTCTACGTTCGAGAACGATCGTTATTTACCGCTTCATTCGCTTGGCTTCGTCGGCGAAGGAAGCGTTCATGTCGCCACACCAACGACGGCCACGGAGGCCAGACATGCAAGACGGAACGCAAATCCTGAAGGACTATTTGAGCGGAATGAAGACGGGCACGCCCTCGGCGCTGGCGCAACTCACGCTGCTGAAGGACTGGACGGACGTGGCCCAGCGCGAGATCGAACGCCGCGCCACCTTCTTCCTCCAGAAGCTTCCCGACGACGTTGTATGCGCCATCGCCGAAGGCGAAATCGACGTCCGCAGCGCCATCGGCGACGTCCTCGCCGGGTGATCTATCCGCGCGCCCCGGGTCAAGGGGGCGCGCATATCCACATACCCCACCTACTAAGGAAACCACCATGTCCCAGATCGAATTGACCCCGAGCCAGCGTGCCGTCCTCGACCTCGCCGTCGAGACCGACGGACGCGTCGAGAACTTCCCCAAAAATCTCGGCGGTGGAGCGCGCGCGGGCGTGATGCGCGGCCTGCTGCTCAACGGCCTCATCGTCGCCGACGGCGCGGGCCATGCGTTGACCGACATCGGCTACGAGGCGGTTGGCCAGCAGCCCCCGGCAGACGCGGAGGCCGGCGGCGACGCTGGCGACGCCGAGACTGAGGCCGACATCGAGACCGAGACTGGCGTCGAATCCGCCGCCGCTGCCGAGCCGATCGGTGTGCCCGGCGAAAGCTCGCCCGATGCCGGCGACGGCACCAACAACGGCGAAGCGAGCCTTGCCATCGCTCCGCCCCCGGTTGCGGCTAAGCCGGGTAAGACGGCAAAGCCGCCGAAGTCGCCGAAGCCGGATAAGGCGAACCGCGTCGAGCAAGTCGTCGCCATGTTGCTTCGGCCCGAAGGAGCCACTATCCCCCAAGTGATGGAGGTGACTGGCTGGTTGCAGCACTCCACGCGCGGCTTCTTTGCCGGCGCACTCAAGAAGAAGGGGTACACGCTCGTCAGCGACAAGAGCGGCAAAGCGGACCGCGTGTATCGAATCGCGACGGAAGCACGCGCCGAAGCCGAGGACGACCGCGCTAGCCGCAGCGACGAAGCCGAGTGACCCTGCTGGCGGCCGGGGACTGTCTCCGGCCGCCGCCCCCTTTCGAGACCATGGCATGATCCAGAGCACGACGAGACAAGCTGATCCATTGCTGGCCGCACTGCCTGAGCTGCTCATCGACTTGATTGAGTATCAGCTCAGCAACAACGAGGCGGACACCGATGAGGAGCTGCGCGACTACTTCATCCGACGTGGACTTTCGCCTGCGCAAGCGGACCGCGCCGTCGAGTACCGCGATGACTATCTAAGCGAAGTCCACTGGGGGCGGGAGACACCGATTCGGGGTGGCGGAGCGCAGCGCTGCAACTCCCAGGCGGGCCGGGTCGAGACAGAAAAATCGAAGAAATCCAAGATGGCGCGCAGATGATGAGCGTCGCTCTTGTTCCGAAAATGGTCGTTCTCGTCTGACACCTTAACGAGGTCGACTTTTTCGCTCGATAGTTCGACTAATTGCTTGGCTTCTGCTGGGAATGAAGCGTTCATGTCCGCACGCCCACCACGGAGGACCGACATGACCACGACGACCATTATGCCTCGCAACCAAATGGTCCGATTTACGCGCAAGGCTGAAAGCCTGTATTGGGTTCAGCGGGAACTGCGCGACCTCAACGTCCGCGCCGAACTCGCGCTGGTCGTTGCGACCAAAGACCTGACCGCCGAAGAGTACGACGCTTTTGCTAAGCAACTGCTGCGCGCTCGCGACTGGCTGGCCGACTTCGACGGCATCTGCCACGAGGTGCTTGAAGTGCGAAGCCCCGGCCGCTCGACGCTCTACGTGAAATCGAAGGGAACCAACTACGCCCACACCGTCGGGCTTGCCGCTGAGTAAGCGAGACCCTTGTCCGACACCTTAACGGCCGCAACGGACCGCAAAATATCTCGCCGCCATCGCTTGGCTTCTACCCGGATTGAAGCGTTCATGACGCCACCCCAAAACGGAGAGCGCCATGACCACCCGCATTTGCCCGCCCTATCAAATCAAAGTCAGCTTCAGCAAGAGGGCATCGAACTCAAGCGCCATGCGACGCGAACTCGCCGGCCACGGTTGCGAGCCTGAAACGGTCTGGGTCATCGAGCACAAGTTTATGACCCGCGCCGAGTACCGCCACTTCGAGCGGGACTTCTTTCAACTGCAGTACTGGATCAATAAATACAACAGTCGCCCGGCGCACTGTGTCGCGGTCGAAGCGCCGGGCTACCCGATTCTGTATGTCCGACCCGAAGGCCACGCCTACGCCCGCTACGTTGGTCTTGCGGCGGTCGACTGAGCCAACGCCTTGGCGCCGCGCGCGAGCGCGGCGTCAGCCGCGCAGAGCACGGAGGATTTCGGCGGCGACCTGCGGGACGATCGCATTGCCAGCGGCGCGCAGCTTAGGTATTCGGGCGGATATCCCATCAGCCAGAAGACGAATTCCGGATTCAGGTACCCGGCGACCGGCGAGGGTTTGACTTGTCTGCCAAGCATCCCATTCTCCGGTGCGCTGCCAACGCTCGATGCGTCCTTGTGATCCCGCGTCGTCGGCGTTGCCCAGACCGCCTGCGCCGTCAGTGGTCGGGTCGACCCACTGCCGAACTGCTGGTTGGGGCCGCCCTTCTCGCCGTCGCTCGCGCGCGGCGTGCTCCAGACCGCCTTCACCACGCCCGGCAGGCCATTGCGTCGCTCGGCCGCAAAGTCGCCGCGCTTCTCCGGATCGTTCGCCGTCGCGGTCGGCCAGACTAACTTCGCCGCCACTTGCAAACTGGTAATGGTCCGCCGCTGCCCGCCCGGCATCCGCGACTTCATCGCCAAGTGCGCCTCGGGCGACTTGTTGTCGTCGTTCGCTACTGCGGTCGGCCAAACGGCGACCGACGATCCAGACGCGCTGGCGCAGATGCGGGGCGTTGACGGCGCAAGCTGGAACACCAACCGCCCGGCTGGCGTAGCCTTCGGCTTCCAGATCAGCAAGCACTCCGTCGAGGCCCAGCGCGATGAGGCCAGCAACGTTCTCACCCACGAATAGAGCGGGTCGCGCCGATGCAATAAGGCGGCGCAGTTCCGGCCAGAGGTGGCGGTCGTCCGCCTGCGCGCGCTGGCGGCCTGCAACGCTGAACGGCTGGCAGGGGAAACCGCCGGTCCAGATCGGCTCGTCGTCCGGCCAGCCCGCGAGCCGGCAGGCATAGGCGAACCCGCCGACCCCGGCGAAGAAGTGGCATTGGCCGTAGCCGCGCAGGTCGTCTGCGCAAACAAATCGGATGTCTCGGTCATCAACGTCGCCGGGAGGGATCAGCCCCGCGGCGATCAGGTTGCGCAGCCAGTTGCATAGGTAAGGATCGATCTCATTGTAGTAGGCTGAGCCGGGGCTGCGCATGGATGTATCTGGCCACCCTTGGACCATGATCTAGATTGAAGCCGTTTCGAGGCTGAGGAGCGCCACGGTCGCTCAGATTGAATCAAGGAGGAAGTAATGAAGAGCGCATTTCCTGAGTACTACATTCCGAAGCCCGAAGAATTTGGCGATCTTTGGCGTGAAGCCACCATAGTCCTTGATACCAATGTACTGCTTGAGATCTATGCGCTCCCTAAGGATGGTAGAGAAGCGCTCTTGGGGCTACTGAGGGAGCTTAAGGAGCGCATCTGGATTCCGCATCAAGTTGGACTCGAGTTTCAAAGGAATCGACTTCGCGCCATAGCTTCGGAGCGTGACCGCACTAGCAAGGCGTTGGAGCGAGCAAAATCATCCATCAACGGATTGATAGCTCAGATCCAAGAGCTCGAACTAGACAAGCGTGGAATTGACGTAGAAGAAGGCGCAATAGTCCGCACTTTAGAGGCTGCCCGGGAAGGCGCATGTGCGGCGCTAGGAAAAGCCAATCGCGCTCAGTTGGAGTTGTCACTTAACGACCCGATTCGTGACGAGCTTGATGAAATTCTCGAAGAAAGAATAGGTGAAGCATATTCAACTCAATCCCAGTTGGATGACATTTTCAAGAGCGGCAGTGTTCGCTACGCGAATAAGGTTCCGCCTGGTTTCGAGGACGAGTCGAAAGACGACGATTCATTTCCCCATGGCGGGCTTACCTATCTCAGCAAGTTCGGCGATCTTTTGCTTTGGAAGCAACTCCTCTCCCACGCGAAGCAGAATGATATTCGGAAGTTGATCTTTGTGACGCTGGAGAAGAAGGGTGATTGGTGGGCGCTGCGCGACAAGGCGATCATTGGGCCTCACCCCGAACTGTTGCGGGAACTTTCCATAGAGGCGGGAGTGAGTCGAGGGTGGATCATCCGGCTGCCTGATTTCATGATTCAGAGTAACAATTACCTGGCCAGGAAGATCTCAGCGGAGGCAATTGATCAAGTTGAATCTGCCGATGCAAATCGACCAGATAGTGATGATCAGCAGATTCCTGAGGATGATCGATTCCTTACAGTAGTTAGTGATAGGTTAAAACCCATCAACCTGTGGTTCCTCAATCTCGGGTATCGGACGATCGTCGACCCACCAGGATATGGGGTCGACCTACTTGCTATGCGGGACAATGAGCGAATTGGCGTCGAGCTGATAGCTACCCTCAGCAGCACGCTGAGTACGCGAAATCTGGCCGTACTGGCAAATCGCATCACGTCAACCGTTAACGCCCGAAGCGTACTGGGTTTGACCAGCGTGCTTTTTGTAATTCTTCTCCCGACGCAACCAAGTTTGGCCGATATTAGCAAGATCCGACATCGAGTTTCTGAATTGATTTCCAGCGCCCTGGGTGGCGAAATGGCCGACGGCTTTGTCGATGCAGTGGTGGGAATTAATGTCAACGGGACATTCGTTCCACTGTCTAGCTGAGGCGCTCGTTCAAAACGACTTTCATCGGCGCACCTGTAGATTGGAGATAAGCAACTAAGCCCGTGTATTGCTCCCACCGTTTGACAATTACATCGACGTACTTCGGGTCAAGTTCAATTAGTCGCGCATGGCGACTGGTCTTCTCGCAGGCGATCATGGTTGTGCCTGAACCTCCGAAGGGATCAAGGATCAGGTCACGGGTCTTGCTACTATTTCGGATCGCCCGCTCGACCAGCGCCACCGGCTTCATGGTCGGATGCAGATCGTTCTTGCTAGTGCGATCGATGAACCACACGTCGCCTTGATCGCGCGCGCCGCACCAGAACCGGTCATTGCCGTCGCGCCAGCCGTAGAGGATGGGCTCGTACTGCCGCTGGTAGTCGGCATGACCCATCGTGAACTTGTTCTTGGCCCAAATGATGAAGGTGGACCAGCGACCGCCCGCCGCGCGGAATGCGGTCTGTAGCCGATCCAGTTCCGACGAGGACATGGCGATGTAGATCGCTCCCTTAGTCAATGTCACCATCTGAGTGCAGCACGCTTGCAGGAACGCGCTGAACTCCGTAGCAAGAAGGTTGTCGTTGAGGATCGGGCGATGCTTGCCGCGCAGCTTGTCCTTGGGGTTGTTGGCGTAGTTCACGCCGTAGGGCGGATCGGTAAAGGTCATATCGACCAGCTCGTCGCCCAGCAGTGCGGCGTAGTCCTCGGCGTTGGTCGCGTCACCACAGAGGACCTTGTGGCTGCCGCAGATCCAGACGTCGCCGCGCCGGGAAACCGGATGTTCGGCCGACTCGGGCACCTCGTCGTCGTCGGTCAGTCCGGCCTGGTCATCGATGAGCAGATCGTCCAGCTCCTCTTCGGTGAAGCCCAACAGGTCGAGATCGAACTCCGCGTCACGAAGCTCGGCCAACTCCAACTTCAGCAGTTCCTCATCCCAACCTGCGTTCTCTGCCAGGCGGTTGTCGGCGATGACATAGGCGCGCTTCTGCGCTGGAGTCAAATGGGCCAGCTCGATCACGGGCATTCGCGCGAGTCCGAGCTGGCGCGCGGCGAGTAGCCGGCCATGGCCGGCGATGATGCCGTTGGTGCCATCGACCAGGATCGGATTGGTCCAGCCGAACTCCAAAATGCTTGCGGCGATCTGCGCGACCTGCGCGTCGGAGTGCGTTCTTGCGTTCCGCGAAAACGGAATGAGCGCCTCGATCGGGCGCTGTTCAACCTTCAGTTGAGGTGATTCCACGTCCGTCCTGTTGCAACATGATTGATGGTGCTAAGCGACACGCCGAACGTTGTGGCTACTGTCCGCCTAGGCTGGCGCTGAGCGAGGAGATATCGAATTTGGCGCACATCGGCGTCCTTTAGTTTTGAACGCGGGTTCGCCGAACCCTTAACCGCTGGGCCCCTTCCTGTTCCATGAAGGACGATGTCGCGCTGGTTCTCGGCATGAGTAGCCCAGCGCAAATTCGAAAAGTGGTTGTTGAGCTTGTTGCCATCGTTGTGGGCCACTTCATGGGCCGGCGTCGGCGGGTCGCCAAGGAAAGCGAAGGCGACCAAACGATGGATACTTGTATTCCGACCCGCGATCCGAACGTAGAGGTATCCGGCGCCGGCCAACCAAGGTTTAATCGGTCGAACAGAGGCGCGATCACGTACCGCTCCCTGAGCGGAGACCTCGTAATCCGGCGCGAAACAAACGGCTCGCCACTCGGGCGTCAGAATCGGCGCGCTCGAGAACATGAGGTCGGTGTGCGAACCTGGTTGCAGGGACTGCAAACCCGAATAGAAGGATTGACGCTAGCGGGGTTTTGCGGCTTGGCCCCCCGCGCGATTTATGCTGCGGGAAGGACCCGCGATTTCTGGCCAAAGCTCGCAACGTGCGGGCCTACGTGCCACACCGGCAGCGAGGCCTAGGGGCAAGCCAAGCCCCTCCGGGGCGTTCGTGTGCGGCCAGTGTCGCTGTCACGTTGCGTCGAGGTCTTGGCTTCCCGCAAGACGATTCGTACTTTCCGAAAAGTGGAGCGACCTCAGCAGAAGCATTCGCTAGCTTCCTTTCGTTCGGAATGCTGCTGCTCTGGCGCTGATTGCGAGTTTGCGGACAGTACCGCACCAATGCATGCGGTGAATCTCCTACTTTGAGTTCAGGTCGGCGGGGGCGCCATTCCATTCTTCATGCTTGCCGAGAAACTTAGCGTCCACACTCGAAACTGTGGAATCGGAAAGTTTCGGAAATCGATCGAGGCGGGACATGCCAGCCTAGCCGCTCCATTGACGTAGAAGGAGTGCGGCTATGAACAACCGCAGGAAAGGCCCTATTGATGGCTGCATTACTAGCCCGATGTGGGGAGGCATGCTCTATCAGCAACCCTCGTACCGGCGGATCGAGGCTAATGTCGAGCCGCCTACGGCACCGCCACGTGATGGGGAAGGGCCAGGCTCACTGGGTCGGCCACACGAGCCAATCATTCCTCGCCCCTTTCGGCCGCGAAAGCCGTCTCGCTGATCTGCACATGGCGCACGTCAATCAGCATGCCGACTAGGCTAGGGTAAAACCGGGGTGGTTGGGACACCCCGATTTCGCAACCTTGTGGACACAAGGTGACATGCGGTGTCAGGAGGACAAAGGCGCCGTCGAAACATCCGGCAACGCGGCAGAGAAGCGGGGCAGCGGCCCATTGAGGTGAACGGTCACCAGCACCAGGGCGTGCTGCCAGCGACGCCACGCCGTCTTGCGGATCAGCCCAGTGCGCGTGCAGACCTCGCGCCACGGCAGCTGCTGGGCTCGCAGCCAGACCAAGCGCCGTTGCTCCTCGTCCAGCCACCGCAGCCAGCGCACGGTCTGCCCGAAGCGATCAATCGCCGCAGGCGACGCAGCAAAGCGCAGGACGATGCGCTCGTCCGAGTAGCCTTCCCATGACTGCCGCTGGATGTCCGGCCAATACGACGCGTAGCCTTGCACCTTGGCGGGCGGCAGTCGGCGGGCGGTGATGGCCGCCTCCTGGAACTGATCGGCGACTTTCTGCACGGTCCAGTCAGCCATGCGCCTTCTCCCGCTTCCCGTACAGGCGCTCGGCAATTTGGCTCAGCAGCTGCCGCTCCACCCAGTCCAGACGCGCGTCCTCGGCAGACACGACGAGCAGGCCTTGCTCGCGCCAGCCCTCGCGCTTGAGGCGGTCCAGATCCAGCGTCTGCGGCACGAAACGACCCAGGGGCGAGCGATATCGGAACTCGGACGTGATCATGCCGTCGTCTCCCGGGCGATGGCCCAATGGAGCAGTGCGAGGGCGTCGGCCTCGTTGTCGTCCTCGGGCCGATGGCCCCAACCCTTCGCCGCTTCGATCATCGCCGCCTTGTCGGCATTGCCCTTGCCGGTGGCGAACTTCTTGATCGTGCCAACCGGGACGCCCTGGTACGGAACAGCGTGACGCTCGCACCACGCAGTGAGCTGGGCCAAGAACCCGCCGTAGACGTGGGCGGCATCGACGCCGCGATGGCGGCGCACCTCTTCGAAGTAGAGCGCCGAAGGCGGTCCAGCAAAACGCGAAAGCTCATCGAGCCAACGGACGAAGCGCAGGTAGCGCATGCCGCCGCCTTCGAAGCGGCCGACCTTGAAGTGCTCGGTGCCGCTCATGGCCTGACCAGATAGGCGCAGGGCCCAACCCAGCGTCGTGCCCAAGTCGAGCGCCAACAGTGTCGGCGAGGTGTCACCGACGACCTGGGTGGCGGATGGGGCAGGGTTGCCGGTTAATGCGCGTGTGTGCGCGCGCACGCACACATGAGAGGGAACCGGCATCTCTGCCGCATCCGCCACCCTCTCCCATAAGTCATTGATTTTAGCCACGGCTCACGCCTCCGAACTGTGTGAAGGATTTCGGCTTCAAACTCAAGCCGGCGAAATAGCGCGCGCCCTTGCCGCCCTTGTGCTTGGTGAACTGGCGCGTAGTGAGAAGATCGGAGAAGCGCTTGACCGAGCCCACGAACTCACCGCTGCCTTCGGCCCATTCGCGCCAGTCGGCGAACAGATCGGCGACGAGCGCCTTCGACTGCGCATGCACAAAGCAGCGCTCTTCGATCCAATGTCCAAGCGCGTCCTCGCCTTCGAAATACTCCTCGGTGGCATCGACCACGCACTGCGGCGGGCACAGACCGACCCCCTGCCATTGCAGGCAGCCATCAACGGCCCAGGTCATGATCCCGTCGCGCTCGGCCAGCAGCTTATCGGTCAGGCGCTTGTCGCGCCGCTCCGGCGGAATGGTGACGGTGAACGGCACCAGATGCAGGCGCCGCTTCATCGCCTCGTCGGCATTTCGGATCGCCGGCTTGTGATTGCCGGCCACCACCAGCTTGAACTGTGGTGTGTACTCGAAAAAGTCCTGCCGCATGAATCGCGCACTGACCGTATCGCCGCCGGTAATCGACTTGAGCTTGGACTCGTTCCAGCGCCGGCCCTGCTCAGTCTCGCTGGCCGACACAAAACGGGCACCACGCAGGCCGGCCAGTTCGGTCGGATGGCGGTCGTGACGCGATTCCATGAACGTGTCCATCGGCGCGTTCGTCCCGTAGTCGCCGAGAATCGTCGCCAGCACATTCACGAACACAGACTTGCCGTTAGCCCCGGTGCCGTACAGGAAGAACAGCGCGTGCTCGCGGGTTACACCGGTCAGGCAGTAGCCGGCAACCCGTTGCAAGTACGACGCCAGTTCGACATCACCGCCGGTCGCATCGTCCAGGAAGTGCCGCCAAGTCGGGCAGTCTCCCTGCGGACTCGCCGTAGTTAGTTTGGTCATATGCTCGCCCCGGGCATGGCGACGCAACGTTCCATCTCGCAGATCCACTATCCCGCGCGGCGTGTTCAGCGCCCACAAATCGCTGTCCCAATCTTCGGCCCGAGAGGCGTGACGGGGATCGCTACGGGCCAAGCGCTCAACGCCGCTCACGGTCGAAGCCGACGCCAGCTTTGAACGCTGCGAGGGCTTATCGGCGAACGCTTGCGCTGCTCGGCAGACGCCGCGTACGAGATGCTGCAGGACCAACGCCCGATCCGGATTCCAACGGGTGCCGGTCCAGCTAAGCCACTGACCCCAGGCCGCGCAGTAGGACCAATCATCGGCATAGCGTCGGGTGAAGGCCAGGCCAAGGCCGTCGTCGCTGCTCCAATCTAGGCCGTCGAAGTCGATCGGCGGCGGTGCGTCATCGTTACCGGGCGATAGGAACGTGCGCTCGCCCGCGCGCAGGAATCCATCGATGTCGAATCCGTCCACGGCGGCGTCCGCCGCATCCCAACCGAGCGGCTTGTCTTCGGGTAGGTGCAGCAGTGCGCACGAGTCGGCGCCGGCCTTGAAGGCAGCCTGCGCCGCCTGCATCGCGTACTCCCAGCCGGGTTTGTCCTTATCGGGCCAGATCAGTACGTGCTTTCCGCAGAGCGGCGACCAATCGGTCTTGTCGATGGGCGCGTTCGCGCCGTTCATCGAAGTCGTGGCGCAGGTGCCCCGGTCGATCAACGCATCGGCCGATTTCTCACCTTCGACCAGCACGACCTCTGTCGCCGCGGCGACGCCCGGCTGGTTATAGAGCGGCCGCGGGGTGGGGGCCTGGTGCTTGCGTCGCTTCGCATCCCAGGGCCGGTATTGCTTGCCCTCCGCCGGGTCGTAGCGATACACGCACGCGATCAGCTCGCCGTCGGCGCTCAAATAGTCCCACCGCGCCGTATGCGGGCCGAGTTCATCCAGCGTCGGTTCCGACCGGCGCCGCTTGGGCGACGAGTCGGACGCCGGCACATGGCCCGCCAGCTCGGCTGCGCGATCGAGCACCGCGGCGAAGTCGTGACGCGCGTCGAGCCCGGATTGCGCGGCGATCAAGTCGAAGATGTCGCCGCCTTCGCCGGTGGCGTGATCATTCCACAACCCGGCCTTGTCGCCTGTTAGCGCGATCTCCAGGCTGTCTCCGGCCGCGCCGTGAACATCGCCGATTGTGAATCTGCCGCGCCGCGACTTGCCGTCGGGAAATAGTGCCGCCAGCAACGCCTCCAGCCGCAGTAGAAGCGCCGACCTCACTTCCGCTCGTCGGGTTTGACCATTTGGTGCGGACGCCGGCTCAGCGTCGTTGAAATCGTTCCATGTACTCAATGGGGCAGGCTCCAGCAGCGGTCCTGCCAGGGGCAGTACCGACAGGTTTGATGGGTGGGGGTTGTGCTGATTCGGGGCAGGAGCTCCGCGGTGTCGCAGGCGCGTAGGATGTGGACGGCACGGTCCGATGCACGCTGTGCCAAGCCGCGGTCAAAGTTGACCCGCTCTGCATAGATCGCCATGTCGTCGGCGCAGATCGCCGTGAAGAGCGCCGGGTGCTCGTGAAGTCCGAGGTACGCTTGGTAGAGGGCCACCTGGGTCGCGTAGACCGGGCGGCTGGCGGCGAGCCGCTTCTTCCGAAGCTCGCGAAACGTCTTGGCGCCGACCGCTTTGTTTTCCCAGAGCATCGGATAGCGGAAGCCGCTGGGACCGGCGACGATCACGCCATCGGCGTGGCCGCGCATCCTGCCCTCGGCAGCGGTAAATCCGTACTGCTCGCCGTACTCGTTACGAGCACGCAGGTCGAAGCCGGCTAGGCGCAACCAGTCCGCCATCCAGTCTTCGACCCGGTGGCCGCGGGCGAACACGCGCAGCACGCGACCGGGAAAGTGCCGACCTGCATCTTTCGGTGTGTTGAAGTATTGGAACTGCAGGCGACGGGCGCAGTCTTCGCCAAGACTGGATGCACCGAGGTAGGCACGCGGCGGCAGCAAAACCGCGTCGCGCTCCATGGCGCTATCGACCAGGGTTCCGACATGTTCGGACAGGTCATGCGTGTTGAAATCAAGCATAGATTCGACGTCGAAAGTGCCAAATTCCAAAAAGAAAATGGCAATGCCAAAACTCAAAATGGAATCGTGTCGTTCTCAAATCCGTCGAGTGGCGGCGCCACCTTGTAGCCGACCGGATTGGACTGTGCTCGTACCGACGCTTCGTAGGCCTGGGTAATGGCTTCGATGACCTCGGTGGCTTGCGCCTGGTTGTAATG
Source organism: Lysobacter sp. ESA13C (assembly GCF_019970005.1). Taxonomy (NCBI): domain Bacteria; kingdom Pseudomonadati; phylum Pseudomonadota; class Gammaproteobacteria; order Lysobacterales; family Lysobacteraceae; genus Lysobacter; species Lysobacter sp. ESA13C. Next base: position 220,325 of record NZ_JAHXYK010000001.1, on the reverse strand, counting down.
GCCTAGCGGCGTGTCGAACCCGATGCGGCCAGCGACGGAGGCCAATGCCTTAAGGCATGCGCGCTGTGCGTCGTGGGTGAGTGGGTGGGTCACAGGCAATAGCTCCTCTATCGACGCCGGATCGCTCCGGCGTCGGGTGTCGTAGAGTTGGTGGAAGGCGGTCTGGCACGTCATCGAACAGAACGCCCATCGGTACGGGGTACGCCGGGGATCACTGATCCGGCGGCGCACGTCCAGATGGCCGAAGCCGCGCGCGGGCTTGCCGCAGGCCCAGCACGGCGTCATCGGCCATGGCGGGAATGGTCGAACACCCGGTTGCGGTACTCGATCAGCGCCTCAGCATGTCGATCGTGTTCGCGAGCCAGCGCTCGGTAGTGTTGGATCTGTGCGTCCAGATCGGCGCTCGCCAGCAGGCGCAACTCCGTAAAGATGCCGTCGCCGTTTGGATAGCGTTCTTGCAGCCGTGCGGTGTGTGACATGGACGCGCCGCCTTACTGAGCCCACGCCGGGCGACTGGAGGCCGGTGCCGCCGCAGCTTGCGCAGCGTGCGCGACGTGTACCGGTACCGCCGCCGACTGCGCGCTGTAGCCGTTGGCCGACGCAGCGACCGATCCCATGGCCTCTTTGTATTGGGGGTGATCGGGCATGATCGGGATCTTGATGACGGCCTTGTCTTCGCCGTAGCTGTCCTTTTCCCAATCGACTTTGCCGACGAACACCAGGCCGTCGAGGTCGGCGAAGCTTTCAATGCAACGGCCGGCCTGGGCGGCTGCACTCATGTCGTCGGGGTGCAGGCCGTGCGCGGAATTCAGCGCACCCTTGATGAAGCTGCGGCCCAATTGGCCCCAGGTCGGTCCTTTCGAGCTCTGCAGACCGATCAGCGACCACAGTTTGCGACGCGCATATTTGCCTTCGAGTACCACGAACTCGCCGTTGAGGTAGACGGCCCCGGTGTCACCGCGAGTCGCCCAGCCGTGCAGCCAACCCTGGCTCGGGTCGTTGTAACCACCGGGCTTGATGGTCATGCGGACTTTGACCAAGGTGCCTTTGGGGATAAGGGCGAACGCCGGACTCTCGGCGTCGTTGAAGTTGTTCCAGACCGACATGAGGTTTCCTGCGAACTAGTGGAGGGGGGGAGGATTGGGGGCTGCCGCCTCAGGCGCGCCGAGCTTGCGCATGAGCTGTCCCAGGTCCGGCGGCTCGACCAACTCCAGGCGACCAGATCGGTCCTTGGCCGGGAAGCCCCAGGGATTGGCGGTGTGGCAGACGAATGCGCGGTACGGCGGGCCGTCGCCGTTGGTGATCTCAGCGAGCGTGATCACCTCATCGACGATGCCCGGTAGTTCCAGGCCGGTCTTGGAGCCGTCGATCTGCAATTCGTAGAACTTGCGGTTGAACTCGTCGGTGCGCTGGTCGAGGATGCCGACGAACCAGATGTGCTTATCTCGGGTGTGCTGGATGTGGGTCAGCCAGGCCACCATCTCCTGACCCATCAGGCCGTAAGCGCCGCGCATGTCGGGCTTGTTGGCTCGATCCGAAAACGCCTGGGGTTGGCCTTTGCACCACTGCAAGCACAGCCGGCCGGCGACGGTAATGGAGTCGAGGAAGATCGTCCGGTACTTCTCCAACCCGGCCGGATCGCCATACCGCTGACGCGCGCGATCGTAGTGGTCTTGGCTAAACGGCTGGCCGTCGCGCAGGGCCGGGTTCGGCCCTCCGAGCAGCACGGCGATGTCGCGGCATTCCTCCCACGTGCGCGGGCGCAGGCTGTCGCCGGGCCAGTCCTTTACGGCCAGGTCCCCGGCTTCGATATCTACGAACAAGGTCGTGCTCGGATTGAGCGTCCACAGCTGGAAAGTCTTGCCCAGACCCCAGCGGCCGACGAGGACACCTTTGACGCCGCGGACCTCGGTCAGGCGCTGATCCGCGGTGATGATCGGCAGGGTCATCAACGGCCTCCCGAGAGCTTGCGCAGCAGGTCGTTCCATGGATCGTCCGTGGGAGCGGGGGAGGTGGACTGGGCGGGTACCGGCATCGACCTCTGGTCTCCGGCCCGCGGAGCGTCTGCGTCGGGAAGGCGGCGTGAGCTACAGAGAAGCCAAATGCAGGCCTCGTCGTCGTCCGCCACGCGGATGGACAAAATGCCGGCGCAATTCAAAATTGTGATTTCTGTCACGCTTCGTCCCCGGGCGCGGACAGGCGGAAGCTTGGCTTGCCGGTCTTGAGGGTGCGTGCGGCGTCGAAGGATGTACGCAACGAGGGGGGCCAGGCGTTGTACCGGGTCTCGCTGATCCGATAGGTGACTTCCACGAACTCGGCGGGATCTTTGCCGGCGGCCCGGATACGCTCGACGATGCGCGCGAGCTGCGCCTGGTCCCACTCCACCTTCTTCGGCAACTCGACGCTGACGCGGATGTCACCATCGGCAAAGGACACCGTGCCGGTGTCCTTGTCGGCGGCCAAACGCTGTTGCGCCGCGATGTAGCCGTACTTCAGGTCCAGCGCTCGATCGATCCAGTCGGCGTTCGCTTTGGCGGTCGCAAGCGCCTCAGCCGCCTGCTTCTTCAGGTCGAGCAGCATCTCGGGCGAATAGTCCGCCAGCTCGGATGCAGGCCGACCCATGCAGCGTTCCAATAGGGTCATGCGGCCTCCCCGGCGGTTTGCGGGGCGGTACTCGGCGCGCGGCATTCAAAGTGCTCAACGTCGTCCAGCCGGTATCGGACGACCTGGCCGACTTTGAACGAACGCGGGCCGATGCCTTCGCTGCGCCAACGCTTGATGGTGCGCGTGGTGACGCTCCAGCGATCAGCAAGTTCTTCGGTGGAAAGGTTGGGCTGGCTCACTACAACAACTCCTCTCATGCGATGACACGAATGTGCTTTCGCGGAGAAGCGTCGTACAAAGCCGGCTAGAACCGAAAGATGGAAACGACTAGATCGAAGACTAGATCCAACTAGCAACGACTAGAAGCAGAGGACGAAGAATCGCATCCGGATGCTTCAATCCGAACGCGGCATGAACCAAAACTGGATTGTGCTGTTTCGCACCTATCGGAATGCACTTGTGATATTGCGCACATCATGAATGGCGCGATAGGCTTTGATTCAGTTCCAGCCACAACTCGAAGTGGTCTGCTTCAAAGGACCCACTATGAACATCGGATTCGTTCGCAACACCCACTCTGTGCGTCCTTCCGGCGCGCTTCTCCATCTACTCATGCATGTCGGCATTCCGGCTTGCAGCGGATCGCTGACGGCGATCGATAACGCTCTACATGAGCAACAGCTAGGCGATTCAGTGGTATCGGCTTCGCCGATACGCTGATCGCTCACTAGTTCAAGAGAATTCCATCGGGCCGGCAACGGCCTGCACGGGGCCTTATGTCCGCGATTCGTCGCGGTAAGGAAGTTTTACTGTGCTCCAGAAATATCTCGACCGGTTCAACAATGAGCCGTATGGCCCGCTGTTGCCCGCGAATAACAGTCGATTCTTCAAAACGCTGGTTTCGATCGGTGCCTTGTTCCCTGCAAAACGTGCGGTTCGTAGTCAGTGCAAGGTGTGCGCCGCTGAACTGCTTCGCCATGCCTGGACCTACGACGACCAAAGTCTCATCTGCCTCAAGTGCGGCGGAAAGGTGGAGCTTTGGCAGCCGCTTGCGGCAGCGCGAGTGCGAGAGGACTGGCTACCAGCGCAGCTTTCCGCGCAACTCGCCGGTGCGGACCCGGTGTGCTTGGTGCCGAATCGCCTCTGGCGCTTGGCGAACGTTTCGATGGGCCCAAAAAACGTTTCCGTGTACCTGTTCCGCTACATCTGGACAGACGATATAGAGCAGACGATAGCGGCGCTCGAAGCAGACGCCGCCGAGCGACAGGTGTTGCTTACGACCAAGCGCATCGTGCCGACCGAACTGAGTGGCATGGGGCGAATGGCTATACCGCTGGTCAAAGTCGCCCGGATCGAGCGCGAGGGCTTGGTGACCAGCGTGGAGCAATTGGAAAGCGCGATCGCCTTGCTGGACCCGAGCCCAGAGAAGACAACCCATGCGGGGAGATGGTTCGAGCTCAGTGACGACGGGTCCGTCTTGCGATTGCAGGGAGAAGAACTCTCGCTTCAAAGGAAACAGCGAGCGTTCGTGCTGGCCATAGCGGAAGCGCACGACGCCGGCCAGCCCAGGCCGAGGCAAAGCTGGGTGCTGCGGCGGGCCGGCTACAGCACCAAGAACACGAGTCTCTCGCAAATCTGTAGTCGCAAGGAGTTCTCGCGATTCATCGATTGGAAGAACGGGGAAGTCGCGATCCGCAAACATCTGCTGCCGCCGACGCTATCGGAAGGTAAGGACAACCTATGAGCAAAGACCACGGAAGCATCACATCGAGTACGCCCGAGGAGCGAGTAGCGCGGATCGCCGATCTGATCGTGACTGCATTGCGACGTCTGCATCGGAAGGATCTACGTGCGCGTGGTTTCTCCGGAAAAGTTGGGCTTGATAGCGAGGGCGAAACGAGGGTGTATGACCACCCCTTGGAGAGCCGTGGAGGCCCACTGTGATCGAGAAAAGTATTGCGCAGAGAACCCTGGCCGCTCAGGTGGCGGCGCTGCCGCACCTGACATGGAAGGAAATCAAAGTGAAGTGGCTGGAGTACTTCGGCGAGCCGCCTGGAGTGAACAATCGCCGGTATGCAGTGCGTCGACTGGCCCATCGCCTACAAGAAGCGGCGTATCAGATCGATGCGAACCCGCTCATTGCGAGCAACGCCAAGCGCATCCAGCGGCTGGTCGAAACCGGCAAGGTCACCCGCCGTAGCGCAGCGCCTGCGCCGACACCGGGCGTGGTCCTAACACGGGAGCACGCCGGCCGAATCCATCGCGTGACGGTATTGCAGGACGGTGGGTTCGACTACGACGGCAGGCGCTACGGCAGCTTGTCGAAGATCGCCAGGGAAATCACCGGGACTCGCTGGTCGGGCCCCGCATTCTTCGGGCTGCGACCGCAGACGAGTAAGAAGGGAGAAAGACATGAGCCGTGAAAAGGAAGTGGGCAACGTGGTCATCTACGCGCGCTCGGACGTGCCAGACCCTCGCGCCATCTTGCAGCAGTACGCGCAGGCGCAGCGAGCAGCCGAGGAAGCCTTCGGTGAATCCGCGACGGTTACTTACTGCGACGACGGCATGGCCGGATCAACGGTCAGGCGCCCGGGTCTGCAATCAATGCTTCGGCACATGGACGCGGGGTTCGTCAGAGCCATTGTGGTCGCGTCCGATGACCGGCTGACTCGGTCGTACATGGACGACCTGCGGCTTCGGGTTCGATTTGAGCTCGCCGGTGTGCCGCTGATCGTCGCGAGAGGGCGGCCCGCTGAGGCATCGGAAGCGGATGAATGTCAAGCGGCCGAGAGACCTAGGTGCGACGTGCCTCAAACGGGGCCTTCTGCCCCGTGGCTGGAACGCGCGCTGTCGGCCCTGCGTATCAAAAGATACTGAGGAACTCATATGTTGACTCTGAGCAAACCCGTTCGCGTCGCCGTGTACTGCTATTCCGAAGGCGTCGATTCTGACTTCATCGCATACCAGCGCTACGTCGTGCAGCAGGATCTCGCCGAAAGACTCGACCGACTGCCGATCGTCTCCCACTACGCGGACGAAGGTGTCTGTAGCCGGACCGAGGTCAGGCCGAGCTTCCAGCGGCTTCTTCTAGAGGTCGCGGCCGGCGCCATCGATTGTGTGGCCGTTACCGCTCTGGATCGTATGTCGAACGATGCTGACGGAGAATCGCACCTGTCTCGATTCTTCGAGCGACATGGTGTCCTCGTGGTCGAGTGCCACCCGTCGAAGGGCATCCTGGTGAGGGTGGCCGCATGAACGCTCAAGCCACCGCCACAAATGCGCATCAGCCCATCACACGCTGTGCCATCTATGCGCGAAAATCGACAAGGAAGGGCCTTGAACGCGAGTACAACACCATCGAGGCTCAGCGTGATGCCGCGCTGGCTTACATAGCCAGCCAGCGTGGGCGAGGTTGGGTGCCCATCGCAACCGTCTATGACGACCCGGGCTGGTCGGCCGCGACCATGATCCGACCAGGCCTGCAGAGGCTCATGGCGGATGTCCGAGCGGGCTTGGTCGATGTCATCGTGGCCTACAAGATCGATCGCATCTCCCGATCCATACGCGATTTCCAAGAGCTGCTAAAGGTACTGGAAGAGAAGGAAGTCGCGTTCGTATCAGTAACCCAGAGTTTCAATACCGCCGATACGGTGGGCCGCCTGACGGTGAACATCCTGATGTCGTTTGCCGAGTACGATCGCGACCTCGATGTCGAGAGGGCTATCGATAAGATGCTCGCAAGTAAGGCGAAAGGACTCTGGATGCATGGCATCCCACCGCTGGGATACGGCATCAAGGATCGGAGACTTGCGATCAACCATCTTGAAGCAGCGCAAGTTCGCTTCATCTTCCAGCGGCTGATCGAAACCGAATCCATTCTTGCGGTCGTCCGTGACGCAGCCGGCATGGGTTACAAAAGCAAGGCGTGGACTACCCGTGCGGGCCGTGTTCGAACGCCCCAGCCGCACGACAAGAGCACGATACACAAGATCCTGCACAACCGAACGTACTTGGGGGAGCTGAAGCACCGGGACCAGTACTTTACCGATTGCCACCCTCCCATCATTGATCGTGCCGTCTGGGAAAAGGTTCAGACCATTCTGGCGAGTAACGCAGCGGCCAGAGGGAACGCGAGCCGAGCCAAGGTGCCGTTCCTGCTGAAGGGGTTAATCATCGGCCCCGACCGGCGAGCCATGACGCCCTACCACACGGTTAAGAGCAATGGCCGGTTGTACCGGTACTACATCAGCACCGCGCAAATTCATGAGGGCACGACAGCGGCGAGGTTCCCCCGGCTCCCAGCCGCCGAATTGGAGGGCATCGTGGTGGGATACGTACGACAGATGCTGAACACGCCGGAGATGCTCTCGGCGATTGTCGCGCAGGCCGCAGCCTCCGAGGCTGGGTTGGACGAGGCCATGATCGTGGTTGGGATACGGCAGTTTGATCAGGTTTGGGACGCGCTGTTTCCGGCCGAGCAGAAGCGACTCCTTCGGCTGCTGATCGAGCAGGTCGTGGTGAACCTTGACGGCATGGAGATCAGGTTTCACCCGAACGGTGTGTCGTCTCTGGTGGACGAGTTGGGCCGTGAAGGGATTGCAGCATGACGCCCGTAGTCGATACGACCGGTGCACCGCGCGTCGTGCGAACAAGCGACGGCGCACTGACCGTGATCGTGCCGCTCGCTATAAGTCGCCGCGCCGGCCGGCGGCGTTACGGTCAGGCTAAGGACAGCGACGCTGCAACGAGCGGGTCCCAGTTGACCTCGTTGCAACGCGCACTCGCCAAAGGCTACCGCTGGCGGGGAATGCTGGAGCGGGGCGAGATCGCCTCGATGAAAGAACTGGCTGAGAGCGAATCCACCGACAACAGCTACGTCGGTCGAATCATCAACCTGACCCTGTTGGCCCCGGAGATCATCGCCGGGATATTGGATGACACAATTCCAGACGTGCAGATCGACCGTCTTGGCATCAGCCCGCCCCTGCTGTGGTCCGAGCAGCTACGTCTGGTTGGTATAGCCACGCCATCCTAGTTCAACCAAGCAATACCGCAGGGATTGGTCGCCAGTAGCGCGATCGCATATTCTGAGTACTCAATCATAAGGAAGATTGCATGCCGAACATCGCTTCGATATTGAAGGACGAGATCATTCGCTTGACCCGAAAGGAGTTCCGGCAGCAGGTCGAGCCACTGAAAAAGCAGATACTGGCGCAGCGTAAGCAACTGACTTCGTTGAAGCAGGAGGTTGAAACACTCCGGCGTGGCGCCAAGGCGGCCTCGAAGGGCTCTCGCCAGGCCGATCCGGTCAAGAAGGACCCGAATGCCCCGGCAGCTGCGATTCGATACTCGGCCGCCGGCCTTCGGAAGCTGCGCGAGCGCCTCGGGCTGAGCCGAGAGGCCTTCGCACCACTGCTGGGAGCGAGCTCGCAAGCAATCTACAACTGGGAGCAGACCGATACTCGACCAAGGCAAGAGTTTCTGGAGAAGATCGCTGCCATGCGTGGCATCACCAAGAAGCAGGTCGAGTCGCTTCTTGAACAGAACAGACCTAAGAAAGGGACTGCCAAGCAGGAAATTTCAAACAAGACAGCCCGAAAACCGGCGATTAAGAAGAAGTCTGGTGCCACTACCGGAGCCTAATCATTGCAGCGGGCTCGCCCAGCCACGCGATGCAGATATCGTTATACTCGACGGCAGCCACCCGGCGTTCTCAATATGGGTGTCAACGTCCTCTTACATAGTGTGCCTACCGGTGTTTACACCGGGGGGCACTTTTCCCTGCTAGATCCCGCCATCCCGTCTTGGTGAGGTGCCCGACTAACATGTCGAAGCAGCTTGTCTGTCCGGGATGATAGCGGTTGATATGATCGCGGGACTCCGATGAGTCGACTGCACGTTCAATTCTCCTTGAGTTTCTGTCTTATCCCTTGCAAGGTGCTATCGTCGGCGCCGTAAACCTTGGTTCCGAGTTCCAAGGCCTGATTCCAGTAATCAAGCGCCAGTTCCCGGTGGCCACGCTCGTGTTCGATGTTTCCCAAGGAATCCAGAGCTCCGAATGCAGTCATGCTGCGCGTATAGGGTGCTCCGGGTATGGCGCGAAAATTGGCTACTAGTTCTTTGAACTGGCCTTCGGCGAGATCGTATTTTTCCTTTTCGAGATAGAGCAGGCCCAGGGAGTACTGGGTATGGGCCAGGTAGCTATGTTGACGACCGAGGTGCTCTGTGATCTCGCGATTGGCCAAGAGAAGCTGTTGTTCAGCATCCTCGAGCCGTTTCATGATGACGAGGCCGTTGGCGTAGGCTAGACGTGTGTCCGGCATAGGCAGATTCTGATGATCGCTCTCGGCGAGCACGTCGGTGAACAGTTTGCGTGACTCTTCGAAATACGCCTGTTGCCTAGCGGTATCGTACTGGCCGAGATAAAACAACTCACTAGCGAGGTTGGCTTTGGCTTTCAGGGTCAACTCATGCCTTGAGCCGTGCACTTTCAGTTGAATACGTAATGCTTCTCGGGCCTCGCTGATCGCTCCGGCCGCGTCCCCTGAGCCGGTACGTATGTAGGCTGAGAATCGTAGAGCTTCGGCCATGTCAGGGTGGTCGTCACCGACAGTACGATGCAACACGTCTTTGGCCCTCGTCACATACTCTAGCGCGCGTTTGAGGTCTGCGTTATAAATCAGCGCGCTGGCATAAGTCGTTAGGGCGCGTCCTATCTCAGGGTGATTGTCCCCATACATGCTCCGCCGGTTCTTGAGCAAAGTTTTCGCCGTCTCGAACGCATCTTTCGGGCGATCCAGTAGGGCATACGCCCGTACTAGTCGCTGGCGAGCGTTGTCGGCGACCATGGGCGCACTTTTGTCGGACAGCGCGATGGCTTGCTCAAGATCGTTGGCTGCTTCGGCGGCGCGGAACTGTTGCGTGCGCCAGTATCCGCGCAACGTCAGAAGTTCCGCCCGCACCGTGTCCGCATCGGAGCCGAGTAATGCTGCGGCGTCCAGCGCATGTTGCAGCTCACGAATCGCGCCGTCCTGATCGGCCTCGCCCCAGCGAGCACGAGCTATCTCCGCTTGGAGATTGAGGCGAACACTAACGTCGCTCGCATTCGCCCTATCCACTTTAGTTAGGGCATTTCGTGCTACACGTTCGGCCTCCTTGTATCGTGCTTGCTGATTCAGCAAAGACGCCAATGTAGCTTCTGTCGTCGTACGCAGTCGATTGTTCTCAAGGGCAAGCTGTCTTGCCTCCGTTGCCAGATCGAGGGCATGTCTATAGTCGCCGGTTACGGCGAAGCTGCGCGAGAGGGTATTCAGACCGCGCGCGGCGACTAGCGGATCATTCGGCAGCAGCCGTTGTCGCAAGCGTACTTCGACTCGGTTCAGCAACTCGCGCGATGTCAACGGTGCCTGGCTCAAACCTGACAACGTGGATAGGTTTAAGGTGTCCTCGAACAATTCGCTCAGAACTCGCGACGCTTCTGCCTCGCGCTGGGCAACTTGTCGCTGATGAAGAGTTAGCGCGCCACCCGCGATCGCTGCGCCGCCGAGGCAAATACTGATTGCCATGAGCATGCGGTGACGACGCAAGAAGCAGGACATCCGGTAGACGGCACCGCCACCGATCGCAGCGACTGGCTGCTGGTTGTACCAATTTTCTAGATCATTGCGCAGAGCGGCGACAGACTCATAGCGTCGTTGGGGAACGTGCTGAAGGCACTTTCCTACGATCGCATTCAATTCGCGGTCCAAGGTCTTAGCCAGCGCCGCTGGGTTCCGTTCACTGCGAGCTGCCGCCGTGTCCTGGGAAGCATCCGAGGCGATCTCGGAGAGAGAGAAGGCCTGCCTCGTACGGTCACCCATAAGCAATGCGATTAAGGGGTTGCTCGCGGCGCCACTAGTCCCCGTTAGTAGACGATGAAGAACTCGCCCGAGTGAGTAGATGTCGGCGGACGTGCCAACGGATTCGCCTATGAGCGTTTCGGGTGCGCTGTACTCCTGACTCCAGGCGAATGGTTCATTCTGCGCCGCATCGACGCTAGTCAATAGCGTGCCGACCCCAAAGTCCAAGAGACTGACATGGCCATCTGCGGATACCATAATGTTTGATGGCTTGAGATCGCGATGCAGAACCATCTGTTGATGCGCATAGCCCAAAGCATTGCAAACTTCGAGAAGCAGCACGACCCGTTGTCGTACGGAAAGACGGTGAAGATCGCACCAGCGGACTATGCTTTCACCCTCTACCCACGACATTGCGAGCCAAGGAAGGCCTTCGCCGTCGATGCCGCCGTCGATCAATCGGCAGATGTTAGGGTGAGAGAGTTTGGCGAGAATCTCTCGTTCTCGAAGGAAAGCCGAGGTCAAGGCCTGCGAAACGAGTTCGGCCCGGATGCGCTTCAGCGCTACTACCTGAGTGTAATGGCCGTCATCACGCCGAGCGCGATACACCCGGCCCATGCCGCCTTCGCCGACAGCTGCTTCGAGGAACCATGGACCCAGTCGCGTGCCGACGACTGAGTCCGATGACTGATCCTGGGAGCGTACCGAATGGGACCAGTCAGTAGCCGGTTGATCGATCCAGGTGTCCTTGTCTTGACTCGCGGCGAGCAGTCCTACAAGAACCTTGTGGGTCGAGGGTGCTGTGGACGCGAGTTTCCGCAAGGCGTCCTCACGCGCCGCCGGCGCCAAATCGATGTAAGTGTCGAATAGAGCGAGTGCGCATTCTTCGTCAGAGATCGATGGCTTCATTGGGTTTCGAGATGCAAGCCATCGCCTCCCAACTGCCGGAGTAGGAAGGCCCGTGCTTTCTGCCAGTCGCGTCTCACTGTGCGCACATCAACGTCGAGAATCTCCGCGATTTCGGTTTCGCTCATCCCGCCGAAGTAGCGCCATTCCACTACTTGGGCTAGCCGGGGCTGGAACTTGGCCAGCCGAAGGAGCGCTTGGTCCATAGCCAACAATCGTTCTAAACCCGGATTCCAGGACATTTCCGAAATCGACCCGCTGTCCAACGACTGGATCTGTTGGCCGCCCCCATGCCGTTCAGCCTGCTTCCGACGTACGTCGTCGATGAGCACGTAACGCATCGCCCTAGCCAAGAGGCCGAAAAGATGCTGCCGGTCTCCAGGGGTGAGCTCGACCTGGGAAAGACGCAGCCAGGTTTCACTGATCAGCGAGGTGGGCGACATCGTCTGCTGTGGCGCATGCCGGCTCAGCTGCGAGCGTGCCAATCGCTGCAGGTCGTCGTAGAGCAGGGCGTAGATGCGAGTCCAGGCATCGGCTTGGCCGCCGCGAGCGTCGGTGAGCAATCGGGTAATGGAATCCACTTGGAGTGGGGGCTGGGATTCGGATTCCGAGGTTGGACCTAGAGGAGGCATGGGTTCCGATATCCGCGTGGGGCTTGGGTTTCGCAGCGGTTTGCCGCCTGAACGATGCCCCTCGGAGAAATGTCCTGTTTGTGACGCAGGTCACGATTTAGCCAGAGTGTACATGGAGGGCCGACCGGAATGGGCTTGGCGGTCCATTTGTTCTCCCGACGAACGCGAGCCGAAGTGGAGATGGGGTGATCTACAACTGGGTCAAATGTCACACATGCCGAACGGCGATAACGTTCTCTGCAACAAGGTTGAACGCGAGAGCGTGAATGCGTTCCTAAATTTCCGTTCGCGTGGTTTTGGACAACGCCCAGCGTTTGAACTATCGCGCGCTGCCTTCAATCACCGCTGGTCACGACAAATCGATCTGCTCGACTCAAGGAAGGGTGATGTCGTGGAAACAGCTCCCCCGAGTCTTGAACTCTGGGCCGCTATCTATTCTTTGGAGTATCTGAAATGAAACGCTTATCCACCGTGTGCAGGTCGCACCCGCGCCATACTTTGGTATTAGCCATCCAACTAGTTCTCATAGGCCTGCCAAGCGCAGTATCGGCGCAGAACGTCACCGTCTCTGGCACAAATGGCCGCATGGGAGGCGATACGTGCAATGTCGTGTTCGTGCCGAGCCAGTGCGCGACGGAGGTACGCTCGGTTCTCGCTCCGGTCAACGCGCCGACATGGAACCACGGCGGCCCGCAGCCTGTAGTTCTAATTGGTTCAAATATCAGCAATTCCAATACGGGGCCTGCCGTCAGCGGCAGTGCCACCATCACGGGCGGAGGCATTGCCACCACGGGCCGCGTCCGAGTCGGTTTCGAAGGGAATACCACTGGCACCGTAACGATTGCGGGGGCCGGGTCTCGCTGGACCGCGAGTGGTATCGGCGTCATTGGTGACTACGGCAACGGTTCGTTGACTATCTCGGACGGCGGCCTGTTCTCAAGTTCGAACAGCTATGTGGGCCTGAACAAAGGCGGTGTCGGCAATGTGCTGATCTCCGGCATCTCCGCCGGCGGCAACCGCTCGACATGGGAGTCTCGCAATAACTCTCTCTATCTCGGTGGCAGCTGGTTCGGCGATGAGCCGATCACGCGGGGGGGGCAGGCTACCGTACAGATTCTTGATGGTGGACGCGCCACCACTACCGCTGGTGGCGTGTTCGTCGGGCAATCGGTTGGCAGCAACACGCGTCTCCTCGTCAGTGGAGTGCATGCGACGGGCATCGCCTCCAGCCTGGAAACGTCGGGCCAACTTGCAGTCGGCAACTATGGTGCTGGCGTGCTCGAGATCGCGAATGGCGGTCGAGCACAGAGCGCGCAGGGCTTCATCGGTGGCGCGAGACGCACCCCAGCATCGACCAGCGCTACTCAACCCGATCCGACGATGGGTCAGGGCACGGTTTTGATCAGCGGGATCAACGGTGCGACGCGCTCGACCTGGGCAGTGACTTCCGATTTGACGGTAGGCAATTACGCTAGCGGCACATTGGACATAGCGGATGGTGGCTTGGTGACCAGTGCGTCAGGCGTGATAGGTCAAGTAGCAGGCAGCGTTGGCACTGCAACTGTGTCGGGTAAGCATGTGAGCGGAACCCCGTCGGAATGGAGTACGGGTGCCCTCGTTATCGGTCAAGATGGCAATGGCACCTTGAATGTCGTAAATGAGGCTCGCGTCAAGGCCAGCGCAGTCACCGTGGGTGCGGTGGCGGGTAGTCTGGGCACCGTCAACATCGGTACAGGCAGCATTGCCGGCAGCCTCGATACCCCCATGATTACCGGTGGGTATTCGGGTGCCGGCGTCGTCAATTTCAATCATACCGATGCCATCCAGTTCAGCCCGAAGCTGACGGGCGAGCTTACCGTCAACCAACTCAATACTGGTTCGACCACGCTGACCGAATCCAACGACTACCGCGGTCCGACCACGGTCTCCAGTGGATCGCTGATTGCCGCGAATACTGCGAGATTCAGCCCAAATTCTATCCACGCAATCTCCAGCGGCGCGGTCCTCGATTTGAACGGGTATAACCAGACCGTAGCCGGTCTCAACCATGGTGGCGACATTCGCTTCGGCAGCACACCGGGTACGACTCTGACGACAACCGGAAACTACGTCGGAAACGGTGGCAACTTGCTTATCAATACCGTACTTGCCGATGACGCATCGACTACCGACCGTCTCGTCATCGGCGGAAATGCCAGCGGTCAGGGTAATGTGCAGGTTGCAAACGTCGGCGGCGCTGGGGCCGCAACTGTCGAGGGGATCAAGTTGATCCAAATCGATGGCGCCTCGGATGCCCAGTTCGCCTTGCAAGGCCGTGCGATAGCCGGCGCGTACGAGTATCTCTTGCAGAAGGGTGGTGTTTCAGATCCAGCTAATGGCGACTGGTACCTGCGGTCTTACATTGTGCAGTTGCCCCCGCCGCCGGTTACTCCGCCAGTTACTCCGCCAATTGTTCCTCCGGGCGTGCCGTCGCCCCCTTCGGCAACTCCGGAGCAGCCGCTGCCTGAGCCGACGCCCGTATTTCGGCCTGAGCCAGGAGCCTACTTGGCCAACCAATCGGCCGCCGAGGCGATGTTCCGTCACAGCCTTCACGATCGGCTCGGTGAGCCGAATCTCGCCGAACGTCTCAGGAGCGACGATACGCTTGGTTCGGCTTGGGTACGCGTGGTGCGCAACCAAACGGACTACACCGCAGCCGAGCAACTTGATGTCAGCAGCGATAGCTCGATGATGCAGATTGGAACTGACGTACTGCGGTGGGGAAATAAGGGGCGTGGACAACTCGGTTTCATGCTCTCTAGCGGTCAGTCCCACAATCACTCGAAATCGGGTCTGACTGGGTACTTTGCGAAAGGCAAGGTCGAAGGTAAGGCGTTGGGTCTCTACGGTACGTGGTATGCAGATCCGACTGAACTCACTGGCCTTTACGTCGACGCCTGGCTTCAGTACGGAAGCTTCGAGAATCGCCTCCAGGGTTTCGGCTTGTCGGGAGAAGACTACGACAGCAAGAGCCTAAGTGCGTCCGTCGAGGCAGGCTATGCCTGGAGAGTGCATGACAACGGAAAGAGTGCATTGTTCTTGGAGCCGCAAGTACAAGTTGTTCACAGCAACTTCGATAGCGATAGTGTCGTTGAAGCCAATGGAACCTTCGTCGATAGCGTCCAAGCAGGCGGCTTGACCACTCGCCTGGGACTTCGTGCTTACGGCCATGCAAGTGCGCCCGACGGAAATCGAGTCCAGCCGTTCATGACGCTCAATTGGTGGCGTCGTGCCGATTCCGATGAAATCGCTTTTAACGGCCAAACCCTTACGAGCCTGCTACCCCGCGACCGCTATGAGGTAAAGCTCGGCGCGGAAATGCAACTCGGCGGCGGTTGGACCGGATGGGGCCATATGGCAGTCGAGACTGGTGCCGGGGATTACCGCAACATTGGCGGAACGGTGGGTGTGAAGTACAGCTGGTAGTCATTTGCCAACGTGAGCGGTCTGAACTTATTCGGCCGCTCGAACACGGATGATTGATCGATATGGCTTACGAAGAAGGGGCCGCTTCGCGGCCCCCAAAGTATTTGACTGATGAACAGTGGCACGAAATCCTCCCTCGGCTCCCCGGCAATATTGGACCTCGGGCTCTCAAAAATGGCGATGAGTATCGGCACTTCGTCGACTCAGTGCTTCATGTGGTGGTGACAAACCGAAGTTGGACCCGGTCTGATTCCAATGCCAGGATCGCACGGCGGATCTATATACGATTCATGCGTTGGCTCGACGGTGGCGTCTGGTCCGAAGTCGAGCAGGTCATTGGCCGCTCTTCAAAGGAAGGGAAAGCACTTTTCCGGCGTGTGAACTTACATGTCGACCAAAGGCGCAGGCTAAGGAGGGCGGTTGTCGGGTTATTGGGTGAAGTTGAAACTACCCCGTCTGATGCAGACGGGGTGGGGCATAGGTAGGAGGGGTCTGAACTGGAGTAGCGTCGACTCGGACTGTCTATGATTTGCGTCAAGTAAGTCCTCTTCACCCATGCGTAAGGCTCTATCCGTCGGGCTTACATTTGGTGCGGCGAGTCGGTTACATTTATTGGTCGCCTATCATGAACCAAGGACAAAGCACACCGATCGTATTGCTATGCAGATGAGCTTTGTCGGTTGTTTCACGCGTTGTTTGCGTGCCAGTATCGAATGCCTGATGTAATTCACGCCTGACCTAGTCGACCGTGGCAGGCTCCTGATTGCACCCGGGCCCTCATCGATTAAAGGAGCAGTCCATGGCAGCACGTTACGTACTCAGCCGTTCCGGCTCGCAGTTTCGATTTGTCCTGAAGGCAGGTAACCACGAGACGATCCTCACGAGCGAGCTCTACAATGCGAAGGGTAGTGCGGAGGATGGCATCGAATCGGTAAAGAAGAACTCGGCGCTCGATGAGCGCTACGAGCGCAAGGACTCAAGCAACGGCAAGCCGATGTTCAACCTCAAGGCATCAAATGGCCAGGTGATCGGGACCAGCGAGCTCTACTCAAGCGAGTCGGCTCGGGATGGTGGAATTGCGTCGGTAAAGGCGAACGGGCCGACGGCGGAAGTCGACGATCAGACATAGTTTAAAGTCGAGAGATCGAGGGGCACCTCTCGATCTCTTTCAGACGCGGTAATCGTTGCGCGGCGGCTTCGGCTTGAATAAATTATGAAGCCTCGTCCGGTCAGTCACTTGTCTGTGCGCTCGCATACATGCAGCCCATCCCCTGGGGCTTTGCACTTGTATCCGCACTCCCAATCTTGGAACAGTGGCTCATAGTCAGGATTTGCCGCTCGTGTGCGCTCTTCTGCGGCCATGAGTGACCGGATGGCAGCATGAGCAGAGTCACGACAGCTGTCTAAGCTTGCGAAGGCGCCGAGAGGAAGTGAATTGGATAGATCTTCCTTGTCCGGGTAGACCCAGCCTTGCCAAGGATCTGCTTTGTTGCAGGAGCATAGTAGGAGGCAGGACGCGGCGATGTAGATGCTCTTGCGGAGGATCACCTGAGCTACTCCCGAAGTCTAACGCCTGAATTAGGCCGCGCCGCGAAGCGGCTTCGGCTTGAATGAATTGTTGGGTGATTACTCCGCCACCGATAAGTCGCGTTTTGTACGAGACAGGCACAGCAATAGAAATGTTTTCTCGTATGACTCGCGAATGGTAATGACCATCGTCAGTTCGGCTGGGTCAGTGATCTGGCTGTAGTTGATGCCAAATGGGATGGAGCCGTTCTTGGAGAATTGATCGGTTTTGTGGCTGAGCTCGATGCGGCAGTAGGTTACGACATCTTCGCCAAGCCCGAGCTTTTGAGCGCGTTGATCTACCACTGCAGAAATGCGGTTATGCATCTGAATCTGCGGAGTGGTGATATCAAGCTTCCCCTGGGCTGATGCAGCCATAGGCAGCAGTACGAGGAAGAGCCAGAATCTGCGGATCATGGAAGTCCCCTTTGCAATGAAGTGCGGTGCCATCTAACGCCTAAGCCAAGCCGAGTCGCGAAGCCGCTTCGGCTTGAACCAATTTCTATCACTCATTCCGACAATGACCTTTGCGCGCGCCCAAGTTGGGCAAGCGATTGGCGCTCAAAGTCTTCATCATGCCAAAAGATCACGCGACTCTGTAAGAGCTGTGCTACTAGCGAGAGAGCGGAGTTGCATCTGGAGCGCATGAAAGAACGACTGATGCTCAAGCCTTTAGAATTGAAGTGCAGAAAGTCGTGGCGCATTTGATCGAATGCCTTCATGTCTGCCTCCAAGTCAAGATCGCTCGGGACAGGTGGAGCGCAGCCTACGAAGTTCGCGGGATCTCGTGCCTTACGGTAAAGCCCTATAAAGTTATCCATGTAGGGCTCTAGCGATCCTGAGCCGCCTTCTAGTGCGGCGAGCATCGTTTTAGCGTGGCTGGGCTTCTGCACCAATAAGTTGTTGCCTTTGCGTAACGAAAGAACAAGAAAGCCCTGGGCAGCGGAATGCAGAGCCACCACGGCCCATTTCCAATTTTTTTGGTCACACACGGATCTCTCGAGAAACTCGGCCGCCACACTCAGAGAGTTAACGGCGTCACTCTCCGTGTCCGTGCGCCAATAGCTAGACTGTCCCATAAGTGCTAACTCCTGAGTTAGCCGAGCCGCGAAACAGTTTCGGCTTGAGTGAATTGCTAGCCTGGCTGGTTAGGTGCCTTTGGCCGGCTTTACTTTCTTCACGGCTTGATTTGGCGCGCGCTTCTTGACCTTGGCGGGCTTTCCGGTGTCTTCCATCAGGGTCTTGAATGCCTTCCAAGTTAGGCGCTTCTTATTAACGAACGCGCCACTAGGGAGCCACTCGATATTGCCTTTGCTAATGAGCAAAGTGCCGAGCTTCTTGCTGTTCGACTTGATCTCGAATTTCACGTCCTTGTGCAGAACGAACTTGGTTGCAATGTCGAGCATCACTTCATGACGAGCCATGATTTATCTCTTTCGTTGATGAGCGGCTAGTAACGCCTATCGAGTCGCGAATGCGCCTCGGCCTGATTCATTAACGCCACGACCGTATGGAAGCGGACATCCGAAGGCGTATGCCACTCGACTCGGCAGCGACTACTCCTAAGTGGAGCTCGGAACGCGAAGCTCCAGCCTGGAGCCAAGTTGCCGACGCGCTTTGAATGGTCGGATCAAACGGTTTGATGTTGCCTTGGCCTCAAAAGATCGAAAAAACTGGCCTCTATAAGTGCTTGATTTTCAAGGGCGAGCAATGGTCGGCCGACCACAGGCTTGGAGAAAAAGGCCCGGAGAGAGGCGAAAAAACCGCCAAACTAGCTCCCTGTGGATAACTCGCCGACCAATGGATTACGCCAAAACCCTCGAAAAATAGGGCCTTTTCGTCGTTGCGACGAGGCGTAGAAAAAGTTGAGGCTGGGAGTTTGGCGCGCCCACGGCTACGGTTTTCAAACTAGTCTATTCACTCAGAGGAACACTGAGGAACAATAGGCCACATCTATCAACAGGTTGTGCAGCTCGCTGGCGGCGACCCAGTGGGCTACTGGATACAATGAGGCAGCCAGGGGGTGGGCGCCCAACGACTACCCATGCTTACAGCCCAGATCGGAGCACAATGGAATGAGCGCCTCACCAAGCCACCTGGACGGTCGGGTCGCCGTCCTCGTTGACTGCGACAATGTTTCCCCGGAGATCCTCGACTACGCCCTGTTGATGGCCGCCCAATTCGGACGAGTCGTCTTGCGCCGCGGCTACGGGAACTCAAGCACTCTCGGGGCCAGGTGGCAGGATGCTCTGGTCCGCCAGGCATTCACCCCCCACTTGCAGTTTCAGTATGCGTCCGGAAAGAACACGGCAGATATCGCGCTGGCGCTCGACGCACTGGAGGCGATGTTTGACGAGCGTGCGCAGACGTTTTGTCTGGTTACCAGCGATTCCGATTTCGCGTACCTATGCCGCAAGTTGCGAGAACGTGGGGCAACCGTTTGTATCGTCGGCGAATCTAAAGCTCCCGAAGCCCTGCGCAACGCGAGTGATCAATTCTTCGAGTGGATACGGGAACCAGTAGAAGAGGGTGCATTAGGCGAGGTCGCAAACGGGGGGCGCACGAAAGGCGATTCAGCCACCAAGCTCGATGGCATCAGACCTGAGCCGCCTAAGCCGATCGTAAGGCGTCGCCCGCGTTTCGTTGTCGACGCCGTTGAACTACTAGCGGGGGCAGTGCCTGACGGTAAGGTAACGTTGAGCGCATTGGGCTTATATCTCCGCCGAACTGATCCTGCGTTCTCGGCCCAGACTTATGGTCACTCAGGCCTCTTGAACATGCTCAAGACATACGATCTCTTAAGCCTGAAGCAGGAAGACGGCGGTCATTGGTCCGTCACGCCTAAGCCAGCGCCAAACGGATCGCTCTAGCGGGTCCGTGCTTGTCTCTTCTACGCGCGTTGTAGCTATCTCGATCACCTGACGTCGTTGCCCGAAGGGCGCGAGTTGAAGGAGAAAGTCGTGCTGCCGGACCTAAAGTCAATCAAGCTTAAGCTTCGCAATTTTCATATCGACTACGTGCAGAGAACGGCGTACTCAGCTATGGGGATGTTTTCAGAAATTCCCAGGCATCAAGTACACGAAGGGGACGCGATGCGAACAATTCGAGCAGATGGCACCGTCGAAGACTCAGAAGTCATGCATGCATCAGCCCAGACAGAGATAGAGCTGTCGGCGATCGCCACCATGACGGCTGATCAGCGCCTCGGCGAACTGGACAATCTTGCGCACCAGATGGCAAACAGCATGTCACTGGGGCTTTATTCATCGCTGGATCAGGCATTGGACGCCGCTGGACAGACGGTAAGCGCTCGTGGGCGGCCTGGTGTCGAAGTGGTATTCGAGATGCTCCAGAAGATGCAGATGGAATTCGACGACAACGGATCTGTCAAAAATCTGATCATTGGGGGTGGGGCGGAAGGAGTGCGAGCGATCAGATTGGCGCTTGAACAAATCAAATCCACCCCTGAGCTGCACGACCGTTACACCAAGTTTATGGCCGAAAAAATGGAGGCATGGCGTGCTAGAGAAGCTTCTCGAGAACTGGTTGGATAGCGCTAGCGAACGAAGCTATCAGCAGGTGTTTGTGCAGATGTTGTCGGCCAAGGGCTACGTCGTAGTCCACAGTACCAGGCACTGCCTGCTTGAGTTCGGTAAGGACATCCTCGCAATCGCCCCTGACGGAACTGGGTGTGCCTTCCAGCTGAAGGGAGATCCGCGAGGGCAAATGACGATTGGCGAGTTTCGCTCGGGAATACAACAACAAGCCGCACAGCTAATGATGCAAGCGCCGGCGTACCCAGGATTTCCCAAAGGCGTCCATCGCTCCTTTCTTGTATCCAATGGGCAATTTAGTGAAGAGGTCCAAGTTGCGGTAGATCAGATGAATGCAATGCCGTCGTACCCTTCAAAGCTTGAGCTATGGTCAAGAGGGACGCTACTTGATATGGCCCTTGAGGTTTCAAATTCGCTCTGGCCAAGCGAAATTAACGACACTCGACGTTTGTTGGATCTCTACATGGCAGATCCAGAAGACGAGATGCCTGTAGATCTGATGAGTGGGCTGCTATCGTCGATACTTCAACTAGACGACTTATCAGTGTCTCTGGGCATCGCGGCTTTTCAGAGGGCTGCTAGCAGCGCAATGTGGGCGACCGGTATCGCATTGGCGAGCTACGCCCGAGCGGACAATCACCAAGCACTGGTTCATGGATGGACGATGTGCCGCTTTGCGATCCATTACGCAGCGATTAAGCACGGGTTCGAGCACCATTCGGCGACTTCCAATTGCTTGTCACTCATCGAAAGCGCGATAGTCGACTCACTTGCTCTCCTCTGGGATGAGGTCAACCGGGCAACGCATCTTGTCAGGCCTCCAGCACTAGAGGACAGTGAAGTATATCCGTGGCGGGTCACCGCGCTGGGCGGTTTGCTTTCTGCATTATGCATTCATGATGAGGCGTCTAGCTGTCTGATGCCAGACAGTCGTCGCGCTCTCAGAGAGTGGCTGCTTAGCGGGCCAACGCCTGTGCTCTGGGGGGAGGCGGCCGTTGGCGCGATATACAGCATAGCGTTAGCGCAAGCTCGGCTTGGAGAGCCGAAAGTCATGGCCGCAATGATTAACCGGTTAGCGACCGATATAGTTGTGTCCAACAATGTGGACTCGAAGGTTGCTCACTTGAGCCCCTACTACATAGGGAATGAAGCCCTGTCCTTACTGCTCTCGCTAGATGAGCCGCCGGCATCTGCAGAGACATTCGCTGGTTCGTCATACCTTGCGAGGCCCCTTTTGTTATGTATGGCAAGGCTAGGCATGAAGGATGAATGCAAAGCCCTGTGGCCGGCGTTCTCAAAGCTTACCCACCGTTACACCGAGTTTGACAAGGATGAAGACTACTTGTTGTTCAAGGTCCGAAAAGGGGTCGAGGTGTCTCGCCTGTATCCGGAGTCTTACCCTTGGCAGGATCTCGTTACGGAGTCTCATTCCGAGCGGCGAAGCTTCATCGACAAAACTTGGCTGCAAATGCTGTGGTGGCAAGTTGCACCGCATCGCGCCGATGCACAAAGCATGGTTAGTTCAGTTCCATCAGGTGTATCGGCGGTTCCTCAGTAGGGGTGCCTAATACTTCGGTCCTTTGAGAAAGTAGCGGCAGCGCTCTGTAGTTGAGCCCGAGGCAAGCCATACGGGCTCGGGCGAACCGATAGATGGCTGGACGATCTCAAATTCATGCTGGAGGCGTGGGCTGCCAATCAAGCATTCCGAACGTGATGGACCACCGACGCCTGCCCCCCTCAAGAATTCATGGTGAGCGATATGCCGCGAATTGACCCAGATCAGCCGTTGCGGGCGTCAGACGCCATCGATCACGACAAGTTGCACCGACTCGGATTCGCGACGGCGGCGGTTGCCGCTCTTGGCCGCGTTTCTTCAACGGCAGGATTCGTGCTGTCGATCGAGGGGCCATGGGGCAGCGGCAAGACTTCCGCCCTTTCCATGATGGAGCAACTTATCCGCACGGAGAAGCCAGATGAATCAGTCATCGTCCATTTCAATCCGTGGCTTATCGGCGAACGCGATTCACTTCTGCGGCAGTTCCTCCACTCTGTTTCGGCTGCCATCAATCTCGAAGATCATGCTGATGACGCGAAAAGAGTATCCAAAGAGCTGCTGAACTATGCAGAGGTCTTTGATTTTCTGAAATGGCTGCCTGGAGCTGAGCCTTGGGCGTCAATAGTTAAAAACCTTTTGAAGTCAGCGGGCAAGGCAACTGGCGGCGTCGCGGATCAGAAGTCTCGGGACATCGCTGCTCAAAAAGACAAGCTCGAAAAAGTGCTTGCGAAATTCAACAAGAAGATCTACGTATTCGTGGACGATGTGGATCGTCTCTTCCCTGCCGAAGTATTTGAGATGGTAAGGATCATAAAGGCCGTCGGTCACCTGCCAAATATAGGCTACATCGTCGCTTGGGACCCTGAGTACATTCGGCTGGCTTTAAAGTCCGCAGCCATTCCACACGCAGTGAGCTACATTGACAAGATTGTTCAAGTTCGCCTGCCGGTCCCTGCAATATCCTCGAGCGCGCGCCTTCAGTTGCTTAATGATGGGATCGCCTCGCTTCCAGCCGAAGCGACGACCCCTCGTTTCCGCAATCAAGAGGAACGACTTCGTGCGTTATATTTTCACGGTTTGCGTGATCTATTAGAGCAGCCGCGAGACGTCACGCGGGTGATGAATACCCTAAGCGTCATAGAGCCTGCCTTGCGGGGCGAGGTCGTGTTCGCAGACATCCTCGGTCTGGCTTGTCTAATGGTGCGAGCTCCTCGCGTGTACGACGCACTTCGTAGAAATCCGGCGCTGTTTACGCCCGCGAACTCTTCCCACACGGGAGATAAGAAAAAGAATCAAGAAGAACACCGAAAAGCCACGGAACTGCTCTACGCCACAACTGGAAATCCAAAAGCTGTTCGAGAACTTATGGATCATCTATTCCCGGCCAATGCGCAGGCAAGCGGACGCTTCGCAAATCGTAGTGCGAACGATGTGGAGGGTCATCTCGCCGCTCCTAGTCGCTTGAACATCGCCTTGAGCATGGCGATTGGCTCAACCGACGTTAGTCTTGTAGACGCTAGGCGCTACCTCTACCAGCCGGCAGAACGACTTGGAATCGAAGCTAGGATTACTGCGGCGAACTGTCTCGGTTTCCTTGAGCTATTAGGCGACTTGGCGAAGGTGGTATCTGAGAACGAAATTCTGGATCTAACCGAACTTTGCCTCTCTATAGCGCGTGTCGTCGATAGACCTCCTATGTCCACTTCAAGTAGTGAAAGGAGATTCTTTAGCCTTCCAGCGGAGTCGCTCGCCATCAACGCAATCCGCCAGCTGGTCGCTTCGAACGGTACCCGTAATGCAAAAGAAATCGCTTTTGCTATTGCCTGCGATCCTCTGGCTCTGACGGTTGCGTCCGAGATCCTGTGGCATAGCCTGGCTACGCAGCATGAGGAGGGCGACATTGTTTGTAGTCCTTCTCGGAAGAAGGCAGCGGCTATTAAGCTCGCGGAAAACGCCACTGCCGCCGTCGAAGATGGCACGCTGTGGCTGAAGTGTAATCCGTCGCGTGTGCTCTGGACGATCATGCGGGTTTGCAGTGAGGCTTCGGCCAAAAATCTGTTCTCAGTAGCCAAGCGCAACGATCCGGATCTTGATCAATTCGCGTTGCACTTTCTCAAGCATTCCTTTAGCTCGGACGGTGGGCAAGCCTATGCTCTCCCTGACGATGTCGCATTTCGCCGTATGGTGAATTTGAGGACGTTCGTAGCGCATGCCAAACGGCGCCTCGACAATTCGCAACTAGACTATCCACTGCGCGCTGCTTGGAGATCTGTGGTTGAAGGAAGGCCTCTATATGGGTTCAACGGATCCGATGCTCGACATTAATTGCCACATGTATATTGTTGTTTTCGAGTCTCAGCAATGAAACCGTACAACGGAACGAGCATGGGCGCCGACCAAAGAATTGTCTACGGATTCGAAGCGCCGCTGAGACTGGTGGCCTCGCATGACATTGCTAATCCCGGGTTCCAATCAGCGCGCTACGGCGAGTTCGTCCCTCTAGAGGCTTCGTCGAAGGATCGCTTGGCCGAGATTGAGCTTCGGGACCTCACTATCCTTGGGGTGCCGCTGGTGAAATTCACACTGGCCCGGCCTAGCGGCGATACGCGGCTTCTTAGGGTCGACTTTGACCGAGCCATGACTGAGCCCGAAGCGTTCAGCTTCCTCCAGAAGCTCGCTGACGCGTGGTCAGCTAAGCTAGCGACCGGCCAGCGCGATCCGTGGTATGGCAACCTCTATGTGGACATCCGATGGGCCGGCGTGAAGACGCTCACGGCGCAGAGCGGAGGTATGGAAGGATCGCTGGAGATCACCTCCCTTGAAGGCGTTCCCGTCACGCCCGCGGTTTTGTCTGCCTTGCGTTGGTCGCCGCTCACCGACGTATTCGTAGAAGGAATGAAGGCGCAGCAACCCAAGTCGAAGTTCCTATTCTGGTTCGTCATTCTTGAAGAGTTGGAGAAGCGCGCTGAGTTCGTGTCTTTGTTCACGCCATTGTTTTCATCTGAGCAGAAAGCGCAGCTGCAGAGCGTCGTCCGCTCGGATAGCGTGACGTTGCAGCGACTGAACGGTCTGTTAAACAATCCGACAACCACGGTTGAGGGCCGGGCGGCGAAGCTCGCCCGCATCGTCGATGCGCTGGGCTGCTCCAGCATCAACGGTCTGAGTGGGCCTATCGTCGTAGATCAGACGCGCTGCGCCGCCCTGATTGAGCAACGCAATAGGGTCGCCCATAAGGGGTCGAGCATCAACACAGACTTGCTTTACACGGTTCTCTTCCCTCTCAGCCGCGCCGCGCTCAATTACATCCTCGATCACGACGCTCGGAGTGCAAGCGATCTCAGCCTTGGGCGAGCCATAGAGCGCGATTCAGGCAGCTAGCAGCGCGACACTGGCTGGCGCTGCAGTGCCCCGCTTCGTCTGTGCTGGACTTAAGCTCTATCAGCTGAGCAAGCAGAAGGCGCTTTACGGCTCGTGACGATAGAATGCTTGGGGACGGCGACCGTCTGCGCCAGCTGAGTGTTTACGGTGGTATGTTCTGGCCATCGTAGACGCAGGAGCAGCCCATGGCTCGAATCCTTGTCGGAACTGCGAGCTGGGCTGATCCCAGCCTGATTAAGACCAAGCGTTTCTACCCTAAGGACGCTTCGAAGCCCGAGCCGATGCTGCGTTACTACGCGACTCGGTTCCCGATGGTCGAGGTTGACTCGTCGTACTACGCGCTTCCGAGCCCAGCGAATGCTCAGAAGTGGGCCGAGCGCACGCCGGACGACTTCACCTTCAACATTAAAGCGTATCGCCTCCTAACCGGACACCAGACGCCGCGCGTTGCCCTGCCCAAAGATATTCAGGACGCGCTCGCCCTGCACTTCGTAGAGAAGAAGAACCTCTACTACAAAGACACGCCGCTGGAAATCCGCGACGAGATTTGGCGTCGGTACGAGCTCGGCATCCGCCCGCTACGTGATGCCGGCAAGCTGAAAGCCGTCCATTTTCAGTTCCCGCACTGGGTGAAGCCCGCGCCGCAAACGATCGCCCATGTCGAGGAATGCGTGGACCGGCTGGCGGGTTACCACCTCGCAGTCGAGTTCAGGTCGATTGGTTGGTTCGATGGCACGCGCGACAACGACACCTTGGACTGGGAGACTCGCCTCGGGGTCACCCACGTGATCGTTGACGAACCACAGAACATCCCGAGCCAATCGATCCCGCAGGTATGGGCGACGACGAACGAGCGCCTGGCCATCGTCCGACTGCACGGCCGGAATGAGGAGACTTGGGACATCAAGGGCGCGACGGTCGCGTCGGACCGATTCAACTACGACTACACCGACCTGGAACTCGGCCAACTGGCACGGCAGATCGAAGAAATCGCCGCGGCCGTCCAGGAGACCCACGTGGTGTTCAACAACAACTACGAGGACCAGGGCGTCCGGAACGCGACGACCCTGATGGAACAACTCGGCTTGGCCCGACCTGGCTCGTGGCCGACTCCCGAACGCGAGATCGTCTGAGTCGCGCATTCGAGCCCACTTCACGGACGCACCCGGGCCAAGTCGGTTCTGAGACTTGCGTCTAACTTCTTGATTTGCCGAGTGTCGCGCCCTGTGGGACTGAAGGGACGCAGGTTGGGTTGGCATCCGCCGCCCGTCGAGGTGTATAGATATACACCATGAGCACCCACCTCACCGATCGCCAAGAAGCCGTCCTGGACTACCTGCGTCAGCACATCGCCGCGCGCGGTATGGCCCCGACGGTCGCGGAAATTGCCTCGGCGTTCGGTCTGGCCAGCCCCCACGGCGTCAGCAAGCATTTG
Organism: Lysobacter sp. ESA13C; assembly: GCF_019970005.1. Lineage (NCBI taxonomy): Bacteria > Pseudomonadati > Pseudomonadota > Gammaproteobacteria > Lysobacterales > Lysobacteraceae > Lysobacter > Lysobacter sp. ESA13C. The sequence continues at coordinate 193,392 of NZ_JAHXYK010000001.1, read as the reverse complement.
GCCGCTCTGCAGGCCAAGGGCGCCATCGAGATCGCAGCCGGCAAGGCTCGGGGCATTCGGCTAGCGGGCCCGCCGCGCCAGGACAGCGAGACCCTTTCCCTGCCGTTGGTCGGCCGAGTGGCCGCCGGGCAGCCCATCCTGTCGGACGACCAGATCGAGCGAACGATCGCCGTCGATCGGCTCTTTTTCCGCCCGAACCCGACCTACCTGCTGCGCGTGCACGGGATGTCCATGCGCGATGCCGGCATTCTGGATGGCGACCTCATCGGCGTCCGGGCGACGCCCGACGCCGAGCATGGCCAGATCGTAGTCGCCCGCCTTGGCGACGAAGGCATCACGGTCAAAAGGCTTTACCGCCGCGATGGCCAGCTTCGGCTTCTGGCGGCCAACCCTGACTTTCCCACCATCGATCCAGACCCGACAGAGGCCTTCGAGGTCGTCGGCCTGTATTGCGGCTTGATGCGGGCAGGCTGATGGGCCAGGTAGTCGCCCTCACTGACCTGATCACGTCCCAACGGGTGTGGCGTGGCGCGGTTCCGACCGCCCCAAGTAGCGCGCAGCCGACGGGGCTGGCCGAACTGGATGCCGGGCTGCCGACCGGCGGTTGGCCTGAGGCATCTTTGGTCGAAATCCTGATTCCGTCCGATGGGATGGGCGAGTTGGACTTGCTCATTCCGACCCTTTGCCGCCTCACGTCGGCCGGGCAATTGCTCGCGCTGATCAGCCCGCCCTATATCCCTTATGCCCCGGCGTTCCAATCCAGAGGGATCGCCCTAGCCCGAATGCACGTCGTCCGGGCCGCGCCAAAACTGGCGCTTTGGGCTGCGGAGCAATGTCTGCGTTCCGGGGCGTTCGGCGCGGTGCTGATGTGGCCGCAGAAGATCGACCACCACGGCCTGCGGCGCCTGCAAGTCGCTGCGGATACCGGGCGAACGCTAGGGTTCGCATTTCGCCCGCTACGGTGCGGGAGCAACCCGTCGCCGGCGCCGCTGCGCCTGGAGATTGGCGTTCATCGATCGCTCCGGGTAGCCAAATGCCGCGGCGGGGTAGCGCCTCACCGTTCCTTCGCTATCCCAGCCCACGAGTGAGGTTTCGCCGTGCTCTGGGCGTGTATCCATCTGCCGCATCTGGCGATCGACAGCGTGCTGCGTCGGCATCCCAACGCGGCGCGTCCGTTGGTGCTTGTCGCAGGCGGCCAAAACCGGCGCGAAATCGTCACGGTCAATCGCCCGGCTTTTGATGCTGGTCTAAGGCCTGGCCAGCGACTCGCCGCCGCCCAAGCGCTGTTGTCCGACTTCGTCTCCGTCGACTACGACGAAGTCGATGTCGCGCGATGTCAGGAGTTTCTCGCGGCCTGGGCCTACCGCTACAGCAGCGAGGTGTACGCGGGCTGGCCAGGTTGCATCCTGCTTGAAGCCGAGCGGAGCTTTGCCATCTTCGGCCGGTGGGACAAGTTCCAGGCCAGGCTGCGCGAGGACCTGATCGGCCTGGGCTACCGTCACCGCATTGCGCTGGCCCCGACCCCGCGCGCGGCGCGTGTGTTGGCCGGTGTCCACGACGGTTTGGCCGTCGAGGACCGCCAGGCGCTGGCCGACGTCCTGGGCCGTGTGCCCGTTACCCGCGGCCACCTGCCTGAAGACGTAGGCGACCGTCTGCACCGGATGGGGTTGCGCCGCCTGCGGCAGGTGTTCGAGTTGCCCAGGGACGCCGCTCGGCGTCGATTCGGCTCGGACCTGCTGGATCATATGGATCGCATGCTGGGCCGGGCTCCGGACCTGCTGGATTATTACCAGCCGCCGGACCGCTTCGACATGCGTGTCGAGCTGAGCTACGAGGTAGAAAACCATTTCGCCTTGATGTTCCCGGTTCGGCGCATGACCGCCGACTTGGCCACCTATCTCGCGGGCCGGGACGGCGGTGTCCAGGACTTCGAGTTGCAGCTGGAGCACGAAGGGCGTGCGCCGACCATCGTGTCGGTGGGACTGCTGGCGGCGGAGCGCGACCCAGCGATGCTGTTCGAGTTGACCCGCGGCCGATTGGAGCAGGCTTCGGTACCGGCGCCGATCGTCGCCCTGCGCCTGTTCGCACAGCACTTACCGCCTTACGTCCCGGAAGGGCGCGATCTCTTCGACGATCGCCCGGCGCAGGCGGTACCGTGGATTCAACTGCGGGAGCGGCTGCGGGCAAAGATCGGGGCCGATGGGGTTTACCAAGTGGTGCCCACGGTAGACCCGCGGCCCGAGCGCGCTTGGGCCCAGAGTGCATCAGCCAAGCCCGTCCCCGATCTCGACCGCCCTGCGCGTCCGACGTGGCTGCTGGAACGCCCCATCCCCCTGCATGATCGGCACATTGAAGTCCTGTCGGGACCGGAACGTATCGAGACCGGCTGGTGGGACGATGGCGACGCGCGCCGTGACTACTACGTGCTGCAAACATCGACCGGTCAGCGTGCGTGGGCGTTTACCGGCGTCGGCGAACGGGGCCCGTGGATGGTCCATGGTTGGTTCGCGTGAACTACGCCGAACTGCATTGCCTGTCGGATTTCTCGTTCCAGCGTGGGGCCGCGAGCGCGGACCAGTTGTTCGAGCGTGCCAAACGGGTCGGCTACAGTGCGCTGGCCATCACCGACGAATGCACGATGGCGGGCATCGTTCGAGCGCACGAAGCGTCCAAGAAGCATGGTGTGCCGCTGATCGTCGGCAACGAACTGAACCTGGAATGCGGCACCAAGTTGGTGGTGCTGGTTGAGTCGAAAGCGGGGTACACCCGGCTTTGCGAGCTGATTACCCACGGTCGACGCGTATCGGAGAAAGGAACGTACCGCCTCACGCGCGCCGATGTGGCCGATGGCTTGCTCGGCTGCCTCGTACTCTGGGTTCCGGGCAAAGGCGCCACCGCGGCGGATGCCCGATGGCTGCATGAGACGTTCGTTGATCGCGCTTGGCTCGCGGTGGAGCTTCATCGCGAAGGGGACGACGACCAGCGCCTGATTGAGCTGACGAGCTTGGCCCGCTCGGCCGGGCTGCCGATGGTGGCCGCTGGCGACGTGCACATGGATATCCGCCGCCGCCGCGCGCTGCAGGATGTAATGACCGCCACGCGCCATAGCCTGACCATAGTGGAAGCCGGACGCCACCTGTTTCGCAATGGCGAGCGACACTTACGACAGCGCGCGGCTCTCGCCACCATCTACTCCGAGTCGCTGTTAGCGGAAACCGTGCGGATCGCGGCACGCTGCCGATTCACCCTGAGCGAGTTGAAGTATCAATACCCAGCCGAGGTCGTGCCAGAAGGCTACACACCGGCCAGTTGGCTGCGGAAATTGACCGAGGACGGGGTGCGCTGGCGCTGGCCCGGCGGGGTATCGGAGGCGGTGCGGGCGCAGATCGAGCACGAATTGACCTTGATCCGGTCGCTCGACTACGAAGCCTACTTTCTGACGGTCTACGACATCGTCCGCTTCGCGCGCAGCCAAGGCATCTTGTGCCAAGGGCGGGGTTCGGCCGCCAACTCGGCCGTCTGCTTCGCCATCGGCGTCACCGAAGTCGATCCAATGCGCATGAACATGCTCATGGAGCGGTTCATCTCGAAAGAGCGCGACGAGCCGCCCGACATCGACATCGACTTCGAGCACGAGCGGCGCGAGGAGGTTATTCAGTACATCTACGACCGATACGGCCGCGACCGGGCGGCGCTCGCCGCGACCGTCATTTGCTACCGGGGTAAGTCCGCTGTCCGAGACGTGGCGAGAGCCCTGGGCCTGCCGCCGGATCAAATCGATGCCCTGAGCAACTGCTTTGGCTGGTGGAGCGGCGAGGCCCCGATCGACGAAAAGTTGATCGAGGCCGGGTTCGACCCCGACAGCCGGATCATGCGGAAAGTCATCGGCCTGACGCTGGAATTGCTGGATCACCCAAGACACCTCTCCCAGCACGTCGGCGGCTTCGTCATTTCCGATGCGCCGCTGTCGACTCTCGTACCTGTCGAGAACGCCGCCATGGCGGATCGGACCATCATTCAATGGGACAAGGACGACCTCGACAGTCTCGGATTGCTCAAGGTGGACTGCCTGGCGCTGGGCATGTTGACCTGCATCCGCAAGACGCTGGACCTGTTGCGGTCGCATCGCGGTCGAGATCTATCGCCCGCCACGATTCCGGCCGAGGACAAGGCGACCTACGACATGATCTCTGCCGCCGACACCGTCGGCGTGTTCCAGATCGAAAGCCGCGCGCAGATGTCGATGCTGCCGCGGATGAAGCCCCGGTGCTTCTACGACTTGGTGATCGAGGTCGCGATCATCCGCCCGGGTCCGATCCAGGGAAAGATGGTCCACCCCTTCATCCAGCGCCGGCAGGGCAAGGAGCATGCGGTCTACCCCAACGATGACATCAAGGCGATCTTCGAGCGCACGCTGGGCGTGCCGCTGTTCCAGGAACAGGTGATGCGTGTCGCCATGGTGGCGGCCGGCTACAACGCTGGCGAGGCCGATCAACTGCGTCGGTCGATGGCTGCGTGGAAGCGCCATGGAAACATGGATCTCCACTACGAGAAGATCGTCAGCGGCATGATCGGCAATGGTTACTCGCGCGAGTACGCCGACGAAACCTTCCAGCAAATTCTGGGGTTCTCCGGATACGGCTTCCCCGAAAGCCATGCCGCGAGCTTCGCTTTGCTGTCCTATGCGAGTAGCTGGCTGAAATGCCACGAGCCGGCGGCTTTCGCCTGCGGTTTGCTGAACTCACAGCCGATGGGCTTCTACTCGACCAGTCAGATTACCCAGGACGCGATACGCCACGGCGTGGAAGTGCGTCCAGTCGATGTCCTGACCAGCTGCTGGGACAACACCTTAGAAGACCGCGCCGATCGGTCGGAGCAGCCAGCGATCCGGCTAGGACTGCGGGAAATTCGCGGCTTCTCTGAGGATGCTGCGGTACGGGTCGAGGCCGCGCGTGCGGCGGCGCCGTTCCGAGGCGTTGCGGACCTGTGTCACCGCGCCGAACTTGACCAGCGCGAACGGGCGATCTTGGTCGAGGCCGGCGCCTTGGCGTCACTGGCCGGGCATCGCAACGGAGCGCGTTGGTCAGTCGCCGGGGTGGAACAGCAGCGACCGTTGTTCTCTGGAAGTCCGGACGAAGATGCAATCGAAATGCCAACGCCCTCTGCGGGCGAGGATCTGCTCGCGGACTACGCCACTTTGGGCCTTACGCTTGGCGCGCACCCCATCGCGCTAGTGCGCGAACAGCTGAAGACGAAGCGTTGCCTGGCAAGCACGGAGTTGGGGCAGCGGCGAACTGGTTCGCGGGTCAGGGTGGCCGGCTTGGTGACGCTGCGGCAACGGCCAGAAACCGCGCATGGCACGACGTTCCTGACGCTCGAAGATGAGACGGGGATCGTGCAGGTAATCGTCTGGCCGGCTCTGGGTGCTAAGCAACGCAGGGAACTGCTCGGCTCGCGACTGCTGGTCGTCGATGGTAAGTGGGAGAAGGTAGATGGCGTAGGCAATCTGATTGCCGCGCGCCTTCATGACCTGTCAGGAATGCTCGGCGGACTCCACACACGCAGCAGAGATTTCCATTGAAAAGGCCCTTCTACAATCTGGTGCCGGCTGCATCCCTGTAATGTGGGCTCACACTAACCAATCCGCTACAGCCTTTGTATGTCACCGCCCTCGACGGCAACGTTAGTCATTAACGGCCGTGGCACTTTTTGAACTTCTTTCCATTGCCACACCAGCAAGGATCATTGCGGCCGAGCTTGCGCCCTGTATGTCCGGTCGCGACCGGTAAAGCCATTGCCGGATTTACGGACCGACGGCTGAGCGCCGCAGCGTCCGCCCGCATCGTGTCCGAAACCTCCGACGGGCGCCGAATCCAACGGGGACAGGCGGCCGAGTAGCGACCTCGCTCGTCGACTTCCGCTAGGATGAGTAAGACTTGATCGACTTCGAGAGATACAGCAACAGTTTGCGCCTTCAACTCAGCTGCTGCGAGCTGTGTGGAAATGCCGCCGCGATGCAGCCAAAAGAACAGCCCAATATCAGAACGGAGTGCGAAATAGCGGTGAGGATGCTCTCGCAAACTCTTTCGCAATGGCTCCAGCTGCGTTGCCATGTCGTTGCGACCTTCCAGGCCAAAGTCGCGCAAATGGCTGTCCGCCTCGATCCATCCAGGGGCATGAGTGCGCTCCAAAGCATCAAGAAGATCGCGTACTTCCTGAGGGCACTCCTGGGCAGGCGGAGCCATTTGCGCCCACTCCGCGTGGCTGAAGTAGTCATCAATGACGGAACTCATGCCGTCGACGACAATCCAGTTCGCTCCTTCGTCGATTTGTGGGCGTAGCTCGTCGAAAAATCGATTCTTGGTGATGTATGCACCAAGATGATCGAGTTCGTCGAACAAGAAGACTTCTTTTATCCCCGCTACTTCCTGACGGATGCGCAGGTAATGCATCAATGCGCCGGCGTTCGGAAGGAACCGGCTGACTACCATCAGTTCGTCGATCGCCACTGAAATGAATGGGTATCGACCTAGGATCTGAGCAACGCCAGGCAGCTGTTTACTGCTGGTGGAAAATGGAGAATATGACTCTACCGTCAGTCCAACGGGCAGTACGAGCCAAAAATCTGAGAGGCGGATTCGAGCAACCTCCTCGTAACGACCAGCATTTAACGCAAATAGCGGGACCTCCTTGGCGGACTGAAGGTACTCAAGAAAACGCCGGCACTGCTCGTAGGCCTTGACGATCAGATCGCGTAGCGTCCTTGCATGACGCTCAAAGTTAGAGGCAGGTGAAGCAATGGTGGCTGCCGCCCCTGATTTCGCCTCCACAAGGATGAGAACGCCGTCTAAAAGGATAACGGTATCATTCTCGTACCAGTTCCCGTCTCGGCGGTAATACACCTCGTTAAGAATCGTTGCGCCTTTCAACTGATTCTTGAAAATATTCGCGAAGGCGGATTCGCTCCACTGCTTCTGGTTAAGCTTGAAATTGTCCCCGTACTCGGGGTGCCGATTCAGAAGGTTGTGCAAAATGGCGCGATACGCCGCATCTCGGGCAAAGCTCGGGTCGGTAAGGTAGTGCTCGCCATCCAGCTTGATGAGTGGCTTCTTTCGAGCAGGAAGCGTAAGAAAGGGTGTTCCAGAATATTCTCCGGGCGCGAAGAACTCCGTTTCCTCAGCAATTGAGTACGACAGATCGTCTAGCAGCGAAGTTGGAAGCTGTGTATGGCGAGAGACGTTGCAGATACCTCCCTGGAACAGATCAGCAAATGCTTCCTGAGCCGCCGCCAACGAATCAGCTCGTTCGGACTTCCATTCGGCGATGATCTCCTTCATTGGTTGCTCGTGCGCCGCAGCGAACTCGATCGCATCTTCTCTTGATTGCTCAATAACGCGAAACGCCTTGACGTGGCCTAAAAGCACCGCGTCAGTAAAAGCCTGAATGCCCGCAGCAATTTCTTGTGAGCCAACGCCATAGGCGTGCCGCAACGCTTCGTCATGCGGAAAGAGAGCAAAGTCAAAGAATTCTTCCTCAAGAGCCTGATAGCGGTGGCCGCGCATGAGGACCCAGGTCGAGAGTGCGTGGAATAGCAGGGATCTAGTGCTGGGGCCAAACTGAGTCTCGGAACTCCTCGCCGCGATCATCATCGCGACCGTCAGCGATGCGCCTCTTAGTTGCTCTGACAAATCAAAGATCTGAGCGGCGACAGATTGGTCGAAGCGAGGTGCAGGGTCCAGAAGTGTCGTGGCTAAGACGGCATGGATATATTCGAGGAGGAATTGACCTTCTTCGAGGCTCTGTTTAGGAAGGGTGCCGGCTCCGGATGGCATGGCATCGGCAGTCGTTTCATCTTCCTCGTAGCCGAGCAAAAGTGCGGCATAAATATAGCCAAGCAACTCCCTCGGCGGCTGCGATGCGATCAGCTCGCGAAGCCGACGCGCCAGCGCCTGCAACTCGCTCAGGGCCTCGGACACGTGCGCCTCAGAGAATACTTTCTCGATCGGAGTGTCATTCACGGGAGTGGGGGCCAGCAGATAGGTGGTTGCTACTATACAGTTTGAGTATCGAAACATAGGACAAGGTGGCCGCAACTGGTTGCCGCATGCTGGGGCTGCGGCCACTGGTTAACTTGGCGCCGGAGGCCTGTGCCGTTGTATCGCAATCGGCCTGAAAAGCGATGCGAATCCGCCGCAAAGAGGTGAATGCGTTCGGTAGGCGAGCGATTAGCATTGGCCCGATCAACTCTGCAGCGGTGGCCCTATTTGCGATGTAGCAGACGCGGTCGCGGACGGCTAGTTGTGCGAGGCGTGCAGAATCCTAATGACGGCGACGCTCCGGATCTGCCGCGTCGATGTGAGAGTTGCGAGGACGGCACGGTCTGGGCGGCGGATCTTAGTAGTCAGCCCGAAAGCCGGCAGACGTCTGAGCCCTGTCTCGCCGGGCACTCAATCGGCGCTCCTCCGCGAAGGTCTTAGTCAAGAACGACATTCCCATCAGCTCCACGCCAGACGGTGCGCGCCTAGTCATTGTAGTGGGAGGCTGGAAATTCGACTTCTGGCCAGGCACGGGGAAATGAGAGAAGCGCATAACCGGTCGGAAGCGGCACGTCGTCGGGCTCGGGGTCCTCAACTTGGCGCGGGCAATCTAAAACCTGCGATACCTCCCTCCCAGGTAGAGCAGGCCGTTGCGCTTCACGATCATCTGTCTCGCTTGGACTCACGCCAGCGCTCCCACTTCTTTTGTGCCAATGGGGGGTAGTGGACCTGAGTAACCTTGTAATCAGAGAACCCGAGCATCTCCAGGAACAGCAGGAACACTGGCAAGGCTGAGAGCGCGGCAATTGACGTAGCAACTTCTGATGTCAGAGAGGCGACCGTTGTGCCTGGCACGAAGGACTCCAATAGAAGTAGCGGCCAGCAACACGCAATAATCGCAAGCAGTGTTCGACCGGTACTCCGACGGGATGCAGCCTGCTCGCGCGCCTTGTCGACCCGAGTCATCAAAAGTGCGTCGCCTTCAGCAAGCGCGTGCTGTTCGAGTTCATCAGCCGTGACGAGAGTTCGGCTGGGCTCATATGGGGCCGTTGCCGACTCAGGCATACGATCACGTAGATAGCGGCAGATGCTGATCAGTACGCCGCTTCCGAACGACATCAGCAGTAGAAAGCCAGTGGTGAACAGTATGGCCCCGCCGACGCTCACGTCTGGCCCGCCAATCTTCCAGTCCAATGACAAGAGATTCTTTCCTGCAAATAGGGCAGCTGCGATGTCGACTGCTAGCACGGCGTCCAGAACTAGGAAAGCAAAGGTGCCCTCCGTAGATCGATCAAGGATCGAGATTGCGTTCTTGGTGTCGGGAGTCTTCTGATCGCTGCTCATGCCTGGATTCGCTCAAGTACGAAAGGTGGGTTGCCGACAACGACGTCGGGCGTGGGTGGAGTATCGAAAAGGGCGGCCGCGCAGCCGGGCCTAGACTGCGGGCAGGACTTCTTGTTACCGATGGATCGTTAAGATTGGCTTGAGCGTAAGCGGTACTAGACCGCGCGACAATCCAATCCGTCGCAGCAGTCGCGTGAAGCTATCGAGGAATTTTTGGGACGTGATCGACGATTGCGTTTCGTTGCTCCCAACTGCTAGACAAAGCTGGTCGTCTCGCGGCAAAGTCCGCGGTCCAGGTTTGCGGGCTGGCCTGCCCGTGAGGAAACAACCGTGCGAAAGAATTGGATTCTGCTTTCTTTGCTTGTAACAACGTCGGCCTTCGCTGAGGAGACTTGCGAAGCCTACCGAGTGGCTGATCCCAATTTGCAAATGCAGTTCATTCCGCACTTGGCCGCACCGCCAAAGGCTTACGTAGGCATCAGCTACAACAGCGAATCGTTGGTCCAAGTCAATACAGATGATCTATCTGGGCGGAAGGTAAAGGTCGTTAAGAAGAGCGCCGGCGAGACGTGCAACTGCATCAAGATGATCACCGACCATTGCAGAACGATCTACGTGCCTGCCGGTGAGAAAAATACCTTCAGGTTTATCGATGCGTACAGGCGGGGGATGCTCTTCGTTATACCTGAGGAAAAACCATGATATCGATACTTGACCGACCGAAGTTTGTTCGGGGTGGTAAGGTCGAGTTGATATCTGCAGGAAGAGTCTAGAGCTGAATTCGCGGCCCACTCTGCGACTGCCCGTCCACCCGTTGAGCCTGCTGCGCCATCTCCTGTGCTTGTCGCTGTTCGACAGCTTGAGTTTCGCGCATGCCCTGCGCTTGCTCGTATCGTTCCGACGCCGGAACCGAGAGCGCTTGCGACACCGGCATGTGTGCGTAGTTGGCCGCTGGGTCTGGTGATGCACCGCGGCCCTCTCGGTACACGAATAGGACTTCTCCGGCCGCGTTCTGGTCCGTGGGACGGTTCAGCGCAACTTTCACGTCATCGCCAGGGCCGAATTTGCTGCCGACCGCCAGTGAAAGCGCACTGGCGCTCATGCGCTCGCTCTGGTCGTCCCAGGGCTTGCCCATGCTTTGCTCCAGGTCCCGCACGCTGCCCCTGATCTTCTCCAAGAGCTTGTGATCTTGGTTAGTGGGGTCGTCAGCTCCGGGCACCGTGGGACGCTCGGCGGGCGGGGCCGACTTGTCCTGTGGGGCGCGGCTGGCGTCCTTGAAGTCTGGTGGCAAGGTCACCTCGGCACCGAGAGCCTGAACGTTGATCCTGATCTCTGGGAAGGCGCGTCCAGGGTTAGCGGCTTGTGCGATCGCCTCTTGACGGTAGATTTCCCCGAAAGCCCAATCGATGTTCCGCGCGGGATACCCCTTGTGATCGTCGTAAAACGTCTTAGCCATTGTCTCCAGACTTCTGGCCGCGTCTAGCTGCAAATCGGGCTTGATGTGGAGACCGGGATTTATCGTGATATGGGGTGGCGTTTCGTCGTCGCTGTCCATGTAATTGGAGACACCGCCGTCCACTTCGTACAGTTCCGCCACTGTTGCTTTGGGGTTCTCATACCTCAATTGAGCCGCAACAGTATTGAATCCTGCGATTTCCGCCCTTGCTTCACTTACGCGCGCGCCCTCGTTGAACTCCTTAACTGGGCCGGTAAAGTCGTGCGGGGATGGCCGGCCAGCGATGGCTGCGACCTCAGCGCGGAAGCGCTCCGCTAACCGCGCGTTCTCCTCGCGGTGGAGCGCGTGGTCGATCTCATGACCGGCGGTATAGCGAATAAAGTTGACCGCGTCGCGCACATCGCGCGGGTCGTTGGAAGGATCTGCTTCGTTCAACTGTCCGACTGATAGGCGCATCGTGCGGCTATCACCGTCATAACTTCCGTTGAATCGAGGGTCCGTCTCGGCCTCAATGCCGACCAGATGCCCCTCCTTGATCGCGCGCTCGTACTGCTCGCGTAGTCCCGGGGTGCTATTGATGACGCCTCGAAAAATCTCGCCAGGGCTCGTGGTATCGCTGCTCGTCTGCCGCTCAAAGTCGGCGAGCATTGTGTCCAGCTTGCGCCGTGCTTCCAATTCTTCCTGAACTGTTGCCATGCTCGATCATCCCTGAGGTTTGCCGCTTATGAAGACCCGAGTAACACACAGATCTTTGTCGTAGAGCTTCGTTCTGCCCTGCAGTTCGACGCGCACCGAGACCTTTTCCGAGCGGAAGAACCTGTACTCCGTTCCCAGCCTCGGCGCCCGTTGCGACTCTTTGAACCCCGCCGCGCTGAGCGCGGATCGGTAATGGTCAAGGCCGATGCATACCGGAGTCCGGTCGCTGTATCCATCGCCTTTGTGCCCAGTGCTAAGTAGAAGCGCGTTGTGCGGTGTGCCGGAAATGGGCTTCTGCGTGACTAGGGAGAAATACCAATCCTCTGGCAACGTCCCAACGCTGTAGAACTTGAGGGGGTCTTCAGGATAGGGCTTCATTTGGAGCCCTGTACGCTCTCCGATGTTCTGCGCGGACAGGTCCTGAGCACCTCTCATGCTCAGAATCAATCCCAGAACCCTGTCGTGCAGCTGCTGGGCACTGAGGGCGGGTTTCAATGCGGCCGATTCCGTCATGGCGGTGTTCTCCTTAGCCGATAGTGGCCCTGCGGTAGAGGCGCACGCACAGGCAGCAATGATGCAGACCACCGGGGCCAGCCTGGTCGCTAGAAGGTCCAACTTGAGCGCGGGCATGTGCCTCTTTCTCCCTGTCTATTGCGCGGCGGCATCCGAATGCCCCGGAGTGAGCGACCGACGACACTCTCCGGCCGTTGCAAAAACGCGTGATGGCCCCTTCATGCATTGGCGACCAGCTGCGTCATCCTGTTAGAGCCCCTGCTCGCGGTCAAGGAACCGCGGCATCGCGGGCACCAGGACAGTGACCAGTGTCACTTTGATCAGCCTGGCGGGGCGTAGGGATGCGCGCGCGGCCCGAGGAGGCGAGGAACCGGCAAATCCGGCGAGGCGCCGGTCGGGCGCACGAAGGCGGGCGGCAGCTAGCACTGGAGCTGCGCCGATGGCGCCGCTCCGGCATCACGCAGCTAGAAGGGGCTCAGTCGTCCAGATGACCGCGCTTTCGCTCTAGCCGGGCGATCTGATCACTCCACAGATGCGGGGGGTTGATGGCCAAGTCGTTGACGGTGGTTCCGCTGGGCAACATATCGTCCAGGATGGCCGCGACCAGGGGCGGGGCAAGCATCGTCAGATTTAACAGCCGCGCGATGTAGCTGAAATCCACCTTCTCCCGCGCCGCAATTTCGTTGATCGAGTCCGCCTCTCCTGAGTCCAGCATAAGCCGCCAGCGCTCGGCCCGCCCGAGCGCGCGCTGTAGCGCCGTGGGACGCGTATCCCACGGCCGCTGCGCGCTCTCGGAGCCAGGGATTTGAATCAACTTGCGATAACCTCGCTTCACGATTCGCAGGGGAATGTCGAATGTGAGGGAGCCGTCGCTGCCGGCGACGACGCCAACGGTGAGCTTGGGGCGGCTCACGCGGCTACCCCTCGGTCGCTTGCCAGCAGCTCAGTCGCGAGGCTCGCCAGCCCAAGAGGCTGGAGCCGCAGCTCCGCGCGACGGTCGTCGACCACGACGCGCTCAATAAGGAGCTGCAACATTCGGGTTTGCTCGTCGGCGAGCAGGTACTTCCAAATCTCGTCCAGACGCAGCATGGCAACCGTGACCTGCGCTTTGTCCAGGGTGCGGTCCAGTTCCAGCGCCTGCGGGATAACCGCCGCCACCATTTCCGGCGCCCGAAGGACACAACGCAACTGCTCGATGACCGCAGCCTCCAACTCGCCTGCCGACACACGGGGTAGCTTGACCGCGCCAGCTCCCTCATGCAAAGCGCGCGTGTGGACGTAGTAGCGATACGTTCTACCGCGCTTGGTCGTGTACCACGGTGTCATCGCTCTGCCGTCCGAAGCAAAGACCAGCCCGCGCAGGGGGAACGGAACCTGCGAGCGCCCCGGCAGAGTGCGAGCGCGCTCCGGCGACGCGATGGCGGCCTGTGCCCGCTCCCAGAGCGAGGTCTCGATGATGGGCATGTGCGCGTTCGGGAACCATTGCTCCCCGTGGCGCAACTCGCCAAGGTAGGTTCGATTGGCCAGCATCTTATAGATGAGCGACTTGTCGATGGGCTTGCCGACGATCTGTCGGTCCTTTCGTGTGGTCCAACATTTCGAAGTTGCGCCTAGGGCCTTTAGCTCCTGAACCAACTGTGCTGTCGACGTGCCGGCGGCGACACGTTCGAAGATCCGGCGCACGATGGCGGCTTCGGTGTCGTTGACGGCCAAGCGCCGGTCCTTCAAGTCGTAGCCCAGCGGCGGAACCCCGTGCATCCACAAACCCTTCTTCTTGCTCGCGATCATCTTGTCGCGCGCGCGGTCCGCGTCCAGCTCCCGGTCGAACTCGGCGAAGGACAGGAGAATGTTCAGCATCAACCGACCCATCGAGTCCGTCGTATTGAACTGCTGAGTCACCGACACGAACTCTACGTTGTGCGCGGCGAGTACATCCCAAAGCTCGTGAAAGTCTCGCAGGCTGCGGGACAGACGGTCGATCTTGTAGGTGACAATGATGTCGATCCGGCCGGCGCGCACGTCATCCAGCAGGCGCTGAAGCGCAGGACGATTCAACGTGGCCGCTGAGTAACCGGGATCGTCGTAGTCATCGCCGACCGGAATCCAGCCCTCCCCCTTGCGGCTGGCGATAAACGCGTGTCCGGCATCGCGTTGGGCGTCGATGGTGTTGTACTCGCGCTCCAGACCTTCCTCAGTGGATTTGCGGGTGTAGACGGCGCAGCGCAGACGACGTGATGGGTTCATCGTGCGCTCTCCTTCTTGCCAGCAGTGGGCAGGCCAAAGAACTTCGGTCCCGACCACTGCGTCCCGGTGATGTGCTTGGCGATGGCCGACAGGCTGCCAAACCGCTGACCGCGATACTCGAAATCGCCATCATCGGTTACCGTAACTTGGTGATCCTCGCCGTTGAAATGTCGGATCAGGACGGTGCCGGGCATCGGCTTGCCGTTGCGAACACGTGGCGGCAGTGCGCCGTGTTCTACGAAGGCCGCTACCCGTTGGCGGTTCTCTTCCAGCAGCGCGCCGTGCGTCTTGCTCCACTCCAGTTCTTGCAGCCGGTAGGCGATTCGCCGCTCCAAGAAACGCCGATGCGTCAGCGGCGGATCGTGGTCGAACAGCGTCTGCCACTCGGCGTTGAGCGCCTTCAGGGACAGGGTGGGTAGGGCCGCGATGCGCGTCAGTACCGCGGTGGGCAAAGAGGGCAGGGTGGTCTTTTTCATCGTGCTTTTGGACTCGGCCGAGAGGGGTTTTCATGGACGCTTCCGGCGCGCCGAATAGCAACCCCTGTGCAGGTCCAATGACCACTCGTCCGCTCTCCACGCCGACAGCGCACCAATGCAATCGCGATCAACTCGGCGACTTGGTCTCGACGTTCCGCTGGCGTGACCGGCGCGGCGCCGTACCGATCGTTCAAAGCCAACGTCATGGCTTGCTGCCCGCCGCATGGGAGACCTGCTGCTCGTAGCGCAGCACGTCGATCGTGCGATAGCGAATGCGGCCCCCCAGCTTCGAGTAAGCGGGCCCGTCGCCTCGCGATCGCCACTTGCGCAGCGTGCCGCAGGCCAACTGCCAGCGCAGAGCGAGGGCGGCTTCACTGAAGTAAGGGGGCAGGTCGGTCTGCAGTGGATCAATTGATGTCATGCGAATCTCCCAAGAGGAACATCCGCGACACATTAGGAACGTGCCGGCACAGCGCCAGCGCGCGTTGCAGCTAATCAGAGCTAAACGCAGCTAGCCCGAGGTAGACGGACCTAGACGCAGGTTAGCCGCCCGCGGCGATTACGTCGGCTTGAAGCTCGGCCCGGATCAGGTAGCCCTGGCGCTCCAGCCACCGGGCCACCCAGCCGGCCGCGGCGGCCTCTGTGCGGAATGGGCGATCGATGTGCATCGCGCGCGCCTGGTGGCGCCGGATGGTAGCGGTACATCCGCACTGGGTCGGGCCTATCGTTGCCAGCCACATCTCGGGCGCCGAGTCCGGAACCGCGACGCAATGGCGGGCGAGGCCAAGGCCTTCAACCTCCCAGTGAAAGCCGGTGGGCAACGGGGTCTGTGAGACTGAAGTCGGTTCCATGGGGGAACGTTAAGCGGCCCCCGTCGCATAGGCCGAGACGTGTAAACCAATAGCTTCCAACATCGTTCTCCCCCCTTTGGCCGGGCGCGGCCTAGGGCGGTTCGTTAACCGGTGTCACCGTAGAATGGCGGCCCGACTTTCAGGGCCGGTACGCCGCGCCCTGAGTCGGAGCTCGCACGATGGAATGCAACACGTACAGGGGGGACCCCGGTGAATTTGAGCAACGAACAACGCTTGATTGTGGCAATGCTGGCGAGTATTCAGCAAAAGTTGGCGGTAACGGAAGACGATGACGCAGTTAGTCCGGCCTTTGTCATGGAGGCGATTCGGCAGGATCAGCAATGGGCGATCGCAACCAGGTACACAGGTCTGTTCGCGTCGGAGCCGATGCCACCCCAGGTGGATCGTGTTTGCGCCTATCTTGGAATGTGGGAGCACCTGGAAAGCGCTTACGACGAACTGGCGGCTAAGGACCAGAAGCGCGTAGCGGCCACCCTCGGCCTCGGGAAAAGTCCGCTGAGGTTGCCGGGGTTCGATGCAAAAACGGAAGGGGAGTCTTTGGCGATAGCCCGCTTCGTTCTCCAGCACATGTGCATGTTCGCGCGCTTCGTTGGACGTGGCTCGCTGATAGCGAGCCGACCGATGCTGGAGACGTATGAGGCTACCTACGAACAGTACCGACTGCAAACGCGGGACGTGACGGATCGCCACCTATCGGCGGATCAGTTACTGCATATATTCCAGGCCACCGGTTGATTACACCAAAGAGAGACCGAGGCCGAGGCTCCGGTCTCTCTGGACGGCATCAGCCTCCTTGCGCAATGGCCACCAACTTGCGCGCTTTGATCTTGCCGATGTTGCGGATCGAAGCGAGCTTCGCCAAGAACGTAGCGCGGGGACGGCCCTTGCCCGACTCCCAGCGATAGACGGACATCGCCGAGGCGTCGATCAGCAGTCCGAACTCCCGAGCGGTCAGCCCCAGGCGCGATCGCAGCGCGATGAGTGCATCTGCGGAATATGCGTCGCTGGCTTCCTTCAAGGAAATCGACGCTTGGGCGGATCTACCTTTTACGATGGCCTTCCTGGACCGAACCAGCACACCGCGCTCGCGCTTGAGTGCGGCGATATCGTGACGGTACACGGCCAAGCGCTTGAGTAGCGGCGCGATCAGGACCTTGGCTTCTTTCCGTGCGATGCGGGCGATGTCGTTCTTGAGCTGTGTTTGATTAGTCATGTCGAGTCCTTGCGAGTTATGAGGTATTGGCGTGGCGTGGCGCCGATCTTGGAGGCGGTCGGGGTCCATTGGGTTGGGCGGCGACGTTCGGCCTTGGAATATCAATCCACATCGTCGCGAATCCAAACCAGCCCATCGCGGATGCCGATGAAGTCACTGAAATCCTTGCGCTTGCTCACCTGTCTCAGACTACGAACATCGCCTTCGTACTCGGCATCGTTGAGTGCGTCTGCAAATCGCTTGTGCGCCTGACCCCGCTTATGGGCCTTTTCGATCGAGGCCACGAACGCGCGCTGCTTACCCCACAGGCGCATAACCCGGCCATTGACGCGCAGCCACGATCTGTCAGGCGCGAGTTCGAACCACATGCCGTTGCTCTGCGGCGCCGAGGCGGCTTGCGATAGCACCTTCCGGGTCAAAACGTTGCCGCGCAGGCAGCGCTCGGCCAGTTCCTCGCGATCCAGCCATAGGCCACTCGCGTTCAGCCTGGCGACGCTAGTCAAAGGCACGACCACGCGACCCGCGCCAACGATCTGTTCGCTGTGGACGCGCGAGGTGGTCAGGACGATCACCCGGCGTGGCGAGACCCTGCGGATCGCCGCGATGACCGCCGAATAGTCCACGTGCCAACCGCACCGAAGCAGAACGACCGGCACGCCGCCGCGTGGCGCCTTGGCGTCGACGAGCCTCCAGAGGCGATTCTTGATCAGTTCCTCCGGCATCGTCGCGGCGGCGCCCATCTGGGCGTTGAGGGATTCGGGCAGCCATTGATGCCGCAGCTGGACGGAGAGATAGGGAGCGCCGAGCCATTCGACATCCCCGCCGCACTCCAGGCAGCGCAGCAGGTGATCGCCCGCTTCATAGACCTGGCGCGGCATCTGCTTGCCGCATTCGCGGCACCGCACTCTTCGGGTCCGCTTAGCGGCGTGGAACGCACCGAGGGCGGCGAGGTCGGGCATGAACTCTGCCCCCTTCGCAGGCACGACGGCATCGACCGGTTCGTCTTCGAACCAGGACAGGTAGGGTTTGAGCACGCAAGTTACTTCCTTGATTTCTGGAGGACGAACGCCTCCGACCGGGCCGGTCTCGGCCCGACGCAAGGCGTCGTCAAATTTCGTGCAGCGATTCGCTTAGGGCGATATCGATCGATGCCGCCGCGCTCTGGCTGAAGCCAGATCGCATGCACACAGCGGTAGGTCTCGGCTAGGTACGCCGATGATCCACTGCATGCCTGGCGTATCGAGTTGCTGCGACCAGGGTCGTAACCGCGCGATGAGGTCCAACAATCCGTTGTTCATGGGGGAGTCCTGAAAACCACTTCTAGTGGTGGTTATGTGTCTTGCTTTGCAGCCTAGCGCGCGTATGAACGGCCCGCAATATCACACGTGCATAGCGTGCGGTGAGACGGTGTTCGAAGTCCGATATGTTCATGCGCCGTTGTGTTATGTGCTGAGCGCGCACGAAAGTTCTATCAAGTTTCTATCGAAGTTCTATCGAGCTTCGCTTCCATCTCTATCACGATAGCGCAGACCCTCTCGTCCTCGGCACACGGTGCTGCCGACGACAAAGAGGAGCCTCGCAGTGAGTGGTACCTATCTCTCCCCCGAAGAGCTTGCCGCCCGTTGGGACGTCAAGATCGAAACGTTGCAACGCTGGCGATGCGAAGGCGTCGGTCCGCGATTTCTGAAGATGGAGCGACGCATCCGCTATCGGCTGGAGGACATTGCGTCCTACGAGTCCGATTCGCTGCGTTCGAGCGTGGCATCCGCGCAGGCGGTGTGCGCATGACCCTGCTGGAACGTTGCATCGGGCGCCCGGCGTCGGAACTGGCCGACTATCCGCCGGAGATGTTGCTCGACCTGAAGCAGCAGGCCGCGGATGCTGTCGCGACCGCGAAGGCAAACGCCGAGTGGATCGATCGCGCGCTGGACCTGCGATACAGCCGTGTTGCTGCCGAGCAGAGACTGGCTGCCGGCAAGGACACGGGATCGGTCTCCTTCAACGACGGCATCGTCCGCGTCAGCGTCGAGCTGCCCAAGAAGGTCGAGTGGAACCAAGTCCAGCTGGCCCGCATCGCCGATCGCATCCGCGCGGCGGGCGAAGATCCGTCGGAATTCATCGAGGTGACCTACCGGGTCAACGAGGCCAAGTACAACGCCTGGTCAACGTCGATGCGCTCGTCGTTCGATGCCGCTCGTACGCTGAAAACCGGTAAGCCGACCTTCCGGCTGTCGCTGACGGGCGGTGAATCGTGATGGAAATCACAATTTTCAGTTGCGAAGGACTAACCGTCATCCATGTCGTCGTCGTGGCAACAGGCCGCCCTGCGCGGCCGAGCGCCGGCTCCACCGCTGCCGAACCGAACGCGGCCCCGGGCGCGAAGACCGAACGAAGGGCGCACTCAACCACGGCTGGCGCAGCCGAATGGGAAGAGCTACTGCGCATGCTGGCCGGAGGCGGTCGATGACCCTGCCGATCATCACCGCCGACCAGCGTTTGTCCGAGGTTCGGGGCGTGAAAGGTGTCCTCGTCGGCCGATGGGGCCTGGGCAAGACCTTCCAGTTGTGGACCCTCGACTCGGCGACGACGCTGTTCGTGGACATCGAGGCGGGTGACCTGGCGGTCAAGAACTGGCCGGGCGACAGCTTGCGCCCGCGAACCTGGGACGACTGCCGCGACCTGGCGGTGTTCCTCGGCGGCCCGAATCCGGCGCTGCGCGATGGCCAGTACTTCAGCCAATGGCACTACGAGCAGGCATGCCAGCGCTATGGCGACCCCGCCGTGCTCGACCGCTACCGCACGCTCTTTATCGACTCGATTACGGTCGCCGGTCGGCTGTGCCTGCAATGGTGCAAAGGACAGCCCCAGGCGGTTTCGGATCGCACCGGCAAGCCCGACATGCGCGGCGCCTACGGGCTGCTCGGTCAGGAGATGGTCGCGTGGCTGACGCATATCCAGCACACGCGCGGACGCCACGTTTGGTTCGTCGGCATCCTCGATGAGCGCGTCGACGAGTTCAACCGCAAGTTCTACGAGCTGCAGATCGACGGCTCCAAGACCGGGCTGGAACTGCCGGGCATCGTGGACGAAGTGATTTCCCTGGTGGAAATCGCGCCGGGCGACGGGCCGTCATACCGCGCCTTTGTCTGCCAGACCGGCAATCCCTGGGGCTATCCCGCAAAGGATCGATCCGGCCGTCTCGACATGATCGAGCCCCCGGATCTGGGCCAGCTCATGCGCAAGCTCGGCGCACCCGAGGCCGCCGCGAACGAAACCTCCCCCACCGATTCTGCAGGCACTCCCCGATGACGACCTGGAACAACTTTAACGACGCCGAAGATCCCTCGTTTGCCCTCATTCCAAAGGGCACCTTGGTCAAGGTGCGCATGACCATCAAACCCGGCGGCTACAACGACGTGAACCAAGGGTGGCTGCACGGCTGGGCCACCCGTGGCGACACGGGCTCGGTGTATCTCAATGGCGAGTTCGTCGTGCTGGAGGGCAAGTACGCACGCCGCAAGCTCTGGTCCCTGATTGGCTTGTCGAGCGCGAAGGGCACGTCGACCTGGGGCCAGATGGGGCGCAGCTTCATCAAGGGCGCCTTGAACTCCGCGTTCGGCTTCCATCCCGAGGACATGAGCGCCGCCGCGCAGGCGGCCCGATGCATCGAAAGCTTCGGCGACCTGGACGGTCTGGTGTTCCTCGGCAAGGTCGATTGGGACAAGGACGGCTATGGCGAGGACAAGGCGGTGCTCAAGACACCGGTGATGCCCGACCACCCGCAGTACAAGGAGCTGATGGGCGCTGTGCCTGCGCCGCTCGCGGCGCGCGGCGCGCATATGCCGGCCGTGCCGACCAGCGTCGTCCACGCATCCCAAGCTGCCTCGTCCAACACCCCGGTTGCCGGTCGCCCGGCGTGGGCGCAGTGAGGCCGGTAGCCGATGAAACGAAAGCCGTTCCCCCAAGACCGATACCCGAACCGCGAAGGCATCTACACCGAGCTGCGCAAACTTACCGGCGCGGATCTGGAGGTGCAGATCCAGCACCTGCTGCGACTGGCCTTGCAACACCATGAGCATGCCAAAGCATTGATCGACTACCGAGATCGCGTGGTCGATAAATCCCGCCATGGGCGATGACGTCCTGTTGGGCCTGCGGAAAGCCCGCCCGCGGCTTCGGCCATCTGGACTTGCGTCGCCGGATCGGTGATCCGCGGCGCGAGCCGTATCGATGGGCGTTTTGCTCCACCGTCTGCCAGAACGCCTTCCATCAACTCTACGACACCCGACGCCGGAGCGATCCGGCGTCGATAGAGGAGCTTTTGCCTGTGACCCACCCGCTTAGCCCCGACGCCCAGCGCGCATGCCTCAAAGCCTTGTCCAGCGTCGCCGAACGGATCGGATTCGACACCCCGCTTGGCCATTACAACCAAGCACAGGCCACCGAGGTCATTGAGACGATCACGATGGCCTACGAGGCATCGATCCGATCGCAATCGAACCCGGCGGCTTACAAGGTCAAGCCGCCGCTCGATGGCTTCGAAGACGACACGATTCCCTTTTGAGCCATGTTGGACTTCAACACGCACGATCTGTCCGCCCATCTAGGCACGCTGATCGATACCGCGATGGAACGAGAAGCCGCGCAGCTGCCGCCACGCGCGTACCTCGGCGCATCGAGTTTGGGCGAAGACTGCGCGCGCCGGCTGCAGTTCCAGTTCTTCGATGCGCCCAAGGATATCGGCCGGCACTTTCCGGGCCGCGTGCTGCGCGTGTTCGCACGTGGCCATCGCATCGAGGATTGGATGGCCGACTGGCTGCGCCTGGCCGGCTTCGATCTGCGCGCTCGCAACGACCAGGGCGAGCAGTTCGGCTTCGCCACGGCCAGTGGTCGTGTTCGCGGCCACGCCGATGGCGTGATTGTCGCCGGCCCGGATACGTTCGCCTATCCGATGCTATGGGAAACCAAAGCAGTCGGCGCTAAGACCTTTCGCGAGCTGCAGAAAAAGCGCCTCGCGGCCAGTCGGCCGGTTTACGCCACGCAGGTCGCGCTTTACCAAGCCTACCTCGGCCTGCACGAACATCCAGCGCTGTTCACCGCGATCTGCGCTGACGACATGTCGATCTACGCTGAGCGCGTGCCGTTCGACGCCGGCCTGGCGCAGCGCGCATCCGACCGCGCCGTCGACATCCTGCGGGCCTGCGACGCCGCCGAGCTGTTGCCCCGCATTAGCACTACTCCGACCCACCAGACCTGCCGCCGCTGTGCTTGGCAGGACCGCTGCTGGTCGCTGCCTTCACACCCCACCCACTAATCCAGAGCCCCTCTATGAGCACCCTGAATGAACTTTTTGGGCTTGACGTCCACGCCAGTGGCGACGATCTGAAACAGGCCGCGCTGATGCTGCCGGATATTCGCGACTACCACGCTGTGCCGGTATCGGTCACGCCAGAGATCGCCGGGCATTGGCTGCGCCGCAACGCGGGCAACCGACCGATTCGCAAGAAGGCGGTCGCTCAATACGCAAACGACCTGAAGTGCGGCCGTTGGCAGCAGAACGGCGAATCGATCAAGTTCGGTCGCTCCGGACGCCTACTCGACGGGCAGCATCGAATCGCCGCTATCGCCGCGGCGGGAGTCGCCCAACCGATGCTGATTGTTACCGGCGTGGCCGATGGCGCCTTCGACACCATCGATACCGGCCGACGACGCACCAGCACGGATGTACTGATCATCGACGGCATCGGCGTGTTCGAGGCTCGCATCGCAGCCGCCGCCTTGCCGATAATCCTCAACTATCGGCGCGGCTTGTTGCCGCACAGTTCCACGCGGTATCCGAACCACGAACTGCTGGACTGTTGGGCGAGCCAGCCGCAAATCCGCGCCAGCAGTCAGTTCGTGACCAAACTGCCGCACCGTATGGTGCCGATCAGCCAGTCGAAGGCGCTCTTCCTGCATTGGGTGTTCGCCCGTCACGATGTGGCTGCGGCGGATCAGTTTATCGCCGGGCTGTTCGTGGGCGACCGACTCGACAGCACGGGCGCGGTGTTTCATCTGCGCGAGCGCCTTTTGCTGGACCGAGTCGAACGGCGCAAGACCGACGACGGCGCCCAACTGCATGCCTGCGTCAAAGCATGGAACGCCGAGCGCGCGCACAAGCGTGTGCGCGGTTGGCGCGCGCTGTTCCCGTCGTCCGATGAGGTGTTCCCGGAGGTGTCGGCATGAGCTACGACCTCCATCCGCTGTGCCAAGCGTTGCCCGATATGGGCAAGGACCAGTATCAAAAGCTGGTTGCCGACATCCGAGCCAATGGCTTGCTTCACCCGATCATCCTGCTGGGGGAACAGATACTCGATGGGCGGCACCGATATCGCGCCTGCATTGAATGCGGTATCGAACCCGCGTTCGTGCCCTTCACTGGCGCCGACCCTGCCGCCTTCGTGGTGAGTGAAAATCTAGCTCGACGCCACTTGACCGAGTCCCAGCGCGCCATGGTGGGGTCTAAACTCGCCGTGCTCGGCGAGGGACGCCCGCCGAAAAACTGTCGGAATTCCGACAGTTTTCCAATCGGTCAGACCGAGGCGGCCAAAATGCTCGGCGTGTCGCGCAGTTCGGTCGCTGACGCCACGCGCATCCAGCGCGAAGGAGTGCCAGCTCTGGTGCAGAAGGTCGAAGCTGGCGAGATCACGCTGCACGAGGCCAGCAAGATCGCCAAGCTGGGTGCCCCGGCACAAGCAAAGATCGTGGCGATTGACGACCGGCGCGAGCGCAAGCGGGCGATGGTGACCGCGCACAACCGTAGCGCCGGGCGAGCCGCCGCGCCGCGCGTCGAATTCATCGAGACCGTGCCTGGCACCGCGTTCGTGCGCGATACGCTCAACCGACTGGAGCAAATCACCAACCAGCTCATTGGCGCGGACGGTACCGCGGACACGTTCGTGACCCGCTTTCTGGCCGAGTTCGACTGGGATGAGCCGCTGTTGATCAGACGGCTGGAGCACGCCCAACACGGCATCGAGGCCATCGCCCGACTGCAACAGGAATTGGAGCGGAGGTCGAAAGTCGCATGATGGACTTCAACGATGCCGGGCCGCTCGAAGAGGGCCGGACGCCCGACCGCCCAGCGCGCGAAGAGATCCGAACGCAGCTGCTGCTGCGTTTGGACGGCGTGCTCAAGTCGCTATTCCCAGAAGGCCGCGTGCGCCGCGGCCGGTTCACCATGGGCGATGTCCGCGGCGCTGCCGGGGACAGCCTGGAGGTTGCGTTGACCGGTGACAAGGCCGGGCTGTGGACCGATCACGCGACGGGTGAGGGCGGTGATATTTTCGATCTGATCGCGGCGCACGCCGGCTTGGATGCGCGTGACGACTTCGCCGTTGTCCTGCCGATGGCCGCCGAGCTGGCCGGCCAGGTGGTGGCGCCGCTCGATGGAAAGGCCGTCAAGCGCGGCCGTGCCGAGCCGGCAATGGACGATCTTGGCCCGCATACCGCGCGCTGGGACTATCTGAGCGCGGAGGGCGAGTTGATCGCGTGCGTCTACCGCTATGACCCGCCCGAGGGCAAACAATACCGTCCCTGGGACGCCAAGCGGCGCAAGCACCAGGCGCCGACGCCGCGCCCGCTCTACAACCAGCCGGGCATGGCGGCATCGAATGAAGTGGTCCTGGTCGAGGGCGAGAAATCGGCCGACGCACTGATCGAACGCGGTATCTGCGCCACCACTTCGATGAACGGCGCTAATGCTCCGATCGACAAGACCGATTGGTCGCCGCTGTGCGGCAAGCACGTGCTTATCTGGCCCGACAAGGACAAGCCGGGCTGGGAGTACGCCATGCAGGCAGCTCAAGCGGCGTTCCAAGTGGGGGCCGATTCGTGCGCGGTGCTGCACTTGCCCGATGACCAGCCGCTGGGTTGGGACGCCGCCGACGCCGCCGAAGATGGCTTCGATATCGATGGCTTCTTGCGTGCAGGCGAGCGTACCTTCCTGTCGCCAGGCAACGACGCCGCGCCGCCGTCTATCAACTTTGACGGGTTGGACTGGAGTAGCGACGACGGTCTGGGCTTGGCCTTCACCCGCCACTACGCCGACGACTGGCGCTACTGCGCGGCCTGGGGCCAGTGGCTGAGCTGGACCGGAACGCGCTGGAACCCGGATCGCGGCCTCGTCCTTCAGCACTTGGTCCGCGGTGTCTGTCGTGCCGCGCAGCCGTATTCCGATAGGCCGTCGCAGCGTTCCAAGCTGGCGTCGGCTTCGACCGTGGGAGGTGTCGAGCGGCTGGCCCGTAGCGATCCGCGCCACGCCTCCTTGGCTGAAGATTGGGACCGTGATCTCTGGGCCCTCAACACGCCCACTGGCATCGTGGATTTGCGGGATGGAGCGGTGCGCCGCCACGCCCGGGGTGAGCACATGACGAAGCTGACCACCGCAAGCCCGCAAGGCGACTGTCCGATCTGGCGCCGCTTTCTGGGCGACATCACCGGCGGTGACGTGGCCTTGACGTCGTACCTGCAACGCGTCGTCGGCTATTGCCTGACCGGCGTCACCCGCGAGCATGCGTTGTTTTTCCTGTACGGAACGGGCGCCAATGGCAAGTCCGTGTTCGTAAATACCCTCGCCACGATCCTGGGCGACTACGCCACCAACGCGCCCATGGAGACGTTCATGGAAACGCGCGGCGATCGGCACCCGACCGACCTGGCTGGGTTGCGCGGTGCGCGCTTTGTGGCCGCTAGCGAGACCGAGCAGGGACGGCGCTGGAACGAGGCCAAGCTCAAGGCCATCACCGGCGGCGACAAGGTCTCGGCGCGCTTCATGCGCCAGGACTTCTTCGAGTACATCCCGCAGTTCAAGCTGGTCATCGCCGGCAACCACAAGCCGGCGATCCGAAATGTGGATGAGGCGATGAAGCGCCGACTGCACTTGGTTCCGTTCACGGTCACCATCCCGCCCGAGCGCCGCGATGGGCGTCTCACCGAGAAGCTGCTGGCCGAGCGCGACGGAATTATGGCCTGGGCGGTCCAAGGCTGCCTGCAATGGCAGCGAGTTGGATTGGGCGCTCCCCAATGTGTCATCGACGCCACCGAGGAGTATTTCGAGGGCGAAGACGCCCTAGGCCATTGGATCGAGGAGCGTTGCTACTTGCATCCCGATGCCAGGGCGCCGGTCGCTGATTTGTTCGCGGATTGGCGCGAATGGGCAGACGCCAGCGGCGAGTTCGTCGGGTCGGTGAAGCGATTCTCCGATCTGCTGGTGACTCGACAGTTTCAGAAGCATAAGGGCGGCAAGGGCGCGCGCTACTTCCTTGGTCTGAGCTTGAGGCCCAAATCGTTCGCTCAATTTGGAGGGGCGAGTCATGAATGAAATCAATACGTTGGATGCGCGGGTGGCAGATACGGCAGACGTGCAGGTTCCCCCTTATGTGTGCGTGCGCGCGCACACGTATAGGTTAACTAGCAGACCTGCCGTATCTGCCACCCAGCCGATCGATGCGGCAACGCCTACGGTCGTTGCGCTCGATCTTGGCTCGACCCTGGGCTGGGCCGTGCGCCTGTCCGGACAGGTCATGAGCGGCACCGAGCCGTTCAAGCTGGGCCGCTTCGAAGGCGGCGGTATGCGATACCTGCGCTTCGTGCGCTGGCTCGATGACCTGTGGCGCTTTGCTGGCCCGCTTGAAGCCGTCTACTTCGAGGAGGTGCGTCGGCACCGCGGCGTCGACGCTGCGCACGCCTACGGCGGCTTCTTGGCGCAGCTAACCGCGTGGTGCGAGCGGCATGCGGTCCCGTACCAGGGCGTCCCGGTCGGTACGATCAAGAAATTCGCCACCGGCAAGGGCAACGCCGACAAGGCGGCGATGATCGAGGCGGCCAGGCGCTGGGGTCACAAGCCGGAGGACGACAACGAAGCCGACGCACTCGCATTACTGCATTGGGCGATGGCGCAGGAGACGAAGGCATGATCCCGCCTGAGTTCCGCTACCGCTCGCCGCTGGGTCGGTTCGTGCCGCAGACGCTCGATATGGATGGGCTGAAGCGCCGGGGCTGGCGCGAGCAAGGGCTACTCGTCGTGTCCGCCGAGGACACGCGCCTGGATTGGGTGGAGCGTCAGTTGCTGAGCCAGATTGCCGAACGACTGTACGGCAAGCGGGAGAAGGCCGGTGTCTGATTGGACGATGGAGAAGGTAGCCGACCGCTTCCACGAAGCCGCGGTTACCGCACGCCGCCTGCCGGCCGCCAAGGTGCAGGGCTACGCGTCGTACTGGCCCGACATCCAGCGGCAATCGTGGGAAGGCTATGCCGACGAACGCATCGTACTGCGCTTTGCCGCATCGCCCGCGGCAATCGATCGCTTCGGCGAGACTGTTGGTTGGCTGCGCTGGCTGGACCAGGATCAGCGACGCCTGGTGTGGCTGCGCGCCCAGCAGGTTCCGTGGCGCGAGGTCTGCGCGCGGACTGGCCTGATCCGCAAGACTGCGTGGCGACACTGGCAGCATGCGTTGGTGCTGGTGACCGTCCAGCTCAACGGCTCGTTGCCGCGATTCGCTGAGGTTGAGCTCGAAGATCGGGCGATGAGCGATGGGGTTGTAGTTAGACAGAGCTAAGCAGAGCTAACCGCAGCTCGGGGAACAAATCCGAATGTCCCAAGAATCGGGCTTTTGCCCTAGTCTGACCGGCATGCTGATCACGTTGCGTCGAGCGCAAGACCTGACGCACCAGCGCGGCCACACAGGCCGCACGTGCGGCCCTCCAAGACGTCGCAACACCGCCCCAGCCTAGCCGGCCGGGGCCAACTTCGGCCCACACGCTGCGCCCCTCGGGCTGAAATCGCGGGTCCTTCCCCGCCGATTGGCCGAGCGGGGGGCAAGGCCGCAAAACCCCGCTAGCGTCAATCCTTCTATTCGGGTTTGCAGTCGATGCAACCCGGTTCGCATTCGGACATCCCTTGAGTCTTCAGATCGAACAGCGCCCGATCGAGGCGCTCATTCCGTTTGCGCGGAACGCGAGAACCCACTCCGACGCGCAGGTGGCGCAGATCGCCGCGAGCATCGTGGAGTTCGGCTGGACGAATCCGATTCTGGTCGACGGCGACAGCGGCATCATTGCCGGTCACGGACGACTGCTCGCGGCGCGTCAGCTGGGGTTAGGCGTGGTGCCGACGATCGAACTGGCTCACCTGACCCCGGCGCAGAAGCGCGCCTACGTCATCGCCGACAACCGACTGGCTGAGAACGCAGGCTGGGATGAAGAACTGCTCAAATTGGAGCTGGCCGAGTTGCGCGACGCCGAGTTCGATCTGGACCTGCTGGGTTTTACGGACGAAGAACTGGACGACCTGTTGCTCGATGACCAGGCAGGTCTGACCGACGATGACGAAGTTCCGGAAGTGCAAGATCAGCCGGTCTCGCGCCGCGGTGACATCTGGATCTGCGGCAACCACAAGGTGCTGTGCGGCGACGCCACCAGCGGCGAAGACTACTCCGCGCTGCTCGGCGATGAGTTGGTGGACATGACCTTCACCGATCCGCCCTACAACGTCGACTACGCCAACAATCCGAAGGACAAGCTACGCGGCAAGCATCGCCCCATCCTGAACGACAATCTCGGCTGCGATTTCGGCGCATTCCTCGAAGCTTGCTGCACTCAGATGGTGTCGCTGACTAAGGGTGCGATCTACATCGCCATGTCATCGTCAGAACTGGATCGCCTGCAGACCGCATTCCGCGCGGCCGGCGGACGTTGGTCCACCTTCATTATCTGGGCCAAGAACAAGTTCACGATGGGCCACGCCGATTACCAGCGGCAATATGAGCCGATCCTCTATGGCTGGCGTGAGGGTAGCGACCGGTTCTGGTGCGGCGCGCGCGACCAGGGGGATGTCTGGTTCATCGACCGTACTAGCAAGAACGACCTGCACCCGACGATGAAGCCGGTAGCCTTGGTCGAACGCGCCATTCGCAACAGCAGCAAGAGCCGCGACCTGATCCTCGATCCGTTCGGCGGATCGGGAACAACCATGATTGCGGCAGAGAAGACCGGGCGCCGCGCGCGGTTGATTGAACTGGACCCGAAGTACGCGGACGTCATTGTCCGCCGCTGGCAGGAGCACACCGGCCAGGCCGCGCTGCGGCAGTGCGACGGTGTTCTGTTCGATGAGGCCACTAGTGCGGCCGACACCGCCCCCGAGGGCGCATGAGCCGGCCGGCTTACTACAACGAGATCGATCCCTACCTATGCCAATGGCTACGCAATCTAATGGCCTCGGGATTGATCCCAGCCGGGGACGTGGATGACCGAGATATCCGATCTGTTTGCGCAGAGGATCTGCGCGGCTACGGCCAATGCCACTTCTTCGCCGGCATCGGCGGATTCGCCTATGCCTGTCGGCTCGCGGGCTGGCCGGACGATGAGACGATCTGGACTGGAGGTTTCCCCTGCCAGCCGTTCAGCGTTGCAGGCCGCCAGCGCGCGCAAGCGGACGACCGCCACCTCTGGCCGGAACTGTGCCGGCTTATTGCATCGGCGCGACCCGCTCTATTCGTGGGCGAAAACGTTGCTGGCCTCATCGCGCTGGGGCTCGACGGAGTTCTTGCTGATCTGGAAGCCGAAGGCTACGCCAGCCGGGCGATTGTTGTTCCAGCTTGCGCCGTCAACGCCCCGCATAGACGC
The DNA here is from genome assembly GCF_019970005.1 of Lysobacter sp. ESA13C. Lineage (NCBI taxonomy): Bacteria > Pseudomonadati > Pseudomonadota > Gammaproteobacteria > Lysobacterales > Lysobacteraceae > Lysobacter > Lysobacter sp. ESA13C. The sequence continues at coordinate 163,879 of NZ_JAHXYK010000001.1, read as the reverse complement.
GAGCGCGTCTGGATCGTCGGGCGCCGTTTGGCCGACTGCAGTAGCGAACGACGACAACAAGTCGCCCGAGGCGTATCTGGCCATGAAGTCGAGGATGCGGGGCGGGCGGCGACGGACGATTACGAGCTTGCAAGTGGCGGCAAAATTGGTCTGGCCGACCGCGACGGCGAACGATCCGGAGAAGCGCGGCGACTTTGCGGCCGAGCGACGCAATGGCCTACCGGGGGTCGTGAAGGCAGTCTGGAGCACGCCGCGCGCGAGCGACGGCGAGAAGGGCGGTCCGAATCAGCAGTTCGGCAGTGGGTCGACCCGACCGCTGACGGCACAGGCGGTCTGGGCGACGCCGACGACGCGGGATCACAAAGACGCGTCGAGCGTTGGCAGCGCACCGGAGAATGGGATGCTTGGGCGACAGGTCAAACCCTCGCCGGTCGCCGGGTACCTGAATCCGGAATTCGTCTTCTGGCTGATGGGATATCCGCCCGAATTCCTAAGCTGCGCGCCGCCGGCAATGCGATCGTCCCGCAGGTCGCCGCCGAAATCCTCCGCGCCCTGCGCGGCTGACGCCGCGCCCTGCGCGGCTGACGCCGCGCTGGCGCGCGACGCCAGCGCCAGTCGGAATCAGTCGGCGTCGGCGAGGCCGACGTAGCGCGGGTAGTCGTAGTCCTCGGGACGGACGTAAAGGGTTAGGCGGGCCGGGGCGTGTACCGCGATGCATTGATCGCCTCGGCCATTGAAGCTGGCGATCCAGTCCTGCGCCCGACTCAGGTCGCATACAAATGCGTCGTACTCGGCGGCGGTCATGGTGTTGACCGCAACGACGCAAACGCGTTCCTCTTCAATGTGGTAGCCGCTGTGCTCGCGTAGTATGGCACGCAAGCTGGCGGGTTTACGCGAGAAGCGGACGGCTGCAGGGTAGGCCCGACAAGGCGTGATGGTCATGGTGCGCTCCGTGGTTGGGGTGCGTCATGAACGCTTCCTTCGCCCGAGAAGCCAAACGGAATTTCCTGCAATTTTCGATTCCCGATTGTTCGTTTAGGTAACGGACAAGATGACGCGTTGTGCATGCCGCAATGCGGCCGGGGCTGGCCCGGCCGCGCGATAGATCACTCCTCTTCGTCGCGGGCAGCGGGCGTCGTCGGGCGCTCGGCTTCGACGGCTTCCTCGGTCCGGATTCGGTAGACGCGGTCGTGCTTGCCGTCCTTCTCGTTGATGACGGTGTAGCCCTTCTTCTTCAAGGTGCCGGCAAAGAATCCGCGCACCGAATGCTGCTGCCAGTCGGTTGCTGCCATCACCTGGGCGATGGTCGCGCCTTCGGGACGCATCAGCAGGGCGACCACTTGGTCGATGCGGGTTTCCTTGCGTTTGGACGGCGCTGCGGCGGTGACCGGACCAGCGCCTGTCGAGTCACCAGCGCTCGGCGCTTGCATGTCGCTGTCCGCGTCACCGTTGTCCGTGTCGCCTGCGTCAACCGCGACATCGTCGGCATCCTCGCCGGCATCGGCATCGGCATCGGCGGCATTGTCGTTGTTAACCATGTCGCTGCCAGCGGGAACGTTAAAGCCGGCCTCAATCGTGTTTGCTGCCGGGGGCTGGTGGCCGACCGCCTCGTAGCCGGCAGCGGTTAGCGCGTACCCGGCACCGTCTGCGGCAATCAGATCCTCACGCAGCAGTCCGCGCACCACCGCCGTGCGCGCACCTCCGCCGAGGTTCTTTGGATAGTTCTGGATGCGGCCAGCGGTCTCGGTTGCGAGAAGGAGCAGGGCGCGCTGGCTGTCGGTAAGCTTGGTCATTGCAGTTTCCTTGGTAGTTGACGGGTGTTTTCGGTAAGCGCAGCCCTGCTGCTGCCGGGCGCGCGGGGTGTTCAGCTGATCAGGACATCGCCGATGACGCTGCGCACATCGATGTCACCGCTGGCGATGGCCTGGATCACGTCGTCGGGAAGCTTCTGCAAGAAAAATGTGGCGCGGCGTTCGATTTCGCGTTGCGCGATATCGCTCCAGTCTTGGAGCACCGTGAGTTGCGCCAGCGCCGAGCGGTTTCCGGTATTCAGGCCGGCGAGGTAGTCCTTCAGAACTTGCGTTTCGTCTCTCATGTGTGGCCTCCGTGGCCGTCGTTGGTGTGGGGCCATGAACGCTTCATTCCCCGACGAAGCCAAGCGAATTTGTCGAGAAAGAACGCTAGCTCTCGGTTGCAGACAGGTGTCCGACAGGAACGGCGTGCAGAGACGAAAACGCCCCCGCACAGCGGGGGCGTTCAGTTGATCCGAAGCAGGTAGTTAGCGTGGTGCGGTGCGGGGCTCGGAAAATACGTCGGTCATCGCCTTACGGGTATCGATCATGTCGAAGGCCATCATTTCCAGCAGGTCAGAGGGAACGGCCCGAAGTGCTCGGGCGGCTCGACGTTGCAGCGCCATCATCGCGACCTCCCGCCAATCCTCTAGGGCGATAAGCTCGGCGAACGATGCTTCGTTTGCTTGCCTGACGCTACGTAGGCACATCTTCAGGCGCTCCAAGCTAGTGTCATTTTCTTCGTGCATACCGAGTCTCCGGGCGCTAAACGGTGTGGGGACATGAACGCTTCCTTTTGCATTGAAGCCAAGTGGATCGCGCAATAAAGAACGGCCGTTCTCGACCGTGTTCAGCTGCGAGACCAACAGGTCGGCACACGAACAGAAAAGGCGCCGCGATGGGCGCCTTCTGATTTCCGCTTGGCTGAATCAGCAGCTGCTGAGGGCCTCTTTCGCGAGATGCAGTTCTCGGCGCGCGCGGCTCAAGCCGATTCGGTAGTCCGCGTTGCCTGGGGTGGTTTGCAGGTGGTCGTCGATGCTTTCGAGCATTTCGTCAAGACTGGGCTTGAGCATCGGCGCGCTTGCATTTAGCAGGCTGAGGATCTCAGGCACATCGCGTGCCAGATCCGCCAGATGCACCGCGTGTGCGCCCGTCTCCGCTAGCATCTCGATAATGGCGATGCTATGGGCCGCAATCTCGCTAGCGGCCTCCAGTTCGTCGGCGTGAAGAGCGATGCCTGCTCGGCTGGTGAGCGCTTCGAGCGCGGTGCGGCATCCCTTGAGGGAGGCCAAGGCGCCGCGGAATCGGAAGGTATCGTTTGCGTTCATGGTGGCCTCCGTGGCCGTCGTTGGTGTGGGGACATGAACGCTTCGTTTGCGCACAAAGCCAAGCGTATTCAGCGATAGAGAACGCTCGCTCTCGATTTCGGACAGCCGGAAGACAGCTTTCGCTTAGTTGCCTTCCATAACCTAAACAAGACAATGAAAACGACCGTTCTTCTTGCATCATTTGCTTGGCTTTCGGCGCGATAGAAGCGTTCATCTCCATGCCGCAACGACGCGGCGCATCCATGGAAGACAAGCATGAAGATCGAACTGGCCGATTCCCACCTGATCCAGAACACGCTTACGCTGTACCAAGCTAGCGTGCAGCGAATCGAAGAAGTCGCAGCGGGCTTTTCGCCGGGCTTTGACGGAGCGGAACTGGAGGCCGCGAAAGTACTAGCGCTGAGCAGCCTGAGTCTGATTCAGACGCTCTTTGACGCACATGAGATCGAATTGGCCCTGCGCGCGGACTTGGCGGGCATGATCCAGCGCGTCAATGAGCGCGCGCCGAGCGTACCGTTTCGGGCCCGCTGAGCTATAGGAGAGCGCAGACCCCAGCGCCTGCCGGGCGCTGGGGTGTTCCTTCTTCTTGAGCCTCGGAAGCGCGCCCCATCCATCTTGTCTGTCAGCTGTACCGCGGCGTGAACTGCGACGGACACCGCTTTGCTTACCCCGCGAAGGAAGCGTTCATGCTGTCGCCGCAACGACGCGGGGACAGCGAGAACAGCAACATGGGTGCGATTGACCAAGACGAACTGATCGGGGATTTATGCTCGTGCGCGAGCCGCTTGGATTTCTTGACGAACCACGCTCGCGCGCGGCTGCTAGCGGACAACGAGTACGAGACGCTTTCGACGCGACTGTCGGTAGCGCTCGGCATGGTACTGGCGCATCACAGCGAAGGCTATCGATCGCAGCCGATTCAGCCCGAAGTGCTACGGGATCTGATCGACGGATGTGATGCCGAGTTGTCGTCTTGGGAGCGGCACATCCTGGCTCGCCACAACAAGGCGCGGCGCAAGCCGGCGGGCGAGCCGACACCGGTTGAGCATGCGTTTCGCGGAGTCATGGCGATGATTGATCGCTATCTCGACGGCATACACCCGACCGAGCCGGCGCATGCCATCGCGCGAGCCATCGAGCGGCTGGAGCGGCTGATGAGCTGCTACCCGCGCGATGATGAGTTTCAGCACGGACTGGCGCATGCGGTCAGCGGCTTGGAACAGGCCATGGCCGCTGCGGAGTCTCAGGCGGCCTGACTCACCGGCCGATGCCCAAGCTGTCCGACACCTGTCCGAGCCGGCGTGTTAGCGAGATAGCGCTTGGCTTTAGCCCGAAATGAAGCGTTCATGCGCTCGCCGCAACGACGCGGCGAACCTGAGAGAACAACGATGACGAATATGTCTTACTGCCGATTCCAGAACACCGAGCTGGCTTTGAAGGATTGCGAAGGCGTTCTGGAGGAAATGGTCGACAGCGTCCCCAAGCGGCTAAGCGATGAGGAACTGTACGCGGCCCAGCGATTAGTCGCCAGTTGCCTCAACATCGTCCAACTACTGGCCGAGCGCGGCTCGCTGGAATTCGCGCCGAACATGGACCTTGCGACGGTGGTCCAGGAGTTGAACGAAGCGGCCGAGTGATAGGAAGTGAGAGAGCCTACCCCAGCGCCCGCAGGGCGCTGGGGTATTCCCTCTTCTTGGCGGGTGAGAGACCTGTCTGCCCGCTGTCCGTGGTCGATCCAGCCTCTGATTTCGCTTGCGGTATTTTCAGAAGGAAGCGTTCATCACGACGCCGCAACGACGCGGTCTACAGGAACTAATCCATGGACAAAGAGGTCATGATTTCCGACGCTGAGCTTCGAAGCCTCAGCGACTACGTCGAGCGGATACTGCGGTCCGGCCACACGTTCTCACAGCCCGACGCAGCCTTAACGCTATTCGCCTGCTTTGCCTTGGCCAGCATACTAGCCGAGCGCACGGATACGATCCGAACGCGTCGTCTCGACCCGAAGATCGTTGGGCGATTGGTGGCCGAGTGCCGTAGAGAACTGGCCCCGGTGGAACGTGCTATTGAGCAGACCGGTAGCTGGTCCGTAAAGCGCTGGGTTCCCAGCGAGATCTGCGCGGACGAGATGACGTTGCGCTGGCTGCATGACGAGATTACGCGCTGCTTCGAAGCATTGGAGCCGGAATTTGTCGGCTTGCCGGTGCATCAGCTCAATCGGGCGGTGCAACAAGCCCGGCTGATGCAGGTATGGGAGGTAGCGGACGCCAAATACCAGACCAGTCTGCGCGCCGCTATTCATCACTTGGAGCAGGCGATCATGGCGGCGATGTGCGCCCCGCGTAACTGATCAGGGAGAGTGAACACCCCAGCCTTTCGGGAAGGCTGGGGTGTTCCTTCTCCCGAAAGCGTGTTCACCGAGCCGCTTGCTATCGTGTCGGAATGAAGCGTTCATGCCGACGCCGCAACAACGCGGCTTGTCCGGGAAGAACCACCATGAGCGAGTATCACCGCAATTTCGGCACCATCACCCGCCGCATGACCGAGTTCGAAGTGACTATCCACGACATGCTGGCGCACGACGACACCGCCGCGCTGACGCGCGAAGATTTGCTGGCGGCTGGCAAGCTGACTCGAAGCTGTTGGGCGGTCGTCGCCATGCTCTGCGGAGCGACGGGTGTCGACTTGCCGACCGAGCCGGATTGGGACGTCATTCTCGCGAGCGTAAACGTGTCGCTGGGCGGATAGTAGGCCGGGAGTGGCAAGTCCCCAGCGCCCGATGGGCGCTGGGGTGTTTCCTCTTCTAACAGCCCGATCTGCGCCGATGGCCGGCGGTCGCGGAGGCTCTACCGAATCGAACCCTTCTATCGTGGGAATCTCCATCCGCGCCTACGGCCGCCATCGCGGCGTGTCGGACACGGCGGTGCGCAAAGCCATTGCCACCGGCCGCATCACTGCTGAGGCGGACGGCAGCATCGACCCCGCGCGTGCCGACGCCGAGTGGGCTGCCAATACGACGTCGGGCAACGCAGTTGCGCCAGCGCGCCTGACGCGAGCACGGTCGGCGCCGGCCGTCTCCATAGAAGAGTCGTTCGCCTCGCCTGGGCGCCCTGCTGCCGGCAACAGCTATGCCCAGGCGCGCACCGCCAATGAAGTGCTCAAGGCCCAGCACCATAAGTTGCGAATCGCCCAGCTCAAGGGCGAGCTCATCGACCGGTCGCAGGTGATGGCGCAGGTCTTCGCGCTGGCGCGCGCTGAGCGCGATGCCTGGTTGAACTGGCCGGCGCGTATCAGTTCGATGCTCGCCGCCGAGCTGGATATCGATCCGCATGTTCTGCACGTCGCGCTGGAGCGCGGCGTGCGGCAGCACTTGGCCGAACTCGGCGATTTCAACGCCCGATTGGACTGACACTTGTACGACGGCTTTGATGACGTTGCGCGGTCATGGCGCGACGGATTAACGCCCGATCCGTTTCTCGACGTATCCGACTGGGCGGACCGCGACCGGGTGCTGTCCAGCACCTCGTCGTCGGAGCCAGGCCGGTGGCGCACGGCGCGCACGCCGTATCTGCGCGACATCATGAACGACCTGTCGCAGGCCTCGGCGACCGAACGCGTCGTCTTCATGAAGGGCGCGCAGGTCGGCGGTACCGAGTGCGGCAACAACTGGATTGGGTACGTCATCGCCTGTGCGCCGGGCCCGATGATGGCGGTGGCGCCCACGGTCGAGATGGCCAAGCGCAACTCGAAACAGCGCATCGACCCGCTGATCGAAGAATCGCCGTCGCTGCGCGAGCGCATCGCGCCCTCGCGCGCGCGCGATGCCGGCAACACGATCCTCGCCAAGGAGTTCCGCGGCGGCGTCCTGGTCTTGACCGGCGCGAACAGCGCGGTCGGCCTGCGCTCGATGCCGGTGCGGTATCTGTTTCTTGACGAAGTGGACGGCTATCCGCGCGACGTGGAGGGTGAAGGCGATGCGGTGGCTCTGGCCGAGGCCCGCACCCGTACCTTCACCCGCCGCAAGATTCTCTTGGTCTCGACCCCCACCATCGCGGGGGCGTCGACCATCGAGCGCGAGTACCTCGCGTCCGACCAGCGCCGGTACTTCGTGCCGTGCCCGCACTGCCGGCACGAGCAGTGGCTGCGGTTTGAGCAGCTGCGCTGGACCTGGGGCAACCCGCGCTCGGCGCGCTACATCTGCGAGTCCTGCGAGCAGCCGATCGGCGAGCACCACAAGACTGCAATGCTGGCGGATGGTCGCTGGATCTCCACGGCGCCGCAAAACGCCGGCAAGACGGCGGGCTACCACCTGTCGTCGTTGTACTCGCCGGTCGGCTGGCGCAGCTGGGCCGATATCGCCGCCGCCTGGGAATCCGCGCAGGGCTCGGCGACGGCGCTTAAGGCGTTCAAGAACACCGAGCTGGGCGAGACCTGGGAAGAGGAAGGCGAGGCGCCGGACTGGGAACGCCTGCTGGAGCGACGGGAGGACTACCGCATCGGCACGGTACCGGCGGGCGGCCTGCTGCTGGCCGGCGGCGCCGACATCCAGAAGGATCGTATCGAGGTCTCCATCTGGGCCTTCGGCCGTGGCCGGGAAACCTGGCTGGTCGAGCACCGCGTGTTGATGGGCGATACCGCCCGCGCTGCGGTCTGGAACGAGCTCGGCGGGGTTCTGTCGGAACAGTGGACACACGCCAGCGGCGCGCTGCTGCCGCTGGTCCGTCTGGGCCTGGACACCGGCTTCGCGACGCAGGAAGCCTATGCATTCGCGCGAGCGACGGGCGATCCGCGCTTGCTGCCGATGAAAGGCGTGGGTAGCGGCGCCGCACTGATCGGAACGCCAACCGCGGTCGACGTGAGCGTGCCGGGCAAGCGCATCCGGCGCGGCTTGAAGCTGTTCGCGGTAGCTGGCGGCATCGCCAAACTGGAGTTCTACAACGCGCTGCGCCTGTCGATCGAGATCGGTCAGGACGGGCAGCCGGCCTTCCCGGCGGGTTATGTCCATTTGCCGAAGATCGATGGCGAGTTCTTGCAGCAGCTCACGGCTGAGCACCTGATCACCCGCCGGGATCGACACGGCTACCCGCAGCGCGTGTGGGAGAAGCGCCGCGACCGCAACGAGGCGCTGGACTGCTACGTCATGGCGCGCGCCGCCGCGATGCAGGCCGGTGTCGATCGTTTTGAAGAACGTCACTGGCGGGAACTGGAGCGGAGCTTGGGCGTGCAGCCCGCCGGCCCGCCACCGGTACCGCAGCAACCTTCGCCGTATCCCTCCCCACAGGCCGCCCCACCGGGCGGCCTTTCCATTTCCGGGCCGCGGCGCGGACGCCGGGTCATTTCGAGCCGTTTCATGCGATGAGCGATCTTCCTTACACCCACGAACAACTCCAAGCGCTGCGCAACGCGCTCGCCCGCGGCGAACGCCGCGTCAGCTTCGGCGACCGCCTGGTCGAGTACCGCAGTGTCGAGGAACTGCTGGCCGCGATCCGCGAGATCGAAGCCGCCCTCGCGGGCACCGAAGGACGGCCTCGGCGACCACGGCGCTTGCTGGCCACCACTGCCAAAGGCTTCTAGTCGATGGGCTGGTGGTCAAAGCTCCGGAGAGGCATGTTCGGCGGCACGGCGGTACACGAGGTAGCCGGCCACGGCCGACGCTCGACCGCATGGCAACCGAGCAATCCCGGCGCGGTCGCCGCGCTGCTGGCGACCGGTGATGCGCTGCGCGTCCGCTCGCGCGACCTGGTGCGCCGTAACGCCTGGGCCAATGCCGCCATCGAGGCGTTCGTCGCCAATGCGGTCGGCACCGGCATCAAACCGCAGTCGCTGATCACCGACCAAGGCCCGCGCGAGGCGCTGCAAGCGCTTTGGCGCGAGTGGTGCGACGAGGCCGACGCGGCAGGACTGACCGATCTGTACGGGTTGCAGGCGCTGGCCTGCCGCGCGTTGCTGGAAGGCGGCGAGTGCCTGGTTCGGCTGCGCCCGCGCCGCATGGAGGACGGCCTGGCCGTGCCGCTGCAGTTGCAGGTGTTGGAGCCGGAACACCTGCCCCTGACGCTCAACCGCGAGGAGCCGAACGGCAATCTGATTCGTGCCGGCATCGAGTTCGACCGTCTCGGCCGGCGCGTGGCGTACCACCTCTACCTGTCGCATCCCCAGGACGGCGCCATGGCGCCCATGTCGCGGCATGGCGGGATGGAAACGTTCCGAGTGCCGGCGTCCGAGATCCTGCACATCTTCCGGCCGCTGCGGCCGGGCCAGATTCGCGGCGAGCCATGGCTGGCGCGTGCGCTGGTCAAGCTAAACGAGCTGGACCAGTACGACGACGCCGAGCTGGTACGCAAGAAGACGGCGGCGATGTTCGCCGGTTTCATCACTCGCGATGGCCCCGAAGATCCGCTGCCCGGCGATGGGCCACCGGACGAGCACGGCAATGCGCCGCTCGGCCTGGAGCCGGGCAGCCTGCAAATCCTGGAGGCGGGCGAGAACGTCACCTTCGCCCAGCCGGCCGATGTGGGCGCGAGCTACGACGCCTTCCTGCGCTCGCAGTTCCGCGCGATCGCTGCGGCGATGGGGATCACCTACGAGCAACTGACCGGTGATTTGACCGGCGTGAACTACTCGTCCATCCGCGCCGGCTTGCTGGAGTTCCGGCGCCGTTGCGAGATGGTCCAGCACACGGTGCTGGTGTACCAGCTGTGCCGGCCGATCTGGCACGCGTTCGTAGACGCCGCCGTCCTGTCCGGTGTGATCGAGCTGCCCGGCTACCGGCGTCGCAAGCGGCAGTACCGGACCTGCAAGTGGGTGCCGCAAGGCTGGAGCTGGGTCGATCCGGAGAAGGAGTTCAACGCCATGATCCTGGCGATCCGCGCCGGGCTGCTCTCGCGCTCGGAGGCCATCGCCAGTTCCGGCTACGACGCCGAAACCATCGACCGCGAGATTGCGGCCGACGCCGCCCGCGCCGACGCCCTCGGCTTGGTCCTCGACACCGATCCCCGCCAGGTCGCCCGCAACGGCGCCCTCCAATCCGCGTCGGCTGAGCCGGCGCCTTCTGAACTGATTGCCGCCTGATGATTCCAATTCCCCACCTGGCCGCGCGCGTGTTCAACACGCCGCTGCTGATCCAACGCGCCAAGCTGGATGTGATCTTGAGCGTGCTGGCGCCCAAGTTCGAGCTTCAAACCCTGCCGCCGCCGCAGATGGGACCGCCGACACCCGCGCCAACCCTCGCGAACGAACAAGGCATCTACGTGCTTCCGATTCACGGCACGCTCGTACAGCGGACCACCGGACTGGACGCGCTATCGGGTCTGACCAGCTACTTGTCGATTGCCCGGCGCCTGGACGCCGCCTTGGCGGACGACGCTGTTCGCGGCATCGTGCTGGAAATCGACAGCCCGGGCGGCGAGGCCGCCGGTGTCTTCGACCTGGCCGACAAGATCCACGCGGCGCGCTCGGTCAAGCCTGTGTGGGCCGTCGCCAATGACGCGGCCTTCTCGGCGGCCTACGCGCTGGCCAGCGCCGCCGACAAGGTCTATCTCACCCGCACGGCGGGCGTCGGGTCCATCGGCGTCATTGCCCTGCATGTCGATCAATCGCAGAAGGATGCGAAGGCTGGATTGGTCTACACGCCGATCCACGCGGGCGCGCGCAAGAACGACGGATCGCCCCATGGCGCGCTGACCGAAGTGGCTCATGGCGCGATTCAGACAGAAGTCGACCGGCTCTACGAACTGTTCGTCCTGACCGTCGCCGATCAGCGCGGGTTGTCTGCCGAGAGCGTGCGCAAGACAGAAGCCGCGCTGTACTTCGGTCAGGACGCCATCAACGTCGGCCTGGCCGACCGGCTCGGCACGCTCGGCGACGCCGTCCAGCAACTGACCACTGAACTGGATGCCGCTGCGCGTCCCCTTTTTCTGGAGTCCCCTCTGATGTCTACCCCCGACTCGACGGTACAGACCGTCGATACCGACGCCGTACGCGCGCAAGCGCACAGCGATGCCCTGGCGATCGCTGAGCTGTGCGAGCTGGCGGGCCAACCCGCCCTGACCGCCGCCTACCTTTCCGAAGGCGTCACGCCTGCCGTGGCCAGACAGCGCTTGCTGGGCCTGCGCGCCCAGTCCACCGAAATCACCAGCCATCTGTCGCCGACCGCGTCCGTGCCGCCCTCCGCGCGGGCGCTCGACGACAACCCGCTGATCCAAGCCGTCAAGGCGCGCGCCGCGGCGCAGCGGAGGGACCGCTGATGCGTCTGACTACTTACCCCCCTGTCCACGAAGGCTTGAACTTGGGCGATTTGCTCAAGTTCGAAGCCGACAACCTGTACTCGCGCGACCACGTCACGATCGCTGCCGGCCAGATTATCCAGGTCGGCCAGGTCGTCGGTCGCATTACCGCGACCGGCGAGGTGGCCGCGCTCGATCCGGCGGCCACCGATGGCCGGGAGACGGCGGCCGGAGTCGCCATTGTCCCGATCACGACCACCACAGAGCCGAGCCCGGACGGTTTGATCATCGCCCGACACGCCACGGTCGCCGGCCACGCCTTGATCTGGCCGGTCCGAGTCACCCCTGAACAACGCGCCGCCGCCACCGCGCAGCTGAACGCGCTCGGCGTCCTCGTGCGCCACGGAGTCTGATCCATGTCGATGAACAACCCGTTCCACAATCCCGCGTTCTCGATGAGCGCGTTGACCACGGCCATCAACATCCTGCCGAACCAATACGGCCGGCTCGATGAGCTGAACCTGTTCCCGGTTAAGCCGGTGCGGACACGGCAGATCACCGTCGAGGAGCGCAATGGCGTCTTGTCGTTGCTCCCGACCCAGCCGGTCGGCTCGCCCGGCACCGTGGGCAAGCGCGGCAAGCGCGCGCTGCGTGCATTCAACGTGCCGCACATCCCGCACGACGACGTGGTGCTGCCCGAAGAAGTCGTCGGCGTGCGCGCATTCGGCACGGAGTCGGAATTGGAAACTGTGGCGGGGGTGATGGCCGATCACCTGCAGACCATGCGCAATAAGCACGCGATCACCCTGGAGCACCTGCGTATGGGCGCCCTGAAGGGCGTGATCCTGGACGCCGATGGCAGTGAACTGGCGAATCTGTTCGACATCTTCAACATCGCACCCAAGACGTTCGATTTCCAGCTTGGCGACCCCAAGACCGATGTGCGACAGAAGTGCATCGAACTTAAGCGCTACATGAGCAAGTCGTTGCAGGGCGAGCGCATGAGCGGCATTCACGTGCTGGTGTCGTCGGAATTCTTCGATGCCTTGACCGGGCACGAGAAGGTCCAGGCGGCCTATCAGCGCTGGCAGGAAGGTGCGGCCTTGCGCGAAGACATGCGCTCGGACTTCCGCTTTGCCGGTGTCCGATTCGAGGAGTACACCGGCGAGGCCAGCGATGGCGAGGGCAACACCCGCCGCTTCATCGAGGCAGGCGAAGCCCATGCGTTCCCGTTGGGAACATTGGACACCTTTGCCACCTACGTTGCTCCGGCCGACTTCAACGAGAGCGTCAACACCCTGGGCCAGCTGCTCTACAGCAAGCAGGCGCCGCGAAAGTTCGACCGCGGCACGGATCTGCACACCCAATCGAATCCGCTGCCGATGTGCCATCGCCCGGCGTTGCTGCCTAAGCTGAAGGCTTAAGGCTGTGAACGCGTTCGCGACGATGGACGAGGTAGTCTTCGATACGCTCGGCGTCGTCGCGCACGTTCAGCGCCCACCCGGTTTGCCGAAGGCAGTCCAGGTGGTGGTGCGGGACGGCGTCGAGCGTTTCGGCGAGTTCCAGCAGGTGGTCGGCCGAGCCCGGCATGTCCTGGCACGTAACCGCGAGTGGATGTTCCGTCGCGGCGACGAAGTGATCCTCGATGGCCGAGCCCAGTCGGTTGAAGGGCTTGTCCGCGACGACGGCCTGGTCAACGAGGCGGTGCTGCATGGCTGAGCCCGCACCGACTTGGCGATTGCTGGAGCGGATAGCGGAGCGTCTGGCTGAAATCCAGATCCGTGATGGCTACCGCACCGACATTGGCGCGGCGATCGCCCTGGAACCTGCGCAACATCCCGACGACGCGGCCGAAGGGCTGACCCTGGCGTCGCTGGGTATCCAGCGCGATGCCAGTAAACCCCACGGTCGGTATCGGCTATTGCAGGCGTTGGCCGAAGCGACCGTCCCGGTGAGTTTGGCCAATGCCCACGCGCGATCACACGCCATCGCCGCCGACATCGAGGATGCACTCGATGACTGGATTCCGCTGCCGAGTGCCTTGCCGGTACAGGTTGAGGACGTCGTGTTCCTGGATCGGCCGGAAGGGCTGCCGGTTGTCGCTGTCCAGGTCGCTTTGACGATCCGCTATCGCCGCTGATGGACCTGTTCATCGACGCCAACGCCGTGCTCGCCGCGGCTAAACGCGTGAGCGACATCCCGGCGAAGGTCGCGCTAGCGCAGCGGCGCGCACTGGGTACCCTGCGCCGCCGCTGGCCGGTCATCGCCCGCCGTGACATCCAAACCGAGTACGCCCTGTCGGCCCAGCGTATCCGGGCCGGGATCAGTGTGCGGACCACACGCGAGGGTGTCGAGTTAGTCGGCGTCGCGCGCGGCGTCGGTCTGCGCAACTTCGCGTCCAAGCGCAGCGCTGACGACCGCGGTTTGAATTTCACCGCCCTGCGGGGCAAGCGCGGCTTTCGCCGCAGCGGCTTCCATCGCCGTCACGGTGGCGCCGACATCGCGTTCGTCCGAACCCCGGTCTCGGGGGATAAGCGCGTTCCGCGCACGCCAATCATCCGTCTCTACGGCCCCTCGTTGGCGCAAATGTTGCGCAAGGGCGATCGCCCGGACCGCATGGCCCAAGCCGGGCTGGACGTGATCACCGCAGAGATCGATCGGCTGCTGCTGCGCTCGCTGCGCCGCTGATTTCCTGCCGCCCCCTCGGGCACCACCCCATATACATAGGAGCAACGCGACCCATGGCCGCGCAGGACCTGTTTTCGTTTCAAGGCAAGGTTTTCCTTGCCCAGCGCCAATCCAATGGCAAGCCCGGCCCGCTGCGATGGGTCGGCAATGCCCCGCAGCTGCAGTTGCAGCTGGAGGTTCAGAACTCGGACAAGACCGAATCGTTCAGCGGTAATCGCCTGCTGTACGGCCGCCTGGCCCAGAGCAAGACCGCCAACGTCAACCTGACGCTGGACGAGGCGACCCCCGAGAACATCGCCGAAGGTCTGTACTCGGTGCCGGCGACGCTGCCGGCCGGTGCGGTCAACAATGAACTGCTGCCGCCTGGCTTGACGGCCGGCGACCTGATCGCGCTCGACCGCGGCTGGGTCAGCGACGTTGCCATAACCGACAGCGCCAACCCGCCGGTGACGATCCCTCCCGCGAATTGGTGGACCGAGTCGGCATCGGCGGGCTTGATTGGCATGCGCAAGGTTGACGGGCTGATCCAGCCGTTCAAGGCCTCCTACAAGCACGGCGAGACCGTGAACATCGCCCTGTTCAACACGCCGCCGCCCGAGCGAATGCTGTTCCTGGACGGCATCAACACGGTCAACGGACGCCGCGCCAAGGTGACGCTATACCGGGTCGCGTTCAATCCTATTGAGCAACTTGACCTGATCTCCGAGGAGTGGGGCAGCCTGCAGTTGTCCGGCGCGGCCCTGTTCGATGAAACCCGTGCGCTAGACCCGAACCTGGGTGGCTTCGGCCGCATTGAAATGGTGAGGGCGTAATGGCGCGCAAGGTCAAACGCCCTGAACCGCAATCCGATGGCACGGCGGATGTCTTGACCGTGCTGCAACCCAACCGATCGCTCCCCATCGGCGGCCGAACTGTCACGGTCCGCGAGCTCGGCTTCTTTGAAAGTCTGCGCCTGCACGCCGAGATCGCCGGGCTGGTGTCGGACTTGGTCGAGCAAACCGACGACGGCAATGTCGATCTGGCCCGGTTACACCGCGTGTGCGCTCAGCACCCCGACGCCACGGTCGCACTGCTGGCCCAGGCCAGCGATCAGCCGGTCGAGTGGGTCCGCGCGCTCAGCGCCGGCCACGGCGATTTGCTGCTCCTAACGTTCTGGGCGGTCAACGCGGATTTTTTTCTGCAGCGCGTGATCGCAGCGCTGGAGCTGCGGCGCGCTGTGCCGGCAACGACTGGCCCAGCGTCATCGCCACCCTGATCGATCACGGCCACGACTGGCCGTGGATCGAGCGCGCCACGGCGCGGCAACTCGCCCTGTTCTACCGCGTCGCGATCCAGCGGGAGCGCGCGCTGCGTGCTGAGCGCATCGAGGACGTCAACGCCGGTTTTGCCGGCGGTCGCGATGTCACCGCCTTCATCCAACAACTTCGGAGACCCCCATGAAACTGATCGAGAACTGGCGCCAAGCCTGGCGCTTCGTGAGCGTGCAAGCCATGACGCTCGCCATCGCCCTGCAAGGCGTCTGGCTGAATCTGCCCGAGGATCTACGCGTGCACGTGCCCGACCGAATCGCGGCCAGCGTGACCGCGGGCCTGTTGATCCTGGGCCTGATCGGCCGCCTGTTCCAGCAGCGGGGGCCCGATGGCACGACTCTCCGCTGAGCAAGCCGGCGGGCAGAACGTCATCGCCTTCCTGGACATGATCGCCCATGCGGAAGGGGTTGAACGCTTCAGTTCGCACGGCGGCTACGACGTCCTGGTGGGCGGCAAGACGTTCACCGGCTACACCGAGCATCCGCGCAAGCTGGTCTGGCTGCCTAAATACCGAATCAACTCCACGGCGGCAGGCCGCTATCAGTTCCTGTGGAAAACCTGGAACAGCTTGCGTAACCGGCTGCGGCTGCCCGATTTCGGCCCGGCGTCGCAGGATCGCGCCGCGATCGAACTGCTGCGCGAAACCGGCGCGCTGGCCGACATCAAGAAGGGCTGGATCAGCAGCGCCATTCGCAAGTCGCGCAAAATTTGGGCCTCGTTGCCCGACGCCGGCTACGGCCAGCGCGAAGTGCCGCTGGAAGCCTTGCTCGCCGTGTACCAGAAGGCGGGAGGCCAAGTCGCATGATCGCATTGAAAGTTTGGGCCACCACGGTGCTGACCGCGATCGCCGCAGTGCTGGCAGCGTTCGGCTGGGGTCGCTGGAAAGGCCGGAAGGGTGAGCAGGCCGACACCGCTGGGCGCATCGCCGAGAGCGAGCGACAGGTACGCATCGCCGAGCGCGAGCGCGCCGACTCTGAAACTCGAGCTGAGGTAGAAACCGATGTTTTGCATCTTCCGACCGGCGTTCTGGAGCCGGTGGCGAGCGCTGTGCCTGATTCCGCTGCTGACCGCTTGTACGACGAATGGTCCCGTGACGGAAGCGACCACGGGTTGCGCTTGGACACGACCGATCCTGGTGTCCCGACAGGATCAGCTAACGGATCTGACGGCACGCCAAATCCTGGCCCATAACGACACCGGTCGCCGACTGTGCGGCTGGGGACCTAAACCACCGGCGGCGGCAGAGCAGCACTGATTCATGGCGAACCGCGACACCACGATCACGCTGCTGATCCGGGCCAACGCCGCACAATTGAATCAGGCACTGGAGCAAGCGGGCGTGCGCGCCCGCGTCTTTGGTAACGAAGCGCAGAGCGCAGGTCGCCGGGCCGGCCAAGGCTTCGATCACACCCGCAACAGCGTAAAGGCGATCGGCGAACAGCTGGCGCTAGCGAAGACGCAGCTGCTGGCATTCGTGGGTCTGCAAAGCGTCGGCGATGCCATGGGCGGCTTGGTGCGCGCGGCCGATGGCTACGCCAACCTGTCAGCCAAGATCAAGCTGGCCACCACTTCGCAGGCTGCGTTCAATCTGGCCGAGGACGCGGTCTTCGCGATCTCCCAGCGCACCTCGACTGCGCTGGATTCCACCGCCACGCTGTTCGGTCGCCTGACCAGCGCGCTCAAGGATCAAGGCGGAACGCAGCGCGAAGTGCTGGGCCTGACCGAGACGATCAACAAGGCGCTGGCGGTCTCCGGTGCCACGGCGGCGGAAACCTCATCGGTCATTGTCCAGCTGAGTCAGGCCTTCGCCGCCGGCCGGCTGAGCGGCGACGAGTTCAACTCGATTAATGACGCCGGCCCGCGCCTGATGCAGGCACTCGCGAAGAGCATGGGCGTCACCGTTGGTGAACTCAAAGCCCTGGCGGAAGCCGGCAAGCTGACCAGTGAGCAGCTGCGAATCGCCTTCTCCGGTGAGCAGGCGAAGAAGATCGCCGCTGAGTTCTCGCAGCTGCCCCTCACCATCGAGCGCAGCCTCGTCCAGCTCGACAACGCGTTTACGCGCTTCGTCGGGCAACAAGACCGGACCATGGGCGTATCCACCGCCGTCGCCGGTGCGATCCAGGGCTTGTCCCAAAACTTCGACGGTCTGGCGAACGTGGTGGGTGTCGTCGCTATCGCCGCGCTGGGCCGGCTCATTGCGACGCTGACGATGGCCGGTGCGGCCAAGGTCACGGGCATGCGCCAAACGCGGCAATTGGCGCAGGAGGAATTGGCGCAGGCCCGCGCGGCAGAGGCAGCGGCGCAGGCCGAACTGGCGCGTGCACGTGCACTGGCTACGGCTGGCATGGGGGCGGGGCGGGTCGCTGCCGCCGAGGCGGGTTTGGCTGCGGCGCAGACCCGAACCGCGGCAGCCACACAGGCCGCGACGGCAGCCGCGGGAGCGAAGGCGGTCGCCATTCGGGGCTTGTCGTCGGTGCTGACGCTCATGGGTGGACCGCTGGGTCTTGCGATCACGGGCGTCACCCTGCTGGCCAGCGCCTTCGCGTCGGCCAGCGCAAATGCCGCGGCGGCGAAGGCCGAGTTCGAGTCCACGATTAAAGCCGCTCAGCGCTTTCGCGAGCAGCAGGACCTGGACACCGGCGTCGATCTAGGTAAGCGGCTGATCGAGCAGCGCCAGCAATTGCAGAAGGAGCTTGAAAGTCTCCAGGTGCTTAAACAGCCCTTGGGTCCCTTCTATGGCGGCATCCATGACAGTCCGGGTCAGAGCAGCACGCGCTTCCTCTTCGGCAAAGATGTGGACGCCGAGATCAAGAGGGTCCAGGCGCAGCTGACCACCACGCAAACGGCACTCGATCAAGTCAGGAGCTCGGTCGGCGACTTACGCCAGGCGCAAGCGACCGGTGGGCGAACCCGCGTCCAGGTCACCAAGGATGCGACCGACTTCACGAAGGCGCTCAACACCCAGAACGAATCGCTCAAGGTCGAGCGCATCGAACGCGAGAAGGGCTTGCGCGCCGCGCTCGAATACCAGGCGGTCAAGGCGGCGGGCGTCAAGGACGCGTCGCAGCTGACCGCGGCGATGCGTCAGGCCATCGATGTCCAAGTCCGCGAGCGTGAAGCGGCGAAGGCAACGGCCGACGCCGGCCGAGCGCAGACCAAGGCCATGCGCGAGGCTGAGCGCCAACGCAAGGCCGACGAACGCAAGCAGGCGGCCGACAGGAAGGCGCAGGAAGCGGCCGCGGCGAAGGCGGCTAAAGACGACGGAGCGCTTGACCGCATCGTCGAGGAAGCCGACATCGCGCTGATGCGCAACCGCGGCGACGGCTCAGCGGCTCGCCGAAGAGAACTGGATCTGGAGTACAAGCAGGCGCTCGCCGATCTACAGGCCAAGGGCAATACCGCCGATGCGCTGAAGATACGGCTACGGATCGATACCGAGGTCGCGAAGGTCGAACTGGAGGATCTGCAGGGGCAAGTCGAACGCGTATTCGGCGAGGAGTCCCGGCAAGAGCAGTCGATCCAGGCACGGCAACAGGCCGGGTTGTTGACCGAGATTGGGGCGCGTCGGGAACTGATCGACCTGCATGCCCGAACCGCGGCCGAAGTTGGCCAGCTGCTTCCGACGTTGGAGGCGGTTGCGGCCAAGACCGGTGCGCCCGAGTCCATCGAGCGGGTCAAAGACCTGACCGCGCAGGTGGCCGCGCTCAACGTGCAGTCCAACGAGCTTGTGGTCACGTTGACCAACGGCTTCGAGAGCGGTTTGAGCAATGCCCTGGAAGGACTGGCCACGGGCACGTTGACCCTGCGGCAGGCGTTGACCGGCCTGGTTCAGGATATGGCGCGCTCCATGGCGCAGTTGGCGTCGCAGCAGCTGGCGGCGTTCGCGACGGCGAAGTTGGTGTCGATGCTCGGCAAGGCGGCCGGGGGTAAAGGCACTCCGGATCTGGCGCAGCCCGATCCGGTGCAAGCCGGCCAGGCCGGTGCGGCCTATGCGCTGCCGATCACGGGCGCATCGGTCGCGTTAGGCGTGGCGGGCAAGGTGGTGAAGGATGCGGCGGTCGCGATGCAAACGGCTGCCGCGACGCTGTTGGTCGCCAATGCAACGAAGTCCGCGACTGGGTTTGCTGTAGGCGGCTTTACCGGCATCGGCCCGAAATACGCGCCGGCCGGCGTCGTGCATCGCGGCGAGTTTGTGCATCGCCGCGAGGTGGTCCGCCAACCAGGAGCGCGCTCGTTCTTGGAGCGTTTCAACCGCGTCGGCATGGCTGCGCTCGATGGGCTGCGCGGGTTTGCGGGCGGTGGCTTCGTTACGCCGGCCCCGACCGTGCCTGTGTCCGCGCATCGGCCTGTCTCGGAGCGATCAGTAGCCAGCGCGCCCGAGGTCCGGTCCTCGCAGATCACGAATGTCCTCTATTTGGACCCGCGGGAGATCGTCAACGTGATGGGGACGCAGGCTGGTCGACAAGTCATCTTGTCCACGATCCGAGCCAACGCTCCGACAGTTCGTCAGGACATTAGTTAGTCTTGAGCTGGGCCATATTGGGGCTCGATTTTGGACTGCCAACCGGGCAGATGTGTAACGGCGATCGCGCTGTAAGCAGTGTCTAGGCTCATATCTAGCGATTCATCCAACGTGCGTCTAACTGACGCTGTGACATCGAACGGAACGCCCGAGGCTCTGAGACCGGCGGCCAGATCAGCGATGGCTTCGGTTGCACTAGTATTCGAAAGCTTCGAGCTGTATTCAACTAGGCCGACATCAGTAATCAGTAGCTTCTCCACTGCTCTGCCAGTATGGTCGTAGAACGGATTTCGCAGATACTTGTGGCAAGTCGTACTACCACCAGCCATGCCGCGATCTCGAATGTTTCTGTAGGCCGCCTCGGTGAGGCCATAGACATAGTACCTGCCAGTAAACTCGACCTTCTTTCCAATCAGACCCGAGTACGCTGTCGTTAGCCTGGCGTGCGCGTCCTCGATCGATAGCTGTGGTGTCGGGAGCCCAAGAGCCTTCATGGATGCGATATCAGCATCGACTTTGGCTTTAACGTCGAATTGCAACTTATCGCTATGGCTGTATTTAGTCGCGAGGCCGTTGCCATTCCGTAGCTCGATGTCGCTATCACTAAATGGATGTACTGGCCCGCACTGGTAAGGCGTGTCGCCCGTGCGATCGTCGTCACGACGAACATACCCGATCAGCCGTGCGGCTGCGCCTTTCGGGCCGCCCGAGACGCTACTGCTGATCGGGTAGGGGGCTCTGGTGAAGTGGAAGGTTCGGCCATCCTTTCGGGAAAACGGGATGCACTCAGCTTGCCCGCAGATCCTTTTTCCGCCCAGCGTGGCCAGCGGAAGCTGATACTTGTATCCAAAAAGTTGGGCCGCGGAGATGGACGGTATCGCGGCCAGAACCAGTGCGACAAGAGCCAATGAAAAGCAGCGCATACATTCCCCTGTCCTCTGGACGTTCAAAGCTCATGATTCACTAACGAGCCCAAGCAACAGGACCGGCCATTTTGCTCCGGCCCGGGACGTACCTGGTCCGGGTCTTGAACCAAAACCCTACTTACGCGCGCATATGCTCAAAAGGCCGGGCTCGCGTTCCACGCCTATGACTATTCGTTCCGGTGTTTCCTCCGATTACTATGATCTTCTTGGCCGTCTGGAGTCCGCGCTCTGCGGCGAAGGACATGCCTGGGGCCTGCTCTATGCTGGCGCCGGCAACGGTACGCTGACCGGACCGGACGGCGCCATCGGCGGGTACCGAGGCGGCAGCGCCAGTGTCGCCGAGGGCTTCATCCTGACCGCGCTCGATGCCGAGCGTTTCCAAGTAGTCGGCGCGATCACGGGCGATCTGGGTATCGCTCAGGGCGGGCAGCCGTTTGAGTCCGAGCGGCTGCGATTCCGCATCAACGCGGGATCGGCCCCGTTCGTTGCCGGCGACCGCTTTACCCTGAATACCTCACCGCCGTGGACGTTGGTCCGCCGCTACGGCTGCCGCAACGCGAGCGCTCGCACCACGAACCTAACCAGCCCGGCCTCGGTGTTCGACAACCGAACTGACACCTGGGGCAGTTTGCCTGTCGCCGGTCTGCCGGCGCACGCCAGTATCGAGATGATCGGCCCGGCCGCGGTCAGGGCGATCACGTTGGGCATCGGCGACAGCGGCGCGCGCGGTCCGGGCGCCTTCGAACTGCAGCACTCCGATGATGGGGCTGCCTGGTCGCGGGTGCAGGCTTGGAGTGGCCAGGTCTGGCCGACGGCGAAGATGCGACGCACGTATCCGATCTCGGGATCGCCTACGGCTGCGCGGTTCTGGCGCGTCCTGATCAACGCGACGGCTGGCGGAGACCCCCTCGACATCAACGATGTCAGTTTCCACACCGATCTGAACGCCGACTTCGAACTCGAAGACCGGGCGCAATGGATTGTCAAGGCGCCGGGGCTGGATGGGCAGAAGGCGATCTTCATCGGCGCCGAACTGTACGAGGACGCCGCGCGGGCCGCATACAACCTGAATTGGTACGGGTTCCGCTCGCACAACCTGCTGCGCGGCGTGCGGACGCAGACCAACGTCAGCGGGGTGCGCGGACTGCCGCTGCGCAACGGCCCGTTCGCCTACTGGCTTGCCATCAACGGCCAACGCGTGGTGATTGTGGCGCGCGTCGGTACGGTGTACGTGAGCGCCTACCTGGGCTTCATCAACGCTTACGAGCCGCCGTCGATCCACGAATATCCGCTCGCCATCGGTGCCTGCGGCTCCTCGGAAGCGCTGACGCCCGATGCGACCGACGCTAACTTCCGCTGCTTCTTCGATCCCGGTCGCTATGGATTGGTCGTGAACTATCCGGACAACGTCTGGCGATCGCACGCGAATCGCTACGCTTCCGGCGCAAACGACTACGGCGACACCGAGACGCCGGGCAAGGTCTATCCGAGCGCGATGTCGACCTCGGGGGACCGGCCCACCCTTCGCGAGAATCTCGATGGCACCTCGCCCGTCTTGCCGCTCATTCTTGGGAGTTCCAATCCACGCCATTCGCTGGGCGAGTTTGACGGTTGCGGTTGGACGACGGGGTTCAGCACCGCATCTGAGTCGCGCATTGATCACAACGGCGCCGCTTGGATGGCGTTCCAAAACGCCTTCCGCATTTCGCCCGACAACTACTTCGCCATGAGGCTGGACTAATGGCGTATGCGACCTCTGCGGCCAACGATCCGAACGAACTGCTCGATAAGCTGCGCCTGTTCGCCCAAGGAAACGGCTGGGTGATAGACGGGTTGCGCGATCGGACGGGGAAGGCAGGCAAAGCGCTTAGCCTGCACACCGGCACTCTTTACGCCACGTTCCTGACCGAACTCACCGGTGGCGACGGCAATCGGCCGCCTCCGTTCATTGGCGCGTTCGGTCATACCGGCTTTGCTGCGAATGCAAACGCCGATGTGCAGAACGAGGCCAGCCTGCCGGCCTGGACGAATTACGCGCAGGGTCCGTACAGCGCGGTTCACTTCTTCGGTCGCACCGCGCCTCAGCCCTACCTGCACGTTGTGCTTGAGACCCAGGCCGGCACGTTCAAGCACTTCGGAACCGGCCGCCTCATCAGCGCGGGCGCTGTCGCCAGCGGGCAGTACGTCTACGGTAGCCAGTGGTACTACGACGCCACATACATCGGAAATCCGGACGACCATCGCCATGCAGTCGCGTTCGATGACACCTGGTACAACTACAACTCGCCGGTGACACGGGTGCGCGCCGACTACGACGGCGTCGCCCCGCGCTGGCATGCCGTTTCCGATTCGGAAACGGATGCGCGACGCCTGCTGTGCGGCTGGCGCGGCCGAGCCGCCCCGATCAATCTGTTGAAGGACATGGGCCACAGCGCACTGACCGGTCGCGCACCGGGCCAGCCGCTGTGGTGCGCGGTGCCGCGTGGCGCCGGCCTGTTCTCGGATATCGGCCATCCGGCGGATGTTCGCTTCATCCGTCTGGACAGCTATGCGCCCGGTGAAGAGTTACCGCTGGGCAGCGATCGCTGGAAGGTGTTTCCCGTCCACCGCAAGAACGGCCCGCTAGGCACCCCGAACAGTGGCGTCTACGGTTACGCCTACCGCATTACCGACTAGGACGAGCTCGCTCTATGTGGCATGGCCTGTGGCCGCTGACCTTCAGTGGTCAGGGCGATTATTTTCAATCGCCACCGTTCTGGGATGGCCGAGCGTCGGGCGCGCTCGGCGCTGAGCCGACTTCGGGCCGACGCACCGTCGAGGTGCCCGCTCATGTCGCCGACCGGCGTCGCGGTGTGCCTCAGTCGATGTTCGGAGACGATTTTTTCGACCGCATCCACGTCGAGCCGCGGGTACTAAACCTGGGCAACGTCAGCAGCGTGCAGCAACGCGCCGTGCGCGTTTGGAATGCGCACCGCGCCAGCGCGCTGACCTTGACCGATGCCGTGCTGGCGGGCGGCGAGGGCATTGTCCTCACTGCGCCGGGCGCAACGCCTCTACCGTTCGCGCCGTTGTCCGAGCGGACCTGGCAGATCGCGGTAGGCACCGAAGGGCCACCAGTCATCGCGGCCACCCTAGCGTTCCAGTTCGACGGCTTCGACAGCATCGCCGTTGTCATCACTGGCCAGCGAATCGTCGCCTGGGCGTTCACGCCGGATTGGTCTCGCGGCGTCCTGGAGCGGCTGGCGTGGAAGACCGACGTTCTGACCAGCCCGACGCAGGTCGAACAGCGGCGCGGCCTGCGCTCTGCGCCGCGACGATCGTTCGAAGCGACGCTGATCGTGGACGGGCGCGAGCGGGTGTTGCTCGACCTGGCTGTGTTCGGTTGGGGCGGGCGCACATGGGCCTTGCCCATCTGGCCCGATGTTCAGTGGCTGGCAGACGACCATGCACTCGGGGTCCGGGTCATAGCATGCGACCCGAGCCAACGCGATTTCCGCATAGGCGGCCTGGTGCAGCTGCGCGGAAAAACCGCATTTGAAGTCGAAGTGGCTGAAGTCGAGACGATCGGTACTGCCTCGATCACGTTGCGCCATCCGACAACGAAGGCCTGGCCGCGCGGAACCCGGTTGTATCCAGTGCGCACCGCGCGGCTGGCCGAACCGCCCAAGGTCACACGACTGACGGATCAAGTCGCGTCGGTGAGCGCCCGCTTCGACGTGGTCGAAGCGTGTGAGTGGCCGCAAATCCCCGATGCGCCGATGTACCGAGGTCATCCGGTGCTGGCGCAGCGCCCAGATGAATCCGAGCGATTGTCGAATGGTTGGCAGCGTGCGTTGCTGACCCTGGACAATGAGTTCGGGCGGCCGTTCGTGTTGGACCCCGCCGATTGGGCCGCGCCGACTCAAACCCATCACTGGCGGATGCATGGCCGGGCAGAGCGGGCGACCGCCCGGTCGTGGCTGTACACGCTGCGTGGACGCCAATGCGCAGTTTGGCGCCCCACCCACGCCGACGACCTGGCCCTGGTCGCCAACTTGGCCGGCACCGCCACGGCGCTGGACGTGGCCAACGTCGGGCTGGCTCGGTTCGCTGGCCTGCGACCGGGCCGTCGAGACCTGCGGATCGAACTGCGCGACGGCCAAGCGATCCATCGGCGGATCACCGCAGCCGTGGCCCTGGACGATGAGATCGAGCGACTGACGATCGATGCCGCGCTCGGCGTCGACGTGCGACCGCGCGACGTGCAACGCATGAGTTTCTTGGTCCTGAGCCGCGGCGACAGCGACGAGGCCGAGATCGAACACCACACCGATAGTGACGGCACCGCCGACGCATCCATCGTCCTGCGCGCTGTGCGCGACCCCGATACCGACACTCCCGCGCCCGCATGAGCTTCGAACAACTGGAACGATCGACTGCCGCGGGGAACCCGCGGCGGCTATACGAGTTCGTGCGCGGCGCCCAACGCTGGCGTTTTACCGGCGGCGACCGCGACGTCATTCTCGATACGCAGGTCTACGGTGCAATCGCGATCCACGACGATGGCATCCGCCAGTCTGGGCATACCGCGAGCGACACGCTCACGCTCACTGCCCCGGGTGACTTCGCGGTGGCGCGGCTCTATCGCGGTTTGCCGCCGTCGTCTGAAGTCGCGGTCGTGGTGCGCGATGTGCACGAAGGCGATGGCGACGCGCCGGTGGTCTGGATGGGCCGCATTGCCGGCGTCAATCGCACATCGCTCGAAAGCACCCAGGTGCGATGCCAATCACTCGACGCCGCCTTGGGTCAGCCTGGCTTGCGGCTGGCCTGGACGCGCGGCTGTCCCTACTCGCTGTACGACCGCAATTGCGGTGTCAACCAGGAGGCGTTCCGCGTTCCAGCGTTACTTACGACGCTCGCCGGCAACGTCGTAACCGCTGGCGTCTTCGGCCAATACCCCGATGGGTGGTTCGCGGGCGGGTTCCTGGCTTGGGACTTGGGCGAGGCCGGCTTGGAGCGGCGCGGCATCCGCACCCATGTCGGCGAGCGGCTCGTGCTGCTCGGCGCCGGCGATGGCCTGCGCGTCGGCCAGGCCGTCATCGCCTATCCCGGCTGCGGCCGGTCGATGGCAATCTGCCACAGCAAGTTCAACAACGCCCCGAACTACGGCGGTGCACCGGGTCTGCCCGGCAAATCGCCGTTCGATGGCACCCCGCTTTTCTGACCACTGGATCGACATATGAACATTTGGGTCCAGCTCGCGATCTGGGTCATCAGCTATTTCGTCTCGGCGGCCGCACGGCCGAAACCGCCGCAGGCCAAGCCGGCGGCGTTCGGCGACTTCCAGTTTCCACAGAGCACCGAGGGCACGCCGCAGGCGGTGATCTTCGGGGACGTGTGGACCAGCGACTGGATGGTGCTCGGCGTGGGTCAGTACCGCACCCAGCCGATCAAGCAAAAGGGCGGCAAGAAGTGATCGTCACCCTGGATCACCTCCGCCGGGCGCCCGGCTTCGGCGCGCGGCCGGGCTATTGCGCCCAAGGCGGACGCGAATGGTTCGCTTATTACGGACTGGATTGGAGCGCGTTCGTGCGTCACGGCATCGAGGCCGATGCCATCGAGGCGACAGGCGACGCGCTGGGCCTGCACCTGGTCGCCTTTGCGCGCGCGGAGGCGGTGCGTGGGCAGTAGCAAGAAGCAGACGGTGGGGCACCGCTATCTGTTCGGCTTGCACATGGGCCTGTCCCGCGGGCCGATCGATGAGCTGGTCGAAATCCAGGTCGGCGACCGCGAGGCCTGGAAGGGCTCGATCACCAAGACCGGCCGCATCTTCATTAACAAGCCCGACCTGTTCGGTGGCGACAAGGGCGAGGGGGGCATCAAGGGCTGGCTGGATGTCCTGATGGGCGAAGCCACCCAGGCCGTGCTGCCTGCGCTGGGCGCGCTGCATGGCGTGCCTACGCCGGCATTTCGCAACGTGACGACCCAGTATTTTGACGGCCAGATCGCGGCCAACAACCCGTACCCCAAGCCCTGGAAGATGCGGGCCCGGCGCGCGCTGGCGGGGTGGGATGGTGCACCGTGGTATCCCGAGAAGGCGGTGATCTGGCTGGCGAACAACGCCATCCGGGCCATGAACCCGGCCCACATTCTGGTCGAGTGCCTGACGAATCGCGATTGGGGTCGTGGCCTAGACCGCGGGGTCCTGGATGAAGCCAGCTATCGGCGCGCGGCGGACGCCCTGCATGCCGAGGGCTTTGGACTGTGCCTGCGCTGGAACCGCCAGTCGTCCATCAGCGAATTCATGCAGGTCGTCATCGACCATATTGGCGCGGCGCAGTACACCGACCGCTCCACCGGCCGGCTCACGCTAAAGCTACTCCGAGACGACTACCGCATCGAGGACCTGCCGACGTTCGACTACGAGTCGGGCCTGCTGGCAATCGAGGAGGACGAGGGCGCGGCTCAGGACGGCGCGATCAACCAATTGATCGTGACCTGGTACGACCCGATCAAGGACGAAGAGCGGCAGATCCGGGTTGAGGACTTGGCCGGCATCCAGGCCACGGGTGGCGTCGCGTCGAGCAACACCGAATACAAAGGGCTGCCGACCGCCGAACTGGCGAGCCGCGTCGGCATGCGCGACCTAACCATCGCCTGTTCCGGATTGAAGCGGCTGAAGCTGCGGTTCGACCGCCGCGGCAGCGTGCTGGCGCCGGGCAGTGTGTTCCGCATACGCGACCCATTTCGTGGTCTCGACAGCCTGGTCCTACGGGTCGGCACGTTCGATGACGGAAAGCTGGCGGAGGGCGCGATTACCGTCGCGGCGGTTCAGGACGTGTTCGGGCTACCAGCGACGGCCTACCTGGAGCCGCAGCCACCGGTGTGGACGCCCCCGGATCGCAACCCGCAGCCGCCACCCAACCGTCGGTTGATCGAGGCCAGCTACCGCGATCTGGCGACCACGCTCAACGCAGCAGCGCTGGCCGCCGTGCCCGCCGATGCCGGGGCCGTCCTGGCCGTCGCCGAGCAGGCAACGGGGCTCGCGTTGAACTACGTACTGACCACCCGCGTCGGCAGCGGCGAGTTCACCGAGGCCGGCGTCGGGGATTGGTGCCCGACCGCCGTGTTGGCGGATGCGATGGTTGCGACGACAGTAGCGGTGCAACTCTCGTCGGGGCGTGGCCTGGATCAGATCACGGCCGGTACGGCTGCATTGATCGAGGATGAGATCGTGCGCGTGGTCGTCATCGATCCGCAGGCGCAGGCCGCGACGTTCGCGCGCGGCTGCGCGGACACGGTGCCGGTGCCGCACGCGATCGGAGCGCGCATCTGGTTCTTCGATGACTTCGCGGCAAACGATCCGACCGACTACAGCGTCGGCGAAACCGTGCAGGCCAAATTACTGACGCGCACGTCGAGCGCGCTGCTGGACCCAGCGCTCGCGCCCGTGGACGCGATCAAGCTGGCCCAGCGGCAAGCGCGGCCGTATCCGCCGGGTGATCTGAAGCTCAACGGGCAGCGCTACCCGGCGGCGATCGAAGGCGACCTGGTCGTGGCCTGGGCGCACCGTGACCGACGCCTGCAAGCCGACCAACTGGTCGATCACGGGCAAGGGGCGATCGGCCCCGAGGCCGGCACAGCGTATGTGCTGCGGTTGCTGGATGACATCGCCGGCAGCGTGCTGGAAACCCCGGCCGCGATTGCGGGTACCAGCCACACCGCCGCGTTGAAGGGTGTCTACCGGCTGCGGGCTGAGGTCGGTTCGACCCGCGAGGGCCTGACGAGCTGGCAGAAGGCAACGCACACCTTCGACTTCAAGAACGGACTGCTGCGCACCGAGACCGGCGACGAGTTGGTCTCGGAGGCGGGCGACTACTTACTTATCGAGTAACCATGGCGAATCTGAAACTCTCGCAGTTGCCGGCGGCGACTGCGCTGACCGGCGATGAAATCATTCCGCTGGTCCAAGGCGGACAGACCCGGCGCAGCACGGCGGCGGTCATCGTGGATCTGCGCAAGGGCGCATGGCAGGCACCGGTGCTCAACGCGCCTTGGACCAACTATGGGGATGCGTTCGCAACGGCTACCTATCGTAAGGATGCTAATCGCGTCCAGCTACGAGGACTGGTCAAAGGCGGCGCTGGTGGCAGCGTCGTTTGCACGTTGCCGGCTGGATTTCGGCCGCCCGCACAACAAATCTTTGTAGCCGTTTGCGATGCGCCGTCAAACGCGCGCATTGACGTGAGGAGCAATGGCGATGTGGCCGTCGCTCAACCAACCACAGGCACCATCGGCTGGCTTTCGCTCGACGGAATCGGATTCTTCGTCGATTAGGATCGACGTTTGATCCGAGCGGGATACCAAACGTCGTGCTGCCGCCGGTATGCACAGATGCCCGCCAGGGTGCCTCCGGGGATTGCGAAGAAGTCGCCCTGCGGTAATAGCGCAGTTCACTTAACAGAAAGGGCCTCCTTCCGAGGCCCTTTCTATCAGGTGGGTAATGATCACCTGTCTTCGGCAGGTATTACCTATCCAAGCAATGCCCGACCAAGTCTCACGCCAACCGGACGCGGCTTCATTAGCCTTCTCAATTTACAGAGACAGGCCATCGTTGTCCGGAACGGGACTTGATTGATTCAACGTATATCCCCATCCCGCCATCGCACATGCCGACGGCTAGCTTTCGTTCCTTCTCTGTGTACCAAGTAATGAAGCCATCGTCGGTATCGGTTGATGGCTGCCGGAATGCCCTGCCGGAAACTTCTACTCGTTTGCCGTTCCACTTACTGGCATCGGAATAGAAGTCGTCCGGCAGAGCCAACTTCGCGCATGAGTCTCCAGCTTCGAGAAGCGCGGCCCATGCTGGAGCGCCAGACTGTAAATTGAGCTTTCCTTTCAGAGTGCATTGGGTCCCTGCCACACAGGCGCTGAATGCTTCAGAGCTTGGCTGGTGGACGCAGGCAGTTACCCAACACACGGATGAGAGGATGAAAACTAGCAAGCACCGTCGGTGGTTGTGCACGACACTCCTGAGCCTCCTTCGTTCTTGTTCCACGCGTCAATGGTCTTCCTTAAGGCGTCTTTGTGCGCAATTTCCATTTGGCAGCATCTCTATGTATCAGTCAGAGAACTCCACGTAAGCGATTTTCCCGCTGCAAGCAGCAGGTGCTGGGGCTTCGAGCACGTTTGTCAGCGCGGCCTTAGTCTCCCCGCCACCAAATACTGCGTTAACACCGAATTTCAATGATTGCCCCGTCAGTGTGTCGGTCACGCCAGTCACCACGCCTTTTGGGCTGAGCAAGCGATAGGTCGGCGGCCAGATCGTGAGTACAGGAACTTTGCTTTTCTTCGAGATCAGATAAACGCAGCCATTGCGAACCTGTAGCTTGCCCTCCAGCTCGGCTGTCAGTGAGACGGCGTTCGGGTCTGGTTTCAGGTGCAGCAAGGTAACCTCCTCTGGAGGCATGCCCCTGCCTGCAATGGCGGTTGGAGTCGTTAGGACAAAAGAGCAACAAAAAAGGCTGATCGAAATCGCTGCATTGAGAAACTTCATTTGCAAGCTCATATTGGCCTCCATTCCAAATGGGATCTTCCTCGCAGCATAAGTTATCGCTTTTATTGGTGGATGTGTTTTGGCCGAAGGGCTCTGGCTTGCTATGGAGGCGACGCTAGGGCGCTGGGCTTGAATACTGATCGGTGGCCCGAGAACCGTCGCCCGGAGAGCGGTCCGAACTCGCGGAAGTAACTGTGCCTCGCTCGACGATCAGAGACCGGTCTGCACTGGCTACCGTCTCAGGACGATGCGCAACAATCACCTTGGTGATAGCAAGCGATCGGACTGCTTCGTTCACCAGCCGCTCGCGATCGACATCTAGGTGGCTCGTCGCTTCGTCCAAGAACAGCATTTGGGGTTGTCGGTAAAGCGCACGCGCGAGCACGATCCGCTGTTTCTGGCCTCCGGACAGCGAGCTGCCCATGTCGCCCACCATGCTGAAGTAACCCATCGGCATCGCCAGAATTTCGTCGTGGATGCCGGCGCGACTGGCAGCCTCCTCAACGCGCGCGCGGTCTGCTCCAGGATCGAAAAAGCTGATGTTGTCCGCGATACTGCCTGCGAATAGCTGGTCATCCTGCATGACTGCACCTACAACGGCGCGGACACTTCGGGGGCCGACTCGGTGTATGTCGTGGCCGCCAATGCGGATAGTTCCCTCGGTGGGCTTCAGCAGCCCAAGGAGCAACTTGAGAAGCGTGGTCTTACCGCACCCTGATGCACCAGTTATGGCGACCGATTCGCCTGTGGCGATCACGAAGCTACAGTCCCTGATCACCCAGGGATCGCCATCGGTGTACCGGAACGACAGCTTCTCGACTTCTATCGCCGAATGACTCAGGGTCAACGCCTGAGATTGGCCGGGGTCTTCCGGGGCCGTGAGGACAACGTCGGCCAGCCGCTCACCAAACAGCCTAAGCATTCGGAACTCAATGCCCTTGTCGATCAGTGCTGCAACTCGGGTCGCGAACTGCTCCCTATAGACGAGATAGGCAATCAACATGCCAATGGAGAACCCACCGTCGATCACTAGCATCGCTGCGATTAGCACGACAACGATTCGTTCGGCACCGAAGATCAGCTGGTTCGCGCTGTTGAACGCGACGCCGGTTCGGGCGAGCCAGATCTCATGGTTGGTGGTTTCCACCATGAAGTTCTCGTAAGCGGCGCCGCGCAGGCTCTCGCGACCGGCGACCTTGAGACTTTGGATGCCGCGGATGGACTCCAGAAGATGACTTTGTTGCTTGGCTGCAGCGATTAGTTGCTGCTCAGTATGCTCCCGCGAATAGCGGTACGACCAAAGTCGGGCTCCGAGGTAGAGGCCTACCGCGATGGTGGTCACCAGCGCCAGCTTCACGCTGTAGAGGAGCATCAAGGCGAAGGTCATCAGGGCCATGAGACCGTCCACCAGCGCCTCTACAGTGCTAGTGGTCAAGGTCCGTTGAATGGCCTGTGCGGCGCCCATCCGCGAAACTACATCGCCGATGTGCCGCTTCTCGAAGAAGCTAATGGGCAGGCGCAGCAAGTGAGCATGGATGTTGCCCATCCACATCAGCCCAATTCGAGTCGAAAGGAGAGCCACGGTCCAACCGCGGAGCAGTCCGACGCCGACTTGGATCAGTAGAGCAAGCGAAAAGCCTATCGCCAGGACGACTAAGAGACTCCGATCGGCCGAAACCAAAGCCTGGTCCACGACCCATTGCACGTAGAACGGCGCGACGGTCACGAAGACCTGAAGACTTATCGATAGTGCGAACACTAGGCTAAGCGATCGCGTCAGGCCGGTGATGGGCCCAGTAAGCTGGCGCAGGGATACTGCTGGCGCTTCCGCCGCACGAACGAAGTCCGCCGTAGGCTTCAACTCTAGCGCGACGCCGGTAAAGTGCTCCGACACGACCGACAGCGGCAACCTGCGCTCGCCTTGTGCGGGGTCAAGAATGACTGCATGGCCTGACTTAAGACGGGACAACACGACGAAATGGTTCTGATCCCAGTGTAGGACGCATGGGAGTTCGAGGCGCCGCAACTGCGACAGCTCCAACCGCAGCGCGCGCCCACGTAAGCCCAGCTGCCCCGCGATCTCGATGAGCCGCGGAAGATGGGTGCCGTTGGCTGAAATGGGAAAGCGATTGCGCAGTTCACGCAGGCCGAGTCCACAGCCATGGGCTTTTGCAACCATGGCTAGACAGGCGAGTCCACACTCGGCGGCTTCCGATTGCCGAACGGGGCCAAGAGTCTTCATCGGACAGCCGGGCGGCATAGTCCCAGGGCAGCCTTCGGCGCGACAGCTTTCCGTACTCTTCCCAATCCCAGAAGCCGGTCATCTACTACCGTCTGACGCACCATTCGGTACTCACCTGGCGGAAGCATCATTACTACCGAGCGAGCGTGTACCGGCACAAGCACCTGATCCATGGGAATGGACATTGGGTCCTCCGAGGCCACAAATGCCCGCACCATCGTTTCCTCATTGGACGGCTTCAGAGAAATCCGGCAAGGGTGTCGGTAGCCGGACAACTCCAACCAGTCAGGGCGCCCATGCTTCTGGCGTTCGCGGGGATGGAATACAAGGATGTCGAATCCCGGCGCGGAGAACAGACCTGTCGGTGTGGCCACGACCACCGGAGCCGTGAACGGGCCTAAGGCTTCAGTCGCACGGTACTCCGCGCCATCCAGTTCCGGCCGACTACGGGGAGTGCCGTAAACCTGATTTATCGTAAGTGGGTCAATGCCGTAAACCTCGCGGAGGATCTGTGCCATCCATATCCGACCGTCGCCCTCAGGCGACTCCGAGATGTGGCCGGCGCCGGCGTATACGAATGCGCGGGCCTTGGGATCGTCGTTAAGAACCGATGCGATGTTCGCCGCCTGCGCTCGCTCCCGCGCCATTCGCTGATCCTCCTGCGAGCCCTCTGCTGGCTCCTGGTCCTTGCGTTGCTCGTAGTCGAAGACTTGAAAGCCGAGTGCCTTGGCTTGCCGGGCCAAGTCCGCATACAGCGGGTCGGATGTATAAACCCCTGTGCTCACATCGGGGGCGTCGTCGATCAGGCTCTCCCGAGCCTTCCGTCCAAAGGTCTCTGCGCCGAAATGGGTGAATCCCTGGGCGCGCAAGTCCTTGAGCAGCTGAAGGGCAAAGCCGCGATGCAACTGATGGACATGGTCCTCATTGAGCATGACGACCCGGCGATCCTTTGCCGCGGGAACGACTGTTTCCAATGCAGGCCGAAGCACCGCCCCCGTGAAGTCAGGCTGTGATTTCGAGACGTCGGGCACTCGGGCAGAGGCGTCGATCATGCGATAGGTACCCTGGGTGTCACCGGACACCGCATAGAACTGCGCTGCCGCCGCACCGGGAAAGGTCTTCGCGTCCACGCCCTGGCGCAAAAGCTGCACCGCGGGCATAGGCCGGTTGTCCTTCGTGATCAGACGGATTGCATCTGGCAGCGAAGGCGCGGGTGGTGCCGCTGTTGCCAGTTGTGCGAGCAGCAGCAGGCCGAAGCCCGCCATCGAACATGTCCGATAGTCCATCATGAACCTCATCCGATCAGGGTCATAGGCTCAGGCGGCCATCGCCTGAGCGTCCAGTGCTTTCCAGCGCCGCAGTAGCTCATCGGCGAACGCGTCGGTGATCTCGCCATCGACGAGGTCGTCCAGCCAAGCCCATACGCCATCCTGATTGCATTCCAAGAACCAGGCGTCGCCTTCCTTATCGATCACGAAGTCGAGGCTGCCGAAGGTAAGCCCCATTTGCTTCATGAAGGCATGGATCTGGCCTTCCAGATGCGTATCCAGCTCACATCGGGAATACTCGTTCAACGCTGTGGCCTTACGCCAATCCACCTGAGTAGATTCATGCCTCTGCGAGTCGATCCGAAATGGAATGATGCGCGGACCGGCGACGACGACGCGCAACTCGTAAGCCTTGGCGATCTCCTCTTGCGCGAAGTGAGGGCAAATCAAGATCGAGTCCGGATCTGCGGCGGCTATATCCTCGGCCGGAACACGCATGGTCATGACGACGTAGGGCACGTACTCGCCTTCCCCCTTGGGCGAGACCTTTGCCCCGGACAGCGACTTGATAATCATGTGATCGCTTCGGGTCTGGAACGCCGCAATGTCCTCTTTCCGATTCGAGACCAGTGTGGTCGGAACCCGTAGGCCGACGGCCGCGGCGGTTGATTGTTGGTAGGGCTTGATCATGCAAAGGCGGGAGCGGGAGGAGTTGACCGCGTTGTCGCCGGCGAAGGCAGCCAGCAAGGCGTAATAGGCCCGCCACTCCTGTGCGGCATATCCCCGCGAGGATTCATCGCCAGCGCGGATGTAATAGCGTGTGCCGGGCAGAATCTTGGTTTTGTCCCACACAATGCAATCCGACGGAAGTCGCCGGCCATCGACGGTAAGGGCGCGATTCGCGTGACGATCGAGTTCCAGAGAAAACGTGGTGCCGGCGTGGTAGTCGATGACGACTACATCCTTGCACCCTCGATCTGCGAGCCGTTGAGTAACGCGCTCGACATGGCTGTCACTACGAGTGCCGAGCACCACAATCACCTTTTCATTCATATTTCCCTCTCCTGTAAGTAAAGCGGGAGGAGGTACGCGTCCCTTCCCCCGCCTAGGTATTACTTACGACGCATCGCAACCGTCGTCCTTGCTCCCGTCGACGTGGACGGTGATGGTCGACTCCTTGCCGTTGGGGCACTGATAGCCGCCGCCGACCGAGGCCATTTCGGCTTCGCGCAGTTCACGGAACTGCGAGAAGTCTTTGTCGTACTGCTCCAAAGCAAACACGGACATAGGTGCTACTCCTTCATCAAATGCGCAGAACCCCTGCGCGGGACTGGCGACTACCGCCGGTATGAATTCATTCTGGCTTCGCTTCTAAGCGCATAGAGCGGCTCAAACAGCCACTCGAAAATAGGGCGTGTGTCGCCAAGCAAATCGGCGTCCACTGTCATGCCGGGCCGTAACGGCTCCAACCGGCCGTGCGCCGCTACGGTCTGCCTGTCGAGCTTGACAACGACCCGATAGAGCGGCTGCGTACCGGAATCGGGGAGGTCCAGAGCTTTGGTCTCGGCGGTGCTTAGGGCATTGCGGCTGATACGGGCTACATGACCGACGTGGTGGCCGAACTTCTGATGGGGAAAGGCCTCGTACCGAAGCAGGACGACACCCCCCGGCCGCAGGTTCGGGATGGCACGACTGGGAACCAAAAGCTCCGCTTGCAGGCTGCTCCCTTCTGGCAACAGAGTGAACAGGGGCTGCCCGACCTGGACCGCCTGTCCCGGCTTGATGATCTGGCTGGAAACAACGCCGGAGGCGGGTGCAGCTACACTTAGCGCACCGCTGCCTTCGATGTCGATTTCCTCTTGGCTCAGCCGTGCGAGATCGCCGCGAAAGGTGGCGGCAGTACTTGCGCGTTCGACAGGAATCTGGGCTAGCGCTTGCTCAATCTGAGCGGCTGAGCGCTGCATAGCCAGAGCCTGCCGGTCAAGCTCCTGTGATGCCGATACCCGATCCAGGGCCGCCGATTCTTGCTGCTTAATCTGGATATCGCTGACGTACTTCTCAGACTGCAGCCGGCGCATGCGTTCCAGAACTTCATTGGCTAAGCGAGCTTGCGAGCGTCGAATCTGTCGCTCCGTTTGGAGCTGGGCCAGTTCGTGATGCAGAGAGCGAAGTTGGGCCCGCAGGCTTGCTTCGTCGACTTCCAATCGATCCTGCTGGGCCACCTGATGGCCTTCGAGACCAGCACGGCGCTGCTGAAGGGCCTTCCGTTGGGCCGCAGACACATCCCCATGGTCCACCGTCAACCGAGGTAATCGAATGAGACCGAGGATCTGTCGCTCCTTGACAGAGTCTCCTTCGGTGACAACAACCTTCTCCATCACCCCTGTAGCCGGCGCGATCACGCTCGCGAGCCCTTCAGCAGGAACCAACTGCCCTTGTACCCGCGCGCGCTGCGTATATTCCCCAAAGATGAGAAGCAGAATGAGCGCGCAGCCGATGCCACTGGCTACAATGGCCAGAATCCAGGTCCTTGGCGGCTGATCGAGGCGTATGGTGCCCAGCCAAGCACCACCTTGAGCCTCGATGACCTGCTTGCGGAACAGGTCAGACACGGCCATTACCACCCCGATGCCGCTGTTTGCCGTCGCGTTCATTACCTTGAGAAAGAAGTTCCTCGCGGACGATTCGGACATTGTCTGGCGCCGTAATGCCCACGCGAACTTCACCCTCTACCCGGGGTTTAAGGAATCGGACCTCAATTTCACTGCCAATCATCAGGGCCTGACCGAGATTGCGAGTTAAGACGAGCATCGGATTCAGTTCTCAAGATTCTTCGGCGCACCAGCGCCAAGCAGTAGTAATTCGCAGGCCTCTCGAAGTTGCCGACTGCTAATGCTCTCGGTCTCCAAGCAGAACTCATCCAGCTCGTGTGGCTTCATGTAGATGACGATCGACTCAAGCCCGCCCCCGATGGTTTGCACTCGGACTTCTGTGGGAATTCCGTCATTGATATGACGTTGGCGCGCTCGGACACGAGCAGCAGCGACGCAGTCATCTCTGCATGCGAACGGGACATGCTCATCTTCACCGTTCACTGAAACGCGCCAGTTCAGAGATCCACGACAAACGGCGTCAAAATGGATAATCCTCGTGCTTACCATCCCTCGTACTCCCTGAGGACACCAATCCGTCTGACGAATCCATCGCCTACCCATTGCGGGTGGTAGCTTCGCCCCTGCATCTGGTCTGGATGCATGAATAGGCTTCGCATCTCGCGCTCATCCGCACAGCTGAGGTCCGGGAACAAAGCCCAGAAGCTGACGTCGATGACCTCTAGGCTCGGCAAGGTAAGCCACGCGTGTAGGCTCACACGCGCACCAGGCGCGATGCCGGTGCGGAGCATTTGCTCCAGACCTGCGATTGGGGTGCAACACAGTCGTTGGCCGTTCTGCCGGATGTATCCGAGCGTATAGGCCAGCGGTACCCTAAGCTCCGCTTCTAGCATCGTCCGCACCGCCGCAGTGATGCCGAACCGGTGTGTAGCAACCACGTCCTCGCTCAAGTGGCCAACCGCACGGTGCAACTGCCACCGAATGGCAGCGATGGTGGACGGCGAGGCGTACCGAACCGGTAGCAGATTCAATGACGACGGACGCAGGCCCCAAAGGATCGAGCGCGCCTGAGCCGCAAGCAAGACAGCTTCGTAGTGGCCGGCGCCGTGTTGCGACGAGCCGCTACGATGGGCGAAAAAAAGCCGGCGTAGCCAAGTTGGCAGCTTCCAATGCATCGCCGGGGGGTGAAATTGAGACACAAAGCGCTCCTGGCCGCCCTTTGCGGGGCGGTGCGGATAGGTCGGGTTGAAGGCGGAGCAGGCTTACGCGGTGCGTGCTGCGTGTGTACGCGTTTGCTCGTGGACTTGCTGGTCCTGGGCGATCGACGGCTTCTGTTCCGCTGCCGCCAATTGCTGGAATGAAGCCTCAACGGGGATCTGCGCCGCGACCTCGGAGTTCACATGGGCACGCTTGTGCGCAGGATCGTGCAGTTCGCCCTGCACCGCGAAAACGTCGGTTCCGGCAGGCGTACTCCGGCCCGCAACCACATGGTTGACCTGTTCGAGTCCCGCCTGCCGCGAACTCACGAGGAGTGCCGCGGTGGTGCGCTCTGCGGTTTCATTAATCGGTAGACCTTGTTCGGCGAAGGCCCTTTCAATACCGCTGTGGAGAGCTTTGTGCATCGAATGGTGAGGATGATCCGGACTGCGCGGATCGAACGCGCGCTGCTCCGACGCAGGCAGCGAGCCGTGCGCGTCCTTGAATGGACTATCCGGCTGCTTCTGGGGCAGATGACGCCCGATCTCTTCAGCGATGCCTTTGCTTCCCCGGTAGATAGCAGCGCCGATAGAGATCCCCTCGCGGAGATTTTCTATGTCTGCTCTATACTTCTCGATCACAGGGCGATGCTTCTCGGCTAGCTCGCGCGACTGAGGGTTTCCCAGAGCCGATCGGTCGGGTCTTCCCTCGCCGTCGACATCGAGAAAGTGGTGCATTCGATGGGAGTCGCTGCCCGTAACTGCGGCCTTTACCGGATCTCGAATATCGAACTGGCTGCCATTGTCCTCGTAGCCCGCTGCTTTCAAGACATTCAGTTCGACGGGTTCCGCATACATCCGCACCTGGCCGAAATGCTTACCAGCTGCACTGACAAGATCGCCAGCCATGACGTGATTCACAACCTGATTTCCGCCTTCAGGTATGCGGTAACCAAGGCTTGCAGCGCCGTAGGGATTGAACGTCTCACCGTTTAGGTTGAACTTGGCTGCCGTGATCTGCGCAAGGCATCCGCCGAGCGAGTGGCCGGTAACAGACACTTCAGGTGGATTCGTCCTTGGGCCGATCTCTTGCGCGATTTCGATCGCCTGCTTTGTAAGGTCGATTGCATCCTGCGCTTGCCGGTTGACTCGCTTAACAACCATTCCGCCGTCAGCTAGCAGCCCGTCTTTGATTGGCTCGTCACCAAACTCAGTGCCTCGGTGAGCGACGATAATGTCGCCAGTGTCCTTTCGCTGGTAGATCGTTCCTTGATAGCCAGATGGTAGATCGACGCGCTTCAACACGTTGTACTCGACACCATTGAACTCAACTTCTGTTTCCACGCCGTTCCGCGCGCCGCTGGGCGGATACGAGTTGGCTGCAAGGTTCGCGTACTGCTGACTGCTCATCGTTAAGCTCATTTCGTCAACTCCTTTGACTTCAGCGTGATCGAGAATACCTTTCCGCGTACCTCTTCATCGAACTCTTGAGGGTCCGACTTTCCCGTGTCGGGATAGTCTGCGATCTTGATGCGCGGATAATTATCTCTCTTGAAGTGTTTGCGCTCGGGTTCCCCAGATGCGAGTTTCACCGATGAAAGGCTAATAATGAATCTCGTATCGACCTTATTGTCGGCAGCCCTCATCTGCACGAGCGGCCCCATGGGCTCCCAGTGACAGATGCCCCTGCCGAAGTAGTCCGCATCTTCAAGTCCATCTGCTGCAACGACAGCCACATAAGTGCCGTCCTGCAGGCGACTGAAATCTATGGGGACGCCATAGAACTGGGACGTCATTTGCACGCCGGAGAATGATTCGGCCGGCGGAAGGCACTCTGGATTTGTGATTCGGTACTGCATGAGCCCTTCCACCAAATCGAAGGGACCTGGGGCGTTTTCAACTGCTACGGTGAGGTTGTACTGTTCTTTGGGGGCGGAATTCTGCTTGTACGAGGGCACTTTGCCTCCTGATCTGTCGGAACACCCACTCATCAAGGCGAGCAAGCACAGAGACGCAATGGTGACGATGTTGTGGCGTGCCGAAGGCTTTCTTTCAGTCATGTCGGGGCTCATGGGGCTCGGTCAGTCGTGCTTTTTCAGTGGCGCGCAGGGCTTCGAACAGAGCAGCGATGGAAAACGTTACCTTGGCTGCGAAGTAGAGCGTGGGAAGGACCGTGATCAGTTGCGCACAAGCCGCCATAGTTACCGTCGTCTCTGGCCGGTTGGCACTGATTAGAGGCACAGTAAATGCGACAACAAGCGTTGAGGCCAAGCAAGCGGCCGTTACCGCAGTAGCGAGCCATGCCGTCCTAGCGTCCTTGCGGCCATTGAGTCGAATAAGAAGCGATAAGTACAGCTTCCAGATTAGGGCGGAGATCACGATCAAACTTACCGCCATCAACGTCGAAATGGACCGAGGAAGCCAGTACAAACCGACGCTCAATTCATCCCAAAGAAGCAGGGTCCATGTGTTGAGCATCATCAATGTCAGCGCGGCCATTGCTGCTATTGAAACCGGCAACATGAATCGGTCGCTTTCTGGGGTAACGTACTGTCGAATAGTCATTCCGTTAACCGGCCCATGGTTCGGTATTGAGGGTGAGCAACCATCCGTTCGCCAATCTATCCATCACCGCTAACTTGATACGAAAGTTCATCGAACTCTGACTGGGAGGCTGCATGCCTTGTAGTAAATATGACAGTCAGTGTCGCCCCTCCCTTCGCATGCCTCCATTCCCAATTGCGTCGCTCGTTCGATCGTCGGCGCTCGGGAATTGTTGATTGCAGTGCTTCCCTGAATCGTAACGACGCACTGGTTGGTGTACGCAAGCTCAACTTTGCAGTTGCTTCCGCCGCGAGAAGCGCACTCGGCGATTGCATCCTTCTGAGCCGTTCGTTTGCTCTCGCGATTAGCAACTGCACCTAGCACGCCGCTGTTTTTGTCTTGCGCAATCGCTCCCCAGCGTGACGCCCACCCGGGACCGGTGGGGGAGGATTGCCCGCCTGAGCTCGGGATTGGAGCGCAGGACTGCGTGTTGGTGCCTTGATAGGGGATCATTCCAGGCGGGCAGCCACCTTCTGCATGCGCACTGCCAGCGACGACAAGGAGGGTTCCGGCGATTGCTATGACGACCTTGATATTCATTTCTTCTTGATCTCGTTCGGGTCGGGTTTCTCGGATGATGCCCCAGCGGTATATCGAGACCCTGAATCGTAGCTTCTGCCGGTGGTCTGCGGACTCTGGGAGGACATTTCGGTTCTTGTCGTCGGCGGGCTATAGGAACCGGGTGGTTGGCCTTGCGGCCCCGGCTGACTGGACGCCGCTCCGCCAGAGAAGGCCGAGAAGTGCATGAAGTTGCCGAGAGCGCCGTTGAAGAACGAGCCCACCATCGGCGGCACAGAAATCAAAAGAACCGTGACGATCAACCCAATACCGCCTTGCTGAATGGATAGGGATGTCATGCCTTCAGGCTCCAGGCCGAGGATGCCGTTGACGGCTTTGGATACCCAAAAGGCCATGGCAACCTTCGACATGAACTTCAAGGCGATGGCCGACATCACGCTCAACGCAGCCATGGCGAAGTAGGTGGCTATACCCGACATAAGCCACTTTCGGAACAGTTCCTTGGTCTGCTCAAACATGAGGCACAAGATGAAGAGCGGCGCCAATCCGACAAAGAA
Source organism: Lysobacter sp. ESA13C (assembly GCF_019970005.1). NCBI lineage: Bacteria > Pseudomonadati > Pseudomonadota > Gammaproteobacteria > Lysobacterales > Lysobacteraceae > Lysobacter > Lysobacter sp. ESA13C. Next base: position 122,560 of record NZ_JAHXYK010000001.1, on the reverse strand, counting down.
TGCGATACCGAAGCGATACATGAGCGTAAGCGCACCAACCGTCATCGGGACGCTTGCGGTGCCGAACCCGGCCATAAGCAAGGCCCGCCCCTTTTGCTCTCTTGTCTCGTCGTCGCCATCGACAACTTGGACGGCATCAATCGCACTCATGGCGATCTGCATATAGGCCAAGTTCTGATCAATGGCTGCAACAGAAGTCTTGCCCTTCTCACCGCTGATCGTTTCGTGAATTTCTGTGTCGAGCCCAGCGGTGAGTAGCTTGTAGATGTTTACATTGCCGAAGGTCATCCCGGTTGCAACGAACAATATCAACACCACCTTAAGGCTATTAGTCACAAGCCCCATCATCGGCTCTCGGGATTGGCCTGTTGCAACGCGGTACCCCGCCACGAGGAAGTAGAGTGTGGCCAACGTGAGTGCGAGTCCTCCTACCCACGTCATCATCCGCTGCATGAGCTTGAAGCCGAAGGTGGTGATCTCTTCGCTGAAGTAGTCGTTGATGAGCTTGAAGAAGGCAAAGTCCAAGACGCCGCCTTGAGCTTTCGGCGTCAGGAAAGAGAAGATTCCGTCCAGGGAAAGGATGTCCATAAGTTAAGTCCGGTCGAAGAGAGCAGAAGGACAGTTGCCAGTACGAGTACGCGGGTTCATCGCGAGAGCGCCGCCTTCAGCACGCCGGCCTGAATGACCTTGCCAAGGATCTGCCCCTTGCCCTTGTTGCCGTTTAGCGCTCGCTTGGCAAGGCGACTCTGGTCCCATTTGAGGGCCTCTACATAGTCGTCGTATGCCTTCATCCGTGCTTGCCAGTAGTCCAACTCCATCGACGTGCGAAGCATGAATCGCTGGGCTTCGTTGTCGTTCGCAGCGAGATCGCCTTGGCGTGAGCCGGCGCTGTCTCGTTGCGCCTCAATCTGCTTGAACTCGACATTGCGGAGCATCAGCGTCCGCAGCATCTGGACGGACTCGTTGTATTTCATATTTTCGGCATAGACCATTCGCTGGCAGACGGTCAGTTGTTCATTGATGACGTTGGCGTCCAGCTTGGGCATGGCCATCTTGAACGCTCCAGCCAGTTGCTCTTTGATGCCGCCTTCCCCGGGACACATGTCTTCCATGCCGTAGTCCGCCGGCCTCGGCGGGAAGGTGTCGGTCATCTGAGCTTGACCGAAGTTCAAGCGCTGAAGCCGGATGAGCTGCTGCTGGTAGTGGTTTGCTGTCTCCGTCCATCGCTTGGCGTTCTTGCCGAACTCGGCCGCGTCCTTCGCGATCTGCTGGAGCTGGGCTCCATAGTTGACCGGGTCATTCACGACCATCTGAGCGGTGGCCTGACCGACAAAGAGAGCGGTTAGGGCTAACACGACAGCTACAGCGCGTTTGGTAGAGCAACGGTTGACTCTGCTGGTGTAGTTCATGCCGATTCCACTTCCATTTGAGAATGCATAGGTTGAACGAATGGTTCGTTCTCGCAGCGTTACTGTTCGACACCTTCTTGGCGCTTTGCGGTGACGGTTCACTCATCCATTAGGTAGTCCAGTCCATTTGCGTAAAGGTAGCTCGTGAGCGCGGCCTCTTCGCTGACCCCCAACTTCACCATTGCCGCGCGCTTGTGCGCCGATACAGTCTTTTTCTTCATCTCGTACAACGAACAGATCTTTGCTCTCGGCCAGCCTTTGCTCAGTGCAACGACCACATCGCTCTCTCGCGTAGTCAGGTCCCACCACGGATTGCTCAGGTTGCTTGACGTGTCGAGCGATTCATCGATAAACCGCTCGCCGCGCATAGCGTTCGTGATTGCCCACTTGAGCCATATCGTTGGGCTCGTCTTAAGAACGTACCCGTGCACAGCGTGGAAGATCACTTCCTGAGCTAGGTGGGGGCTCGCATAGCCGGTGTGGACAATCACCTTTGCGAAAGGGGCGCATCGCCGCAGCTCCTTCACAAGCTGCAAGCGCTTATGACTTCCGGGCATAAGCAGTTCGGTCACAATGACGGCACTGGCGAAGTCGGTTTGGAGAGCTGTCTCGAGAAGCTGGTCACTTGTGGCGCACTGCCAGACGTCTTCAGGCGGCGATCCAAACTGCGACTTGATGAGCTCAGAGACTACTAAGCGCATCGAGCTGTGATCGTCTGCAACGATGTACTTCATTCGCAAATTCCTTTTCTTTGAACTCGGGCCTCCGGCCTGGGGTGCGACGAATGTAGTGTTGCCCCCTGTGCGCGTGAATGTCGATACGGCAAAAATCCAAGACGGCTGAGCCTTTGCTCTAAGGCCGAGTCCCTCTGGCTGGGGATAAGTTCGCTCGAAGGCTTGAATGCAGGTATTTCTAGCGATGCGGGCCCATGCGAGTCGCTGTGACCCAAGGCACGTTTCCCTCGCGAGTAGGAATTTTCTGACCCGATTTTGAGCCGCAATCCGAGGGGGGCGGCGTCACTGACTTCGTCGGCAGAATGTGTGACTTTTGTAGTGTGTCTTGAGCGCATTGGCTGCAGCGTCGGTCCAATCCTGTTGGCCGATATGGGCGCATGGCATTAAATATGTCAACAACATCAATAGCTTATGCTTATGGGTGAGGGATCACCGGGGGAGGGATGCTGAGGTATTTGTCCCCGCCAAGCTCTAGCTTCTTGGATATGTCCAAGAAGTCCTTCACACCGAAGAAGAGCACGCCGTTAAAGCGGACGAAGGCTCCTGCGCGAAAGAGGCGCAAGGAACCCGACGAGTTGTTGAAGCTCGTGGGGGATCGCATAAGAGAGGTCCGCAAGGAACGCGGACTGAGCCAGGACCATCTGGCCTACGCAATTCCGCTTGACCGTGCCCACCTGGGATTGATCGAGACGGGGAAGACTGCCCCGAATATCAAGACATTGGTCAAGATCGCCGCTGCGCTGGAGTGCGAAGTGGGCGATTTAATTCCCTACGTTGAGGACCTACTGCCGTACGCCGACTGGCTTGAGGAGTAGGCTTTCTGCCCGAGGCCCGGTGGGTAACCGCTGGGCTCATCTCGCGTCTGTTCACCAAGCACTTCTATTACACAGGCGTCGATCACGAGCGCTGGTGGGCGATGGGTGTCATCTGATGGGCGACGCTGGCGGCTTACTGGTGCCTGTTGCCGGGCATGCTAATCGGGCTCGGAAGCTCGAGCCCGAAGGCCTGGCTTAGCCTGGTGCCCGGCTCGGCTCTGGCGTTGTTCGTGATCCTGCGCTTCAAGAGGTATTGGCGATCGGCGAGGTGACGATCGCCTCGACGCTCGGTTTGAACTCTGATTCTGCAGGTCATCTACGCGGTCAAACCGGTCTATTTGGCCCAGTCCTAAGCCTTTGAAAACAAAGGAAACGCGAAATCGGCCATTGGACTAAAAAACCAACTGGCAGAGAAAAAAGGGGGGGGGAGAGACGGAATTTGGCCGGATGTGGCCGATGTGGCGCCGACCTTAGTCCAATGCCCCTCGCGGAAACCCTCGGAAATAAGGGGTTTTCCGTTGCCGACGAAGTCGGCAGAGACCTTTCGAAGCGGGGAGTTTGGCGCGCCTGGAGGGATTCGAACCCCCGACCAATGGCTTCGGAAGCCACTACTCTATCCGGCTGAGCTACAGGCGCGTGGTAGACACGCACGAAGCGATCGTGCGGCCGTGCATTCTAGCGGAAACCGCAGCCGAAGGTGGTGGCTCCGAACCGGCCGGCGATCCGGCCGCGGTGAGGGCAGGGTGCCCGGCGGTGCGATGGCATCCGCCGTCCTTGTCAGCCGCGATTGGACCCGTTCGATGCGGGCCCAACTCCATAGCTCCCCAGCCCGACGCCGCCGCCCTCCGCAAAGCCCACCGGCCCTTCCCGCGGCGAAGCGCCGGGACGCCCGCGTTACTCTATGCGCCATGGATCACGCTCCCCCCGACACCCCTGCGCCGGCCTGGCGGCGCAAGCTTGCGCTGTATTGGAAACTGACCCGCGGCGACCGGCCGATCGGGTGGTTGCTGTTGCTGTGGCCGACCTGGTGGGGGCTGTGGATCGCCGCCGAGGGCGTGCCGCCGCTGTGGACCTGGTTCGTGTTCAGTGCCGGGGTCTGGCTGACCCGGGCGGCGGGCTGCGTGATCAACGATTACGCCGACCGCTGGCTCGACCCGCATGTCGAGCGCACCAAGCACCGGCCCTTGGCGACCGGCGAGGTGCGGGGGCGCGAGGCGCTGGCGGTGTTCGCGGCCTTGATGCTGGCGGCGTTCGCGCTGGTGCTGAGCTTGAACCGGCTGACCATCCTGATGAGTTTCGTCGGCGTGGTGTTGGCGGCCAGCTATCCGTATCTGAAGCGCTATACCTATCTGCCGCAGGTCTATCTCGGCATGGCCTTCGGCTGGGGCATCCCGATGGCGTTCGCGGCGGTGCAGGGCGAGGTGCCGGCGGTGGGTTGGCTGTTGTATGCGGCCAATATCCTGTGGTCGACCGCCTACGACACCTGGTACGCGATGGTCGACCGCGAGGACGACCTGAAGATGGGCTCCAAATCGACGGCGATCCTGTTCGGCGAGATGGACCTGGTCGCGATCGGCATCCTGTACGCGCTGATGTTCGTCGCGCTGTACCTAGTCGGGCAACGCGCCGGCCTCGGGCTGTATTACTTCGGCGGCCTGGCGGTGGCGGCGGCCTTGGTGGCCTACGAGTTCGTGATCGCCCGGCATCGCGAGCGCGAGCCGTGCTTCCGCGCCTTCCTGCACAACCATTGGGTCGGGCTGACGATCTTTGCCGGCCTGGCTCTGGACTACGCCTTGCGCGCGACCAGCGTCACGGCCTGATCGCGGGCGCTCGTTGACGAGGATTGCCGCGGGGAATCGGCCGGACCGGGCCGCGAGTGCGTGATCGCGGTTAATGACAGGGGCGCGCCGCTGGCGTGCAATGGCGGATCGTCCCGTGTGGAGTGCCGTCATGTTGAATCTGTCGCGTGGCTTGCGGTTGCAGGGCCTGGCCCTGGCCGTTCTGGTGGGTTGCAGCGGCGCGGCGTTCGCGCAATCGGCGCCGGCGCCGAGCCGCGAGCATTTCGCGCCGAAGGGCTGGGAGGGGTCGTATCACGGGCTGCATTACTCGCCGGTGGTGAAGATCGGCGACCGGGTCATCGTCTCCGGCATTCCGGCGATGGAAGGCGCGGACGACGAAGCCCGGGCGCGTTGGGTGTTCGAGCAGCTCGAAGCGCATCTGCGCAGTGCCGGGGCGAGCCTGGCCGACGTGGTCGAGCTGCAGAGCTTTCATGTCGCGGCCGATCACGCCGAGTTCCGGCGTCGCATGGATCCGGTGCTGAAAGTGCATCGCGAGTTCTTCAAGGATCACTACCCGGCCTGGACCGCGGTCGCGACGCCGGGCTTGTTCTCGAAGGACGCGAGCTTCGAGCTGCGTGCCGAGGCAGTGATCGGCTCGGGCAGCCGGCCCAAGGCGGAGATTGCGAAGCCGGCGGGGCCGTGATGTAGGACGCGGTGCTTGGGGGTAAGAGCAAATCCCCCCTAGCCCCCCTTTTGCAAAGGGGGGGGCTGCATGCGGTTTCGTATAGACGCCGTTGCTAGCGTATTTGCTGGACGGGTTCGAGAAGCGTCTCTGATCGACATCCAGTCCATTCCCCCTTTGCAAAAGGGGGGAGGGGGGATTTGCTCTTAGACGACGACCTTCGCCACACCCCGTCCCTGCGACTAAAGTGCAAGTGGTCGCGGCCGTGACCGCCTCGACAATGCCTTGCTCTCGTCGAAGGACAGCCGTCATGACCGCAGTTTCCGCCGCACCCGCCGACGGGCCGCTCGCTCGTTTCGCCCTGCGCAGCGCCGCCTGGGCCGAGCGCTGGTTTCCCGATGCCTATGTGTTCGCGGCGCTCGGCGTGGTCATCGTCGCGGTGTTCGCGCTCGGCTTCGGCGCCACCCCGGCGGCGACCGCCACCGCCTTCGGCGACGGCTTCTGGAGCCTGATTCCCTTCACCATGCAGATGGCCTTCGTGGTCATCGGCGGCTACGTGGTCGCAACCGCGCCGGCAGTGGCGCGGGTGATCGATGCACTGGCGCGGGTGCCGCGCAGCGGCCGCGGCGCGATCTGCTACGTCGGCCTGATCAGCATGTTGACCTCGCTGCTGAGCTGGGGCTTCTCGCTGGTGTTCGGCGGCCTGTTGGTGCGCGCGCTGGCGCGCCGCGAGGACCTCGACATGGACTACCGCGCCGCCGGCGCCGCGGCCTATCTCGGCCTCGGTGCGGTGTGGGCGATGGGCCTCAGCTCGTCGGCGGCGCAGTTGCAGGCCAATCCGGCCAGCATGCCGCCGGCGCTGTTGGCGATCACCGGGGTGATCCCTTTCAGCGAAACCATCCTGTTGTGGCAGTCGATCGCGCTGACCGCGGTGTTGATCGCGGTCTCGCTGGTCGTGTGTTTCGTGACCGCGCCGCGCGGCGGCTCGGTGCGGCGCGCGGCCGACTTCGACGTCGCCGACGAGCGCGCGGCGTCGGTGCTGCCGCCGCGTTCGCGGCCCGGCGAATGGCTCGAATACAGCCCGCTGATCACGATCCTGCTGGCGGCGATGAGCCTGGGCTGGCTCGCCTACGAGTTCGCCCACAAGCCGCTGGTCACCGCGATCGCCAATCTCAACACCTACAACTTCGCGTTCCTGACCGCCGGCCTGTTGCTGCATTGGCGCCCTCGCAGCTTCCTCAATGCGGTCACGCGCGCGGTACCGAGCACGACCGGCGTGCTGATCCAGTTCCCGCTGTACGGCGGCATCGCCAGCCTGCTGACCGCGGCGAAGGGCGGCGACGGCCAGACGCTTGCGCATCATCTGTCGAGCGTGTTCGTGCAAATCGCGACCACCGAGACGTTCTCGCTGGTCATGGGCGTGTACTCGGCGGTGCTCGGCTTCTTCGTACCGTCCGGCGGCGGCAAGTGGATCATCGAGGCGCCGTATGTGATGCAGGCCGCCAACGATCTGCAGGTGCATCTGGGTTGGGCAGTGCAGGTCTACAACGCCGCCGAGGCCTTGCCGAACCTGATCAATCCGTTCTGGATGCTGCCCCTGCTCGGCGTGTTGGGCCTGAAGGCGCGCGACATCGTCGGCTTCACCTTCATCCAGTTGCTGGTGCATATCCCGCTGGTGCTGGGCCTGCTGTGGCTGCTCGGTTCGACCCTGACCTATCACCCGCCCGTGATGCCCTGAGTGCCGTGCGGGCGTCCGACGACGCCCCGGCAAAATCCTACCCGCGCCTGCGCCGATGCCCGACTGACCCGGGCCGCGGCGCAGGCGATTCTATGTCCGTGGGAAGCGTCGCGGCCGTTACGGAACCCGGTCGTACGGCACGGATGCCGCAGCCGCCCACGACGACGAAAAACCGCATGGAAGCCGGAGGAAAAAGCAAGCGAAATACCGTAAAAAACCGCAGAAAAACCCGCAAAAAAGACGTCGTCGGAGGCCGGCACTTCTCAGCCTGTGCGACGCCCGAAAGCGACAATGACTCACGCGAAAGGGAAGGGACTCCCACGCAGTCGGATCGGGGCTCGAGCAACGGAATGCGGCATCGCGTCCTCGTCGGCGGATCGCGTTCCGACCGAGGCCCCGACCGACACGGCGAAGGAAGCGCCGGCCCGAAAAACCCGCTCGATTCGACCTGGCGCGCCCGGAAGCGGCGTGAAGGGAAGCGACCGCCAAGGAACGGCGGCCGGTCGGAATCGGGGACGCGCCTGGGATGGCGCGCGTGGCGGAAAGGATTCCGCCACCGGGCCGCAAAGGAGGAGGTCGCGGGCCAGTTTTCCGGCCGTGCGTGTGCCCGCATCGTGTGCCGATGCGCCGGCTTCGTTATGACTTGTGCGCATTCGCACAAGCGCGTCACAAATCCAGGGGCCGCAAGCGCCCGAATAGTGCGACCGGTACGGTGATCCGGGTGCGGCGACTGCGTTAGCGTGCGGTCGTCGTCGGGTGCCGATCGAAGACGGTCCAGCGTCGTCGTCCGGGCAGGCTCCGGCGAGAATCGGCCGCGCCCGCTGCGCGGCTGCCCGTCGTGCCGTGCTTCCGGAACGCTCCCATGACCCTGTCTCCGCTCCTGCGCATCGCCAGCCTGTGGCTGCTCGCGAGTTCCTGCGCCATCGCCGCCGTGCCGGCCCACTACATCGTGTTCGAACGGGACGCCCAAGGGCGCGCCGAACCGGTGTTCTACACCCAGGTGCAACTGGCCGACGGCCAACGCGACCGGCAAGGTGCGCGCCAGGCCGAGCGCGGGGTCGAACGCGTGGCCTATCGGGCCTCGCGCAACGGCGCCAAGAGCGCGGCGCTGTACGAAGCGCAGGTGCCCAATTTCATCCGCGCCGAGTTCGCGCGCGACCCCGACCACGGCGATGGCGCGATCCAGTTGAACCCCTTGGTGCGGGACCCGCATCGCGCCTTCGTCGTGCGGGTGCCGCTCGCGGAGGCCGACGAGATCGAACTGCTCGGCAACGCCAAGTCGGTGCAGCGCATCGACCTGCGCGAGCTGGCGATCCGTTCCTCGCAACTGCCGCTGGCGCAGATGCTGCAGCAGCCGGTCGCAATGGTGGGTACGCAGCAGGCCCAGGACGCCAAGGCGGCGAACTCGGCCAATCGCCTCGACATCCTCGTGCTCGGCGATGGCTATACCGCGGCCGAACAGAGCATTTTCACGAGCCAGGCCGCGTCCTTGAAGACGGCGATGTTCAACGTCAGCCCGTACAAGGAATACCTGAGCTTCGTGAATTGGCAGGCCGGCTTCATCGCCTCGCAGCAGTCCGGCGCCGACCATCCGCCGTACCGGGCCGGCTGCACCGGAACGAGTTGCTGCGCCGACGCCGATTCGCGCACCGATCCGCGCGCCGGCCAGTTCGTCGCCACGGCGCTGGATTCCACCTTCTGCACCAACCAGATCCATCACCTGTTGACCGCGCGGTCCTCGAAGGTGATGGCGGCCGCGGCCAGCTTCCCGAACTGGGACAAGATCATCGTCACCGTCAACGACCCGGTCTACGGCGGCGCCGGCGGCTCTTATGCGGTGATCTCGGCGCACAGCAGCGCCGCGCTGATCGCGATCCACGAGTTCGGCCACAGCTTCCACGGCCTCGCCGACGAGTACGAGAGCCCCTATCCGGGGTTTCCGGCCTGCAGCGACATCAGCGGCAGCGCGGCCTGTGAAGCCAACGTCACCAATCAGAGCAATGCCAGCCTGGTGAAGTGGCGCAGCTGGTTCACCCCGGGCCTGCCGATCCCGACGCCGGACGGCACCGCGGGCACCGGCCTGTTCGAAGGCGCGCGCTATCGCAGCACCGGCATGTTCCGGCCGGTCGACAACAGCTGCCTGATGCGCAGCCTCGGCACCAGCTTCTGCGCGGTGTGCCGGCAGGAATACGTGCGCATGCTGTATCGCGGCGGCTTCGGCTCGCCGGCGGCGGGCATCGATCTGATCGAGCCGGGCACCGAGATCCCGTCGCCAGCCACTGCGGTGGGTTACGCGCGCGGCACGACGCGGCGCTTCAGCGCGACCTTGCTGAGGCCTAGCATGGGCACCGTCGCGGTGCAGTGGTATCTCGACGGCGTGGCCATTTCGGGCGCGACCGCGGCCAGTTACGACTTCCGCCAGGATGCGGCCACACCGGCGACGCGCACCCTGGAACTGCGGGTGACCGACAAGACCGCGTTCGTGCAACCGAGCATGGCCGGCAACCTGTTGCTGCACTCGCGCAAATGGACGATTCGGGTCGGGGCGGCACCGGTGATGGCGTTGGCAGATTGATCGTCTTCGCTCCATCGCGAATCGGCTATCGCTACTTCTCCAGCAGACGTAGAGGTGGTGTTTGCGGAACAGTGCACGTCGTGAAGGGACTCTCGATGCATGCAATTAATGAGCATTGTCGCGTCTGCAGATAATTCTGCTGCTCCCGCAGTTGCAGTTGCAGTTGCAGTTGCTGTTGCTGTTGCCGTTGCTGTGCGTCGTTTCGCACTAGCGAAGGCAACAGAAGACCCGGAGGGCGGCGCGCAATGATGTGCGCCGTTTTTCATCGGGACAGGGATGTCCCGTATGAAAAATCACTGCGTTGGCATCGAACGTGCGGGCCTGTGATTCAAAGAAAAGCAACTTCTTTGGTTACCTTTGACCGAAGGGAATCCAGACGGACTTTTGTTGCTTATGACAAAAGAAAGTAACCCGCCGCTTTAGTGGCGGAAGCTCTTATCGTTTGATCTTGCTTCTGAAAACCCCAGGCAAGCGCAGAGCTGTCACTCCTGTAGGAGCGACGCAAGTCGCGACCGCGTTCTCGCGACCTCCTGCGTGTCTCTCAAGCAAGTGCAGAGCTTCCGTCCGCTGACGCGGCCGGGTTACTTTCTTTTGCTGGCCCAAAAGTCCGTCTGGATTCCCTTCGGTCAAAGGTAACCAAAGAAAAGGGCTTTCCTTGACGAAGCTCCCCTGCGAGCACGCAGCCTGCGCCGGGATTTTCCGATAAGACGTCCCTGTCTTATCGGAAAACGCCGCACGTCCTGTGCGGCGCCCTCCGGGTCTCCACTTGACCGGTAAAGCGGTAAAGCAGATCAAAATCCCGGCAACGGCATGATGGGTGCCAGTACCGCTTGGAACGGCCGCAGAGACAGCGACGGAGACGTCTGTTTCGTTAACCTGAGCTTCCCTGTAGGAGCGACGTGAGTCGCGACCACGAAACCGCGTGCGGCCACGCTCTGGTCGTAGCACCGTCGTTGCCAATTCGGTCGCGGCTCACGCCGCTCCTACAAGGGCCCATGTTCCACCCGGGTAGGAGCGGCGCGAGCCGCGACCGCGACATCGCGGGCGGCCGCGAAGACGTCGGCGAGAGCGAACCAACCCGCGTCGACGTTTGTCGTCGCACCGCGTGCCTCAACCATTCGCGTCGCTGCTTCGAACGATCGTCTCGCGGTCGGCTCACCCCGCCGTCACCCGCGCACACACCCAGGCGTCGACGCGCTGGGCACCGGCGCGGCGTAGGGCGATGGCGGCGGAATGGAGGGTGGCTCCAGTGGTCATGACGTCGTCGATCAGGACGATGTGGGCGGGCAGGGGCAGGCCAGGACGCCAGGCGAAGGCGCCACGCAGGTTGCGGCGGCGTTGTTTGGCGTCCAACAGGGACTGCGCCGGGGTGTCGCGCAGGCGGATCAGGCCGTGGTCGAGCAGGGGCAGGCGCAGTTGCCGCGACAGGGGCCGCGCCAGTTCCAGGGCCTGGTCGTAGCCGCGTTCGCGCAGCCGCCGGCGATGCAAGGGGATCGGAACCAGAACCGGCTCGGTTGCTCCTGTGGCTGCGTCCGATGCGTCGGGCACGGCGAGCCCCGGCGTCGTAGCCGGGGGACTTTCCGTCAGTAGCGGCTCGAAGGCCTGCGCCATCATCGTCGTGAGCAGACGGCCGGCGGCCAGGTCGCGATGGAATTTGAAGCGCGGCAGCAGCCGGTCGAGCGGTGGGCGGTACAGACAGGCCGAGTGGACCCGGGTCAGCGGCGGTGGCCGGCGCAGGCAATGGCCGCAGACCAGGGGCAGGCCGGGCGGGTCGATCGTTGCCAAGCAAACCCCGGCCGCCGCCGCCCCAGCCAACGGCAGAGCGCAACGCAGACACGCCGCTCCGAGCCGCGGCCATTCGGCTTCGCAGGTCCGGCACAGGTCGCGTCCGGGCAGGCCCGGCTCGGCGCAGATCAGGCAGCGCGGGGGCCACAGGGCCCAGCCCAGACGCCGCCAGATGCTGTCAACCCGGAGCGGCCGGCCCTGGTTGACAGTTGTCGACATGCTTCCCAGACTGCCCGCTCCGAACGGCCCGCGCTGTCGGTATCCCCCGTTGCCCGCCGTCAGTGAAATCCCCGCTGTGGAGCCAGCTCTAGTGTCTATGCCCCTTCTTCGCAACGATTGGTCCCGCGCCGAGGTCCGTGCGCTGTTCGATTTGCCCTTTCCCGAGTTGCTGCACCGCGCCGGTAGCGTGCACCGGGAGAATTTCGACCCGGCCGAAGTCCAGGTCAGCACCCTGTTGTCGGTCAAGACCGGCGGTTGCCCCGAGGATTGCGCCTATTGCCCGCAGGCGCAGCGCTATCACACCGGTGTCGACGCGACCAAGCTGATGAGCACCGAGGCGGTGATCGAGAAGGCCCGCCAGGCCAAGGCTGCCGGCGCCTCGCGTTTCTGCATGGGCGCGGCCTGGCGTTCGCCGAAGGACCGCGACATCCCGAAGGTCGCGGCGATGATCCGCGAGGTCAAGGCATTGGGCCTGGAGACCTGCGCGACCCTGGGCATGCTCTCGGGCGACCAGGCAACGGCGCTGAAGTCGGCGGGGTTGGATTACTACAACCACAACCTCGACACCGCGCCGGAGTTCTACAACGAGATCATCCACACCCGCGAGTACCAGGACCGCCTGGACACCCTCGCGCACGTGCGCGATGTCGGCATGAAGACCTGCTGCGGCGGCATCGTCGGCATGGGCGAGTCGCGCGAGCAGCGCGCCGGCCTGTTGCAGACCCTGGCCAACCTGCCGGCGCACCCGGATTCGGTGCCGATCAACCGTCTGGTCCAGGTCGAGGGCACCCCCCTGGCCGGCACCGCCGAGCTCGACCCCTTCGAATTCGTGCGCACCATCGCGGTGGCGCGCCTGCTGATGCCCAAGTCGATGGTCCGCCTGTCGGCCGGCCGCGAGGCCATGAGCGACGAGCTGCAGGCCCTGTGCTTCCTGGCCGGCGCCAATTCCATCTTCTACGGCGAGAAGTTGCTGACCACCGGCAACCCCGACACCGAGCGCGACCTGGCCCTGTTCGCCCGTCTCGGCCTGCGCCCGATGCAGATCGTCGAGACCGCGGGCACCGTCCATGCGAGTATTGAAGAGCACGTTGAGGCAACCACCGACCCCGCCCACTCCTGCGCCGCCTGACGCGGCGGAGCTACCGCGATGAGCAGCCAGCGAACCCTTTGGCGCGACCGGATCCAGACCGCCCACGCCGAGCGCGTGGCGACCGCCCGTACCCGTATCCACCGCGCGGTCACCCACCGCGACGGCGCGCGCTGCGAGGTCGACGGGCGCTCGCTGGTGAACTTCTGCGGCAACGATTACCTCGGCCTGTCGCAGCACTTCGCGGTGATCAACGCCTTCCAGGATGCCGCCGCCCGCGAGGGCACCGGCGGGCTCGCCTCGCATCTGGTCTGCGGCCACCACGCCCAGCATGAAGCGCTCGAACGCGAACTGGCCGACTGGCTCGGTTCGCCGCGCGCGCTGCTGTTCGGCAGCGGTTTCCTGGCCAATATCGCCGCGGTGCAGGGTTTGCTCGGCGAAGACGACGTCTGCGTGCAGGACCGGCTCAATCACGCCAGCCTGATCGACGCCGCGCGCCTGGCCGGTTGCCGGTTGCGCCGCTATCCGCACGCCGATCCCGAAGGCGCGATCCGGCAGTTGCGCAATGTTCCCGATGGCCTGGCGATGCTCGCCACCGATGGCGTATTCAGCATGGACGGCGATCTCGCGCCCTTGCGCGACCTCGCTCTGGTCGCGCGCGCGCAGAAGGCCGTGCTGTACGTCGACGACGCCCACGGCGTCGGCGTGCTCGGCCCGGACGGGCGCGGCACCGTCGCGGCGGCGCGTCTGTCGGTGCAGGAAGTGCCGTTGCAACTGGCGACCTTCGGCAAGGCGCTCGGCAGCTACGGCGCAGCCTTGCACGGCGATGCCGACCTGATCGGCCATCTGGCCGAGACCGCGCGCAGCCATCTGTACACCACCGCCTTGCCGCCGGCCCAGGCCGCGGCGACGCGGGCGGCGCTCAAGCTGGCCCGCAACGACCATTGGCGGCGCGAGAAGTTGGCCGAGCTCACCGCGCATTTCCGCGAACGCGCCGGCAAGCTCGGCCTGGAGCTGTTGGCCTCGGGCACGCCGATCCAGCCGGTGATGTGCGGCGACGACCGCCGCGCGCTGGCGATGGCGCAGGCCTTGGAACAGCAGGGTTATTGGGTCGCGGCGATCCGCCCGCCGACCGTGCCGGAAGGGCGCGCGCGCCTGCGCGTGACGTTCTCGGCGCTGCACACGCGCGAACAGGTCGACGGCCTGATCGAGGCGCTGGCGCGAGCGGCCGAGCGCGTGGCGATCGAAGGCAGCGACGGCGCCCGCGCCGCGCCCGCCACCGTGGCGCGATGAGCCGCGCCGCCGAACCGCAACCGACCCGGTCGCCCGAAACCGATCTGGCCCGCATGCTGGCGACGCTCGAGGTCGAAGCCCGTGCCGGCGAGTACGTATTCGTCACTGCCGTGCAGCCCGAGCGTTTGCCGCGCGCCCTGGCGCTGGCGACGATCGAGGAAGCCGAAGGCCTGACCTGTGTGCTGCGCCGCGAAGACGCCGACGCGCACGGCCTGAGCTACGACTTCGTCGCCGCCTGGCTGAGCCTGAGCGTGCATTCGGCGCTGCAGGCGGTCGGCCTGACCGCGGCGGTATCGCAGGTGTTGGCCGAGCGCGGCATCGCCTGCAACGTGTTGGCCGGCTTCCATCACGATCACTTGCTGGTGCCGTCGGATCGGCGCGACGAGGCGATCGCGGCCCTGCATTCGCTGCGCCGCGCGAACCCCGCCGGCGGCGATTGAGGACAAGCCGCTCGATCGCATCGGCGCGGTGTGCATCGCGGCGGTGCCTGCGTTCGCGCCGTAACGGCGGTCGCCGCCGCGTGCGGGCCATGGCGCCACCAGAGCGCAGCGCGCGGCAATGAGCAACACCCGACGACCTATAGCAGTACGGACCCGCTTCCCATGTACATCGAAACCACCGGCGCCGCGGCAGACCCGGCCCGCCCGGTCATCGCACTGATCCACGGCTGGGCCATGCACGGCGGTTTGTTTGCGCCCTTGGTCGAACAGCTCGGTGCGCACTTCACCCTGCATCTGATCGATCTGCCGGGCCACGGCCATGCGCGAGACGACCGGGCACCGCTCGATCCGCGCGCGCTCGCCGCCGAACTGGTCTCGCGCATTCCCGATGCGTACTGGCTGGGGTGGTCGCTCGGCGGCCAGGTCGCGTTGCGCGCCGCGCTCGATCATCCGCGGCAGGTGCGCGGCTTGATCATGATCGCGTCGTCGCCGCGCTTCGTCGTCGGCGAGGACTGGCCTCATGGGGTCTCGCCGGATCTGTTCCGTAATTTCGGCGAGGCCTTGCGGCGCGATTTCCGCGGCACCCTCGAAGGCTTTCTCGCCCTCGAGGCCTTGGGTTCGGCCAGCGCCCAGGAAGAACTGCGCAGCCTGAGGAGTGCAGCCTTCTCCCGCGGCGAGCCGGCCGAGCGCGCGCTGCACGAAGGCCTGGACCTGCTCGACGGATTCGACGTGCGCGGCGAACTGCCGCGCTTGCAGGTGCCCAGCCTGTGGATCTCGGGCCGTCGCGACCGCCTGGTGCCGGCCGGCGCGATGCCGGCCGCGGCCGCGCTCTCGCCGCAGGGCCGCAGCGTGGTCATCGGCAACGCCGGCCATGCGCCGTTTCTCGGCGCGACCGCACAGGTCGCGCAACTCATCGAGGGCTTCGTCGCGCCGGCGACCGCCCCGACCGCCCCGACCGCCGTACTGGATTGCTGACGCCCCATGAACGATCTTTTCGACCACCGCCAGGTTCGCCGCTCGTTCTCGCGCGCCGCGCACGGTTATGACGGCGCCGCCGCCCTGCAGCGCGAAGTCGGCGCGCGCCTGTCGGAAACCCTGGACTACCTCGACGAGCGCACCCCCGAGGTCGTGGTCGACATCGGCTGCGGTCCGGGACACTTGAGCGCTGCGATGCAGAAGCGCTGGCCGCGCGCGCAGGTGATCGCGCTCGACCTGGCTCTGCCGATGTTGCGCGAGGCGCGTACCCATTTCGGCGAAGGCGGCTGGCGGCCGCGCCTGCTCGGAGGCGCGCGCCGTCCCGATGCGGTCTGCGCCGATGCGCGCGCCTTGCCCTTGCGCGACGGCAGCGTCGACGTGCTGTTCTCCAACCTGTGCCTGCAATGGTGCGAAGACCTGCCGGCGGTGTTCGCCGGGTTCCGCCGCGTGCTCAAGCCCGGCGGCCTGTTGCTGGTGTCGACCTTCGGCCCCGACACCTTGTACGAACTGCGCGGCGCCTTCGCCGAAGCCGACGCCGCGCCGCACGTCAGTCTGTTCCCGTCGATCGCCCAGTTCGGCGATGCGCTGATCGCTTCGGGTTTCCAGAACCCGGTGCTGGATCGCGACGAATTCGTCCTCGGCCACCCCGACCTCGGCCATCTGATGCGCGAGTTGCGCACGCTCGGCGCGACCAATGCGATGAACGACCGTCGCCGCAGCTTGACCGGCCGTGCGCGCTTCGCCCGCGCGGCGCAGGCCTACGAAGCCCTGCGCGGCGGCGACGGCCGACTGCCGGCGACTTGGGAAGTGATCTACGCCCACGCCTGGGGGCCGCCGCCGGGCGCGCCGATCCGCATCGGCGGCTTCGACGAGGTGCAGGTGCCGGTGTCGAGCATCCGCGTACGGCAGCGCCCGTGAGCGCGCGCCGCCACGCCCTGTGGGCGGTGCTGATCGCGCTGGTGTCGGCGCTGTTCTTCACCTGCACCTATGTGCTCAACCGCGCCGCCGCCAACGACGGCGGCCATTGGGCGTGGACCGCGGCGCTGCGTTATCTGTTCACCCTGCCGATGCTGTTGATCGCGATGCCGATGCTCGGCGGCGTGGCGCCGGTGTGGCGGGCGATCCGCCGCCATCCCGGGCCCTGGCTGTGGTGGAGCGGAATCGGTTTCGTGCTGTTCTACGTGTGCCTGAGCTTTGCTGCGGCCAGCGGCCCGTCGTGGCTGATCGCCGGCACCTTCCAGCTCACCGTGATCGCCGGCATGTTATGCGCGCCGTTCCTGTACCGCGATGCGCGCGCACGCATTCCGCGGCCGGCGCTGGCGGTCGGCACGATCATCGTGGCCGGCGTGCTGCTGTTGCAGTTCGGCCATGGCGGCGGTCGTCTCGATCGCGCCGGTTGGATCGCGCTGATCTGCGTGGCGGTGTCGGCCTTCGCCTATCCGCTCGGCAACCGCGGCTTGCTGCTGCACCTGGAAAAGGCCGGCATCGAACTCAACGCGACCCAGCGCGTGTTCGGCATGACCCTGGCGAGCCAACCCTTGTGGTGGGCGATCGCGGTCTATGCCGGGGTCGAAGCCGGCGCGCCGCCACTCGGGCAGGTGTGGCTGGCCGCCGGCGTGGCGTTGAGCGCGGGCGTGATCGCCACGGTGTTGTTCTTCCAGGCCACCGGCATGGTCCGCAACGACCCGACCGCGCTCGCCGCGGCCGAGGCGATGCAGGCCGCGGAGATCTTGTTCGCGACCGTGATCGGCGCCTTGTGGCTCGGCGAAGCCTGGCCGCAGGGCCGCGCTCTGGCCGGCGCCTGCGTGGTCGGCATCGGCATCGTCTTGTTCAGCATCGTCGCGGCGCGCGCGGCCGCCGGCAACGAACGTAAGGTCAAGCAACTGCGCAGCGATCGCGGCGGTTGATCTTCGCCGGCTCGGCTGGAATGCCGATGCGGCAAGCAGGTCGGCTCAAGTGCCGATGCGGTCAGCAGGTCGGCTCAAGTGCCGACCATGGCCATCCACTGTTCGAGGTTGTAGTAGTTGGTGACGCGCTGGATCTTGTTGTCGCGGATTTCGAAGAAGGCGCCGCCGGGCAGGGCGTAGCGCTGGCCACGCGCTTCCGGCAGACCCGGGTCGGTGAGCAGGTACTCGCCGTGGACCACGTACTCGGCGCCGGCGCGCGCGCCGTCGGGCGAGGCCATCACCACGATGTCGCGCAACTGCTCGCGGTAGTGCCGCGCCATGCGCTGCAGGAAGGCGGCGAACGCGTCGCGCCCGACCTCGCGCGCACCCTGGTTGAGATCGTGGACGACGTCGGCGCCGAGCAGGCCCAGCATGGCGTTCCAGTCGGCGCGATTGAACGCGGCGTAATAGGACAGGACCAATTCGGTGGCGCGATCGTGAATGCGGGTGCCGTCGATCTTCATCGGAATTCCTGCGGGCAATGCGGGGCCGGGCCATGATCGCTCATTCGTGCCTCGTGTCGCAGCTGCGGCCGGCCCTGCGGGGCTCGCGCTCGGCAGCTTCGTCTTAACAAAGCACACTAAAACGAAAGGCCCGCATGGGCGGGCCTTTCGGTAGGCGGAAATCGCGCTGCGCCCGAGGCCGGTGTGTGGCCCGGATCAGCGCGACTTCATCGAGAGGCTGCCGTCAGATCCGCACCGTCGCGCGCTGGCGTTGGCGCACCAGGCTCAAGGTCAGCACCGCGGCGAGCAGCGCCGTGGTGACCACGAAGATGCCGATGCCGAGGTAGCCGCCGCTGACGCCGCGCTCCACCGCCGCGGCACCGGCTTCGTGCGGCACGAAGCTGGCCGCGAGCATGCCGGTGTAGTGCATGCCGCAGACCGCCACGCCCATGACCAGGGCGCTGCCGAGCATCTGGCCCCAGCCGCGCAGGTTGAAGGCCAGCCACAGGGCCACGATCGAGGCGACGATCGCGATCGCTGCGGACGCGATGACCAGGTTGCTGTTGTAGACCGTGTCGGCCGGCATCAGCATCGCGGCCATGCCGGCATAGTGCATGCCGGTGACGCCGAGCCCCATCAGCACGCCGGCGATGATCAGCTTGCCCCAATTGAAGATGCCGGTGCCGGCGATGCCCAGGCCGGCCATGCACGAGACCACCGCGACCACCGCCGAACCGATGGTGATCGGCAAGTCGTAGGTCACTTCCACGTTCATGCGGCAAGCGAGCATGGCGATGAAATGCATCGCCCAGATCGCGCCGCCGCCCATGGCGATACCGGCGGCGGTGATGGCGCGCCAACGCTGTCCCGCCCCGACCGCGGTCGGGATGGCGATGGCCAACTGCAGGGCGGTGAACGACCCCAGTACCGACACCACATAGGACAAGATGGCGAGCACCGGGTCATGGATGCACTGAATGGCGTGATCGATCGGCATGACGAACCCCCTGTGGATGGGTTGGATTAGCTAAGGGCCGAACCGGCGCCATCCCCGCCCCGGTGCGGCATCGCAAGCCCGGCCGGCTCCCTGTCTGCCGGGCGAATGGAGACGCTCAGGCTTCGAATTCGAAACGGCAGGCCTCGGCGCCGGTATTGCGGCATTGGCTTTCGATCACCCGGACGCCATCGGCGCCGTGTTGGCCTTCGAGCAGTCCGCCGAGCATGCCGCGCAGGAAATGGCAGCATTCGCCGCTGTCGCCGCGATGGCAGAAGGGGCTGTTGCGGATCTTCAGAATGTCGTCGTGCAGTTCGGCCTGGACCAGTTGGCGCATCGCCGGCAAGGCGATGCGGCGGACCGAGTCGGCCAGCGGCAGTTGTCCGCCGAGGGCGAAGTCGCGCTTGTAGACCCAGGCGCCGACGCGCTGGCCGATGTAGCGCAAGGTCGCCTCGCGCTGGGCCGGCGGCAGTTCGCGTTCGAGCGCGACCAACTGCAACAGGATGTTGGGGTAGTTGCGGGCCAGCTGCGGCAGCAGGGTCTCGACGCGCTGGGTATCGATCGGCGGCGCGCTCGACGGCGAGGCGGTGGGCGCAGGCGCGGCCGAGGGCGGCACCGAGGTGGGTGCGGTCGCCGAGCCGTTGTTGCGTGGCACCGGCGTGGGCGCCGGTGCGGCGCTGGCGCCTTCGTACGGCGAGGCCTCGAAGCTCTGCACCAGGTGATGGGTGCCCAGGCGCTCTTCGAGCATCAGCAACGATTCGGCCGGGCCGCGCACCACCATGCTCAGCACCACGCCTTCTTCGCTGTTGAGCATGCGCTGGCGCAACAAAGTGAAGCCGTTGGCGATCACCACCTGCCCGAGGGCGAGCAGCAGCCCGTCGCGACGGTCGGACACCACGCGAAACTCGACATCCACCATGTAGTACTCCCTGGCCTGCGCTGGTCCGTGGTCCCCGGCTCGTCGACGAGCCCCACTGTTAATGATCGCGCGGCATGACAGGGACGGGCGCGCGATGGCGCAGCGTGGCAGCTGTGTTCATAAAAAACACAAACCAGGATCACAGAAAAAGCGAGTTTTCCTGGGGTTTATGCGGGCAATGGCGAGCGTTGAGAAACGTGCCGCATATCAAACGCAATGCGATTGCAGAACCGGTCAAACTGGCTTAGAGGCGAACAGATCGGCGACCAGATCCAGATCGACGTTGCCGCCGGAGACGACCAATCCGACGCGGCGGCCGGCGAAACGTTCGCGATGCGCCAGCACCACCGCCAGCGGCACCGCGCCGGAGGGTTCGACCACCAGCTTCATGCGTTCCCATATCAGCCGCATCGCGGCGACGACCTGGGCGTCGTCGACCAGCAGGATGTCGCGCAGGTGTTCGCTCAGGATAGGAAAGGTGAGCGTGCCGAGTTCGGCGCGCAGGCCGTCGCAGATGGTGTCGGCCTTGCGGCCGGTGATGCGCTGGCCGGCGCGCAGCGAATCGTGGGCGTCGCGGGCGCCTTCGGGTTCGGCGCCGAACACTTCGATCGCCGGGTTCAGCCCGTGCGCGGCGATCGCCGTGCCCGAGAGCAGGCCGCCGCCGCTGACCGGCGCGATCACCGCGTCCAGGTCCGGCGCGCTGCCGAGCAGTTCGAGAGTGGCGGTGCCCTGGCCGGCGATCACCCGCGGGTCGTTGAACGGATGCACCAGCACGCCGCCGGTCCGGGCCAGGACCTGGGCGGTCATGGCGTCGCGCGAGGCCTGGTCGGGCTCGCAAGCGACGATTTCGGCGCCGTAGGCGCGGATCGCGGCCAGTTTGATCTTGGGGGTGTTGTGCGGGGCGACCACGGTCGCGCGTCCGCCGCGCAGGCTCGCGGCCAGCGCGATCGCTCCGCCGTGGTTGCCCGAACTCTGGGTGACGATGCCGCGCGCGACCTCGTCCTCGTCCAACGAGAACACCGCGTTGCAGGCGCCGCGGAACTTGAATGCGCCGGCGCGCTGCAGGTTTTCGCATTTGAAGTGCAGCTCGCAGCCGGCCAGGGCGTCGATCGCGCGCGAACGCAGCACCGGCGTGGTGTGCGCGTGCGGCGCGATGCGCGCGGCGGCGGCCAGGATGTCGGTGAACAGGGGGGCCAGGCTGGGCGGTGCGGAGAGATTGTTCATGCCCCAAGCGTAGCCCAGGCCCGGCCGGCCTGACATGCGCCGGATGGCGGATTCGCGCCATGCGGGGCCGGCGACAGGATGAGTTCAGTCGTACCGCAATGCTGCGTTCAGTCGTGGCGCAGCGCCGCGATCGGATCCAGGCGCGCCGCCTGCCGCGCCGGATACACGCCGAAGGCCAGGCCCACCGCGGCGCAGAACAGTGCCGACCCCAGCACCGGGATCGGCGCCCAGGCGACCTGCCAACCGGCGAAGGCGGCGATCAGATAGGCCAGGGCGACGCCGAACAACAGGCCCAGCACCGCGCCGGCGACGCAGATCACCAGGGCCTCGCGCAGGAACTGCGCGATCACGTCGCGCCGGCGCGCGCCGAGCGCGCGCAGCAGGCCGATCTCGCGGCGCCGTTCGAGCACGTTGGCGAGCATGATGTTCATGATGCCGATGCCGCCGACCAGCAGGCTGACGCCGGCGATCGCGCCCATCACCACACGGAAGATGCGCTGGGTCTTCTGGTGCTGCTGGAACAGCTGTTGCGGCACCACCAGGCGGAAGTCGGCCATGCCGGCGTGGCGTTGGCCGAGCACGGTCGACAGCACCCGTGCGCCGGCGGCGAGCTGGGCGGGGTCGCGCAGGCGCAGCAGGAAACGATCGATCTCGTCCTCCTGCGGCTGGAAACGGAAGCGTGCGCGTGCGCTGGCCAAGGGCAGATAGACGCGATTGCTTTCCAGGCCGAGCTGCACGCCTTCGAACTGATCCTTGCTGAGGTCGCGGTCGGCGAGCACGCCGATCACTTCCAGCCAGACATGGTTGACCTTCAGGTATTGGCCGACCGGGTCGACGCCGGGGAACAGATCGGCCGCGGCCTGGTGGCCGAGCACGGCGACCGCGGCGAGGGCGCGGTCGTCGTCTTCGCTCAGCGTGCGGCCCTTGGCGATGCGTAGCGAGGACAGGGCGAAAAAGTCCGGGCTCACGCCGCTGGCCTGGGCATCGCTGTGGCCGCTGTCGCTGAACACCGAATGGGTGCGGATCGGTTTCTCGGCGGCGTAGCGTTCCGCGCCGGGCACCACCGCGAGCGCGGCGTCGGCATCGGCCAGGCTCAGGCCGAGGCTGCGCGCGCGGGTTTCGCGCAGGCTGTTTTCGTCCTGCGGCTTGGCTTCGGCGATCAGATTGTTGAGGCCCAGGCTTTCGACCAGGCGCAGCGCTTCGCGCCGGCTGCCTTCGCCGACCGCCTGCATCGCGACGATCGCGCCGACCCCGAAGATCAGGCCGAGCAAGGTCAGCAAGGTGCGCAGGCGGCGACGCCACAGTTCTTCGATCGCCTCGCGCCAGATCGACGGCAGCAGGCCGGCGAAACGGTTCAAGGACGCACCGCCTGAGCGCTGGATGCCGGTGCCGCCGTGGTCTTGCCGCCATCGGCCGACGCGGCCTGGCCCGGATCGTCGGTCTCGGCCGACGACTCGACGGCCTTCACCGCGGCCTCGATGGCACCGGCCTCGGCCAGCAGCACCTCGTCGCCGTCGCGCAGGCCCGACAGCACTTGCGAGCGAGCCGGCCCGCGTACGCCCAGCCGGATCGGGCGGCGCAGGAAATCGCCGCCTTCGCGGACGCGCACGTAGTCCTTGCCGGCATCGCTGTCGATGGCGACGTTGGCGACGCTGAGCGCCTTGGGCGAATCGAACAGGATCACCCGGGCCTCGAGCCGTTGGCCCGGCACCAGCCGGTAACGCGCGATCGCTTCGGCCGGGATCGGCGCCTTCATGGTCAGGTATTTCACCGGACTTTCCTGGCTGCGCACCTTGGCGGCGCTGGCGACCCACGACAGCCGGCTGACGATGCGCTGTTCGGGGCGTCCGACCGGGAACATCTCGACTGCGTTGCCGACCTGCAGGCCCTGCGCCTCGATCTGCGGCAGGCTCAATTCGAGTTCCATCGCCGAGGCGTCGGGCAGGCTGCCGTAGTCGAAGCCGGCGCGCAGGGTCGCGCCGACATTGGGTTTGTCGCCGGACCAGTTGCTCGACAGCATCAGCACGCCGTCATTGGGCGCGCGCAGCTCCAGCGCGTCCAGATCCGACTGGCGCGCCTTGGCGGTGAGGTCGAAGGTCGCGCGCTGCGCATCCAGCACCGCCAGTTCGGCGCCGCCGCGCACGCCGGCCTGGCCGCGCTGCCATTCCAGGGTGTCGCGCTTGGCGGTGAGGTAGCTCGCGTCCTGCACCGCATCGAGCACTTCGTTGCGCGCCATGGTGCTGAGGTCGGCGCTGGCGTAGCGCTCGGCGATGCCGAGCTCCACCGCGACCTGCGCCAGGTCGACCGCGACCTTGCTCTGCGCGGTCGCCAGTTCGCCCTGCTTGGCGGCGCGCGCCAGCAGGTTGCGCTGCAGATCGATCAGGGTCTGGCTGAGTTCCTGTTGGCCTTGCGCGGCCGAGAAGCGCGCGATCAGGTCGCCTTTCCTGACCGCGCTGCCTTCCGGCAGCATCCATTCGAGTTGGCGCGAGGCCCAATTGCGGCCGGGCACGTTGAGCGGCGTGGCCTTGGCCGACTTGAGTTCGCCTTCGCCGCGCACGCTCAGGCGCAGCGGTGCGGCGGCGACCGTCTCGACGGTGGCCGGCGCGGTGTCGGACGCGCAGGCCGAGAGCAAGGCCAGGGCGACGAGGAGCGCGGCGCAGCGCGACGCCGCGCGAGGTGGGGGGCGACGCGTCATCGGGCCGGGCTCCGCGGCGCCGCGGGCGCGGCCGGATTGGCCGAAGGAATCTCCACCCGCACCGCCTGGCCCGGACGCAAGGGCGCGCGTGGGTCGTCGAGGCGCACGTCCAGGTCCAGCACCGGCACCGGCTGCACCTGCGATTTGCTGCGGATCGCATTGCCGATCGAGGCGATGCGCCCGCGCAGCACGCTGCCGGCGCCGCCTTCGACGACGATCCGTACCGGCACGCCGACCGCGACCCGGCGCAGGTCGCGCTCGGGCAACTCGGCGCGCACCGCCAGGGTGCTCATGTCGGGAATCTCGGCGACGGTCTGGCCGACCCAGACCTGCGAGCCGACGTCGTACTTTTCGCCTTCCCAGTTGCTCTTGTGCATCATCAGGCCGTCGCGCGGCGCGGTCACTTCCAGTGCCGTCAGCGAGCGTTGCAGGCGTTCGACGTCGGCCTGCAACTGCGCGCGTTCGGCGGCGAGCAGGCGCCGCTCTTGGCGGCGTTGTTCGGCCGACAAGTTCTCGCGGCGCTGGGCCAGGGCCATCTTGCGTTCCATCTGGGTGCGGGCGACCAGCAGCTTGCGGTACTCGATGCCGGCGATCAGCTCGGCCGGCTGCTGGGTCTTGCGCTGCGCCTTGTCGAGCGCGGCGCGCGCCTCGGCGGTGGCCAGGCGTTCGCTGCGCTCGCGTTCGGCCAGCTCCAGGTCGAGCTTGTCGAGCTCGCTTTGTTTCTCCTTGAGCTGGCTGCGCTTCTCGCCCAGTTGCTTGACCACGTCGTTGCTGTCGAAGGAGATCACCGACTGGCCTTGCTTGACCGGCGCGCCGTCGCTGGCGAGTTGGGTGATGTTGAACTGCCACATGCGCTCGACGTTCGGCGGCATCAGCGCCGAGCTGCGGCGGGCATAGACCTCGCCGTCGACACGCAGGGTCGCCGCGCTCGCCGGCAGTGCCGCGGCGGACAACAGCACGATGAGCATGCTCCGCTTCATCGCGCCGTTCCGCTCGCGGCGGCCGTGGACACGCGCACGCTCATGCCAGGCAGCAGCTTGAGCGCATGTCCGCGCGGCAGTTCGATGTCGAGGCTGAAATAGCGCCCTTCGCCCCATTCGGGTTTGCGGTCGGGAGCGCCGGCGATGGCCTTGATGCGGCCTTGCACGCGTTGCCGCGGCAGTGCGTCGAACGCGAGCTGCACGGCCTGGCCGACGCTCAGGCCGCGCCGGTCCGGTTCCAGCGCCCAGGCGCGGATCTCCATGCCGCCGCCGCGACCGACCACTTCGCCGGCCTTGCTGCCGGGCATGGCCGAGCTGCCTTCGTCGATGCGGCCGCCGATCCAGTTGTTGTTGAAACCGTGCAGGACGATGCCGTCGCGTTTGGCGCGCACTTCCGACTGACGCAGCAGCGCCGCGTAGTACTCGCGCTGCACGATCAGCTTGTCGACTTCCAGCTTGGCGTCCTGGTGGCGGCGGGCGACGGCGGCGCGCGCGGCGGCGAACTGCTCGCGCTTGAGAGTGAGCTCGCGCGTGGTCTTGTCGAGTTCGCCCTGATGGCGGTCGTAGTCGAGCTGCGAGATCAGCCCGCGCGGAATCGCCGCCTCGATCTTGGCCGTGGCCAACGCGGCCTCGGCATCGGCGAGCGCGACTTCGGCGTCGACCGCCTTGACCTCGAGTTCCGCCAGTTCCTTGGCGGCCTTGGCGCGGGCTTGTTCGATCTTGGCGTCGAGGTCGGGAATCTGGGTGCCGGCCTGGCCCGGATCGATGCGCAGCACCACATCGCCGGCCTTGACCGCCTGGCCCTCGGCGACGAAGTAGCGGATCGCCACCGGCGCGGTATTGGATTGCGGGGTGTAGATAGGCTGCGCGCCGACCGAGCGCACTTCGCCGGTCAGCACTATCGCGGTCGCCGGCAGCGCCATCAGCGATACGGCCAACCCGGCCAGGATCAGCGGCCAGCGTGGGCGGTGCAGGGCAGGGCGCATCTCAGGCGGCCGAGTCATGGTCGACCTTGCCGTCGTGCAGGCGTACCTCGCGCGGCGCGCGCGCGGCGAGGTCGCGGTCGTGGGTCACCAGCACCACGGTCTGGCCGCCGCCGTGCACTTCCTCGATCAGGTCGAGCACGTCGGCGGCGCTTTTCGAATCCAGGTTGCCGGTGGGTTCGTCGGCGAGCAGCAGGGCCGGGCGCAGCAACAGCGCACGCGCGATCGCCGCGCGCTGCTGCTGGCCGCCGGACAGTTCGCTCGGCCGATGCTCGCTGCGTTCGCCCAGGCCGACGCGCGCGAGCAACTCGCGCGCGCGCTCGACGCTGCCGGGCGGCGGCTCGCGATTGAAGCGCAGCGGCAGCAACACGTTCTCCATCACGCTCAGGCGCGGCAGCAGGTGGAAGCTCTGGAACACGAAGCCGATGCGGCGGTTGCGGATGTCGCTGGCGGCCTCGTCGTCGAGCGCGGCGACGTCGCGGCCTTCGATCAGATAGCGCCCGCGCGTGGGTCGGTCGAGGCAGCCGAGGATGTTGAGCAGACTGGATTTGCCCGAGCCCGAGGCACCGGTGATGGCGACGAATTCGCCCGCCGCGATTTTCAGATCCACGCCGGCCAAGGCATTGACCGCCTGTCCATTCATCTCGTAGCGACGATGGACCGCATCCAGTTCGATCATCGGGACAGGCCAGGCCAGAAGGGGAAGGCGATGCAGCGGCGACCGCGCGAGCGTGTGCCCGCGCTACGGAGAACGACCCGGCACTCGCCGGCAACGTTCCCCGACGCGGCCTTCGGGCCGATCGGATGAGGCATGCAGCGTGCGCGGCGAAGACCGATCCCGGCCGTAACCATCGCGATCAATCTACCTTAACCCGGGGGCGCCGCGACAATGTGTCTTGTGCAGCATTGCACCCGGATGCAGTGCAGCATGTTTTTCTGTGAACCCGTGCAGTAAACGCCGCCCGCGCGAAGACTAGCTTAGGCGCATCGCCACCGCCGGACGCAGGGCGTGGGCGTTGCGCGCTAACGACACGATCGTCATCCAGGCCTCGTCGTCGCGCGTCGGCATCACCCGATTCGGACCTGGAGTTCCCTGATGGGGGCCACCAGGATAAGGTCGAAGCCGATATCCACCCGGTCGCTGCGTTCGCGATCGGTTCCGCTCACGGCGCGATCTTCTTCGACGCCCACCACAGGGAATCCACATGCTCCGCAAACTAACGGTATGTCTGCTCGTCGTCCTGTTGGTGGGTTGCCTGCCCCCGCGCCTCGATCCGACCATGGTCTCGGCGCCGCAAAGCGATTCCTCGGTCGACAGCAAGGGCTGAACCGTACAGCAGCGGGCGGGCCGAATTAAGCCCGAGTTCAACGCATCGGGCCGAAGCTGAGACCCTAAAACCAGGGGGTCTGACATGATCCGCAAGCTCATCGTTCCGCTCATCGCCGCCGGCCTGCTGGCCGGTTGCGTGTCCGACTACGCCTATCGTGGCGGCGGGGGCGCCGGCTCGTATTACTACGGCCGCCCCAGCGTCGACTACGGTTACTACGGCCAAAACTACGGGTATGGCTATTACCCGTACGGCGATGCCTATCGCTATCGCAACTACGGTTACCCCGGCTACTACGGCGGCGGTTACGGCTATGGCTACCCGGGCTACTACCCGCAGCCCTACCCGCGCTATTACTACCCGAACCACCGCCCGCACCGTCCGCCGGGCCACCGCCCGCCCCAGACCAACCAGCCCTCGCGCGGCATTCCGTGGCGCGATGCGCATCCGGTCGGCGGCGGCGCCTGGGCGCCGAACAACCCCGGTGCGGTCTCGCAGCCGCGCAGCATGCCGCAGCCCCGGGCCATGCAGCAGCAGCCGATGCAGCCGCGCATGCAGTCCGCCCCCTCGACCCGCCGCGACGGCGGCCGGGCCTGGAAGGACGTCGAACGCTGAACGGAATCTAGCCGATGTGAAGGTCGGCCCGGCAAGACGCTGGATTTGGAATGGCGAGCACTTGCGTTCAGGCGGAAGTGACAGCAATCTACCGCTACTGACCGCTTACGTCGTATTTGGACGTTTTCGGTAAGCAAGGCTTCTATGTCGGCGCCTGGCGAGGAATCACGGATCCCCCCTGTTCCGTCCTTGTCAGGCGTCGGCGCCCATTCCCCCGGATCCCGGGGAAACACGAAAGGCGCGCGTATCCACGCGCGCCTTTTCGTTTTCAATCAATGAGTTGGTCGCCATGCCGGCGAATGCCGCGGCGACGCGTCCGAAGGCGGTCGGCCCTGCCGGTGCCGATGCAGGGCCCAAACGACGGACAATAAAAAGGGGCCGAATGTCCCCCGACATTCGGCCCCCCAGCTTCCCCCGCGAGCGCTTGGCCAGCCCCTGTTCCAATTCCAGCCGGCGTCGAGCGCCTGCCCCGCAAGGTGCACTAAGTACCCAAGCATGAAGTGTGCCAAGCCCGGGTGAAGGCGCTCGGCCTGCCGTCTGGCCTAAAATCTGCGTCCTGAGCGTCGCTTCCGACGACGGTGCGACCGTGGTGCCTTGAACCGATGAACGAATCCTTCTTCCAATACGACGTGATCGTGGTCGGCGGCGGCCACGCCGGCACCGAGGCCGCGCTGGCGTCGGCGCGCGCCGGCGCGCGCACCCTGCTGTTGACCCATTCGGTCGAAACGGTCGGGGCGATGAGCTGCAACCCGGCGATCGGCGGTATCGGCAAGGGCCATCTGGTCAAGGAGATCGATGCCCTCGGCGGGATCATGGCGCGCGCGGCCGACGCCGCCGGCATCCAGTGGCGCCGGCTCAATGCCAGCAAGGGCCCGGCCGTGCGGGCCACGCGCTGCCAGGCCGACCGTTCGCTGTATCGCAGCTTCATCCGCCGCGCGGTCGAGGCCCAGCCGAACCTGACCCTGTTCCAGGCCGCGGTCGACGACATCCAGTTCGATGCCGGCCGCGTCACCGGCGTGCTCACCCAGACCGGCCTGCGCTTCGTCGCGCCGGCGGTGGTGCTGACCGCCGGCACCTTCCTCGCCGGCAAGGTCCATGTCGGGCAGACGACTTACGCCGCCGGCCGCGCCGGCGACCCGCCGGCGATCGCCCTGGCCGCGCGCCTGCGCGAAGGCCCGTTCGTGGTCGACCGGCTCAAGACCGGCACGCCGCCGCGCATCGACGGCCGCAGCCTCGACTACTCGGTCATGGAAGAACAGCCGGGCGACGATCCGCGTCCGGTGATGTCCTTCCTGGGCACGCAGGCCGACCATCCGCGTCAGGTGTCGTGCTGGATCACCCACACCTCCGAGCGCACCCACGAGATCATCCGCAGCGCCCTCGACCGCTCGCCGCTGTACACCGGCCAGATCGAAGGCATCGGCCCGCGCTATTGCCCCTCGATCGAGGACAAGGTGGTGCGCTTCGCCGAGAAGGCCAGCCATCAGATCTTCGTCGAGCCCGAAGGCCTGGACGTGGCCGAGATCTACCCGAACGGCATCTCGACCTCGCTGCCGTTCGACGTCCAGCTCGACCTGGTGCGCAGCATCCGCGGCTTCGAGCGCGCCCACATCACCCGCGCCGGCTATGCGATCGAGTACGACTTCTTCGACCCGCGCGGGCTCAAGTCGACCCTGGAGACCAAGGCGGTCGCCGGCCTGTTCTTCGCCGGCCAGATCAACGGCACCACCGGTTATGAGGAGGCTGCTGCGCAGGGCCTGCTGGCCGGCGTCAACGCCGCGCGTTTCGTCGCTGGCCACGAGGGCTGGAGCCCGCGCCGCGACGAGGCCTACATCGGTGTGCTGGTCGACGACCTGATCACCCACGGCACCAGCGAGCCCTATCGCATGTTCACCTCGCGCGCCGAGTACCGGCTGCAGTTGCGCGAGGACAACGCCGACCTGCGCCTGACCGAGACCGGTCGAGGGTTCGGCCTGGTCGACGAATCGCGTTGGGCCGCGTTCGCGCGCAAGCGCGAGGCGATCGAGCGCGAGAGCGCGCGCCTGGCCTCGGTATGGGCGGCGCCGAACAACGCGCTCGGCCGCGAGATCGCGCAGACGCTCGGCATCGAGGTCAGCCGCGAAAGCAGCGCGCGCGATCTGCTCAAGCGTCCGGAAATCAACTACGCCCAACTCATGAGCGTGCCCTCGCTGGGCCCGGCGGTGGCCGAGGCCGAGGTCGCCGAGCAGGTCGAGATCGGGGTCAAGTACGCCGGTTATCTGGACCGTCAGCGCGACGAGATCGAGCGCCAGCAGCGCAACGAGAGCACGCCGATCCCGGGCGAATTCGACTACGCCACGGTGCGTGGCCTGTCGGCGGAAGCGCAGCAGAAACTCGAGCGCGTGCGCCCGCAGACTGTGGGCCAGGCGCAGCGCATCCCAGGCATGACCCCCGCGGCGATCTCGCTGCTGTTGGTGCACCTGACGCGCGCGCGGCGTGCCCGGGTGGCTTGAAAGCAGGGATTGGGGATTTGCGATTCGCCAGGGCAAAAGCTTGAGTGGCGAGAGGGTCGCATGCGTCCGCTGCTCGCGAGGTTCTCGCGAGCTCGAGTAAATCCCCCGGCGCAGCTAGCGCCGTTGTCCGCCGAACGACGTAGGCGCCAGCCTTCTTCTGCGAAGGGGGCGATGTGATTCGCTTGGTCGGGGACTCGGGACTCGGGACTCGGGACTCGGGGTTCCGGATTCGCGGTGGAGCCTGATATCGGAAGTTCGCTGTTGCCGTTCCCCCCTTTGAAAAAGGGGGGTAGGGGGGATTTGCCGTTGCTTCTGCCTTCCGTGCTGCCGCTCAGTACAGCTTGCGTTCGCTCTTCGCCGGCGGCGACCACTGGTACAACCAGGTTTCGCTGAGTGCGCCGCTGGCGTCTTTCAAGAACAGGCGCATATCGATCTGTTCGGTCGAATCGCCCTGCGGCACGGCGTCGAACATCACCCGGTAGCCGCCGATCTCGTGCAGCGGCCGGCACGATACGGTTTCGAGTTTGCCGCGGCCGATCTGCAACACCGGTTCGACGGTCGCATTGCGCTTGGCCAGTTCGGCCAGTGGGCCACCGGCGAAGTCGACGGCGAAGCGCGAGGAGAAATAATCGCGCTTGAAGCCGATGCGGCCGCCCAGGCCGGTGCGGGTGGCCACGCAGTGAGCGAGCTTCGGCGTCGCCGGCGGCATCGCGCCCCAGTACAGGCGATAGCCGAACAGCAGTTCCTGCCCGCGCTGCGGCTTGGCGCGCGGGTTCCAGAACGCGACGATGTTGTCGAAGGACTCGTCGACGGTCGGGATTTCCACCAACTGCACCGAGCCCGCGCCCCAGCCTTGCTTGGGTTCGACCCACAGGCAGGGACGCTTCTCGTAGAACACGCCGTCGTCCTGGTAGTGATCGAAGTTGCGGTCGCGCTGCAGCAGGCCGAAGCCGCGCGGATTTTCGTCGGCGAACATGTTGAAACGCAGTTGCGCCGGGTTGCACAGCGGGCGCCAGATCCATTCGCCGCTGCCGGTCCACATCGCCAGGCCGTCGGTGTCGTGGATCTCCGGACGCCAGTCCCAGTCCATGCGGCGGTCGTTCTCGCCGACCTGGTACATGCTCGTGCACGGGCCGAGGCCCATGCGTTCGATGGTCTTGCGCGGGTACAGCGCGCAATCGATGTCCATCAACAGCACATCGCCGGGAGTGATCGCGAAGCGGTAGGCGCCGGCGATGCTCGGCGAATCGAGCAGCGCATACACCACCAAAGTGTCCGACTGCGGGTTCGGGCGTTCCAGCCAGTAGGCGGTGAAATCCGGGAACTCCTCGGCGCGGCCGGTGCCGGTGTCGATGGCCAGGCCGCGCGCCGACTGGCCGTACTGGCCTTCGCCGCCGACCGCGCGGAAATAGCTCGCGCCGAGGAAGGCGGCGAAGTCGCGCTCGGGGTCTTTGCGGGTGTTGAGGCGGAAGCCGGCGAAACCCAGGTCGGCCGGCAGCGGCTTGCCGTCCAGGCCGCTGCGGGCGCGGTCGAACATCGCCGGGTCGTAGACGATCTCGCGGGCCTGGCCGCCGTCGACTTCGTACATGCGCACGGCCGATTTGAAAAACAGCCCGAGATGGAAGAACTGCCCCAGGAAACGGGTGTCTTCCTGCGCCCACAGGGCGTGGTCGCGGAGGAAGCGGATCGACTGGTACTGGTCCCAGTTCATCGCTTCCACCGCCGGCGGCAAGGTGGTGCTGCGCGGTGCGTAGGCGCGTTCGGCGAGCGCGCGGGCCTGGCCCTTGAGCGCG
This sequence comes from Lysobacter sp. ESA13C, assembly GCF_019970005.1. NCBI lineage: Bacteria > Pseudomonadati > Pseudomonadota > Gammaproteobacteria > Lysobacterales > Lysobacteraceae > Lysobacter > Lysobacter sp. ESA13C. Next base: position 90,618 of record NZ_JAHXYK010000001.1, on the reverse strand, counting down.
GCGAAATCGAAGGGCTGGGCCGGGCCGAGCTTGGTCGCGCCGGGCGCGGCCCAGGCGAGCGCCGGCAAGGGCAAACCGAGGGTGGCCAGGGTGCCGGCCGCGGATTTGAGGAACTGGCGTCGGATCATTGGGGGAAGGCGACGTCGTGGCAACAGGACTGAACATGCTAGCCAATAGCGGCGTGGCGTTGGTTATGCCGGCGTTGAGGGGCCCCATCGCCATGGAGGCAGGCCAGCCGCCTTTCGGTTGCCTTTCCCGCCCAGGGGCGAGGGGGCGGAGAGGGCAGCACCGCCGGCGTCGCCAGGGCTTCCGTCGCCCGGCCATGCGCGCCGAAAACCGCCCGCCGCCGAAGCCTCTTAGAATATCGCCATGCTTCGACTCACCGACCTCCGATTGCCGCTGGACCACCCGGCCAGCGCGCTCACCGACGCCATCCTTGCCCGCCTCGGCATCGCCGCGGACGAACTGACCGCCTACACCATCGCCAAGCGTAGCTACGACGCGCGCAAGCGCGGCGGCATCGTGCTGATCTATTCGATCGACGTCGACACGCCGCGCGAGGCCGAGATCCTGCAGCGCCTGCAGGCCGCCGAAACCGCAGCGCTGGCGCAGGATGCGAAGAAGGGCGCGGGCGACGCCGGCAAGGTGCTGCCGACCCCCGACACCGACTACAAGTTCGTCGCCCGCGCGCCGGACGCGCTGCCGCTGCGGCCGATCGTGATCGGCATGGGCCCCTGCGGCCTGTTCGCCGGCCTGATCCTGGCGCAGATGGGCTTCCGCCCGATCATCCTGGAACGCGGCAAGGCGGTGCGCGAGCGCACCGTCGACACCTTCGGCCTGTGGCGCAAGCGCGTGCTCAATCCCGAGTCGAACGTGCAGTTCGGCGAGGGCGGCGCCGGCACCTTCTCCGACGGCAAGCTCTACAGCCAGATCAGCGACAAGCTGCATCACGGCCGCAAGGTGTTGACCGAGTTCGTCAAGGCCGGCGCGCCGGAGGAAATCCTCTACGTCAGCAAGCCGCATATCGGCACTTTCCGCCTGGTCTCGATGGTCGAGAACATGCGCGAGACCATCGAGTCGCTCGGCGGCGAGATCCGCTTCTCGCAGCGCGTCGAAGACGTGTCGATCGAAGACGGGCAGTTGCGCGGCGTGACCCTCGCCGACGGCGGCGAGTTGCGCGCCGACCATGTCGTGTTCGCGGTCGGCCACAGCGCGCGCGACACCTTCGCGATGCTGCACGAGCGCGGCGTGTTCATGGAGGCCAAGCCGTTCTCGATCGGTTTCCGCATCGAGCACCCGCAATCGCTGATCGACCGCGCCCGTTTCGGGCCGCAGGCCGGCCACGAGATTCTCGGCGCGGCCGACTACAAGCTGGTGCATCACTGCCGCAACGGCCGTTCGGTCTACAGCTTCTGCATGTGCCCCGGCGGCACCGTGGTCGCGGCGGCGAGCGAACCCGGGCGCGTGGTCACCAACGGCATGAGCCAGTACTCGCGCAACGAACGTAACGCCAATGCCGCGATCGTGGTCGGCATCACCCCCGAGGACTACAAGGCCTACGACGCCAGCGACAGCCCGCTCGCCGGCATCGCCCTGCAGCGGCACTGGGAGGCGCAGGCCTTCGCCCTGGGCGGCGGCGAATACGAAGCGCCGGGCCAGACGGTCGGCGATTTCCTCGCCGGGCGACCCTCGACCGCGCTCGGCGCGGTGCAGCCCTCGTACACGCCGGGCGTGCGCCTGAGCGACCTGAGCGCGTCGTTGCCCGACTACGCGATCGCGGCGATCCGCGAAGCCTTGCCGGCCTTCGACAAGCAGCTCAAGGGTTTCGCCATGCCCGATGCGATGTTGACCGGCGTGGAGACGCGCACGTCGTCGCCGGTGCGCATCACGCGCGGCCCGGACGGCCACAGCCTCAACACCCGCGGCCTGTTCCCGGCCGGCGAAGGCGCGGGCTATGCCGGCGGCATCCTGTCGGCGGCGGTGGACGGCATCAAGACCGCCGAAGCGGTGGCGATGAGCATCATGGCCGGCCTCGGCCGCGCCTGAGGCCGCGCGCGCAAAGCGGCTGCGGTCCGGTCCTCGTGCGATTCGCACCCGCAGACCGGATGGTTCGGCCTGGATGTAGCCCTGGGTATTCGGTTCCGCCGAAGTAAGGCGGAGCCTGCGAACGCAGGATCCACAGACTTCGGTGTTTCGCCCCGCCGCCGTGCCCTATCCCCCGATTGCGCAAGCCATGTGCGCAATCGGTCGACCGCGCCCGGCGGGCCCCGGCCATGCCGAATGGCAGGGGGCAGGGCGGACGCGATGGGTAGGATGCGGAATCCTGTCCGTGTTCGCGTCGCCGGAGTCTTCCATGGTTCGTCCGATCCACGCCGTCCTGCCCCTGCTGATCGCCACGGCCCTGCCGTTCTCCAACGCGGGCGCCCAGACCGCCGCACCGCGCGACCTGCCTTATCCGGGCACCTTGCAACTCGACGTCGATGCGACCGACCTGGCGCGGCGCGTGCTGCACGTGCGGCAACGCATTCCGGTGCAGCCGGGCGCGCTGACCTTGCTGTTTCCGCAGTGGATCCAGGGCAACCACTCGCCGACCGGACCGATCGACAAGCTCGCCGGTCTGCGCCTGCGCGGCAACGGCCAGACCATCGCCTGGCAGCGCGATCCGCTCGACGTCTATGCCTTCAAGCTGGTCGTGCCCGAGGGCGTGAGCGAGCTGGAGGCGAGCTTCGACATGCTCACCCCCACCGGCGGCAACCAGGGCCGGGTGGTGATGACCGCCGACATGCTCAACGTGCAATGGAACCAGGTCGCGCTGTATCCGGCCGGGTATTACGCGCGCGGCATCCAGATCGTGCCGAGCCTGAAACTGCCGGCCGGTTGGCAGGCGGGCACCGCGCTCGAGCTCGAATCGCGCCAGGGCGACAGTCTGCGTTACCGCGCGGTGCCGTTCGATACGTTGCTCGATTCGCCGGTTTTCGCCGGGCGCCATTTCAAGCAGATCGATCTCGCTCCCGATGCGAACACGCCGGTGCGCCTGAACGTGGTCGCCGATGCGGCCAAGTACCTGGAAGCCAAGCCCGAGCAGATCAAGCTGCATCGCGAGCTGGTCAGCCAGGCGTTCAAATTGTTCGGCTCGCGTCCGTTCGACCGCTACGATTTCCTGTTCTCGCTGTCGGGCCAGATGAGCGGCATCGGCCTGGAGCATCACCGCTCCAGCGAGAACGGCCTCGATGTCGACTACTTCACCGGCTGGGACGGCGGCAGCGCCATCAGCCGCGATCTGCTCGCGCACGAATTCGCCCACTCCTGGAACGGCAAGTACCGTCGCCCGGGCGGTATCGCCGCGCCCAACTTCAACGTGCCGCTCAGCGACAGCCTGCTTTGGGTTTACGAAGGCCAGACCCAGTACTGGGGTTACGTGCTGACCGCGCGCTCGGGGCTGTGGAAGCCGGAACTCGCGCGCGAAGCGCTGGCGCAGGTCGCCGCGCGCTACAGCCACGACCGTCCGGGCCTGGCCTGGCGCGCGTTGCAGGACACGACCTACGACCCGGTGATCGCCCAGCGCCGGCCCAAGTCGTATACCAGCTATCAGCTCAGCGAGGATTACTACCAAGGCGGGCAACTGGTGTGGCTGGCGGTCGACGCCAAGCTGCGCGCGCTCAGCGGCGACAAGCGTTCGCTCGACGACTTCGCCCGCGCCTTCTTCGCCGGCGAGAACGGCGACTATCGGGTCAGGCCCTACGAGTTCGAGGACGTGGTCGCCGCGCTCAACGGCGTTGCCGCCTTCGACTGGGCTGCGTTCCTGCGCGAGCGTGTCGACGGTAACGCGCCGCCGGTCGACGGTCTGGCCGCGAGCGGTTGGAAGCTGGTGTTCACCGACACGCCCGGCGAGTTCCAGAAACTCGCCGAGGGCGAACGCAAGGCCGTCGATCTCACTTATTCGCTCGGCATGAGCGTGTCGAGCGGCGATTCCTCGGTGGTCAGCGTACGTTGGGACGGCCCCGCCTTCGACGCCGGCATCGCCCCGGGCAACAGCGTGCTCGCGGTCAACGGTTATGCGAGCAGCGGCGAGCGGCTCAAGGATGCGGTCACCGCGGCCAAGGACGGTCAGCACCCGATCGAGTTGCTGATCAAGAACGGCGATGCCATCAAGACCGTGCGCATCGACTACCGCGAAGGCTTGAAGTACCCGAAGCTGGAACGCATCGACGGCACGACGGATCGTCTGTCGAAGATCTACGCGCCGAAGTAGGGCGATACTTCGGCATCGTCGACGTTCAGGAGGAGACCCAAACCATGTACGGATTGATCGGCAAGATGAAAGCCGCCGCCGGCCAGCGCGATGCCCTGATCGCTATCCTGCTCGACGGCATCGACGCCATGCCCGGCTGCCTCAGCTACGTCGTCGCGCGCGACCCCAAGGACGCCGACGCGATCTGGATCAGCGAAGCCTGGGACAGCCAGGACAGCCATCGCGCTTCGTTGGCCTTGCCGTCGGTGCAAGCCGCTATCGCGAAGGCGAAACCGATCATCGCCAGTTTCGACGAATACCACGAGACCGAACCGGTCGGCGGCCACGGCCTGCGGAGCGGCTGAAGCCGCTCAAGCCGCGTCCTGCGACGGTGGCGGCGTTTCCGCCGCCGCGCGCCGTCGCCACAGCATGCTGCGCAGCACGCCGTCGCGGCGGATCAGGCCGTGGTACAGCGCCGCCGCGCCGTGCATCAGGATCAAGCCGAACAGCGAATACGCCAGCACCCGATGCAGCCAGCGCAGGCGGGCGAACCAGTCGGCGTCGAACGGCGCGATCGCCGGCAGGCGCAGGCTGTCGCTCAGCATGACCGGATAACCGCCGGCCGAGAGCATCGCCCAGCCGACCAGCGGCAAGGCCAGCATCAGCGCGTACAGCAGCCAATGCGAAGTCTGCGCGGCGATGCGTTGCAACGCCGGAAGATCGGCCGGCAACGGCGGCGGCGCGCGCCACAGGCGCAGGATCAAACGCAGCGTCGCCAGCACCAGGATCGCCGCGCCGAGCGGCTTGTGCAGCGCCAGCAACCAACTGTGCCGCGCCGAGACGCTGGCGACCATGCCCACGCCGACGAACAACATGGTCAGGACCATCGCCGCCATCAGCCAATGCAGCACGCGGGCGGGCCACCAGAACAATTCGGTATCGCGATTCATGGCGCTTGCTCCTGTGCGTGAGCGGTGGCGCCGCCGGCCTGCTCGGCGGTGCGGCGACGATAGGATTCGGCATAGGCCGACGAGCGCGCCGGCAGCAGCGGGTCGTCGGACGCGGCGATGCCCGCCGGCAGGATCAGCGGATCGAAGTTGATGTCGCGGCACGCGCCGTGGTCTTGCGATTCGCTGCGTTCGATCACCACCGTGCCGGCGTCGATCTCGACACGATCCTGCGGCCAGATCCGGGTCGCATCGGCGGTCGGGTCGCCGGCCTGGCCCAGGGTCACCAACAGGCGCCAACGCAGCGGGCCTTGCGCCAAGCGTCGGTTCAACTCGCCGTCGAGGTAATCCTGCGGTGGCGGTACGGGCGCGTTGCCCGCAGGGCGGTTGTCGGCGGCGACGCGCCAGCGCACCGCCTGGCGCGTGCCGGCGGCATCGATGAAGTAGAACGCGTTGAGGCCGTAGTAGCTTTCGGTGGCGTAGCTCGCCGACGGCTTGTGGTTCTTGGCCCAGGCGCGGAAGGCCGCGGTTTCCGGATGCGCGGCGAAGAACGCGGCCTGCTTGGCCGGGTCGGGCTTGCCGGTGGCGGGATCGGGCCGGCCCGCCGCCAGTTGCTCGTAGAACGCCTGCGGCGTGGCGACTGGAAACACCGGCATGCTGTTCATGCCGGTGCGCCACTGCTGGCCGTCGGCCTGGGTCAGGCGCAGGGCGAGGCTGCGGATGGGCACACCGAAATCCGGCGCATGCGGGTTGCCGCCGGGAATCGCGAAGCGGCCGACCAGGGGTGTGCGGCCGGGCGCGAACAGGGCCGCCTTCGAATACCGGGCGGCGCTGCCGTTGCTGTCGAAATGGCCGATCACGCAGACGCCCTTGGCGTGGTTGCGGCGATAGCCCGGATGCAGGCCGCCGTTGACCTGCAGGCGGTCGACGATGCGTTGCGGGGTGAGCCGGTGCGGGTCGAGCCAACCGCCGACATAGCCGAACGCGGCGGCGACGCCGGTCACGGCGGCGGCGATCAGGGCCCAGCGTGCGAGCGGGAAGGGCGGTCGACGGGGTCGGTCGGTCGGGTCGGTCGGTGGCGTGGGCGAGGACATTCGGGCACTCGGATTAGGGAGGCGGGGCGGGGTTCTCTGGGTACGACGCGCGCCGGCGGGGTTTATTCCCGGGCCGCGGAATAAACTGCGGCCAGCGGCGTCCCATTTAGAGATTCCCCGACCTGCCTCCACGGACCGCCCATGCCCGCCAGCGACCTCGACAGCGCCCTGCGCGAACAACTGCCCTCGCTGCGGCGGTTCGCGCGCTGGCTCGCCCGCGATCCGCATGCCGCCGACGACCTGGTCCAGGCCGCGCTGGAACGGGCGATTTCCGCTTGGAGCAAACGCCGCGACGCGCAGGCGTTGCGGCCGTGGCTGTTCGCGATCGTGTACCGCCAATTCCTCGACGGCCAACGCCGCTCGCAACGTTATGCCGGTCTGTTGTCGCGGCTCGGCATCTCCCACGACAGCCAGCCCTCGGCCGAGCGCGAAGTTCTCGCGCGTTCGACCCTGGAAGCGATGCAGCGCCTGCCGGTCGAACAACGCAGCCTGCTGTTGTGGGTTTCGGTCGAGGGACTCAGCTACCAGGAAGTCGCCGACATTCTGCAGGTGCCCATCGGCACGGTCATGTCGCGTTTGTCGCGCGCACGCGACGCTCTGCGCCGGCTCAGCGACGGCGAAGCCCCGGCGTCGCCGCTGAGATTGTTGAAGACGCCTGCCGCAACGAAGTCGACCCCATGATCACCACGCCGAGCGAGTACGAAATCCACGCCTATGTCGACGGCCTGCTCGACGGCGAGCGCCGCGCCGCGTTCGAGGCCTGGCTTGCGCAGCATCCCGAACGCGCCGCCGAGATCCAGGCCTGGCAGCGCGATGCGCAACTGCTGCGCGCGGCGCTGGCCGGCGAAACCGTGGCGGCGCCGGCCGGGCCCGATCCGGCGCGCCTGGACCCCATGCGCCTGCGTGCCGGCCTCGCGCGTCGGCGCAACGCGCGCTACGCGATGGCCGCGGCGGTGCTGTTGAGTCTCGGCGTCGGCGGCATCGGCGGATGGCAGGCGCGCGACTGGCGCGGCACCGCGCCGGCGGCGGCGGCGATGGCGCCGATGGGCGATGCGATCCAGGCGCACCGTTTGTTCGCCTCGCGCCACGATCTGCGGCCCGATCGGGCGGCGCGCGGCGGCGACCTGCAAGGCTGGCTCGATACGAATTTCCGCGAACCGATGCGCCTGCCCGATCTGAGCGGGGCGGGGTTCCGCCAGGTTGGCGCACGCCTGCTTGCGACTGAACAGGGCGCGGCCGCCCTGGTCGTCTACGAAGACGCCGGCGGTAACGCAATCAGCTTCTATATCCGGCCGCCGGGCCCGCGCCGCCACCTGCTGCCGCGCGGCGACCGCCGCGACGGCGACTTGCTCACACAGTACTGGTCGCGCGGGGGGTACAACTATGCGATGGTGAGCAGCGGGGAATCGGCGGATGTCGTCAGGCGCGCGCTGGATGGCGCGATCTGACAGAACTCAGGAAAGGCCATGACGATGATCTCTACGGATATGCAGGAAACGCGCAACGCGTTCGGAACGTTTCTACGCTCGTTGGCGGAAGGCATGGCGACGCAGCAGGACTGGCGCCGCTTCACGATCGCGCACTATCACGATCCCACTCTGGAAGCGGCGCGGATCGAACTGGTCCGCGCCTCGCAGCACGAATCGGAAATGCCGACCGAGTCGTCGAAGGTGCAGGACCTGGCGAGCGAGATCGATCGCCGCTTCAGCAGCTGAAAAACCATAAGCCTTCGCCATAAGCCGTCGCCATAAGTCTTCATCGGTGCGATGAAGGTCGTACGACAAGCAGGTTCGCGCAACAAAAAAGCCCCGCATGCGGGGCTTTTTGTTTTCATGCCGGCGAGCTTCAGGCCGCTTGCACGATCCGCAAGGGATTGCGGTATTCCTTCAGCAACTCGGCCTCGCGCTCCTTGGCCTTGTGCAGGTGCGCTTCCTTGACGTGGCCGTAGCCGCGGATGTGCTCGGGGACGCTGGCGATCTCGGCGGCCAGATCGACGTTGCCGCCGTCCAGGGTCGCCAGCAGGCCGGTCACGGTCTGCTCGTAGTCGGCGATCAGCTGGCGCTCCATCTTGCGCTCTTCGGTGTAACCGAAGATGTCGAGCTTGCTGCCGCGCAGCTTGCGCAACTTCGCCATCCACTTGAACGCGGTGAACACCCAGGGGCCGAATTCCTGCTTGATCAGACGGCCCTGGTCGTCCTTCTTGGCCAGCAACGGCGGGGCGAGGTGGAACTTGAGCTTGTAGTCGCCGTCGAACTGCTGCTCCAGCTTGCGCTGGAAATCGCCGCTGGTGTACAGGCGCGCCACTTCGTACTCGTCCTTGTAGGCCATCAGCTTGAACGAATAACGCGCGACTGCCTCGGCCAGATCGGTCGAGCCCGGCGCCTTGGCCTGCTCGGCTGCGCGCACCTTGGCGACGAAGTCGGCGTAACGCTTGGCGTAGTTCGCGTCCTGGTATTCGGTGAGGAAGGCGATGCGGCGCGAGATCAGTTCGTCGAGCGAACGCGACAGGCGCAGGTCGTCGAGCGGCAGGAAGGCGACGTTGTCGCTGTCGGCGTTCGCAGGCACATGCCGCAGTTCGTCTTCGTTGCGGGTCGCGCGCGGGGCCGAGGTCGCGCCCCATTCGTTGCCTTCCCATTCGCCCGGCGCCAGGTGCGGCAGGGCGTGCGGCGTCGCTTCGGCGGCGGTCGGCGCGTTGCGCACCAAGCCGGCGGCCTCGGCGACCGCCTTCGGGTCGATCGCGGCCAGGCGGCCCCAGGCGAACGCGGTCTTGTTCATCTCGATCGCGGCGCCGTTGAGCTCGACCGCGCGCATCAGCGCATCGAACGAGATCGGCACCAGCGCGCGCTGCCAGGCGTAGCCGAGGATGAACAGATTAGTCGCGATAGCGTCGCCGAGCAGCGCGGTGGCGAGCTGAGTGGCGTCGACCAGCAGCGGCTCTTCGCCGCCCAGCGCCTGGCGCACCGCGGCGACGATGTCGGCGGCGGGGAACTGCATGTCCGGTCGGGTGGTGAAGGTGCCCGGCATCGCTTCGTAGGTGTTGAGCACGACCGCGCTGCGGCCGGCGCGCACCTTCGACAGCGCCCAGTAGTCGTTGACCACGACCATGTCGCAGCCCAGCACCAGGTCGGCTTCGCCCGCGGCGATGCGCACGGCGTGGATGTCGGCCGGAGTCTTGGCGATGCGGATGTGGGTGGTGACCGCGCCGCCCTTCTGGGCCAGACCGGTCTGGTCGAGCACGCTCGCGCCCTTGCCTTCCAGATGGCCGGCCATGCCGAGCAGGGCGCCGATCGTCACCACGCCGGTGCCGCCGACGCCGGTGATGAGGATGTTCCAGGGCGTGTCGAGCGCCGGCAACTGCGGCGCCGGCAGGTTCTGCAGGCGGTCCTTGGCCGAGGAGCCTTTCTTCTTCTTGAGTCCGCCGCCTTCGACGGTGACGAAGCTCGGGCAGAAGCCGTTGACGCAGGAATAGTCCTTGTTGCAGTTCGACTGGTCGATCTCGCGCTTGCGGCCGAACTCGGTTTCCTTCGGCAGCACCGAGACGCAGAACGACTTCTTGCCGCAGTCGCCGCAGCCTTCGCAGACCAGGGTGTTGACCATCACGCGCTTCTGCGGGTCGACCATCTTGCCGCGCTTGCGGCGGCGGCGCTTCTCGGTCGCGCAGGTCTGGTCGAAGATCAGCACGCTGGTGCCCTTGACCTCGCGCAGGCGCTTTTGCACCGCGTCGAGTTCCTTGCGGTCATGGAACTCCATGTCGCTGGGGAAGATCTCGCGCTTGTTCCACTTGGCGATGTCGTCCGACAGCAGGACGATGGTGTGCACGCCTTCCGAACGCACCTGGTGGGCGATCTGCGGCACCGACAGGGTGCCGTCGACGGGCTGGCCGCCGGTCATCGCGACCGCGTCGTTGTAGAGGATCTTGTAGGTGATGTTGACGCCGGTGGCGACCGACTGGCGGATCGCCAGAGAGCCGCTGTGGAAATAGGTGCCGTCGCCGAGGTTCTGGAACACGTGTTCGGTGTCGGTGAATGCCGATTGGCCCGACCAGGTCACGCCTTCGCCGCCCATGTGGGTGAAGGTGTTGGTGTCGCGGTCCATCCAGGTGACCATGTAGTGGCAGCCGATGCCGCCGAGCGCGCGCGAGCCCTCCGGCACCACGGTCGAGGTGTTGTGCGGGCAGCCCGAGCAGTAATGCGGCACGCGCGGGAACGAGGCGCGCGGCAGGGCGAGTTCGCTTTCCTTCTCGGCCATCCAGCGCAGCACGTTCTCCATGTGCTCGGAGTTGTGGAAGCGCTGGATGCGGCGCGCGATCACGCCGGCGATGCGGGCCGGGGTCAGCTCGCCGGTCGAGGGCAGGATCCACTCGCCGCTCTCGTCGTACTTGCCTACGATCGACGGACGGCGCTCGCCGTCCCAGTTGTACATCGATTCCTTCATCTGGCTTTCGATGAAGGCGTGTTTCTCCTCGACCACCAGGATGTCGTCGAGGCCGCGCGCGAACGCGCGCAGGCCGACCGGCTCCAGCGGCCAGGTCATGCCGACCTTGTAGACGCGGATGCCGAGGTCGGAGCAGGCGCGTTCGTCCAGGCCGAGGTATTCCAGCGCCTGCAGCACGTCGAGGTAGCTCTTGCCGGTGGTGATGATGCCCAGGCGCGCGTTCGGCGAATCGATCACGGTGCGGTCGATGCCGTTAGCGCGGGCGAAAGCCTGCGCGGCCTTCACCGCGTACTGGTGCAGGCGCATCTCCTGGTCCATCGGCGGATCCGGCCAGCGGATGCTCAGGCCGCCCGGCGGCATGACGAAGTCGTCGGGGGTGACGATCTGCAGCGCCAGCGGATTGACGTCGACCGAAGCCGAGGACTCGACGGTTTCGGCGATGGTCTTGAAGCCGACCCAGCGCCCGGTGAAGCGCGACATGGCCCAGCCGATCAGGCCCATGTCGAGGATGTCCTGCACGCCGGCCGGGTTCAGGATCGGCATCATCGCGCTGGTGAACTCGCCTTCCGAGCCGTGCGGCAGGGTCGAGGAGCGGCAGGCGTGGTCGTCCGCGGCCAGGGCCAGGACGCCGCCGTACTTGCTGGTGCCGGCGGCATTGGCGTGCTTGAACACGTCGCCGGTGCGGTCCACGCCGGGGCCCTTGCCGTACCACATGCCGTACACGCCCTCGACCTTGGCGCCGGGGAACAGGTTGGTCTGCTGGGTGCCCCAGACCATGGTCGCGCCCAAGTCCTCGTTGAGGCCCGGGGTGAACTTCACCCCCGAGGCTTCCAGGTACTTGCGCGCGCGCCACAGCTCCAGGTCGAAACCGCCCAGCGGCGAGCCGCGGTAGCCGGAGATGAAGCCGGCGGTATTGAGGCCGGCGGCCTGATCGCGCAGCCGCTGCATCAGCGGCAGGCGCACCAGCGCCTGCACGCCGCTCAGGTAGATGCGGCCTTCCTGACGGGTGTACTTGTGATCGAGCGAATAGTCCGTATCGAGGACGCTGTTGGTCAGGTCGGTATTCGCCGACGAAGGCGAGCTGAGTTCTGCGGTGCTGGTCATGGGCGGGCTCTCGCGGCGGTGCCGCGGGTTGGCTGGCGGGGCGGGACGGCATCCCGGCCGGGACGGCGGTGGCGCGCCGGGGCCCGAGCAAAGACTCGGAATTATAGCCTTTAGGCCCAATCGCGCCGTGAGCCGGGCGGTAAGCCCGAACGAGTGTGACGGTCGGCGCGGCCGTCGTGCCGGCGTACCTGGGCGTATTGCCGGGGAGATTGACGGATGCTGCGCCGTTCAGCAGCATCGCGCGGCTTCGAGCCTCGTCGTCGGGCGCCCATCCGGAGAGCCCGTGGCTCAAGACCTTTACTGCTGGCGCTGCGACCGCGTCGTGCCGATGCTGACCGAACCCGAATGGGAGCGGATGGCGCCGGCCCTCGACGAGGCCGTCGCCGAAGTGCAGCGCTACCGCGTCTCGACCGCGAGCTCGCTGCAGGCCGCCTTGGCCCAGCCCCACGGCCGCGACGCGCTCAAGCTGTACTACCGGATGACCGGGCAGCTCGAAACCAAGCCCGACGCCATCCGTCACCATCGCCTGTCCCTGTACGGCCCGCCGTGCGCGCATTGCGGCAAGCCGCTGCGCACGCCGCGCGCGAGTCACTGCGTCGCCTGCGGTGCGATGCGGGCCGAGGCTGCGGCCGAGTAGTGCCGGATCGGTTCGAGTGTCGCCACCGCGTCGATTTCGATGGTCGGATCGCGATGATCGCCGCCGGTGATCGCCGAGTCCCAAGATGCGGGGCCACGTTTGAGAGCCGCATCGCCGAACAGTTACAGTCGGGCGATGACCGCCTTCGACCAAGTCAGCCTGACCACGCAACGCCTGTTGTTGCGACCGCTCGCCGCCGCCGATGCTGGCGCCCTGATGGCGATCTATGCCGATCCCGAAGTGATGCGCTACGGCAGCTCGCCGCCCTGGGATTCGATCGAGAAAGCCGATGCGCAGATCGTCCGCGACCGCGAGGCGATGGCCGCCGGCCATTTCCTGCGCCTGGGCTTGCAGCGGGTCGACGACGGCGCGCTGATCGGCACCTGCACCCTGTTCAATCTCGACCCGCCGTGCCGCCGCGCAGAGATCGGCTATGCCCTGGCCGTATCGGCCTGGTCGCGCGGCTACATGCGCGAAGCCCTGCCGGCGCTGATCGATTTCGGTTTCGAGGCGATGGACCTCAACCGCATCGAAGCCGACATCGACCCGCGCAACACCGCCTCGACCAAGAGCATCGAGCGACAGGGGTTCGTACGCGAGGGCTATCTGCGCGAGCGCTGGATCGTGCAGGGGGTGTTTTCGGATACGGCCTTGTATGCGCTGTTGCGCAGCGATTGGCAGGCGCAGCGTCGCAAGGCGGCTTCGGGGTAGGGGGCGATCGCGCTTTTCATGTTCGCACCGTCGCTCCATGTGACCCCAGGGTAGGAGCGACGCAAGTCGCGCCAGTGTTGCCTCCGTCTCGCTACGCTGCTTGGCCTTGGCCTTGGCCTTGGCCTTGGCCTTGGCTATTGCCGTTGCCGTTGCCGTGCGCAGCTTCGGCCTGCGATGCAATTGAAGACCCGGAGGGCGGCGCGCAGGGACGCGCGCCGTTTTTCATCGGGACAGGGATGTCCCGTATGAAAAATTCCTGCGGAGGCACCGCTCGTGCGGGCCTGTGATTCAAAGAAAAGCATTTTTCTTTGGTTACCTTTCTTTTGTTGCTTATGACAAAAGAAAGTAACCCGCCGCTTTAGTGGCGGAAGCTTTAGGCGTTTGATCTTGTTTCTTGAGAAGCCATAAGCAAGTGCAAAGCTTCCACCACTGTAGGAGCGACGTAAGTCGCGACCACGTCAGGCGTCTCAAGCGAACCCCTTCAAGCAAGTGCAAAGCTTCCGCCCGCTACGCGGCCGGGTTACTTTCTTTTGCTAAGCCCAAAAGAAAAGTAACCAAAGAAAAGGGCTCTCCTTGCAAGGGCACAGGCCACGAGTTCGTAGCTAGCGCCGGGATTTTTCGATAGGACATCCTTGTCCTATCGAAAAACGCCGCACGTCCTGTGCGGCGCCCTCCGGGTCTCCACTTGACCGGCAAAGCGGCAAAGCAGATCAAAGTCTCGGCAACGGCAACGGCAACGGCAACGGCAAAGGCAACGGCAAAGGCCGCCGTCGGAGGCTCGGCTCCTGGGTAGGAGCGGCGCGAGCCGCGATCGCGCCGCTTCGGTCTTGCGCCGAATCCGGCTTTCCGTAGCGACCGCATCAATCGCGCCCGCTCCTATGTTTATATGGCGTGTCGACGACAGTGCACCCTGCAAGAGGACATTCCGATGACATCGCCGCAGTCCAACAACCGCCGTACCGTCGCCGCCTACGAAAAATGCGCGCGCGACTATGCGGCCTCGGTATCGTCGCAACCGTCGGTCGCCGGGGCCGAGGCGCTGCGGCGGCTCGCCGATGCGCTGCCGTCCGGCGATGGCGTGCTCGAGATCGGGTCGGGCCCCGGTTGGGATGCGGATTTCCTCGAGACCCTCGCCGTGCCGGTCCATCGCACCGACGTGACCCGGGCCTTCTGCGAATTACAGGCCCAACGCGGTCGGCGGGCGGAGGTGCTCGATCTGCTCGCGGACGAGGTCGAGGGCCGTTATGCGGGCGTCCTGATGTTGTGCGTGCTGCAGCATTTCGAACGCGGCGACGTGGACGGCGTGTTGCGCAAGCTGGCCCAGGCCCTGGTCCCGGAGGGAGCCTTGCTGCTGTCGTACCCGCTCGGCGAGGGCGAGTTCTGGGAGCACGGGGACTCGGGCGATTACCGAGTGGTGCTGTGGTCGGATGCGGGGCTGGACGAACGTCTGCGAGCTGCGGGTTTCGAGGTCGACTGGGCGTCGCGCTTCGACGGCAGGGAAGCCCCCTGGCGCAACGTGCTCGCCCGGAGGACGCGATGAACCGGCGCGCCTGGTGGCTGTTCCTCGCCTTGGGCGTGATCTGGGGCGTGCCCTATCTGCTGATCCGGGTCGCCGTCGCCGACATCTCGCCGGTGTCGGTCGCGTTCGGGCGCACGCTCATCGGCGCGATGCTGTTGCTGCCGATCGCAGCGGCACGCGGCGCGTTGCGGCCGCTGTTGTCTCACTGGCGGCCGTTGCTCGCATTCACCGTGGTCGAGATCAGCATCCCGTGGTGGTTGCTGGGCTATGCCGAGACCCGTATCAACAGTTCCACCGCCGGTTTGTTGATCGCTACGGTGCCGGTGATGACCGCCGGCCTGATGGCCCTGAGCGGACACGAGAAGCTGGACGGCCGCCGGCTGCTGGGCCTTTGCGTCGGCTTGGCCGGCGTGGGTGCCTTGGTCGGCCTGGACATCGACGTGTCCAACGGTTGGGCGATGGCCGCCGCCTTGGCGACCGCGCTCGGTTATGCGCTCGGCCCGATCATCATCAGCCGCTACTTGTCCGATGTGCCGCCGTTAGGCGTCATCGCCGCTTCGCTGGCGCTGGCGGCGACGGCCTACGTGCCCTTCGTGCTCAGCGCATGGCCGTCGCAGATCACGGTGGAGGCGGCCGGGGCCGTGGCGATACTGGGGGTGGTCTGCACCGCGCTGGCGTTCCTGCTGTTCTTCGCACTGATCGCCGAAGCGGGGCCGGCGCGGGCCACCGTCATCACCTACGTCAATCCGCTGGTGGCCTTGCTGTTGGGCGTGACCTTGCTGCACGAGCCGCTCACTTACGGCATGTGCGCAGGCTTCGTGCTGGTGCTGCTGGGCTCGTTCCTGGCGACGACGCGCAGCCCGCTCGCCGAGCCATCGCGCGCCGATCCGATCGAGCAGGGCGATTGAGGAAGGTCATCGTCGTCGAGTACATCGCCTACATACGGCGCTGACATGGGGCGTCGCTGCGGCCGGGTTCAGTCCTGGCGACGCCGGCGAGCAGGGATTACGCCAACCCGCCGATCCAACTGCCCGTCACCCGCAAGCCGTCGTCCAACACGACCAAATCGGCGCGATATCCCGGGGCGATGCGCCCCAGCTCGTGGCCCAGGCCGAGGAATTCGGCAGGATAAGTCGAGGCCATGCGGCAGGCTTCGTCGAGCGGCAGGCCCAGGCGCTGCACGGTGTTGCGCACCGCGCTGGCCATGTCCAGCGCCGAGCCGGCGAGGGTGCCGGCGGCGGTGGTGCACTTGCCGTCGCGGCAGGTCATGGTTTCGCCGTAGAGGACGAAATCTTCCTGCGTGCCGCCGACCGGCGGCATCGCGTCGGTCACCAGCATGATCTTGCCGCGCGGTTTGGCGGCGATGGCGATGCGCAGCGAGGCGTCGTGGACGTGTTCGCCGTCGACGATCACGCCGCACCAACTGTGCGGGTCTTCGATGCAGGCGCCGACGCCGCCGGGTTCGCGGCTGCCGAGCGGAGTCATCGCGTTGAACAGATGGGTCACGCCGCGCACGCCGTGGGCGAAAGCATCGCGCAGGCGTTCGTAGTCGGCGGCGGTGTGGCCGGCGCAGACCAGCACGCCGCGCGCGGCCAACGCCTGCAAGGTGGCGTTGGCGAAGCGCTCGGGCGCGAGCGTGAGCATGGTCTTGCCGATGCCGAGCGAGGCGATGCGGTCGAGTTCGGCCTCGTCCGGAGTATGGAATTTGTCCGGGTTGTGCACGCCCTTGCGCGCTGCGGCGAGGTAGGGGCCTTCCAGATGGATACCGAGGATGCCCGGCACGCCCTGCTGGATCGCCTTGCGCACGGCGTCGATCGCCGCGACCATCACCTCGACGTCGTCGCTGATCAGCGTCGGCAGCAGGCCGGTGGTGCCGTACTGGCGATGGGCCTCGGCGATGCGGCGGATGCCGTCGACCGTGGGCGTATCGTTGAGCAGCACGTCGCCGCCACCGTTGACCTGGGTGTCGATGAAGCCCGGCACGAGGTACTGGCCGTGCAGGTCCACCGTTTGCGCCCCGCTCGGCGCCGGGCCGGGCACCACCGCGACGATGTGGCCTCCCTCGACGATGACGCTGAGGTCGGACTCGAAACCGCGCTCGCTGAGCACGCGGCCGTTGACGAAGGCTGTGGCGGACATGCTGGGCCTCAGACCGTTTCGGTGACTTTATTGAGATGCGGCGGCAGGTCCGGGTTGTGCCCGCGCGCCACCGACAAGGCGTTGACCGCCTTGTAGAAGCTCGCCACGGTAAGCAGTGGGGTCAAGGCCGGATGCACCGAGCGCGCGGTCGGCAGCACGTCGCCGCCGGGCACGCCCGGCGCGGCCAGCCACACCGGCGCGCCGCGCGAGCGGAACTCGCGGGCGACTGCGACCGTGCCGTCGCCGGTGCCGTCGTCCTGGGCGAAGGCGAGCACCGGGAAGCCGGGGCCGACGATCGCCATCGGGCCGTGCCGCACTTCCGCGCTGCTGAAGGCCTCGGCGTGCAGGCCGCAGGTTTCCTTGAACTTGAGCGCAGCTTCCTGGGCCGCGCCGAGGCCGAGGCCGCGGCCGACCACGAACAGGTTGTGCGCGTCGACCAGGCCGTCGACCAGCGGCGACCAGTCCTGACGCCAAGCTTCGCGCAGGCCGTCGGGCAGGGCATGCACGGCGTTGAACAGGGCGGCGTCGTTGCTCCAGCGCGCGGTCAGCTGCAGCAGCGCGGCCAGCGAGCACAGATAACTCTTGGTCGCCGCGACGCTGGTTTCCGGACCGGCGTGCAGGCCGAGCACGGTGTCGGCGATCTGCGCCAGCGGCGAGTCGGTAACGTTCACCAGGGCGACGACATGGGCGCCGGCGGCCTTGGCGATCTCGGCGTTGCGCACCAGGTCCGGGCTCTTGCCCGATTGCGACACGGTCACGAACAGGGCGCCGTCGAGCTTGGGCTGGATCGCATACACCGAACCGACCGAAGGCGAAGCCGAGGCGGTGACCAGGCCGAGTTGGGTTTCGAACAAGTACTTGCCGTAGGTGGCGGCGTGATCGGAGCTGCCGCGCGCGCAGGTGACGATGAAGCGCGGCGGGTGTTTGTGCAGGCGTTCGGCGAGGTCGTCGACGATGTCGGCGTTGGCGGCGAATTGGCGGGCGACGGCATCGCCGGCTTCCTGCGCCTCGGCGTACATGCGCGTACTGGTGGCGTCGAGCAGGGTGTCTGTGGTCACGGCGTGGGTTCGCTCTGCAGTTCGGCGACGAAGTCGTAAGCGTCGCCGCGATAGAAGGATCGGGTGAACTCGACGACGCGGCCGTCGTCGAGGAAGGTACGGCGCTCGATGAACAAGCCGGGGGCGCCTTCGGGCAGATTCATCAAGCGTGCCTGTTCGGCGTCGAAGGCGATCGCGCGCAGGCGCTGCAGGGCGCGGGCCGGCTGGATGCCGAGCTTGGCGAAGGCTTCGTAGAGCGAGTTCTCGACGAAGTCGGGATGGGCGATCACCGAGGCCGGCACCACCGTGCGTTCGAGCGCGAGCGCCACGCCGTCAGCGGTGCGCAGACGGTAATAGCGGATCACCGCAGCGCCCGGCGACAGGTTCAGCGCCATCGCTTCTTCCGGGGTGACCTCGCCGAGGCCGCGTTCGAGAAAGGTCGAGCGCGGGTCGAGCCCGCGCGCGCGCAGGTCGTCGGTGAAGCTGGTCAGGCGCGAGAACGATTTGACGATGCGCTCGGCGACGAAGGTGCCGGCACCCTGGCGCTGCACCAGCAGCCCATCGGCCACCAACCCGGCGATGGCCTTGCGCACGGTCACCCGCGACAGGTCGAGCAGCTTGCCGAGCTCGCGTTCGCCGGGCAGGGCCTGGCCGGCGGTCAGTTCGCCGTTCTCGATCGCGTGCTGCAAGGACCGGCGCAGGTGCTGATAAGCCGGCGCGCGTCGGGCGTCGCTCTGGCGGCGGAATTCGCTGACCAAGTAGGGCTGCATGGCAAAAAGATACCAGTCGCAGACCACTGGCAGCAACAAGTGTCTGATTCGCCTGCGTAAATGATTGAAAAATGGATAATTTGTCGAAGTGGTATCTTACTGGTATCTTTACTGGTATGGTTCCTAACGAGACCTGTCCGAGCCCGCCCATGAGTGTCTACTCCGTGCCGACCCCCTCCCACGCCCCGCATCTGGCGCCGCTGGCCCCGTTCGATCTGGTGATTTTCGGCGGCACCGGCGACCTGGCC
Organism: Lysobacter sp. ESA13C; assembly: GCF_019970005.1. Lineage (NCBI taxonomy): Bacteria > Pseudomonadati > Pseudomonadota > Gammaproteobacteria > Lysobacterales > Lysobacteraceae > Lysobacter > Lysobacter sp. ESA13C. Next base: position 71,747 of record NZ_JAHXYK010000001.1, on the reverse strand, counting down.
CTGCGCAAGCTTCTGCCCGCCTTGTTCCACCGCTATGTCGACGGCCAGATCGTCGCCGGCACCCGCATCGTGGCGATCGCCCGCGACGAGCGCAGCGACGAGGACTACCGCGGCAAGATCCGCGAAGCGCTGCAGAATTTCGCCGGCGAGCAGGCGCGCGACGGCGACGCCCTCGACGGCTTCCTGGCGCTGCTGTACTACCGCCGCCTCGACCTCAGCTCCGACGCCGCCTGGCCCGAGTTCGCCGCCGAGTTCCCCGACGAAGAACGCGTCCGCGTGTTCTACCTCGCGGTCGGCCCGGACCTGTTCGGCGTGGTCGGCGACCGGCTGCACTCGCACGGCCTGGTCGGGCCCAAGACCCGCGTCGTGGTCGAGAAGCCGCTCGGCAAGGACGGCGCCAGCGCCGACGCGATCAACGACGCACTCGGCCGCGTGTTCGCCGAAACCCAGATTTTCCGCATCGACCATTACCTCGGTAAGGAAACGGTGCAGAACCTGACCGCGTTGCGCTTCGGCAACGCCTTGTTCGAGCCGCTGTGGAAGGCCGAACACATCGACCACGTGCAGATCACCGTCGCCGAAACCGTCGGCGTGGAATCGCGCGCGCCGTACTACGACAAGTCCGGCGCGCTGCGCGACATGGTCCAGAACCATCTGCTGCAGCTGCTGTGCCTGGTCGCGATGGAGCCGCCGTCGTCGCTGGCCGCCGACGCGATCCGCGACGAGAAACTGAAAGTGCTGCGCGCCTTGCGCCCGATCGAGAACGGCAATGCCGCGCAATCCACCGTGCGCGGCCAGTACAAGGCCGGCGCGGTCGACGGCCGCGCGGTGCCGGGCTATGCGCAGGAGCTCGGCGCGCAGTCGCTCACCGAAACCTTCGTGGCGATCAAGGCCGAAGTGAAGAATTGGCGCTGGGCCGGCGTGCCGTTTTACCTGCGCACCGGCAAGCGCCTGGCCGAGCGTTCGTCCGAGATCGTGGTGACCTTCCGCCAGGTGCCGCACTCGATCTTCGAAGACCTCACCGAACAAGACCCCTCCAGCCGGCTGGCGCCGAACAAGCTGGTGCTGCGCCTGCAGCCCGACGAAGGCGTGAAGCTGTGGCTGATGAACAAGGTGCCCGGCCCCGGCGGCCTGCGCCTGCGCCACGTGCCGCTGGACATGAGTTTCGCCGCGGCGTTCGGCGGGCGTCAGGCCGATGCCTACGAGCGTCTGCTGATGGACGTGGTGCGCGGCAACCCGATGCTGTTCATGCGTCGCGACGAAGTCGACGCGGCCTGGAAGTGGATCGACCCGATCCGCGCCGCCTGGGCCGCCAGCGCCGACGCGCCGCGCCCGTATACCGCCGGCAGCTGGGGCCCGAGCGCCGCAGTGGCCTTGATCGAACGCGATGGGAGGACCTGGCATGAAGATGCAGGCTGAGCGACTGAAAGTGATCGAACCCTTGCCCCTGCCGTTGCACGAGCGTCTGTTCGACGACGGCGAGCAGCTCGCGCAAGCCTTGGCGAAACAGGTCGCGGCGGATCTGCGCGGCGCGCTCGCGCGCCACGGCGAAGCCTGCATCGCGTTGTCCGGCGGCAATACGCCGAAGCGCTTCTTCCAGGCCTTGTCGACCCAGACCCTGGACTGGGCGCGGGTGACCGTGCTGCCGATCGACGAGCGCTGGCTGCCGCCGGAGCACCCGCGTTCGAACGAACGCCTGCTGCGCGAATTCCTGTTGCAGCACAACGCTGCCGTCGCGCGCCTGTTGCCGCTGTACCGCCCGACCGAAACCCCGGAAGCGGCGCTGATGCCGGTGCTGACCAAGATCGCCAACGAAGGTCTGCCGCTCGACGTCGCCGTGCTCGGCATGGGCGACGACGGCCACGTGGCCTCGTTGTTCCCCGACCTGGGTTACGACAATCCGGCCTTGCGCGAAATCGGCCTGCAGCCGCGCGGCCGCGCACCGGTGATGTCGATCCGCACCGCGGCGATGCCGGAACCGCGCATGACGTTGACTCTCAGCGCGATCTTCACCTCGCCGGCCTTGTACCTGCACATCGAAGGCGAGAAAAAACGCGCAGTGCTCGACGGCGTCCAGCGCGATCCGCGCAGCACGTTGCCGATTCGTTCGGTGCTCAGCGGCGCGCCGGTCGTGCCGACCTTGTACTGGAGCCCCTGATCCAGTTGCGCGCCGTTTGCTTCCGGCATTTGATTTCCCGATTCCCGATTCCCGATTCCCGATTCCCGATTTACGTCCCACGTTCCGTCTCTCTCGCTCCACCCTTGGAGTCCGCAGCACTCTTGGACTCCGCAGACAGCCAGGCCCAGGCTCCCTCCCCTCCCAAGCTCAGGCCTTTGCTGTCGCCCCCTTCTCGAAAGGGGGCTGCGTCCGCTTGGCGGGCGCGGGGGGATTTGCTTTTGCCTCGGCTTCTCCGGAAGGTGTAGGTAGAGCCAATCCCCCTAACCCCCCTTTTTCGAAGGGGGGCACTGGCCGGCGCCATCGCAGGCGCCCCGAACGAATCGAGTACCCGTGAATACCCCAATGCATCCCGTTGTCGCGCAAGTCACGCACCGCATCCAGGAACGCAGCCGCGCGCGCCGCAATGCCTATCTCGCCCGCATCGATGCGGCCTTGAGCAGCGGCCCGCAACGCCGACGTCTGTCCTGCGGCAATCTCGCCCACGGTTTCGCCGCCTGCGCGCCCGGCGACAAGAGCGCGCTGCGCTCGGGCCATGCGCCCAACCTGGGCATCGTCACCTCGTTCAACGACATGCTGTCGGCCCATCAGCCGTTGGAGCGGTTTCCCGATCTGCTCAAGGCTGCCGCGCGCGAGGCCGGTGCGACCGCGCAGGTCGCCGGCGGTGTGCCGGCGATGTGCGACGGCGTCACCCAGGGCCGCGAAGGCATGGAGCTGTCGCTGTTCTCGCGCGACGTCATCGCCATGTCGACCGCGATCGCGCTCTCGCACGACATGTTCGACGCCGCCCTGTACCTGGGCGTGTGCGACAAGATCGTGCCCGGGCTGCTGATCGGCGCGTTGCACTTCGGTCACCTGCCGGGCATCTTCGTGCCGGCCGGGCCGATGACCTCGGGCCTGCCGAACGACGAAAAATCGCGAGTGCGCCAGCGTTACGCCACCGGCGACGCCTCGCGCGAGGAATTGCTCGAAGCCGAGGCGCGCAGCTACCACGGCCCGGGCACCTGCACCTTCTACGGCACCGCCAATTCCAACCAGATGCTGATGGAACTCATGGGCCTGCACCTGCCGGGTTCGAGCTTCGTCCATCCCAACACGCCGTTGCGCGATGCGCTGACCGCGCAGGCCGCGCAGCGCGCCGCGCAGATCACCGCGCTCGGCGACGACTACCGGCCGATCGGCCGCATCGTCGACGAACGCGCGATCGTCAACGGCGTGATCGGCCTGCACGCCACCGGCGGCTCGACCAATCACCTGCTGCACTTGATCGCGATGGCGGCGGCGGCCGGCATCGAACTGCGGCTGGAAGATTTCGACGCATTGTCTTCGGCGATCCCGCTGCTGGCGCGGGTCTATCCGAACGGCAGCGCCGACGTGAATCACTTCCACGCGGCCGGCGGCCTGGCCTATCTGATCGGCGAACTGCTCGACCACGGTCTGCTGCACGGCGATGTCGAAACCGTCGCCGGCCCGGGCCTGGCGCGTTACCGCATCGAGGCGCGTCTCGACGAGGCCGGCCACGTCATGCACGTGCCGTCGGCGCCGACCAGCGCCGACACCGCGGTGTTGCGTCCCGTCAGCGAACCGTTCCGAGTCGACGGCGGCTTGCGCGTGCTCGACGGCAATCTCGGCACCGCCGCGATCAAGGTCTCGGCGGTGCCGGAAGACCGCTGGACGGTCGAAGCGCCGTGCCGCGTGTTCACCGAGCAGCATCAGGTCAAGCAGGCCTTCGAGCAGGGCGAACTCGACCGCGACGTGATCGTGGTCGTACGTTTCCAGGGCCCGCGCGCCAACGGCATGCCGGAATTGCACCAGCTCACCCCGACCTTGAGCGTGCTGCAAAAGCGCGGCCATCGCGTCGCTCTGGTCACCGACGGCCGCATGTCGGGCGCCTCCGGCCAAGTGCCGGCGGCGATCCACGTCACCCCCGAAGCCGCTTGCGGCGGCCCGCTGGCGAAGCTGCGCGACGGCGACGTGCTGCGTGTCGATGCGATCGCCGGAACCCTCAGTGTGCTGGCGCCGGTGGACTGGAGCGAGCGCGAGAACGCGATCGTCGACCTGTCCTCGCACCACGTCGGCCTTGGCCGCGAGCTGTTCGCCGCGTTCCGCGACTACGCCGCACCCGCCGACCGGGGCGCCGGCGTGTTCGGCGCGCTGCCGCTGTGATCGTCCACCCGAATCCCTGATTCCCAACCTTCGGACCCTCATGCCCGCTCCCGCACGCACCACCTTCTTGTTCGACCTCGACGGCACCCTGGTCGACAGCGTTTACCAGCACGTGCTCGCCTGGAAACAGGCGCTCGACGCCGACGGCATTCCGCTGTCGGTGTGGCGCATCCATCGCAAGATCGGCATGAGCGGTGGTTTGTTCACCAACATCCTGCTGCGCGAGACCGGCATCGACATCACCCCCGAACGCATCGAGCGTCTGCACCGTCTGCATGCCGAGGCCTATGGCCGGCAAGCGACCCAGATCCGTCCGCTGCCGGGTGCGGTCGAGTTGCTCGCCTATCTGACCGAGAACCGGATTCCCTGGGCGATCGCCACCAGCGGCCGCATGGAGACCGCGCGCCATAATCTGGTCGCACTCGGTGTCGATCCCGACATCACCCCGGTGATCACCCGCGACATGGTCAAGCACGCCAAGCCCGATCCCGATCTGTTCCTGGCCGCCGCCGACAAACTCGGCGCCGACATCGAACATTCGATCGTGGTCGGCGACAGCATCTGGGATCTGCTCGCCGCGCGTCGCGCGCGTTCGCTCGGCGTGGGCCTGCTCTCGGGCGGCTACGGCCAGGAAGAACTCGAGCGCGCCGGCGCCTTCCGTGTTTACGAAGACCCGGCCGACCTGCTCAGGCATATCGACGAAGTGGCTGCGCGCGCTTGAGCGCGACGCGCCGAACGACAGGAGTGAGGCAATGAGTTCGATGCAGGATCTGCAAGCGCGCGTCGCCGCCGTGTTGGCGCTTGCGCCGGTGGTGCCGGTGTTGGTGATCGACGACCTGAAGGACGCCGTGCCGTTGGCGCGCGCGCTGGTCGCCGGTGGTTTGCCGGCGATCGAAGTGACCCTGCGCACCGCGGTGGCGCTCGACGCGGTACGCGCGATCGCCGCCGAAGTCGAAGGCGCCGCGGTTGGTGTCGGCAGCGTGCGCAAGCCGTCCGACTTCAGCGATGCGCTCAAGGCCGGCGCGACCTTTGCGGTGTCGCCGGGCAGCGCGCCGGGCCTGATCGCCGCGGCGCGCGACATCGACCTGCCGTGGCTGCCGGGCGTGGCGACCGCGTCGGAAGCGATGGCCTTGTTCGAGCACGGCTACACCCAGCTCAAGTTCTTCCCGGCCGAATCGATCGGCGGCGCCACGGCGTTGAAAGCCATCGGCGGCCCGCTGCCGGAACTGCGGTTCTGCGCGACCGGCGGCATCGGCGTGCACAATGCGCACGAGTACCTGGCGTTGAAGAACGTGCCCTGTGTAGGCGGTTCGTGGGTGGCGCCCGCGGCGGCGGTGAAGGCCGGCGATTGGGGCAAGGTGGAGGCGCTGGCGCGTGAGGCTGTGGCATTACGCGGCTGATCGTCCGGCGATAGCGTGGTTTTGCTGTTGCTACTTTTCTGCCGCCGCTTGAGAAGCCTTCCGCTGTAGGAGCGACGTGAGTCGCGACCTTGGGATGCGCAGACGCAGCAACACCGATGTCATCCATCGAAGCGGCGTGCCGTCGTGAGGGTAGGAGCGGCGTCCTAGTGGATTTCCTTCGGTTACAAGCCACGATCGCTCTGCGACAGGTTCGCGACGATAGCGATGTTTCTACTGTTGCTGTTGCTGTTGCTGTTGCTGTGCGCAGCCTCGCACTCGCGAAGGCGATAGAAGACCCGAAGGGCGGCGCGCAGGGACGCGCGCCGTTTTTCATCGGGACAGGGATGTCCCGTATGAAAAAGCCCTGCGTCTGCATCGATCGTGCGGGCTTGTGATTCAAAGCAAAAGCATTTTTCTTTGGTTACTTTTGACCGAAGGGAATCCAGACGGACTTTTGTTGCTTTAGACAAAAGAAAGTTACCCGCCGCTTTAGTGGCGGAAGCTTTTGGCGTTTGATTTTGTTCCCTTAGAAGCCTCAAGCAAGTGCAAAGCTTCCGTCCGCTAAAGCGGCCGGGTTACTTTCTTTTGCTAAGCCCAAAAGAAAGGTAACCAAAGAAAAGGGCTCTCCTTGCAAGGGCACAGGCCACGAGTGCGATGCTGTCGCCGGGATTTTTCGATAGGACATCCTTGTCCTATCGAAAAACGGCGCACGTCCTGTGCGCCGCCCTTCGGGTCTCCACTTGGCCGGTAAAACGGCAAAGCAGATCAAAATCACGGCAACGGCAAATCCCCCTACCCCCCCCTTTTCCAAAAGGGGGAAGAGCGAAGGCGCGTCGTCGTGGTCGTGCGGCGATTTACGGCGTCTGCAGCGGACGCGGCGGGGCGGTCGAACCACGCACCACCAGGATCGGGCTGAAGCCTTCGTTAGGCGGGACTTCCAGGGGCTGATCCACTTCGCGGCGCAGTTCGGCGATCAGGCGATACGCCGCATGACGGGCGATCTCTTCGGTGGCCTGGCGCGCGGTGGTCAGGGTAGGCCACGACTGTTTCGAGAACGGACTGTCTTCGAAGCCGGCGATCGACAGGTCGTAGGGCACGTGCATGCCGCTCGACTTTGCCGCGGCCAGCACGCCGGCGGCGATTTCGTCGTTGCTGCCGAAGATCGCGGTCGGGCGGTCGGGCAGGGCGAACAATCGCCGCGCGCCGCGGAAGCCGTCGTCGAAGGAGTAATCGCCCGGCAGCACCAGGTTCTCGTCTTCGGCGATGCCATAGTCGTTGAGCGCCTGGGCATAGCCCTTGTAGCGCTCCCAACTGGAACGGTGCGATTTGCCGCCCCACAGGAAACCGATGCGCTGGTGGCCGAGTTGGATCAGGTGTTCGGTGATGTCGTAGGCGGCGTCGCGGTCGTCGACCCAGACGCAGGGCGAACCGTCCTTCGGGTCTTCGGCGGCCGAAACGATGCGCACCAGGCGGATGCCGTGGGCGACCAGTTCGCTGACCAATTCCATGCGCTCGGACATCGGCGGCGCCAGCACCAGGCCGGCCAGGCGCGCGCCCTGGACCAGGTCGATCAGGTCGGCGGCGAGCAGCGGCGAGGACGAATCGCAGGGATGGATCTGCAGGCCGTAGCCGGTTTCGCGGCAGGCGGCCAGGACGCCGTTCTGCACGCTGATGATGTAGTACGGGTTCGGGTTGTCGTAGACCACGCCGAGAGCATACGGCTGCGCGCTGCGCAGGCTGCGCGCGGACGGGTCGGGGCGGTAGTCGAGTTCGGCGATCGCTTCGTGGACGCGGGCGCGGGTACGGGCGCGGACGCCGGATTCGTCGTTGATCACGCGCGAGACGGTCTTCAGCGAGACCTGGGCCAGTTCGGCGACGTCTTTGATGGTGGGTCGGCGCACGGGGTTCTCGCGAGTCAGCGCAAAACCGGCGCTGCTGCGCCGGATGAGGTCCTAGCCTACTCGCCGGGTCAGGGCTTGGGTACCACGGCCAGGGTCAGGCGCGAGATGCAGGCCAGCTTGCCGGCCTCGTCCTCGATGCGGATTTCCCAGACCTGGGTGCTGGCGCCGACGTGCACGGGACGCGCGGTGCCGGTGACGGTGCCGCTGCGCACGCCGCGGACGTGGTTGGCGTTGATCTCGATGCCGACGCACATCTTGCCTTCGGGCACGCTCAGGTTGGCCGCGCTGCTGCCCAGGGTCTCGGCGAGCAGGACCGAGGCGCCGCCGTGGAGCAGGCCGTAAGGCTGGTGGGTGCGGGCGTCGACCGGCATGGTGCCGCGGACGTAGTCCGGGCCGATTTCGGTGAAGACGATGCCGAGCGGTTCCATCGCGGTGTTGCGAGAGAGCCGGTTGAGGTCGGCGACGGTGTTGTGGCCGCGGAACGGGGAACGCGCGGCGGAGGGAGCGGTGTCGGAGGCATTCATCGCCTCACGATAGCGGCGATGCCGCGGTCGGACCAGTCGCGAGCGTCGGCTCGCAGGCGTTGCGGGCGTACATCGGATGCTGCGGTGAGGCGATGGAGCGGCGCTTGGGCAGTGCTTGGGCGATTGGCTCGGGGCGGTCGGGTGGCCCCGGCGTCCTCTAAAAAGCCCGGAACGGCGCGCGTTGAACAGTGGGGACTGTGCGCGCCGGTCCGGGTCGGAAAGAGGAGGGGGAGGTCACCGCGTTCGGCCGGCCCATGGACGAACGTCTGCGATCAGGCGAAGCGGAAGCGCGGCTGGACCCAGTTGCTGGCGTAGCTGCGGTTGCTGGCGTAGCCGCTGCTGTTGCCGTAGCCGACGCCGAAATCGCGCTGGCGGTGCTGGTGGCGGACGGTCGGGGCGGTCTGGACGGTGGCCGTAGCGGTCGTGGCGGTCGGGGAAACGGTGCGGGCGGTCTGGGCGTTCATGGCGGGCTTCCTGTGTCGTGGGGGGCTGTAGTGACTCGGTGTGTTGGTAAAGTACAACACCTAAACAATATTCGCTATGTGCTGGAAGTCATGCCCCGGTGTTTCGGGGCGCCCGGTGGGGGTTCCGGGCCCCGGCGGCTGGATGCAAGCGCCGGGATTGCTGATAGAGATGTGGCGAGGGGCGCGGAGGTTGCAATCGCGCACCTATGACTGAAGACCTATGCCAGGCGACGGATGTGACCGACCGAAGGGGACTGAAACCGGAGGGGAGATGTTTCTCTCCGAAGACGCGGGCCCCATCCCAGCTTTTTCGCTCATGCATACCCTCACCCCAACCCCTCTCCCGCAAGCGGGAGAGGGGCTTCGAGCGGATCGGTCGTGGGAGTGCGCCCTACCTCAACCCTCTTTCCGAGGTTTAGAGCGCAGCGGAAGAGGGCGCAGAGACAGGCGCTCTTCCTGTTTCCGCCTGCGTCGGTTACAGGAAGTGCAAGGCGAAGAAGCTTCCCTGCATGAGCAGGGACGCATGAGGACTTACGGCGCAACGTTGCCGCGTTGCGATCAAAGAATCGGAGCCAGCCCCGCGCCGAACGCAGTGAACATGCGCGTAGTGAGGCTTTTCACGCCGAGGTTGACCTCGGGGAAATCGCCGACCGGTTTGTAGCAGGCGCGGAAGCCCGGGTCGGTGCGGTACAGCGGGCTCGGGCAGTTCGGGCCGGGCACGAATTCGTAGCTGGTCGCGTAACGCACCGGCCACAGGTCGAACAGCGGCAGGTGTTCGGAGATCTTCGCGATCGAATACTCCAGTCCCGAGAACACCGGCGGTTTGTCGCGGCGCGCGATCACCCAGGAGTTGGCCGGGGCGATGTCGCGGCGGATGCTGTCGCCGAGCGCGCGGGCGAAGGCTTCGTCCTCGATCACCACCGCGCTCTCGGTGTTGTAGTGGTCGCCGCGCGGGTCGAAGTTGTGGGTGCCGATCACGCTGATGCGGTCGTCGATGACCATCGACTTGGCGTGCATGCCGATGCGTACGCCGGCGCGCTTGAGCGGCACCGGTTCGTTGCTGCGGCGGCGCGCATAGCGCGTGGCGACGTATTCGCGTTCGAGCGGCCGCCGGTACTGGTAGGGGTAGGCGACGCTGCTGCGGTCCTGGCGGCGCCAGCGCGCCGGCGGCGGCTGTTCGGGCAGACCCGGCAGACCGAGCGCGGGCAGGGTCGCGCCGGTCGCGGCGATGTCGATCGGCGCATCGGCCGGGAACGGTTTGTATTCGTAGATGTTGAAGCCGAACTCGCGCAGGTAGCGGCGCTTGTACTTGTACGACAGGGCGTAGGCGATGAAGGCGTCGGTCGCGGCGAGGCTGTTGGTGGAGACGATCACGCGCGGCGCGTCGGGGCGTTCGTGCAGGTCGCTGAATAATTTCTGCGCGGCCTTCGACAGCACCAGGTACGGCGTCTGCAGCATCACTTCCTTGCGCGAGTTCGCGATCAGGCCGCGCAGCGAGTCGGAGGCCAGGGCGCTGGCGTCGCTGTTCTCGCGATGCTTGTCGGGCGTATCGGAGATGTAGCGCACCTGCCCGACTTCGATGGCATGGTCGGCGACGCGCTCGCGCACGGTCTCGGCATTGGCGGCATCGTCGAGCATGGCCTGGGCGCGCTTGGGGCGCTCGAACTCGGTCTTCGGCAGGGCCGGCACGCCGTCGGAGATCAGGCGCCGGCCGACGTCGCTGAGGCGTTCGACGGGGACGCTGCGGCGGTCGTTCCAGAACAACTCGAAGTCGGTGCCCATCGCGTCGGCGACCGGGCCGGCGACGAGCACGTCGCGGTCGCGGAAGTTGTATTCGTCGTCCCAGTCGTAATAGTCGTCCTGGTAGTTGCGGCCGCCGGCGATGCCGACGCGGCCGTCGGCGAGCAGCAGCTTGGTGTGCATGCGCTGGTTGAGCCGGCGCCAGCAGCAGGCCGCGGCCAGCACGTACTGCGGGTAGGTGATGCGGGCACGGTGCAGCACCGGGTTGTAGAGCCGCACTTCCAGATTGACGTGGGCGCCGGACAGCGCGGCCAGGGTGTCGATGTGGCGCAGCGCCGCGAGTTGGTCCATCAGCAGGCGCACGCGCACGCCGCGGCGGGCGGCGGCGAGCAGTTCGTCGAGCACCAGCTTGCCGGCGTCGTCCTCGTCGTAGATGTAGGTCTGCAGGTCGAGGGTGCGGGTGGTGCTGCGGATCAGGTCGATGCGTGCGAGCAGGGCATCGGGGCCGCGGTCGAGGATCACCGCGTAGTGGCGCGGCTGCTCCGGGGTCGACGCGGCCAGGGCTTTGCTGCCCAGCTCGCGCAGCGGCGAAGGCTGCGCGCAGGCGTCGGCGGCGTCGCAGTCGATTTGGGTCGAGCGCGCCTGCGCGGCGATCTGGCTGGCGCGGTCGCGCTGCGCCGGGCTCAGCGTGGCGCAGGCCGACAAGGTCAGGACGAGCAGGGCCGTCAGGCCGCGCGGTACCGCATTCAACGGAAAGACTCCTTTCGTTCCGGAACCCGGCCGGGGTCGCCCGGGTGGCTTTCGCCGGAGCGCGCCTCGGCGGGCTTGGATTCGGGATGTTTGAACACGCCCGGCTTGAGCCGGACCTGCATGGTGAAACGAACCCGGTCGCCGAGTGCGAACTGCCAACCGTCGAGGCGGTAGTCGTAGCGGCTGACGCTGCCCTGGGCGATGGCGTCGCAGTCCTCGCCGGGACGGGCGCAGGCCGGCGCGCCGAGCACGAAGGTCTCCATGCGGCTGACCCCGTGCAGAGTCAGCTTGCCGCGCAGGGCGCCGCCGGTGCGCACCAGATCGGGCGCGTGCGGTTCGGACAGGAACTCGATGTAGGGATACAGCGGGGCATTGAAGAAACGCTCGCCGCGGGCGAGGCGGGTGTAGCGCTCGGAATCGCCCAACTGCACCGCGGCGGTCGCCAGGCGGATCCGCACCTGGTGGCGGCCGTCGGCCAGGGTGGTGACCTCGCCGTCGTAACGCGGAAACACGCCGGCGACCTTCTGGCCCCAGCGCGTGCGCAGCTCGAAGCTGAAACGGGTGTGGTCGGGGTCGAAAACCTGGAACGTCGACTGCGCCCAGGCCGGGCAAGCGAACGCGGCCGCGAAGGCGGCGCCGGCGGCGACCCGACTGCGAAGGCGCCGCCAGCGCGACGGCGCCGGCCGCGCCGGGTTCACGGCCACCAAAAAGCGCTGAGCTGGGCCACTCCCGGTTCCAGTCCGGTGCCGACCGGCACGCTCAATACCGCGATCCCGCCCGGCGGCATGCCGCGGTAATCGCCCGATTGGCCGCTGTGCAGCAGCGCGGCGAGGCGCTCCAGGCCGGGGTTGTGGCCGACCAGCATCAGCCGCTCGGCTTCGATGTGGGTGTCGGCCAGGCCGATCAGCGTACCGGGCGTCGCGTCGTAGACCGACGGCTCAATGCGTTGTTCGACATAGCCGATCGCGCCGAGCACGGCTTCCAGGGTCTCGCGCGTTCGTCGCGAGGGCGAGCACAGCACGCAGTCCGGGACCAGCTTGTTCTCGGCGAGCCAGCGGCCGGCGGCTTCGGCTTCGGCCAGGCCTTCGGCGGACAGGGGGCGGTCGAGGTCGGCCTGGCCTTGGGCGGCCGGCTCGGCGTGGGCGTGGCGGAGCAGGATCAATTCGCGCATGGAGTGGGCAGTTCTGGCGGCGGAGGTGAAAGCGGGGTCGGAAACGACAGGCGCGCGAAGGCTGGACGAATCGTTGCGACGTGCGAAGAGCGACGGTAGGAGGATGCCTGTCGGATCGGAATAAGGGTAGCGTCGGCGCCGACCGCGGCCGAGGCGGCGTGCCTTACTTGCGAATCCACTTCAGCAGCGGCTGCCAATCGGCCTGGTGTTCGCGGATCTGTGCGGAGTGGTAGTCGAACAGGCTCTTGCCGAGCGCGGTCATGACCACATAGGCCTGGCTGTCGCGGATCTGCCCGACCACCGGGTAGGGCCATTCGCGCAGCAGCTCGATGGCCTGCTGCGAGGCGTTGGTCCAGGGCTTGAGCTTGTTGCCTACCAGGCCGACGCGGAGCTGGCCGCGGCGCACCCGCGGGTGCTGGGCCAGGGTGTCGAGGAAGGGCACGGTTGCTTCGATATCGAGGGTCGAGGGCTGGATCGGCACCAGCACTGCGTCGGCGATCTCCAGGAAACTTTCCAGATCGTCGGCCATCGCGCCGGCCGGTGCGTCGATCACCGTGCGCTGGGCGTCGTCGGGCAGGCTCTTGCGCCAGGCCTTGCGGCGGGTGCCGTCGAGCGGCAGGACCGCGCTTTCCAGGACCGAGCGGCGCTGCGCCCAGCGGGTCGAGGAACCCTGGGGATCGGCATCGATCAAGGCCGTACGCAGGCCATCGAGGGCCGCCTGGGCGGCAAGGTGGGTGGCGATCGTGGTCTTGCCGACGCCGCCCTTCGAACTGGCCACCAGCACGGTCTTCATGCGAGCTCCCTCCGGATGGAAACCGCAGCGTACACCGGGGGTGTGGCCGGGGCCATCACGGGGTGGGGGTTGGGAGACGGCGCTCAGGAATCCGGTGGCAGCCGGCCGCTCAGAATCAACGAACGGGCGCGCGGCTGTTCGGGTAGCCAGCCCGGCGGCGGCATGCCGAGCCCGCGCCGCGCCAGTTCGGCGCGAAGGGCCGGGACCTCGCCATGCTCGCGGATGGCGTAGCTCAGCGCAGGCGACCCGATCTTTGACCATTGCGCGCGCAGCCAATGTGACTGGCGCAGGCGTTCGCGCCAATGCATGGCCTCGGGGCCGTCCTGGGACAAGCGCACCATGCGCGTGGTGCCCAGCGCCTGCGCGATCAGGCTGTCGCCATCGGCCATAAGGCTCATGACCGTACGGCAAGGCACGAGTCGATGCGAACCCGGTAGCAGGACCGTATCCGGCTCGCAGGCGCCGGCGGTGGCGCTGTACGGCGGAATCTCCATCGCGGTGGCATAGGTGGCCATGAGCGCCGGTCCCAGCGCCGATGCGGGCACACTGTCGGACAAGTGCAGCATGTTACGCAACGCCGCTTCGCTATCGCGATCGAGGGGGGGCCAACGCACCGGCTGTAATGCGCGCAAGGTCTCGCGGCTGGTGTCGGCCAGATGGTCGTCGTACCGGCTCGCCCGCGCCGCTCGGCTCAGCAGCTCCAATTGCGTTTCGTCGGTGCGTGGGGAGCTCTGTGCGGTCGCCTCCTGCTCCAGGGTGAGCAGCCAGACTGCGGCATTGTCCGGTTCGACCTGCTGCAGCCGCGCCAGCGCCGCGTGCGAGTCGCATCCGTTGCTGTCGATGCAAGTCATGGCTTCGAGCCAGGCGACCAAGGCGCGCTGGTCGGGTACTTCGCGCGCGAGCGCGAGCGAGTCACGGCGCAGCGACGGGTCGGCCGCCGAGTCGTGATCGAGCAAGGGCAACAATAAGGCGATGTCGAGGCGGTCGCGGGCTTGGCCCCGGGCAGCCAGCATGTGCAGGTGCGCCTGCAGCGCAGCGGAAATGTCTTCGCTGAGCCGGGTCATGGCGGCCGCCTTCGTCGAGGCAGGCGCTCGGTGCGAGCCCGGTTTGCCGATGAAGCCGGTTTCGCCGGTGGGCATCGGTTGAACGGCCCCTGTCGCTGCGCCGGTCTTGGCCGTCGTTGCAGCACGATCGGCGGACGATGGACTGCAGGCGCACAAAGTCGCAAGCAAGGCTGCCGACCACACGCGGCCAAGCCGGCCTCGCCCCTCGGCGCTGCGGATGCGGGCCTTAGATTTCATACGTTCGCTCCGATCGCGGCCCACAGAGGCAAGGTCAGCAGCGACAGCAGCAGGCCGTAGCCGACCATTGCGGCGGCCAGGCGCGGGGCGAGTTGGTGGGCGATGGCCAGGGCGCCGGCGGTGACCATCGGCGGCATCGCCGATTCGAGCACGGTGGTGCGGGCCATCTCGCCGTGCAGGCCGAGCAACGGCACCAGCGCCCAGGCCAGGGCCGGCATCAGCGCCAGCTTCAGGGTCAGGCCCGACAGCAGCGGCTTGAGCTCGTCGCGCGGTAGGGTCAGTTTCACCGACAGGCCGATGGTCAGCATTGCCAGCGGCAGCAGGGCGTCGGACAGGCGTTGCAGGCCGCCGGCGATCCAGCTCGGCGGTTCGGCCGGCATCACCGTGAAGCCGATCGACAAGGCCCACAGCGGCGGGAAGCGCACGATCCGGCGCAGCATGTCGGCGGCGCTGGGCCGCTGGTCGCCGCCGTAGCGCGCCAGCACCCACAGGCCGAAGGTCGACAGCATCAGGAAGGCGCCGAACTGGTCGTAGACCACTGCGTACGGCAGGGCGTGCTCGCCGATCAGGGCGCGGGTCAGCGGATAGCCGAGAAAGCTGGTGTTGCCGAGGGCGACGGTGAGCAGCAGCACCGCATGCTCGTCGCGGCGGAACTTCAGCCAGCGCGACAACGCGCCGACGCAGGGCAGGGTCGCGGCCAGCAGCAGCCATGGCACCGCGGCGATGCCGAGCAGGGCCGGTTCCAGATGCAGGCGCGGCGCATAGCGCAACACCGCTGCCGGCAGGCAGACATACAGCACGACCAGGTTCAGCGTCTGCGCGGCGTTGTCGGGCAACACGCGCGAGCGCTGGAACAGGTAACCCAGCCCCAGCATGGCCAGGACCAGGGCGAAGGCGTCGAAAGCCATGGACGGGGATCGCGAACGTCGGGTGGTAGAGCATGGTCGCGGTTGCGCGGCGCGGCCTCAAGGCGGCTTTAGGCTTAGCGGCGCTCGAGGGGGCGGGCGGTTTGGAAGCGAAGCAAGAGCGAGTCCCCTTGGCCCCCTTTTTCAAAGGGGGGAAGTGCCTCGGGTGGGAGTGCAAAGGCCCTGTGTTCGATGCGTCCTTGCTGCAGCGGCCCTGGCTGTTGCCCCCTTTGACAAAGGGGGCGAACGACCGCGCAGCGGGCGTGGGGGATTTGCGGTTGCCCGAGTTTTTCCGAGGCCGACCCATCGGCGCGCCGTATCATGTCGCGTCCACGGAAGAACGGCCCCATGAGCGAACTGCAAGACCTGACGGCGCTGATCCGCGCCAACACCGCATTGATCGTGATCGAGACCCGCGACGAGTCGCGGGTGATCGAGCTGTTCCGCCAGGTATTGATGAACGTGTGGCGGGCGCTGTACCGCTGGTCGATCACCGAAGGCCTGCGCCGGGTCGATTTCGACCGCGACGACGAAGAGACCGAGGTCGCTCCCGACATCTCCAACACTTTGCAGTCGATCCGCGACGCCGAACAGCGCGGCATCTACCTGATGTTCGATGCGCACCCCTACCTGGGCTACGCCAGCACTCAGCGCCAGCTGCGCGAGATCGTCCAGCGTCGCGGCTGCGAGCCGCACGTGCTGGTGCTGATCGGGCACAAGGTCGAGTTGCCGCCGGACCTGGAGTCGCTGGCGGTGCGCCATCAACCGAGCCTGCCGGACGCCAACGCCCTGCTCAAGTTGGTGCGCGAGGAAGCCGAGAACTACATGCGCGAGCACGGCGGGCGCCGAGTCGAGAGCGACGCCGACGCGGTCAAGCAGATCGTGCGCAACCTGCAGGGCCTGGACCCGGTCGATGCGCGCCGGATCGCGCGCCATCTGATCTTCCGCGACGGCGCGATCGGCCCGGACGACCTGCCGGAACTGGCCAAGCTCAAGTTCGAGCTGCTCAACCGTTCCGGCCACCTGCATTACGAATACGACAGTGCGCGCATGAGCGAAGTCGCCGGCGCGCGCCGGATCAAGCGTTGGATCGAGCAACGCCGCGGCGTGTTCGTCAGCGGCGATGCGCCGCCCGGGCTGGACCCGCCCAAGGGCATTCTGTTGCTCGGCGTGCAGGGCTGCGGCAAGTCGATGATCGCCAAGGCGGTCGCGGCCGGTTTCGGCGTGCCGCTGGTGCGCCTGGACTTCGGCACCCTGTACGACAAGTTCCACGGCGAGACCGAGAAGAACCTGCGCGCGGCCTTGAGTTCGGCCGAGCAGTTGTCGCCGGCGGTGCTGTGGATCGACGAGATCGAGAAAGGCCTGGCCGGCGACGGCGGCGACAACGCCGGCGGGGTGTCGCGGCGCGTGCTCGGTTATCTGTTGACCTGGATGGCCGAGCGCAAGTCGCGGCTGTTCCTGGTCGCCACCGCCAACCAGATCGAGGCCTTGCCGCCGGAACTGCTGCGCAAGGGCCGCTTCGACGAAATCTTCTTCGTCGACCTGCCGGTCGCGGAGGTGCGCGAGGAATTGTTCGCCAGCCATCTGCGCAAGCGCGCGCTGAAGCCGGAAGGTTTCGACCTGGTCGCGCTCGCCCAGGCCAGCGACGGCTTTTCCGGCGCCGAGATCGAGCAGGCCATCGTCGCGGCGATGTACGCCGCGCATGCGGCGAACACGCCCCTGGCGGATTTCCAGTTGCGCGCCGAGCTCAAGCAGACCCGGCCCTTGTCGGTGCTGATGGGCGAGCAGGTCACGGCGCTGCGCGAGTGGGCGCGCGGGCGCACGGTTGCGGCGGATTGAGGGTTCGAGGAACGAGGGCACGGCGATTGCCAGCGCTCGCGGAACCTCGCGATGTCGGTGATCGTCGCGATGGCTTCGCTATACGAAGAGCGTTTGACCGGTCGACCGATCAAACGCCGGCCGCCGCTTCAGCCACGGCGTTTCACGTAGACCCACGCGCGCCGCCCCGACGCCAGTTGGGCCTGCACGCGTTCGTACTCGTCGACTTCGTAGGCGTCGGCGTGGGCCAGTTCTTCGGCGCTGATCGCGAACACCATGCCTTCGACGCGGTCGTGCGGATCGCCGCTGGCTTCGACGATAGGGTGATAGGCCGCGCCGCTGGTGGCGACGACCTGCGCGTCTTCGATCTTCACCATCGTGCGGCGGTAACCGACCAGGGCGTCGGCCTGGCCTTCGAGCAGACGGCCGAAGGTGGCCTGCTGTACATCGGCCTGCTGCAGGGTGCCGTAGGAAAACAGGGGCTCGGTGGTTGCGGGGGGCATGCGGACTCCGTTGCGCCGCCTCGCGGCGGCGCGGTGCAGAAGCTTATCCGGCGGCGAGCGTCGCCGATTCGCCGACACTCGGCCAGCGCCGCGCCAGTTGCGCGGCGAACAACTCCGCCGCCGGGGGATACGCGGCGAGGTGCAGGAAGGGTTCGATGAACTCCAGTTCCATCAGGCGGAAGCCGTCGGCGGTCATCACTCCGTCCACGCGCACATAGGCCTGGTCGCGATAGCCCAACGCAGCCACGGCGCCGAGTGCGCGCCGGGCCGCGGCGAGAATCGCCGGGTCGGGCTCGGTCAAGCTCGCGCTGCCGCCGAAATCGGTCTGCACGCGGTAGTCGCCGGCGTCGGGTTTCTTGAGTACGGCGTGGCTGTAATGGCCGTCGAAAAACATCAGCGACCACTCGCCTTCGGTGACGATCTCGGCCATGAAGGGTTGCACCAGATATTCGAGTTCGGGCGGCAGGGCCGCCAAGGCTTCGGCGAAGGCGGCCTCGCCGACCCGACCGCGCACGGTATGCCAGGCGCCGCCGCTGACGGTCGGCTTGATCACCACTTCGCGTCCGGACATCGCCGCGACCGCGTCGGCGAGGGCGTCGCCGCGCGCCAACACGGTCGGGATGATCGCGACATCGAGGGCGGCGAGATCGAGCAAATAGCGCTTGTTGCTGTTCCAGCGCAGCAAGGGCAGTTCGTTGGCGATGGGCAGGCCGAGGGTTTCGATCTGGTCGTACCAGGCCAGGAAGTCGTCGTAGTGGCGGAAATAATCCCAGGTGGTGCGGACCAGGACGGCATCGAAGCGGGTCCAGTCCACGGCCGGGTCGTTCCAGACGCAGGCGACCGGTTCGATGCCGTGCCCGCGCAGGGCGTCGATGAGGCCGGCGTCGTCGGGATGGAACTCGGCGTAGACGGCCGAGGTGACCACGGCGAGCTGGAAGCCGTTCGGCGAGGCAGCGTGGGCGGCGCTGGTCGCGGCACCGGAATGGATGTTCGCGTCGTCGGACGCGGTATGAGAAACGGGCATGACGCCTCCATGATCGGGAGGGCGCCCTTGTCTCGGCATCGCGGATCGAGCGTGGCGGAACGCGTCGGTTCCGTCGCAGCACCCCTCGGTCCGGACTGCGGACCGGCCCTGAGAGCGATCCGCAACTGGTGCGCGGCGTTGGTTCGACGCCGCGCGAATAGTGTTCGATAGCACAGTCGGCGCTGTCAATCGCGCGGCGATGCTTTTCGGGTAGGAGCGGCGCGAGCCGCGACTGCGCAGCGACATGAGCCCACGCGGTCGCGGCTTGCGCCGCTCCTACCCTGAAGCCGCGGGGCTTTTGTAGGAGCGGCGTGAGCCGCGACTGCGTGGGCTCATGTCGCTG
Organism: Lysobacter sp. ESA13C; assembly: GCF_019970005.1. Classification (NCBI taxonomy): domain Bacteria; kingdom Pseudomonadati; phylum Pseudomonadota; class Gammaproteobacteria; order Lysobacterales; family Lysobacteraceae; genus Lysobacter; species Lysobacter sp. ESA13C. The sequence goes on along the minus strand of NZ_JAHXYK010000001.1, from coordinate 52,768 downwards.
TGCATGTCGCGACTTACGCGCTCCTACATTCCGAGCCCGAAGCGGTTCGCTCAGTAGCCCGCGGCCTGGCCGTCCTTGCGCGATTCGCTGGCGCCGACGTAGCCGCCGTGGGGGTTGACCATGATCGCCTGGTAGCCGCCGTAAGGGCCGTGGGCGAAGCGCACGCTGTGGCCGCGGCGCATCAGCTCGCGCACGGTTTCGTAGGCGAAGCCGGTCTCCAGGTCGAGTTCGCCGCCGTCGCTCATGACCGTGGCTTGGCCGGCCGGTTCGGTGGAACCGTCGTGCTGCAGGCGCGGGGCGTCGCCGGCTTCCTGCAGGTTCATGCCGAAGTCGATCAGGTTGATGACGATCTGGGCATGGCCCTGCGGCTGCATCGCCCCGCCCATCACCCCGAACGACAGCCAGGGCTTGCCGTCCTTGGTCACGAACGCGGGAATGATGGTGTGGAACGGGCGCTTGCCCGGCGCGAACGAATTGGGATGGCCTTCCTTGAGCACGAACTGCTCGCCGCGGTCCTGGAAGATGAAGCCCAGGCCCGGCGGCGCCATGCCGCTGCCCATGCCGCGGTAGTTGGACTGGATCAGCGAGACCATCATGCCGTCGGCATCGGCGACGGTCATGTAGATGGTGTCGCCTTCGTCGAGCTCCTTCGGCGTCGCCGGCTGCACTTCGCGCAAGGCCTTGTCCATCGAGATCAGCTTGCGCCGCTGCGCGGCGTAGTCTTTGGAGATCAATTTCGCGACCGGCGATTTCGAGAACGCCGGGTCGGCGTACCAGCGCGCGCGGTCGGCGAAGGCGAGTTTCTTGGCCTCGGTGAACAGATGCAGGTGTTCGACGCTGCCGAAGCCGTAGGACTTCAGGTCGTAGGCTTCGAGCAGGTTGAGGATCTGCAGCGCGGCGATGCCCTGGCCGTTCGGCGGCAGTTCCCAGACGTCGTAGCCGCGGTAGTTGGTGCTGACTGGCTCGACCCATTCGCCGCGATGGGCGGCGAGGTCGTCGTAACTCAGGAAACCGTCGTTGGCCTTGAAGTAGGCATCGATGGTGTGGGCGATCTCGCCCTTGTAGAACGCATCGCGCCCGCCCTTCGCGATCTGCTCCAGGGTGTTGGCGAGGTTCGGATTCTTCCACATCTCGCCGGTGCGCGGGGCGCGGCCGTCGATGGTGAACTGCTCCTTGAAGCCCGGCCACTTCGACAGACGCGGCACCGAGGCGTTCCAGTAGTAGGCGATGACCTCGTGCACCGGATGGCCGTCGCGCGCATACCGGATCGCCGGCGCCAGGTTCTCGGCCATCGGCTTGCGGCCGAAGCGTTCGTGCAGGGCGAACCAGCCGTCGACCGTGCCGGGCACGGTGACCGGCAGCGGGCCGTGCGGCGGAATGTCCTTGAGCCCGCGCTTTTGGAACTCGGCCAGGGTCAGCGACTTGGGCGAACGGCCCGAGCCGTTGTAGCCGTAGAGCTTTTGGGTCTTCGGGTCCCACACGATCGCGAACAGATCGCCGCCGATGCCGTTGCCGGTCGGCTCCATCAGGCCGAGCGCGGCGTTGGCGGCGATGGCGGCATCCACCGCGCTGCCGCCGGCCTTCATCACGTCGAGCGCGATTTGGGTGGTCAGCGGGTGCGAGGTCGCGGCGATCGCGTGCGGGGCGTAGACCTCGCTGCGGGTGGCGAAGGCCTTGCCGCTGATGCGGTCGGCGGCGGGGGCGGACAGCGGCAGGCCGAGCGCGCAGGCCAGGGCGAGCAGCGCCAGGCCGCGGCGGGGCGCGGTGATCGGTCGGGACATGCGGTGCCTCTCCAGGTGAACCCCGACCATAACGCAGCCCGGCGACCGCGCGCCTGGGCCGAAGGTTGACCTCCCTCCCGCTCCCGTTCCTGCTTTGCTCCCCGATTCCCGATTCCCGATTCCCGAACCCTAGGGTCAACCCTAGCTCGGGCGCGTACCAGCTGTTTCTGCACAATCCGCGTCCATACGCTGCGTTCAAGTACCCAGGGGGTGGCCGCGATGAGCTTTCCAGAGTTCGACAGTGCGTTCCGTTTCGCCCAGTTGCCGAATCTGATCGATCACCTGCTGCACCCGCAGCCGTCCTCGCAACCCCTGCCGCAGGACACCGCACCACCGCTGACCCTGGCGAGCGCACCGGTCGAGCTGCCGTATTCGCCGCACGCGCCGGTCGACACCGCCGCGCAGGAACCCTTCAGCGAGCAGCTCTACGGCCAGCAGCCGCAGAAGGCCATCGACACCTCGCTGGCCGAGCTGTCGAGCGACGTCTACAAGACCGACGGCGCCGGCACCGCCGGCTGGACGCGTCTCACCCCCGAGCAACTGCTCGACCTCAAGGGCCCCGACGGCAAGCCGGCCGGCATCGACCCGGCCTCGCTGGAGACCGAGGGCACCGGCTTCCGCGCCGCGGTCTATACCAACAACAACGGCCAGTACGTGGTCGCCTTCGCCGGCACCAACGGCTTCAGCCCGTTCGGCGACGGCGACATCGCGAACGACGTCGGCCAGGGCCTGGGCTTCGAGACCAGTCAGTACAAGCAGGCGGTCGCCCTGGCGAAGGAAGCCGAGGCTGCGTTCGGCGACAACGTCGTGTTCACCGGCCACTCGCTCGGCGGCGGCCTGGCCTCGACCGCGGCGCTGGCCACCGGCAACACCGCGGTGACTTTCAACGCCGCCGGCCTCAGCAACGACACCTTGCGCGACCTGGGCTTCAGCCCGCACGACGCGCGCTCGCAGGCCGAGGACGGCCAGATCCGCCGCTACAACGTCGACGGCGACCCGCTGACCGGCGTGCAGCAGAGCGTCGAGGTGCTCAACGGCACGCCCGATGCGGTCGGTTACGAGCTCAACCTGAAGCATCCGGAAGGCTGGCCGAACGTGCTCAGCGCGCACGGCGCCGCGACCGTGATCGAGGCGATGAAGACCCAGACCCCGACCCCGACCGAAAGCATCGAAGGCGACGATCTCGGACTCCTCGACCGCACGGCCGAGACCGTTTCGGAAACCGCGATCGATCTGCTCGGCGACGGCGCCCAGGAGCTGATCGACCTCGGCGTCGACGCCTTCAACGTCGGCTACGATTTCGGCGGCGACCTCGACGGCGTGATCAACAACGAATACGCCGATGGCCGCTACATCGACGGCACCCTCAAGCTCACCGGCGACCTCGCCGAGGGCACCTTGAATCTGGCCGGCGACGTCGGCCGCGGCGGCTTCAACCTGGTCGGCGACGTCGCCGAAGGCAGCGGCGAACTTGCCGGCGGCCTGATCCGCGACCTCGGCGAATACGTCGGCCTCAAGGATGCCGGCGACACCCTCGGCGGCTGGATCGAGGACGGCGGCCAGATCCTCGGCGATGTCGCCGAAGGCGCCGGCGAGCTGACCGAGATCGTGTTCGATGGCCTGGGCACCGCGACCGAGGCCACCCTCGACTTCGCCGGCGATGTCGCCGAAGGCACGGTCAAGGTCCTCGACGACGTCGGCAGCTTCCTCAATCCCTTCGACTGAGGCGCGGACGCGAGCGTGGCGACGGCGTGGGCGCGCCACGGCGGCGGGCTGCGTGGTCGCGTCTGCCCGTGAACGGCACCGCCTTCTCTTATCCGCCGGCGCGGCTGCGTTACGATCCGGCCATCCGACCACGGTCGTCTTCCAGAGCAGGCGCCTAGTCATGAACTTTCCGCATCTGAACCCGCGCGGCGCGGCCTCGCGCGTGATGGCCGCCGCCATCGTGCTTATGCTGTCGGTCTGCACGGCGTGTGCAGGCCCGGGAAACCGATCGATGCAAGCCAGCGAAGTCTTCCCCGACGTGCGCAGCGCCGAACTGGCCGAGGCCGCGGCGGACGGTAATGCCGCGCGCGTGCGCGAGCTCGCCGCCGCCGGCGCCAACCCGAACGCGCGCGGCGCCAAGGGCACCACGCCGTTGCAGTGGGCGCTGTATCACCACAGCAGCGCCGGCCTGGAGGCCTTGCTGGGCGTCGGCGCCGACCCGGCGGTCGGCAGCGACGACGGCATGACCGTGATGCACCTGGCGGCGATGGCCAACGACCCGCGTTACCTGCGGGTGCTGCTGGATCGCGGCGCCAACCCGGACACCCCGAACACCGTCACTCAGGCCACCCCGCTCGCGGCGGCGCTGATGGGCGAGCGCGCCGACAACTTCAAGGCCCTGCTTGCCGCCGGCGCCAAGCCCGACCTGGCCGACCGCATGGGCAACACCCCGTTGCACCAGGCCGCCAAGGTCAACGAATTCGGCCATGCCCTGACCTTGTTGCAGGCCGGCGCGAGCCCGAACGCCCGCAACGTGCAGGGCGCGAGTTTTCAGCGTTTCATGTTCATGACCCCAGAGAAGGTCCTCAACGGCCAGACCCGCCGCGACCGCGAAGCGGTGATCGAATGGCTGCGCGAGCACCAAATCCCGATCGAGGATGCGCAGGCGAAGTAGGGCGTTGGGGTAACAGCAACAGTAACGGCAACAGCAACAGCAACAGCAACAGCAAATCCCCCGCGCTGTAGACACGAGCGACCCCGGCGCTGCGCCGGGCGCCGCCCCCTTTGTCAAAGGGGGCGAATCAACACGCTTGTTCGGAAGGTCTTGAGGCGATCGTCGCTGCCGGTGCAACGGCAACGGCAAATCCCCTGCGCTGTAGGCACGAGAGACTTCGGCGTTGCGCCGGGCGCGGCCCCTTTGTCAAAGGGGCGAGTCAACACGCTTGGTCGAAAGGTGTAGAGGCGATCGTCGCTGCGGCTGCGCCTATCGCTGCCGCCGCCCGCGCCGCACCCGCCGCAACTGCTGTTCCCCCCTTTGGAAAAGGGGGGCAGGGGGGATTTGCTCTTGGCGTTCTCATCCGGCCCAGCGCCACGCTCGATTCAGCGCGGCAGTCGCCGCAAACGCTCGAGCGCGGTTTCCAATTCGCTGAGCACCGCCAGCAACGATGCCCAGTCTTCGTCGTGCGCGGCCTGCTCGACGGCCTGCGCGGCCTCGCCGAGTTCGTGGGCTCCGATGAGGGCCGCGGCGCCCTTGATGCGATGGGCCTGACGGCGCACGCCGGCGAGGTCGCCTTGCGTGCGCGCATTCTGCAACTCGGCCAGGTCTTGGCGAGTGACGACGAGGAAGTCGTCGAGCACCTCGGCGGTATCGCTGCCGCTGTCGCTCAGCAGGTGCTGCAGCACCTCGCCGTCGAGTACGCGTGCGCGTTCGTCGCTCGCCAGCGCCGGCGAGGTGCCCGGCGGCGGCACGGTGTGCGGCAACCAGCGCTGCAGGGTGGCGGCCAGGCGCGCGACCGCGACCGGCTTGACCAGGTAGTCGTCCATGCCTGCGGCCTGGCAGGCCTCGGCTTCGCCTTTCAAGGCCGACGCGGTCAGGGCGACGATCGGGGTGCGCGGCAGGCCGTCGCGCGTTTCCTGTTCGCGCACCGCGCGAGCCAAGCCGTAGCCGTCCAGGCCGGGCATGTGCACGTCCGACAGCAGCAGCGCATAGCGCCCGCTGCGCCAGCGCTGCAGACCTTCCTGGCCGCTGCTGGCGGATTCGCTGGCATACCCGGCGAGGGCGAGCTGGCGCGCGATCACCAACCGGTTGGTCGGGTGGTCGTCGATCAGCAGGATCAGGCTGCGTTCGTGCTCGGCGGTGGCGAGGTCGGGCAGCGGGCGCGCGACCAGTGCCGTCGCCTCGGCGTCGCCGAGCATCGAGGCGCGCAGTTCCGAAACCGGCGCCCGCGCCAGGGCGACGCGCAAGCGCATGCTCGTGCCAACGCCGGGCGCGCTTTCCATCGTCACATCGCCGCCCATCAGTACCGCCAGGCGCCGGCAGATCGCCAGGCCGAGGCCGGTGCCGCCGTAGCGGCGGGTGGTGTCGCCGTCGGCCTGACTGAAAGGTTCGAACAAACGCTGTTGTTGCTCGGCGCTGACGCCGATGCCGGTGTCGCTGACGCGCAGACACAAGGCATCGCGGGCTTCGTCGTCGCCGTCGGCGGGGACCGGACCGAGGTATTCGAGCGCGACCTCGATGCTGCCGCGCTCGGTGAACTTGACCGCGTTGGAGAGGAAATTGCCGAGGATCTGGCGCAGGCGCAGGGCGTCGGCGTAGTGCGCCGGGGCGATGCCGGCGTCGATTCGGCAGTTTAAGGTCACGCCGCGGCTGGCGGCGGCCCCGACGAAGCCGGCCATCGTGCTGCGCACCAGCGCCGGCAGGTCGACCGCCTCGGTGACGATCTCCAGGCGTCCGGCTTCGATCTTGGAGAAGTCGAGGATGCCGCCGATGATCTGCAGCAGCGATTGCGACGACTGCTCGATCACGTCGAGGGCGCGGCGTTGCTCGGCGTCCAGGCGCGAATGCGCGAGCACCTCGATCATGCCGGTGACGCCGATCATCGGGGTGCGGATCTCGTGGCTCATCGCCGCCAGGAACGAGGACTTGGCGCGGTTGGCGTCCTGGGCGCGCGCTTCGCTGGCGCGCAGTTCGCGTTCGAGCCGCTTGAGCGCGCTCAGGTCGGCGGCGATCAGCAGCAGGCCCGGTGCGTCTTCGTCTTCGTGGGTGGCCGACACTGCGACCAGCGCCGGCACCCAGGTGCCGTTGCGGTGGCGCAGGCGGGTTTCGCGCGGCGCGGCGTTGGCCAGGGCGAGCTCGCGCAAGGCGGTCCAGTCGGCGCGTACGCTTTGGCCGGTCTGCGCGCTCAACTCGCTCGCCAAGGCCTGTAAGGCGCGCGGTTCGAACACGGTGTGCAGGCGTTCGTGGCCGATCACCTCCCGCGCGCTGACCCCGAGCAGGCGTTCGGCGAAGGGATTGACCAGGGTCAGGCAGCCCTCGCCGTCGACGGCGAGGATGGCGATCTGCGCCGAATCCAACAGCGAACGCTGGAAGCGCTCGCGCTGCTCGAGTTCTGCGCGGGTGCGTTCGTTGCGGATCAACTGCCCGGTCAGTTCGGTCTCGAAGCCGAGCACGTCGCGGCGCATGTCGATGAAGGCCTGCATGACCGCGCCGAGTTCGCCGGCTGGCAGCTCGCCGGGCTCGGCGGTGTAGTCGTGCTCGCGCATGCGCCGCGCCAGCCAGGTCAGGCGGTCGATGCCGCGCGAGGCGTTGCGCAGGATGCGCCGGCCGATCAGCGCCGCGGTGGCCAGGGCGAACAGCGACAGGGCGATGCGGATCAGGCTGACCCGTTCGCTGCGGACGATGTCGGCGCGCACCACGCTGTCGGCCTGGACCAGCTTGAGGTCGGACAGCAGTTGCAGGCGTTGGGTCAGCGGGTCGATCGCCGGGTACAGGCGTTTGTCGGCGAATTGGCCCAGTGCGCGGATGTCGCGATGGCGCAATATCGCGCGCAGCTCGGCCGCGGCGGCGTCGGCGGTGCGGCGGGCCTGTGCGGCGGCGAGCAACTGCGCGCGCTCCTCGGCCGAATGCGGCAAGGCCTGCAGGCGCGGCCAGGCCTGGTCGACGCGACGCTGCGCGCTGTCGACGCGTTGCAGGCCTTCGTCCCAGTCGACCAGATAGTTGCGTACGCGGAAAGTGGTGTCGACCACGTCCAGGCCGTAGCCGTCGGACACGGTCTTGATCAGGCGCAGGCCGAGCAGGGCGTCGTCCTGCAAGGTCTGCAGGGTGCGGCGCGCGCGGTACTGCTCGATCTCGTCGATCACCAGCACGCTGGCGCCGGTGAGCAGGAACAGGCCGAACAGCCCCCACAACTGGTGGCGGATGCTGAAGCGGTCGAGCCAGGCGAACACCGCGCGCCTCAATGTTCGGGCCGACGCCAGCGGCCGAGCAGGGCCGGCAACTCTTCGCCGGGCACCGCGTCGCCGATCAGCCGGCCCTGGGCGATCGCGCAGCCCAGCTCGGCCAGCATCTGCCAGTCCTCGACCGTTTCCACGCCTTCGGCGACCGCGTCCAGGCCGAGCTTGCGCGCCAGATCGAGGCTGGCCTCGACCACCGCGCGCTTGCGCGGCTGCTGGCTGGCGCCGGCGATGAATTCCTGGTCGATCTTCAATTCGGTGAACGGCACCTGCGAGAGTTGCGACAGCGACGACCAGCCGGTGCCGAAGTCGTCGATCGACAGGCCGAAGCCCTTCAGGCGCAGGCGCGCGAGCACGCCGAGGCCGCGCGCGGCGTCGGCGATCAGCGAGCTTTCGGTGAGTTCGAGCACGACCTCGGCCGGGTCGACGCCGGCCTCGCGGACGATGCGCTGATAGCGATCGGCGGCGCCGGCATCGTCGAGGGTCGAGGCGGAGACGTTGACCGACAGTTTCAGGCGCAGCCCGCTGCGGTCCCACTGGCGTTTCCAGCGGCAGGCCTGGGCGAGCATCTGTTCGGTGAGTTCGTCGACCAGGTCTTCGCTTTCCAGCAACGGCAGGAAATGCTGCGGCAGCACCACGCGGCCGTCGCTGCGGGGCCAGCGCGCCAACGCCTCGACGCCGATCGCCCGCCCATTGCCGAGTTCGACCTGCGGTTGGAACCACGGCACGATCTCGCCGGCGGCCAGGGCCGCGCGCAGGCTGTCGAGGCCGATCTCGCCGGGGTCGTCGTCGGCGACGGTGGCGGCGACCAGTTCCAGGCCGGCCAGGGCCTGGGAGAGTTTGCTCCGGGTCAGCGGTTTGGGCACCGCCTCCAGCACGCGCAGGCCGCAGGCGCGGGCCATGGTCTGGACGGTGTGCAGCAGGGCGGCGTCGAGCGCGCTGACCACCAGGATCGCGCGAGCCAGATGTTCGCGGGCGAGGTGGTCGATGAATTCGATGCCGTCCATGCCCGGCATGTCCAGGTCGACCAGCACCACGTCCGGCACCTGCGCCAGCGAGCGCAGCAGGCGCAGTGCGGAGGCGCCGTCGCCGGCCTCGTGCAGGCGGGCGACGCCGAGTTCGGACAGCAGGCGCAGCGCCATGCGGCGTTGGAAGCCGTGGTCTTCGACCACCACAACGCTCAGTAGCGAAAGGGACATCCGATCCTCGGCTGCGACGGCGCATCGACAGACCGACGTCGTCGAGCGAACGCGCGGCTGTGGACGGCCGACTGTAGCCGTGTAAGGAGTCCAACGGAAACAACGGCGACGAACGGTCGCGGTGGCGGAGTCGGCCACAAAAAAGCGGCGCGGCATCACGCCGCGCCGCTGCTTTCGCGCAGGCCGGGCGAGGCGCCCGGCGCGGTCTTGCGCGGCCTTACGGCCAGCGCGGCGGGTTCTCGGCCCAGGCCTGTTGCACCTGGGCGAGGGTGGCGCGGTCGCTGTCACGCCACGCCGGCAGCAGCTCGGCGTAACGCGAGCTGTTGCGCCACAGGTCCGGCTCGCTGCGCACCGCGGCGGCATACCACTCCACCGCTTCGTCCTTGCGTCCCAACGACCACAGCGCGACCGCGTAGGTCGGCGGCATCCATGCGGCGCTGACGTTGCGCGCGCCGTGCAGGGTCACCCAGTACTTGAACGCTTCTTCGTGGGCGCCGAGGTGGTACAGATCCCAGGCGTAGTTCCACATGATCGCGCGCCAGTAGGTGCTGCCGCTGTCGATCTCGCGCAGCGCCCGCCCGTACAACTGGCGGCCCAACTCGACCCGGCCGCCTTCCATGGCCAGGTGCGCGAGCTGCGCGGCCTCGGTCGGCGCGTGCGCCTTGCGTTCGATGATCTTGGCCAGCCGTTCCATGGCTGCGTCGCCGTTCTCTTTGATCGCGACCACCGGCTTGGTGGTCTGAGCGTCGGCGTCGAAGTAGAACTCGCCCGGCTTCGACAGGGCCTGGGCGCCGGCGGAGCCGGATACCACGGCGGCGGCGAGTGCCGCAGCCAACAACAACTTGCGAATAGGCATGTTTGTAGATCCCCCTGGAACCCCTACATGCTAACCGCTGCGATGCACAATCCATGAATCCGCGCACATAATTTATTTGACGCAAGCGGGCGAATAGCGTGATACGGACGGGCGGCATCGCTCGCTTGCGGCCGGGTGGGCCATCCCCGGCGCGGGTACGGTCGGGCAAGGACGGGTAGCGGCGGTCAGCGGACGAGCGCTCCGCCGCGGTCGCCGCGGCGGAGCGAAGGGCCTGGCCGGGTCAGTTCGCGGCCGGGCGCAGGGTCACGCGGTCGAGCGCCCACAGCGGGTCGTGGCCGCCGCTGGCGAACACGAAGCACAGGTCGTGGCGGCCGGCGAGCTTCGGCAGGGTCGCCTGCAGCGTGCTCAGGCCGTCCGAACGCTTGGCTTCGGCCAGCGGCAGGCGCGCGATCGGTGCGCTCTTGCAGTCGTCGACGCGCACTTCCAGGGCGCCGCCGAGTTCGGCCTTGCGGGTCACGATGTTCTTGGTGTCGTGCCAGAGCTGGAAGTTGTAGGGCACCTGGCCGACCCGGACCTCGATCCGGCCGACCCCGTCGAGGCGGGCGCCTTCGTAGATCCAGCAGGGGTCGATCAGGTTGGTGGTCAGCGAGGCGCGGGCGCCGTCGCCCTGGCCTTCGATCGCGGCGTCGTCCTCCAGGCGCAGGTTGTAGCCCTCGCGGCAAGGGCGCAGGCCGGCGCTGGTGCGGGTGCTCAGGTCGGACAGGTCGCGGGCGCTGAAACGGCGCGGCGCGGAAATCGCTTTGCCGTCGACGAAGGTGGTCGCCACCACGTCCAGCGGCAGGGTCGCGGCGAGCGGTTGCCGGTACAGCGGAGCGTCGACGCCCGGGTCCTGGCCGTCGGTGCGGTAGCGGATCTCGCCGAAGCCGGTCTGGTTGCTCAGCGCCAGCTTCGGCGCGGCGCCGTCGGCGCCGTCCTCGACCTTGAACTTGACCGCGAACGCGACGTCGGAGGCCTTCACGTCCTGGGCGCGGTAGCGCGCCATCTGCGCGGCCAGGCGTTGCTGGAAGTCGTTCCAGTCGATCCGCGCCTGCGGCGACCACACCACTTCGGCCAGGGCGTCCAGGCGCGGGTACAGCGCGGTCTGGATGCGCTCGAAGCTGCGGCGGTGCTCGCTCCACAGGTTGGCCTGGGCGCCGAGCACGTGCTTGCTCTGGGCCGCGTCGAGCTCGGGCGGCACCACCGAGAACTGATAGAAGTCGCGCAGGGTGCTGATCGGGAAGCGTCCGCTCGGCTCGTCGTCGCGATCGCTCTGGACGTAGTCGAGGTAGAGCTGGCGGTCGGGCGCGACGACCACGTCGTGGCCTTCGCGCGCGGCCTCGACTGCGCCCTTGGTGCCGCGCCAGGACATCACCGTCGCGCTCGCCGGCAGCTTGCCGCCTTCGAGGATCTCGTCCCAGCCCAGCAGGATGCGGTCGTGCTTCTGCAGGTGGCCGGCGATGCGGCCGACGAACCAGCTCTGCAGCGCCATCTCGTCCTTCAGGCCGAGCGACTTGATCTTGGCCTGCACGCTCGGCGAGGCGATCCACTGGTCCTTGGCCGCTTCGTCGCCGCCGATGTGGATGTAGCGCGACGGGAACAACCCGGCGACTTCATCGAGGACGTTTTCGAGGAAGCCGAAAGTCGAATCGTCGACGCCGTACAGATAGGTGTGCACGCCCCAGTCCGGCGACACCGGCGGCGCCTTGCGTACGACGTCGGTGACGCCGAGCTCGGGATAGGCGGCGATCGCCGATTGCGCATGGCCGGGCATTTCGATTTCCGGGACCACGGTGATGTGGCGCTCGGCGGCGTAGCGCACGACGTCGCGGATCTGCTCCTGGGTGTAATAGCCGCAATAGGGCTTGGGCTTGCCCTCGGCATCGCGGCCGGCGGCGCCGGCGAGGATGCGGCAACCGCCGACCTCGGTCAGGCGCGGGTACTTCTTGATCTCCACGCGCCAGCCCTGGTCGTCGGTGAGATGCCAGTGGAAGGTATTGAGCTTGTGCAGCGCCATCTGGTCGAGCACCGACTTGACCTCGTCGACGCTGCGGAAGTGGCGGGCGACGTCGAGCATCAGGCCGCGCCAGACGAAACGCGGGGCGTCGTCGATGCGCTGCGCGGCGATGCTCGCCGCGCCCTTGCCGCCGTCGGCGGTGGCCAACTGCCACAGCGTGACCGCGCCGTAGAACAGGCCGGCCGCGGCGCGCGCCTGCACGCGCACGCCGTCGCGGCCGATCTCCAGCGTGTAGGCCTCGTCGCCGCTGGCGGCGGACTTGGGGTCGAGCGCGAACACGATCGCATCGGCGCCGGGCTTGCCGCCGCTGTCGATGCTCGGCGCGAAGCCGCGCAGCTGCTGCACGCGTGCGGCGAAATCCTCGGCGACGCGGCGCGCGGCGGTGTCGTCGGCGGCGACCACCAGACGCGTCTGCGGCCCGAACACGAACCGCCCTTCGCCGGCGACGACTTGCGCCGGGCGCGGGATCACCGCGCTCGCATGCGCGGCGATCGCCGGCTCGGCGCCGCTCGCGGCGGTGGAGGTGGCGTCGGCTGAGCCGGCGCCGGCCGGCGGGGTCGTGTTCTGGCAGGCGGCCAGTCCGATCGCCGCGGCGCTGGCCAGGGCCAGGTTCCAGGCGGTACGCGTTTTCATCGTTGCGCTGCTCCGTTCGTGGCCGGCGTGCGTGGAGGCGCGCCGGCGGTGTCAGTGTGCGGTGCTCAATGCGGCGAAGCCCGGCAGGGTGAGTGCCGGGCTTCGGATGCGACGTGCCGACGGGATCGTGGCGATCCCGGCGACGTGGCCACGCGTCCGGCCTAGCGGCCGGCGCGTGCGTGTTGCGGTGCGGATCAGAAGTTGAACCGGAACGCGGCCATGTAGCGACGGCCGCTGTGGTAGGTACCGACCGGCTTGCTCTTGCTGCCGGAGTACTGCACGTATTCCTCGTCGAGGATGTTCATGGCGTCGAACGACAAGGCCATGTTCTCGTTGAACTTCCAACCCACGCTGGCGCCGAGTTCGGAGTAGGCGTCGACGCTCGCCGGCGCTGCGCCGGCCACGTAGCCGCCGGCCAGGTAATGGCTGCGCCAGTTGTACGACAGGCGCAACGTCAGCGGGCCGTTCTCGTAGTACGGGCTGATCGCGACGCTGTCGCGCGACTGGTAGGGCAGCGGGTCGCCGGTGTTGTTCTCGCCGTCGGCGTAGGTGTAGTTCGCGGTCAGGCCGAAGCCGGTATCGGCGAACGGCTGCTGGTAGCTGACGTTGAAGCCCTTGACCTTGCCCTTGCCGGCATTGCGCGGACGCTGGATGTCGTAGTCGCAATAGCCGTCCGCGGTGCAGCCGTGGAAACCGACCAGGGTGGTGTCGAACACGACCCGGTTGGTGTCGCGGATCGAGTTGTACTGGCGTTCGATCCGGGCCGCGCTGTCGATGTAGTTGGAGATGTCCTTGTAGAACACCGACGCCGCCAGCACCGACTGTTCGGCGAAGTACCACTCGGCCGACAGGTTGAAGTTGGTCGACTCGTACGGCGACAGGTCGGCGTTGCCGCCGCTGCCGTTATACGTGGTGTCGTTGAGGAAGGTGTTGTTGACCATCTGGTTGTACGGCGCCCAGGCGATCACCTTGGCCGCGGCGAAACGCAGCAGCACGTCGTTGCCGGTGTCGTAGACCACGTTCAGCGACGGCAGCACGAAGTCTTCCTTCTTCGACTTGGTCTGCCACTTGCCGGCCAGGTTGTCGAGCGAAGGCGCGCCGCCGTAGACGAAGCCGCTGGCGTCGGTCTTGGATTCGACGTAACGCAGACCGAAGTTGCCGCGCCAGGCGCCGCTGGCGAAGTCGGCCTGCACATAGGCCGCGGTGTTGGTCTGTTCCAGCGCCCAGGTGTTGTTGAGGAAGCCGGCCGGGTCGGGGTTGGCGAAGTTCAGCGGGCTGCCTTTGACCCAGTCGAGCACGTTGCCGCGGCCGACCTGGATGTGGCGCCCGTGGTCGTTGCTGAAGCCGCGGATGTCGGTCAGGCCGACGGTGCCGACATCGGCCAGCGTGCCGCGGTTGACCGGGCCGTAGATGTTGAGCTCGAAGGACTCCTCGTGCTTGGCGCGACGCACGCCGAACTGGAGGTTGTTGAACACGCTGTCGAACTCGACGTTGAAGTCGACTTGTCCGTAGGTGTCCTTGCTCTCGGTCGAGAACACGCCGTTGTTGCCCATCCAGCCGTTGACCAGGCCGCCCGACGGACCCCAGTTGGCCGGATTGCGCGCGGCGTCGGGGTTGTCGAAGGTGATGCCGCGGTCGATGTTCCAGCTGAAGCCGCCGTTGTAGACCGGCTCGATGAAGTACTGGGCGAGGTGCTTGTTCTCGGACTTGCTGCTGCCGATCTGGCCCTTGAAGCCCCAACCCTCGCCGTCGAACGCGGTGCGCAGGTCGATGCCCTTGGTCTCGACTTCCGACTCGCGCACGTTGTTGTCGTACAGCACCGTGCCGCCGGTGGCATCGGCGTTGGCGTTGGAGTGGCCGCTGGTGACCACGCCGTTCTTCGCATCGCCGAGGCGGTTGACCGCGGCGACAGTGCCGTCGTTCCAGGTCAGGAAGCTGTACAGCGACTGGTTGTAGTTGTCGAAGTTTTCCTTGATGTACAGGCCGCTGAGGTTGAACTCCCACTCGTCGCTCGGCTTGAACTGCAGGTTGACCACGGCGCTGTCGCGCTTGCGGTGCTGCTGGAACCAGGCGGCGTTGATCGAGTTCGGCACTTCCGCGTTCGGGTCGAGACCGGCGCGTGCGGCGTTGGCGAAGGTCGAGGCCTTCGCGTAGCCGAAGATTTCCAGGCCCTGGCGATCGACCTGCTCTTCGTAGTGCTGCGCGGCGACCGAGACGCCGAAGGTTTCTTCCGGGTTCTTCCAGCTGTACAGCAGCGACGCGCTCGGTCGGCCCTTGCTGCCCTGGTCGCTGTAGTTGTAGCTGACCGATCCGGCGACGGAGTTGGCGTCCATGTCGAGCGGCTGGCGGGTGTGCATGAGCACGGTGCCGCCGAGGCTGCCTTCGGTGATGCGCGCTTCCGACGACTTGATGATCTCCAGGCGGCCGAGGATTTCCGGCGCGAGCAGGGTGTAGTCGAAGCCGCGGTTCGGCTGTTCGCCGTACAGCCAGATCGCCTGCGCGACCGGATGGCCGTCGAGGAAGGTCAGGTTGAGGCTGGGATCGGTGCCGTCGATGCTGACCCGCTCGCCCTGGCCGAAGCGGCGATCGAGAGTGACGCCGGGAATCTGCGACATCGCTTCGGCGACGTTGGTGTTGGCGAACTTGCCGATGTCCTCGGCGGTGATCGCTTCCGACACGGTCACGTTGGCTCGCTTGGTATCCAGCGACTTTTCCAGGCTCGCACGGATGCCGGTGACGACGACGGTATCGAGCTCGGTGGCTTCCGACGATGCGGACGGGCTCGTTGCTGCCTGGGTGTCCTGGGCGGCCGCCAGGCCCGGACCGATACAGGTCAGGACCGCGACGATGCTGGCTGACAGGATGCTCTTGCGCGCTTTCATTAACTGTTCCTCCCTCGGGCGGTGATGGCTCGGCGATCGACCGGGGAAAGCCGGTTCGTCGCGAAGTCCGGTTTGTCTTGTCTTGTTTGTCTTGATGCAGCCGGTCGCGGCGACGCCGTTTCCGGTTTCGGTGTTGCCGCCTTCGATGCGAGGCCGCGGTTTCGCGCACGCGCCTTGCGCGCGTGCGCCTGAGGCCTTGCGCCTACTGCGTTTTTTGTTGGCGATTCGCCGGCGCCGTCGCGCCATCGCCGGGTTCGCTTTCCTGCGGGCCCTGCTCGTACTGGCCCGGCTCGTACCGACCGTGCTCCAGATACCAGCTCGCCGCACCGATCACGCCGAGCCGTTCGTTCTCGATCAGCCGCACCGGCACGCGTTCGAGCACCGGACGCATCGCGCCCTTGTCGAGCATGCGGGCGTGGAATTCGCTCTCGGGCACGAAGTCCTTGAGCTGGGGCAGGATGCCGCCGGCGATGAACACCGACTTGGCGCCGCTGATCACGGCCAGATCGCCGATCACGCTGCCGAGCAGCGCGCAGAACGTCAGCACCGCTTCGCGCGCGATCGCTTCGCCGCGACGCGCCGCTTCGGTGATCGCAGCCGGCGCCCGCAGCGACGGCTCGACGCCGTTGAGCGTGCACAGCGCGCTATACAGATTGACCAGGCCGGGACCGGAGACGAAGTGCTCGGTCGGCACGTGGGTCTGGCCGCGTTGCTGGGCCAGGCTCAGCATTTCGACTTCGCGCGAATTGCCCGGCGCGAAGGCGGTGTGGCCGGCTTCGGTCGGCAGCACCACGGTGGTCTTGCCGTGCGGAATGCGCACCGCCGCACCGAGGCCGGTGCCGGGGCCGATCACCAGTACCGGGCCGGGCGTCGACTCGCTGACGCCGGGCGTGAGCAGAGTCGAATCGTTCGGCGCCATGCACTGGGCGGCGTTGGCGTTGGCCTGGAAATCGTTGATGAACAGCACCTGGCGCAGGCCGAGCTCGCGGCGCAGTTCCGACAGCGAGATCCGCCACGGCAGGTTGGAATTGATGACCTGGTCGTCGAGCACCACGCCGGCGCAGGCGATCACCACGTGATCGACGCCGACACCGTTGCTGGCGATGAACTCGGCCAGGATCGCGGCCAGGCTCGGGTAATCGGCGCAGACGTACTTGCGGTGAGCGAGCACGGTCACGGTGGACTCGCCGCCGTTGCCGGGGCGGACCAGGCCGACACGGGTATGAGTGCCGCCGACGTCGGCGGCGATGAACTGGGGCGTGGCCGTATTCAGCCGTGCAGCCGCGCTCATGCGCAGGCTCCGGCGACGGCCGTCGCTACGCCGGCGTGTGTGTTCATGATGCGTCCCCGCAAGGACATCGACGACGTCCCGTTCCATTCCCACTGCATGCGCCCTCCGCGGCTGCCGGTGTGTTTCCCCTTGGCGGCGCCGAGAGTGCTCTGGGTTTGACAACGTTGTCAACAAGTTCGCGCCAATGTGTCTCCCAGGCCTCAAAACCGTGTTTCGCTGCCCGGAATATTGATGCGCCGCAACATGGCGGCGCGCGCGCAAGATCACGGTTTGGCGGGCTTCTTGGCCATGCGACTGGTATGCGGGAGCGACTTGTGACAACGTTGGGCCGACGCTTGTCGTGCCGGTCATCCGGATGACCAGCGGGACGTGGCGGGCGGTACCCGCCGCTCTGGGAGGGGAGTCTCATGTCGGTTTCCAACGCCAGCGCTCGGCCGCGTCACCTGGGTTCGATCGCGATCATCGGCGCGCTGTTCTTCGTGTTCGGTTTCGTCACCTGGCTCAACGGGCCGCTGATCACCTTCGTCAAATACCGGTTCGAGTTGAACGACTTCAACGCGTTCCTGGTACTGACGGTGTTCTACCTGTCCTACCTGTTCCTGGCCCTGCCGGCGTCGAGCATCCTCAAGCGCACCGGCATGAAGAAAGGCATGTCGCTGGGTCTGTTCGTGATGGCGATCGGCGCCTTCGCCTTCGGCGAATTCGTCTTGCGCGGTTCCTACCCGGGCGCGCTGGCCGGACTGTTCACCATCGGCGCGGGCCTGGCGATCCTGCAGACCGCGGCCAATCCTTACATCAGCATCCTCGGCCCGATCGAAGGCGCGGCGCAGCGCATCGCGGTGATGGGCATCTGCAACAAGATCGCCGGTGCGCTGGCGCCGTTCGCGTTCGCGACCCTGGTGCTGGCCGGCATCAACAAATTCGATGCGCAGCTCGCCGCGGCGACCCCGGCCGGCCGCCAGACCCTGCTCGACGAATTCGCCGCGAAAGTGCACGTGCCTTACGTCGCCATGGCCGGCGTGCTGGCCTTGCTGGCGGTGCTGTTGCTGCGCTCGCCGCTGCCGGAAATCCGCGCCGAAGACGTCAACGCGACGCCGGCCGACAGCGGCGGCGTCGACAAGAAGGGCCTGGCGCATTACCCGCACGTCTGGCTCGGCGCCTTGTGCATCTTCGTCTACGTCGGCGCCGAAGTGATGGCCGGCGACGCGATCGGCACCTATGGCGCGGCCCTGGGCCTGCCGCCGAGCGAGACCAGCTTCTTCACCACCTTCACCCTGATCGCGATGCTGGTCGGCTATCTGGTCGGGCTGGTGGTGATTCCGCGTTTCGTCAGCCAGCAGAAATACCTGGCGATCTCGGCCGTGCTCGGCATCGTCTTCACCGTCGGTGCGTTCTTCACCAAGGGCTATGTCTCGGTCGGCTTCGTCGCCGCGCTGGGCTTCGCCAACGCGATGATGTGGCCGGCGATCTTCCCGCTCGCGATCGAGGGGCTGGGGCGTCTGACCGAGCGCGGTTCGGCCCTGCTGGTGATGGGCATCGCCGGCGGCGCGGTGATCCCGCAGCTGTTCGCCGCGCTCAAGCAGCACTTCGATTTCCAACTGGTGTTCCTGCTGCTGATGGTGCCCTGCTACCTGTACATCCTGTACTTCGCCAAGGCCGGGCATAAGGTCGGCCTGGCTCATCGGGCCACGGCTGCGGGCACCGCCTCGGCCGCGGTCTCGAACTAAGGGCCTTTCGGGCGCGGTTCCCCTTGTGCGTTAACTCGTACGAGGGGAATCCGGCGGGCTCGGCGTGGGCGTGCCGAGCCTGCGCATCGGGTGACCGGCGCCAGCGCCGGCCACCCCGCGCTGGGCGGGTTCAGCCAGCCGGCTGAAGCAGTTCCCCCGCCCGCTCTGTCGAAGAGGGGAGCGGGTGCCCGGTCTGCCTTCTCAGGTGCGGCGCCGCTGCCGGCCTGCAACCGCCCTCGTGCCCGAACGAGCGGTCAATTTTTCACCGTCGAATCGAAAACCCGCCATCAGTCGCAATCGCCGCTGGCCGCTGCGACGACGCTTCGGTATCGTGCACACAATGAATGCGCCGCCTCCCCACGCCGGCGCGGTCGCGCCTACGGGTGCGTCGACCGCGCGCGCGCTGCGTTACCTGATCCGTGTACCTCTGCTCCTGTGGCATGTGCTCGTCCATCTGCCGCTCGTGCTGCTGCTGACCACGCCCTTGACCACCCGCATCCCGGTCGGTGGCGGCGAAACCCTGGGTCATCGCCTGATCCGCGCCTGGTCGGCCGGGTTGATGCACGTGTTCGGTTTCCGCCTGCGCCGTGTCGGCACGCCGCTGCCGGGCGCGACCTTGTTCGTCGCCAACCACGTCAGCTGGATCGACATCGAGACCCTGCACAGTCAGCGCATGATGGGTTTCGTGGCCAAGCGCGAGATCGAGAGCTGGCCGGTGGTCGGCTGGCTGGCAGCGCGCGGCGAGACCATCTTCCACCACCGCGGCAACACCGAATCGCTCGGTGGCGTGCTGCACGAGATGCTCGCGCGCCTGCGCGCCGGGCGCTCGGTCGGCGTGTTTCCAGAAGGCGGCACGCGCGGCGGCGGTGAAATCGGCCCCTTCCATGCGCGCATCTTCCTCGCCGCGGTCGAGGCCAACGTGCCGGTGCAGCCGGTCGCGCTGCGCTACGGCGAGCGCGGCAACGCCCAGTCGGTGGTCGCCTTCCAGGGCAAGGAAAGCTTCTTCGCCAATTTCCTGCGCCTGCTCGGCGAACCCGGCTGCGTGGCCGAGATCCATTTCCTGACCCCGATCGGTCCCGGCGAAGCCGATGGCCGCCGCCGCATCGCCGACCTGGCGCGGCAGCGCATCGTCGAGGCGATGGCGAGCTGAGGCCATGCTGACCGCCGCCGACTACGCGCCTCCACGCTGGCTGAGGAACGCGCACGTGCAGTCGGCGCTGGGTTCCAGCCCGTTGCGCCGGCGCCGCGCCGAGCAACGCTTCGCCCAGATCGGCGCGCAGACCACCGAACACCTGATTGAGGCCGGCGACGGCGTGCGCCTGCACGGCCTGCACAGCGCCGTGCCCGGCACCGCCCCGCGCGGGCTGGTGATGCTGCTGCACGGCTGGGAAGGCAGCGCCGATTCCAACTACATGCGCCTGACCGCGGCGCAGTTGCTGGCGCGCGGCTTCGAGGTGTTCCGGCTCAATTTCCGCGATCACGGCGGCACCCACCATCTCAACGAAGGCCTGTTCCACTCCAACCGCATCGACGAGGTGGTGCAGGCCACGGCCGAGATCGCGCGGCGCTTTCCGTTGCGGCCGCTGTCGGTCGCCGGCTATTCGCTCGGCGGCAACTTCGCCCTGCGCCTGGCCTTGCGCGCCACCGACGCCGGCTTGCCGCTGGCCCATGTCGCCGCGGTCTGCCCGGTGCTCGATCCGGCCCGGACCATGGATTCGATGGAGTCCGGCCTGCCGCTGTACCTGTGGTACTTCGAGCGCAAATGGCGCGATTCGCTGGCGCGCAAGCGCGCGCTGTTCCCGGCGCTGCACGATTTCGACGACCGCACCCTGGGCCTGAGCATGCGCCCGCTGACCCAGTGGATGGTCGAGCGCCACACCGACTTCGGCACCCTCGACCGCTACTTCGACGGCTACTCGATCGCCGGTCAGCGCCTGGCCCGCCTGGAAGTGCCGGTCAGCATCCTGATGGCCGCCGACGACCCGGTGATCCCGGTCGCCGGCTTCCAGGAACTGGTCGTGCCCGAGCACGCACGCGTCGAGATCGCGCCCTGGGGCGGGCATTGCGGCTTCCTCGAGAACGCCCAGCTCGACGGCTTCGCCGAACGCTGGATCGCCGACCGCCTGAGCGCCTGCGCTTCGGCCTGAGGCGCGCGCTGGCGGCGCAAGCGGGGTCCGGGACCGGGAAAACCGCCGCGGCCCGCCTACAATTGCGGTTCTTATCCCACCCGAAGCAGACGAATGTACGAACCCATCCTCGACGCCCTGCGCCGCGGCGCCACCGCGGAGGCGTTGTCCGCCGCCGAGCAGGCCGTGGCCGCAGACCCGCAAGACGCTGCCGCGCATCGCCTGCACGCCGCCGCGCTGCGCCTGGGCGGCGACCGCGAAGGTGCGGTCGCGGCGATCGATCGCGCGATCGGCCTGGCCCCCGAGGATGCGCAGCTGCATCTGGAACGCGCCGGCGCGCTGCTCGACGGTCGTCAGCTCGACGAGGCCCAGGCCGCGCTCGCCACCGCGATCGGGCTCGACCCCAATCAGTTCCCGGCCTACATCGTCAAAGCCCACCTCGCGATCGCGCGCGGCGACCTCGATGAAGCCGAGCGTCTCGGCCGCATCGCGGCGCGCATCGCCCCAGGCCATCCGCAGGTCGCCGCCGTGGAAGGTTCGCTGGCGCTGCGCCGCGGCGACAACGACCGCGCCCTGACGGTGCTCAGCCAGGCCGCCTCGCTGGCGCCGGAAGACGCCCAGATCATCCATGCGCTCGCCTTCGCTTACCTCGCCAAAGGCCATCTGGCCTTCGCCGAGCAGGCTTTCCTGACCCTGGCCGAGCGTCAGCCCGAGCAGCCCACGCTGCAGCTGATGATCGCCGACCTGATGCGCCGCCAGCAGCGCTTCGGCGAAGCCGCCGACCGCGTCGCCGCGGTGGCCCAGCGCGAGGATGCCGGCTTCGGCGTGCAGCGTTGGCTCGGCGAGCTCGAACTCGACGCCGGCCGCCCCGAACGTGCGCTGCCGGCGCTGCGCTCGGCGCTGGCCGTCATCCCCGACGACCCGCGCACGCTCAACGCGATCATGGAAGCCTGGCGCCGCCTCGACGACGTCGACGATGCGCGCCGTACCCTCGAATCCGCGCTCGCCACCCACGCCGACCTGCCCAACCTGTGGCGCGCGCGCCTGGCCCTGGAGCCGTTCGCCGAAGCCGGCGCGATCGAAGTCATCGAGCGCTGGCAGCAGGCGATGCCCGATCACCTGGGCGCGCTGGAAGCGCGCGCGGCGGTGCACGATTACCTCGGCGAACGCGCCCAGGCCGAAGCCATCGCCCATCGCATCGTCGAGCTGCATCCCGGCGACGTGCGCGCCGAGATGCGCATCGTCCAGGGCCTGGCCGAGACCGATCCCGACGCCGCCGCCGAACGCATCGAACGCCTGATCAGCCTGTCGCCGGATCCCCTGGTCAAGCGCGAGTTGCGCCAGTTGCTCGGGCGCGCCTTCGACCTGGCCGGCCAGCCCGAAGCCGCGGCCGCGACCTGGGCCGAGCTGCATGCCGAAGTCATCGATCAGCGCCTGCCGCGCAACACCATCAGCCGTCGCAACGCCGCCGAATGGCCGGCGATGGCGCCGGTCGCCGACGGTGCCCAAGGCGTGCTGTTGCTGTGGGGTGCGCCGGGTTCGCGGGTCGAACGCTTCGCCCAGATGCTGACCGCAGTCGGTGCGCCGCTGTTGGTCGATCGCTACGGCGAGCAGCCGCCGACCGATCCGCTGCAGCGCTACGGCACGGTCGAGGAATTGCTCGCCGGCACCCTCGATCCGGCCTTCCTGGTCAAGATGTACCGCGCCGCCTTGCCCGCGCGCGGCGCCGCCGAAGGCCCGGTGTTCGACTGGCTGCTGTGGTGGGACAACGCTCTGCTGCGCGCGCTGCGTCCCTACCTGCCCGAAGCGATGATGCTGATCGCGGTGCGCGACCCGCGCGACATGCTGCTCGACTGGTTGGCCTTCGGCAGCACCACGCCGTACGCGCTGGAAACGCCCGAAGCCGGCGCGCGCTGGCTGGCCCAGACCCTGGACCAGGTCGTCGACCTGCACGAAGGCAATCTGTTCCCGCACAACCTGGTCAAGCTCGACGAGATCGTCGACGACCCGGGCGCGCTCGCCCAGGCCGTCGCCGACACCTTGCGCATCCAGGTGTCGCTGCCGAACGATCTGTCGCTCGGCGGCGTGCGTCTGGCGCCGGGCCGTTGGCGCGAGTACACCGGTCCGCTCGGCGAAGCCTTCGCCCTGCTCAAGCCGGTCGCCCGCCGCCTGGGCTATCCGGAAAACTGAGCCGAAGCGGCACGGCGCATCCGCCGGATGCGCCGTGCCGCCCTCCCTACCCACGACACGGACGCCGCGCTGACGGCGCCGTCGATGCAGGAGCCCGACATGCGTATCCACAGCAACAGTTTCGAGCACGGTAAGCGTCTGCCGGCCGAGTTCGCCGCCGGCCAGGCCACCGCCGAGGGTTTCGGCTTCGCCGCCAACCGCAATCCGCACCTGGCCTGGGACGGCGTGCCGGCCGGCACGCGCTCGTTCGCGCTGTTGTGCATCGACCCGGATGCGCCGACCGTGCCGGAGATGGTCGACCGCGACGACGTGCAGATCCCGGTCGACCAGGTGCGCGGCGATTTCTTCCACTGGGCGATGATCGATATCCCTGCCGCCGTCACCGAGATCGCCGCCGGCAGCTGCAGCGACGGCGTGACCGCGCACGGCAAGCAGAACCCGGCCGGTCCGGCGGGCGCGCGCCAGGGCATCAACGATTACACCGGCTGGTTCGTCGGCAACCCGGACATGGCCGGCGACTGGTACGGCTACGATGGCGCCTTCCCGCCGCCGAACGACCTGCGTCTGCACCGCTATTTCTTCCGCGTGTTCGCCCTCGACGTCGAGCGCCTCGAGGTGGATGCGCGTTTCACCGCCGGCGAGGTGCTGTACGCGATGCAGGGCCACGTGCTGGGCCAGGCCACGACCTATGCGACGTATGCGTTGAATCCGGCGGTCGCCGGCTGATCGACGGCGCACGGCATCGCCGCTGGGCGAGCGTGCATCGGCACCGGAGCGGCGCGCACCGCGATTGCGGGCGCGCTGTCGGTTGCCCTAGAGTCCGCCGAGGGGGCCCGCTTCGGGACCGACAGGGAGCACGACCGACATGGACGACAACCCGTATCACGCACCGCAGACCGACGTGCATGCGGACGAGCGGATGGCGAAGCTGGAGGCGGCGAGCTTCCTCCGGCGCTTCTTCAACTACTTCATCGATTTCATCGCCTGTTATGCGATCGGCTTCGTGCTGGCCTTCGCCTACCTTCTGTTCGCCGGGGAAGGCGCGCTGGCCTGGATGGAGCAGCCGAACCTGCTGCGCGACTACGCCATCGGCGTGGGCCTGATGCTGATCTACTACATCCCGCTCGAAGGCATGTTCGGCGTCACCGTGGGCAAGCTCATCACCGGCACCCGCGTGGTCGACGAGCAGGGGCGTCCGCCGAGTTGGGGGCAGGTGATCGGGCGCAGTGTCGCGCGCCTGATCCCGTTCGAGCCGTTTTCGGTGCTGTTCTCGGACAGTCGCCGTCCTGCCGGCTGGCACGACCGTCTGCCGAAGACCCTGGTGGTGCGGACGCGCTGAGCCCAGCGCGTCCGCAGTGGAGGCTTACGACTTCGGCGCCGGCACCAGTTCGCTCTCGACCACCATGTCGAGCACGTAGGCCACCGACGAAGCGTCGGCCGGCGGGTTCTTGATGTCGAACTTCTTGACCCGCACGACGTTGCGCACGCCGGCTTCGTGCTTGTAGCCCTCGATGTCCTGGTACAGGAACTGCCACTCGCCCGGCGCCTGCGACACGCCGTTGGCGTCGTAGCTGCGCTCGCGCACCCACAGGCACTGGTGCTTGGGCATCAGCGGATGCGGGCAGGTGCGGCGCTGCGCGTCGACCTCGAAGAACACGGTCGCGCCGGCGCTGCCGTAACGGGTTTCCGCGGTCGGCTCGCCACTGAGGCTCAGCTTGCTGCCCGAGGCGGTGGTCAGCAGCAGGCGCGGCTGCGGCGCCTCGCCTTCGATGGCGAACTTCGCGCTGCCTTCGAGCTGCTTGGAAATCTCGCTGTCCATTTGCATCAGGCGCTGGTCCTGGCAGGCCATCAGCGTGGTCTGGAACTGCTTGACTTCGATGCGGTCGCCCTTGAGCGCGTACATCGCACCGACGTGGTTGCAGCCGCCGGACACGCCGAGGCGGTCCTTGACGAAGCTCAGCTGCAGGCCGTACTTGCCTTCGCGCTGGAGCGCGGCGATCGGCTTGCCGGCGTTGTCGGTGGCCGAGTCGAGATTCCACTTGTAGCCGCCCAGGTCGATGGCGGAAGTCGCCGGCGCGGCATCGGCCGGCGCGGCGCTGTCGTGGGCGAGCTTGGCGGTGTCGCCGTTGCCGGTGTTGTGGGAAGGCGCGGCGCAGGCGGCAAGCAGGGCGAGCGACAGCGCGGCGGCGGACAAAACGAGGGGGCGAGTGATAGTCATGGGGCGCGATGATCCATTGTTTGCTGCGAAGACAGAATCAACGGCCGTGCGCGGGCCATGGGGTTGGCCGCGTTCAGCCGCGGGTCGGCCAGGGCCGATCATTGGGCGGATCATTGACCGACCGCTCCGCCTACACTGCCGTTCACATGGGTCGGTTCCGGGGCCGAGGGCGTGGCGTAGTCCAACGCATACGAGCTTACGAGCCGGCCGCGCAGCATCAGCGGGTAATGGCGAACATGGACGAGTTCGTGCGCCCCGGGTGAATGGCGATAGCCCTCGATAAGGCCGTAGAAGCGATGCCAATCCGAGGCCGACACCCGCCGGCCGAGGACGTAATGCAGCTCGCGCACCCACAGGCAACGGGATGCGGCGACCAGCAGGCCTTCGCAATCGACTTCTTTCGCCGCGACCTCGAGCGTCATCTCGACCGGCTTGCTGCCCCACAGCGCATCTGCGGTCTGCAAGACCAACTGGGTGCCGTTACGGCTGGTCAAGTGCAGGCGCTGGCGCACGCCCCGGCCCTCCAGGCGGTAGCGGTAAGGCGAGAGCAGGTATTCGTGGACCGCGATCGAAGTCGCCTGGGCGAGATGGTTGACACAGCCGAGGGCCTGTTGAACTTCATCGGACACCTCGAGGACATCGCCGCGCAGGCGATAGTTGCCGGACATTTCGCCGCAGTGCCCGTCGATCGTCAGGCGTCCGTCGTCGCCGAACTCGAAATGGATTTGCGAGAACGCGTTCGGCTGCAGCTCCGGCAGCGCGCGGCCGTCGGCCGCGGTCGCGAGCAGTATCTGCCAGCGATAGCCGACCAGGCCTTGCGGGCCCGGATCCGGTTTCGGCGGTGGCGGGCGCTGCGTCACCGCGGCCGAGCGTGCGTCGCCCGGTTTGGCGGTGGGTTCGGGCTCGGTCGCCGCCGCCGCCGAAGTATGGCCGGGCAGATCGCCGGCCCCGCTGCTGCAGGCGGCCGTGAGCAGGGCGGCGACCAGCGTCAGCAGAGGCGCACGGTAGCGATGGGTGGAAACGGAAGATGGCGTGGGCATGAGGGCCTCCTTGGCGAGATGGCATAGCCTGGGTCGCGCGTGCCGTCGCGCGCCATCGCCGAGGCGCGGACAAATGCGGGTTCGGTCACGTTGTCGAAGAAGGAAACAGCTCGCGCCCGCCCGCGTTTCAGCGCGCCGGCGCGGCCGGCAGGCCGATCAACTGCATGTGCGCGCCGTCGTCGGCCGTGAGGCGCAGGACCGGCGCGCGGCCGCGGGTGTCGATGGAGAAATGCGCGCCGATCAGGGGCTGGGCGAAAAAGGCGCGCTCCATCGCCGCGCCGCCGCGGCAGCCCGCCACGGTCTGCACCGCGTCGAGCCGTTCGTCGTGCACGATCCGTTCGCCTTCGACCCGATAGGCGCCGCTGATGGTGTTGCAGGCCCCTTTCACTCGATAGCTCTCGTCGCCGAAGCTCACATGCAGGCCGCGTCGACGCGCTCCGCGCAGCTCGCCGACGCGACGGCCCTGCGCATCGGTGGCCTCCAGCGGATACCAATCGAAGGCGCGCAACAAGCCGGCCTGGGTCTGCGGCAGCGGATACGTCGGGGCCGAGCGTTTCGACGCGACGGATGAGGACAGCGAACAGGCCGCGAGCGCCGCGGCGAGCGCTGCGGCAGAACAGATCCGGTGCATGCCGACTCCATGTCGAAGGGGATGCGCTGCGGGCACGACAGCGCCCGCGGCTCCTGGGCGAACGCGCCGTCGCGCCGCGCGGGGTTCAGGACTTCGGCTTGGCGAACTTTTGCGCCAGTTCGCGCTGGGCGCGCTCCAGGTCGAGGCGGCCGTCGCCGTCGTCTTCCTGCTCGCTTTCGTCGGCGAGCACGGCGTCGATATGCCCCAGCAGTTCCGCCGGGGTGACCACCGCGCACTGCATCGTCGTGTTCGGGAACACGCCGACGCCGAGGCCGGCTTCGGTCAGCGCCGGTGCGGCCTTCGCGCGCCAGGCTTCCAATTCGCGCAGCACCGGCGCATAGCCCTTGAGGTTCGGCGCGGCTGCCAGGGCGGCGCGCGCGGTGCCGGTCGAGGGCCATACCGGCAGCAGTTCCTGGCCGTCGGCGTCGAACAAGGTCAGGACGAATTCGCCGGATTCGGCGACCCACAACTGCCCGGTGCCTGCGATGGCCGCGACGAAGGCGGCGTAGCGCTCGGGTCCGGACAACTGCGCGTAGTCGAGCAACTCTTGTTCGGCGGCGCGATCTGCTTCGTTCATGGCGGCGGCTCCTGCCGGTGGGGCGATGCGATCAGCTACCGGAGGGCATCAACAGCAACAGCGCTGCGCCGAACACGAAGCGGTAGATCGCGAACGCGGTGAAACGGTGGGTCTGGATATAGCGCAACAGCCACTTCACCGCGATGAAGGCGGTCACCGCCGAGGCGACGAAGGCCACCGCGAGCGCGTTCCAGTCTTCGTTGGCCGCGGCGGGCGTGCCGAGCACGCCGAGCAGTTCGTAGCCACTGGCCGCGAACATGGTCGGGATGCCGATCAGGAAAGTGAACTCGGTCGCCGCGGCGCGGCTGGTGGTGCCGGCCAGCAGGGCGATGAAGATGGTCGCGCCCGAGCGCGAGGTGCCCGGGAACACGCCGGCGACGACCTGGGCGATGCCGACCAGGGTCGCAACGGTCCAGGTGATCTCGCTGCGTTCGCCGAGCGCGGCGGCGCGCTTGGCGGCGAAATGTTCGGCCGCGATCATCCACACACCGCCCAGCACCAACGCCCAGGCGATCGGCAGCACCTGGTCGGGCAGGGAGAAGCCGGCCTTCTTGACCGCGATGCCGAGCACCGCGGTTACGCCGAAGGCGAGGGCGAGCTTGAACAGGTAGTCGCGGTTGTCGCGCTGGCCGAAGCCGGTCGCCAACGTCCACAGCCGGCGCCAATAGATGACCACCACGGCCAGGATCGCGCCGGCCTGGATCGAGATGTTGAACAGGTCGGAGCGATGCCCGAGCCAGTGTTGCGCGATCAGCAGGTGGCCGGTGCTGGAGATCGGCAGGAATTCGGTGATGCCTTCGATGATGCCGAGAAGCAGGGCGGCGAGCAGGTCGGTCATTAGGGGCGGGGGTCTTGGGTCGGGGAGTCGGGACGCCGGCGGCGCGATCGGGGGTTCGCGGCGGCGCGCCAGAATAACGGAAAGCGTGCTGCACTAATTTGGTGCGATTGCTTGCTTCGTTGCGCTCATCTGGTGCGTTCTGTCGGCAGTGAATCGAGGATTCGCTTTTATTTCATTGACTTACCGGCGACTGAAAGTTGGCACGACGCTTGCTTCCCCAATAGGCAGGCGGCTTCAATGCCCTCGTGTTGCACGACTCTTTCACCCGACTCCCCATTCCCGGAACGAACATGTCTCTCGAACAGGTCGAAAAGCTCATCAAGGATCACAAGGTCGAATTCGTCGACCTGCGTTTCACCGACATGCGTGGCGTGCAGCACCACGTGACCTTCCCCAAGTCCATCGTCGAGCCCTCGCTGTTCGAAGACGGCAAGATGTTCGACGGTTCGTCGATCAGCGGCTGGAAGGGCATCAACGAGTCGGACATGATCCTGCTGCCGGATCCCTCGACTGCGTTCCTGGACCCGTTCACCGCCGATCCGACCGTCGTGCTGACCTGCGACATCCTCGACCCGGCGACCATGCAGGCCTACTCGCGCGATCCGCGCGGCGTCGCCAAGCGCGCCGAGGCCTACCTGAAGTCCAGCGGCGTCGCCGACCAGGCCTTCTTCGGCCCGGAACCCGAATTCTTCATCTTCGACTCGGTCCGTTACGCCAATGAGATGGGCCACACCTTCTTCCACATCGATTCGGAAGAAGCCGCCTGGAACTCGGGCAAGGAATACGAAGGCGGCAACAGCGGTTACCGTCCGGGCGTGAAGGGCGGTTATTTCCCGGTCGCCCCGCTCGACTCGCTGCACGACATCCGCGCCGAGATGTGCAAGACCCTCGAGCAGGTCGGCATCGAAGTCGAAGTGCACCACCACGAAGTCGCCAACGCCGGCCAGTGCGAGATCGGCACCAAGTTCAACTCGCTGGTCGCCAAGGCCGACGAGCTGTTGACGATGAAGTACATCATCAAGAACGTCGCCCACCGCAACGGCAAGACCGCGACCTTCATGCCCAAGCCGATCGTCGGCGACAACGGCAGCGGCATGCACGTGCACCAGTCCTTCGCCAAGGGCGGCGTCAACCTGTTCAGCGGCGACGGCTACGGCGGCCTGTCGCAGATGGCGCTGTGGTACATCGGCGGCGTGTTCAAGCACGCGCGCGCGATCAACGCCTTCACCAACTCGGGCACCAACAGCTACAAGCGCCTGGTGCCGGGCTACGAAGCACCGGTGATGCTGGCCTATTCGGCCCGCAACCGTTCGGCCAGCTGCCGCATTCCCTACGTGGCCAACCCGAAGGCGCGCCGCATCGAGATGCGCTTCCCCGACCCGATCCAGTCCGGCTACCTGACCTTCGCCGCGCTGATGATGGCCGGCCTGGACGGCATCAAGAACCAGATCGACCCGGGCGCGCCGAGCGACAAGGACCTGTACGACCTGCCGCCGGAAGAGGAGAAGGGCATCCCGACCGTGTGCCACTCGCTCGACCAGGCGCTCGAAGCGCTCGACAAGGACCGCGACTTCCTCAAGGCCGGCGGCGTGTTCACCGACGACTTCATCGACAGCTACATCTCGCTGAAGATGCAGGAAGTGACCAAGTTCCGCGCCGCGACGCATCCGCTCGAATACCAGATGTACTACGCGGTCTGATCACATGAGCGCCTACGCCTTGCCGCCACCCGCCTGCCGTCCCGATCGCCCGCGCCGCTTCGATGCGGCGCGGCGGGATGCCACGCGGCGGCGCGCGGACGCGATGCGCGACATGCGGTAACCAGCACACGGCCCGGGGCTAACGCTCCGGGCCGTGTCGCTTTCAGGGAAGACGAACCCACCCGGGCGACGCCACTCGCCCACGCCACCCGATATCGGCCTGAGGTCGACGTCGCGGGAGCGGCTTGCCCGAACAAACCCAGGGCACGCAGGGCAAAGTCCCGGACCGAAAACCGAAAACGAAGCAGAACGCAAACCCCGAAACCGAGAAACGATCGACCGACGCACTGCAGCCGACGCGACGAGTACGCAGCCATCGAGCCGCGACCGATCGACCCGCGCGGTGCCAGGACGACCGCACCGACAGGAGGACAGCCATTCGACGCAGGCGCGGACCGCAGAGTCCGCCCGCGCGTCCACCTCCGGCACGAGTACGACGAAGGCGTCGACGCGGCCGGAGCGCAACGAAGCAATGACCGGGGAGGGGCCACCGCTTATGAGGAGCCTGCGTCATGTCGTTACATCGCAAAACCGAACACGCCGGCGCCACCGCCGGTAAGACCGCGCTGGCCAAGGCGGCGCTCGCCACCGCGCTCGCGTTCGCCGCGCTCGCGGCCACGACCGCGCACGCCGGAACCTCGGGCTCGGTGAGCCTGACCAGCGACTACCTGTTCCGTGGGGTGTCGCAGAACAACCAGAACCCCGCCTTGCAGGGCGGTATCGAGTACGCGCACGACAGCGGTTTCTACGTCGGCGCCTGGGGCAGCAACGTCAGTTGGCTGTCGGACACCGTGGTGATCGGCGACGACATCTCCAACAGCCTCGAACTCGACGCTTACGCCGGTTACCGCGGCAAGGCCGGCGAGCTGTTCTCCTACGACGTCGGCGTGCTGACCTACTACTACCCCGGCGACTACCCGAGCGGCTTCAACAGCCCGGACACCACCGAGATCTACCTCGGCGGCACGCTGGCGCCGTCGGAGACGGTGTCGGTCGGGCTCAAATATTCCTATGCCGTGACCGACCTGTTCGGTTACGCCGATTCCGACGGCAGCGGTTACCTCGACGCCAACCTCAACTGGACTTTCCAGCCGGGCTGGACGCTCAACGTCCACGGCGGCAAGCAGTGGATCGAGCACAACAAGGATTTCGAGTACGCCGACTGGAAAGTGGGCGTGACCAAGAGCTTCGACAACGGCTTCTCGGTCGCCGCCGCCTACAGCGACACCGATGCCGAAGAAGCCTTCTACACCAATGCCCACGGCAACTTCCTGGCCGACGACGCCTTCACCCTGACCGTGAGCAAGGCGTTCTGAGCACGCCCCGCGCACGACCGCACACGAACCACCACGGAGCCGCGAGATGAAACTGATCATTGCCATCATCCGCCCGTTCAAGCTCGACGAGGTGCGCGAGGCGCTGACGGAAGTCGGCGTATCGGGCATCACCGTCACCGAAGTCAAAGGCTTCGGACGCCAGAAGGGCCACACCGAGTTGTACCGCGGCGCCGAGTACGTCGTCGATTTCCTGCCCAAGCTCAAGATCGAGTGCGCCGTCCCCGACAGCCTGCTCGATGCGGCCTTGGAGTCGATCCAGAATGCCGCGCGCACCGGCAAGGTCGGCGACGGAAAAATCATCGTCCTGCCGGTCGAGAACACGGTGCGCATCCGCACCGGCGAGCTCGACGACGACGCCCTGTGACCCTCCACGCGAGAAACGAAATGAAAGACACGACGATCGATTCCCGCTCGCGCGAGCGGATCACCCGCACCCTGGCCCTGACCGCCGCGCCGGCCCTGGCGCTGCTGTCGGCCGGCGCTGCGCACGCGCAGGAGGCCGCGGCCGCGCCCGTGGTCGACAAGGGCGATGTCGCCTGGATGCTGACCTCGACCCTGCTGGTGCTGCTGATGACCGTGCCGGGCCTGGCTCTGTTCTACGGCGGCCTGGTGCGCTCCAAGAACGTGCTGTCGGTGCTGATGCAGGTGTTGGCGGTGTTCTCGCTGATCGTCCTGCTGTGGGTGACCTACGGTTACTCGCTGGCCTTCGGCGGCGGCAACGCCTTCATCGGCACCTTCGACAAGTTGTTCCTCAAGGGCGTCGACAAGGCCTCGCTCGCGGCAACGTTCACCGCCGGCGTGTCGCTGCCGGAGTACGTCTTCATCGCCTTCCAGTCGACTTTCGCCGGCATCACCGGCGCCCTGATCGTCGGCGCCTTCGCCGAGCGCATCAAGTTCTCGGCGGTGCTGCTGTTCTCGGCGATCTGGTTCACCTTCGCCTACCTGCCGATCGCGCACATGGTCTGGTACGGGCCCGACGGTTACCTGTTCGCCAAGGGCGCGATCGATTTCGCCGGCGGCACGGTGGTGCACATCAACGCCGGCATCGCCGGTCTGGTCGGCGCCTACTTCGTCGGCAAGCGGGTGGGCTACGGGCGCGAGGCGATCAAGCCGCACAACGTCACCTTCACCATGATCGGCGCGTCGCTGCTGTGGGTGGGTTGGTTCGGCTTCAATGCCGGCTCCAACCTCGAAGCCACCGCCGGCGCGGCGCTGGCCTTCCTCAACACCTTGCTGGCGACGGCCGCGGCGGCGTTGGCCTGGAGCCTGGTAGAGAAGGTGATCAAGGGCAAGCCGTCGATGCTCGGCGGAGCCTCGGGCGTGGTCGCCGGTCTCGTCGCGATCACCCCGGCTTGCGGCACGGTCGGCCCGTTCGGCGCGATCGCGATCGGCGCGATCGCCGGTGCGGTCTGCGTGTGGGGCGTGCATGGCCTCAAGCGCCTGTTGCGCGCCGACGACGCCCTCGACGTGTTCGGCGTGCATGGCCTGGGCGGCATCATCGGCGCGCTACTGACCGGCGTGTTCAGTTCGCCCGCGCTTGGCGGCTTCGGCCTCGGCGCCGGCAACGAGACCATCGCCCAGCAGGTCGGCGTGCAGGCGCTGAGCGTCGGCATCACCGTGGTCTGGTCGGGCGTGGTCTCGGTGATCGCGTTCGCGATCGTCAAGCTGCTGGTGGGCTTACGCGTACCGGAGGAATCCGAGCGCGAAGGCCTCGACATCACCACCCATGGCGAGTCGGCTTACGAGAGCTGAGTTGGAGGAGAGAGGAACGAGTGACGAGGAACTAGGATCTAGGAGCGAAGAATGAGGAACGAGTGGGGCCCCAGACTGAACTGGTTTCCCGTTCCTCTCTTCTCGCCCCTGCTGCTAGACGCCGCACAGCCCCTCTCCCATTCACGGGAGAGGGGTTGGGGTGAGGACCGCCATCGGCAAGGAAATCCCGGATTCGGCCATTGCCACGGTCCGCACCCGGGCCTAGCATCGGCCGTATGCACATCACCCCGCTCAGCGAAGGCGCATCGCTCTGCACGGTCGATTACCGCTGCGGGGCCGGTCCACAGGATGCGCCCTTCGTCGAGCGCCATCGCAGCCATTGCATCTCCTACGTCCGCCGCGGCAGCTTCGGTTATCGCGTGCGCGGAGAGGCCTACGAGCTCGTCGCCGGCAGTCTGTTGATCGGCCACGCCGGCGACGAATTCCTGTGCACCCACGAGCATCACGGCTGCGGCGACGAATGCCTGTCGTTCCATCTGTCGCCCGAACTCGTCGACGAACTCGGTGCACACAGCGCGCTGTGGCGTGCCGGCGGCGTGCCGCCCTTGCCGGAGTTGATGGTCTGGGGCGAACTCGCCCAGGCCGCGGCCGAAGGGCGCAGCGACCTTGGCGTCGACGAAGTCGGCCTGCTGCTGGCGCGGCGTTGCGTCGACACCGTCGAAGGTACGGCCAGTACGCGGCCACGGCCGCGCGCCGCCGACCGCCGCCGCGCGGTCGAGGCGGCGATGTGGCTGGACGCGAATGCGCATCGCGCCGTCGGCCTGGACGACGGCGCGCGCATCGCCGGGCTCAGCGCCTTCCATTTCCTGCGCCTG
Source organism: Lysobacter sp. ESA13C (assembly GCF_019970005.1). Classification (NCBI taxonomy): domain Bacteria; kingdom Pseudomonadati; phylum Pseudomonadota; class Gammaproteobacteria; order Lysobacterales; family Lysobacteraceae; genus Lysobacter; species Lysobacter sp. ESA13C. The sequence continues at coordinate 19,143 of NZ_JAHXYK010000001.1, read as the reverse complement.
TTCGCCGACGCGCTCGGCGTCACCCCGCACCAGTACCTGTTGCGCGCGCGCCTGCGCCGCGCCGCCTCGATGCTGGCCGACCCGCAGCGGGCGATCACCGAGGTGGCCTACGACAGCGGTTTTGCCGACCTGTCCAACTTCAGCCGCAGCTTTCATCGCGCTGCGGGCGTCTCGCCGCGCCGGTTCCGCCAGGCGGCGCGCGGCGACCGCAAGATTTTCCAAGAACGCATCGGCCGCATCGTCGCAAGCTGACCTCCCTTCAAGGAGGTTATGCCATGTACGACCATATCGGTTTGAAGGTGCGCGATCTCGCCGCCAGCCTGAAGTTCTACCGTGCCGCACTGAAGCCGCTCGGCCATGTCGTCGGCTCCAGCGACGACAGCGGCGCCGGGCTCGGCCCGAAGGATGCGCCGGCGTTGTGGCTGTATCCCGACGCCGATGCGCGCGGCGGCGCGCATGTCGCTTTCCGCGCCGCAAGCCGCGCCGCCGTCGACGGCTTCCATCGCGATGGCGTCAAGGCCGGCGGCCGCGATAACGGTGGCGCCGGTTTGCGCGAGGACTATGGCGCAGGTTATTACGCCGCCTTTCTGCTCGATCCCGACGGCCACAACGTCGAAGCGGTGTACATGGAATAAGCCGGCGAGACGGCCATCGCCGCGCGGCGGATCGCCCGCGGTCGGGTACGACATGGCTGATGCGGCAAGGTCGTCGACACGACCGTGGCCGGACGGCCGATGCGCCGCGCCCGCGGTGCACGCGCTCAATTCGTGTCGGCGAATCGTCCGCCGCGCCTTGCCGCGCCACTCTCGGTTGCAACTTTCCAATGGCGAAAAAACCGCCGGGCAAAGTCTTCACGCGTGGCGTCGCAACTCGAACGAACCCGCGCGAACCGCGCCCGCGCAAGCGACTCGTTCAGCCAGCGCGCGATGCCTGCGAGCGAATCCCGTATCCATCCGGCGGGTTCACGAATGCGGTGTGATGCAGATGCATTTGCGCCTTGCGCGCGCGGCATGAGCGCCTAGGCTGCCTAGCGCGGACATAGCGCTGTGTCCGCTCCACGTCCGGACGCGCTCGCGCTAGGCAGCAGTCCCTCCAACAGTCGATCGCGAGAGAGAACCAGGACGGTTCCGCCGCATTGTGCGGCTTACGAAACCTCACGGGAGTTTCGCAATGTCTCAGCCATCAAAGTCCAAGCTCCGCCGGCATGCGCTGGCGGTCGCCACCGTATCCATCCTGCTCGCCGCGCCGGCCTTCGCCGCCGACCGCGTCAACCTCAGCAGCCTCGATCCCGACCGGCCGGTCGCCGGCTTCGTCGTCGCCTATAAGTCGGGTGCGCCGAAAGCCCTGGATTTCCAGCGCGAACTCAGCACCGCCATCGGCACCCTGGGGCAGAAGAACCTGACCATCAAGCACGCCGGCCCGGTCTCGACCGGCGCAGAGCTGATCGAAGTCAGCCGTCCGCTCGACGTGGTCGAAGCGACCACGCTGATGCAGCAGATCGCCGCCAACCCCGATGTCGAATACGTCGAGCCGAACTCGATCTTCCAGCCGATCCTGACCCCGAACGATCCCAGCTATCCCTCGCAGTACGGCCTGCACGGCGCCGCCGGCGGCATCCGCGCCAACACCGCCTGGGACAACGGTTTTCAGGGCCAGGGCAAGATCATCGCGGTGATCGACACCGGCATCACCACGCATCCCGACCTCGCCGCCAACCTGACCACGCCGACCGGCTACGACTTCATCACCAACGTCACTACCGCCAACGACGGCAGCGCCCGCGACAGCAATCCGGCCGACCCGGGCGATTGGTGCGGCACCAACCCGTCGAGCTGGCACGGCACCCACGTCACCGGCATCGCCGCGGCGGTCACCAACAACCAGACCGGCGTGGCCGGCACCGCGTTCCGCTCCAAGGTGCTGACCGCGCGCGCGCTCGGCAAGTGCGGCGGCACCCTGGTCGACATCGCCGATGCAATCACCTGGGCGTCGGGCGGCACCGTCGCCGGCGTGCCCGCGGTCGGCGCCAACAAGGCGGTGGTCATCAACCTCAGCCTCGGCGGCAGCGGCACCTGCAGTTCGACCTTCCAGAACGCGATCAACGGCGCGGTGCAGCGCGGCGTGACCGTGGTGGTGGCGGCCGGCAACAGCAACGCCAACGCCGCCAACTTCCAGCCGGCGAGTTGCCAGAACGTAATCACCGTCGGCGCCAGCACCTCGGCCGGAGGTAAGGCCAGCTTCTCGAACTGGGGCACCACCAGCGTGGTCGACGTGGCGGCGCCGGGCGTGGGGATTTTGTCCACGCTCAACACCGGCGCGACCACGCCGGGCGCACCCAGCTACGCGAACTACAACGGCACCTCGATGGCGGCACCGTTCGTGGCCGGCGTGGTCGCGTTGATGCAGTCCAAGCCGGCGCCCGACGAAGTGCCGGCGGTGATCGAACGCCTGATCAAGGCCACCGCGCGTCCGTTCCCGATCCCGCCGGTGCCGCCGCAGTTGATCGGTACCGGCATCGTCAACGCCGATGCGGCCACCGACGCGATGCCGTAACCGCATCTCTCGTTCGCAAGGCAGTGCCAGGAACCCCGGCTTAGGCCGGGGTTCTTCGTTGGCGCGGCGCCGTGCGCGCGCGCGTGATGCATTGCGCAAACCCGTGCGCATGCACGGGCGAGCAATGTGCTGCGAGTTCCATTGACGCGATCCTTTGCGCCATCGACTTTGGTCGCAGACGCGCAGTCGCCGCGCGCGCGTTGAAAACGCTTACGCCTCGGTGAATGCGCGTTGCGCGTGATCCGCATCACGCTCCCTTGGGACAGTCGTCCTGGCCTCGCCGCGGCGATCGGTTGTGGGATGCAACCATGCTGCATTGCCGCATCCTGTCCGCAAGTTGACAGCGCTGTCATAGCCGCGCTACAAGCTTTGCGCACTGCCGCCGGCCTGTCGGCCCAGCGCGCTCACACCACAGACAACACGATCGGCTTGCAGCCGGCCCCGGGGAGGGGATGTCCTGATGAACGTGCCTATGCACCAGCGTGTCCGCGGTTCGACCTTGAGTTTCGCGATCTTCGCCGCGTTGTTGGCCGGCCATGCCGCCGCCCAGGACAGCGCGTCGACGCCCGCCGATGCGCAGCCCGCATCGGGCAAAGAGGCGACCGATCTGGATTCGGTGATCGTCACCGTCGAACGCCGCGAGCAAAGCCTGCAGAAGTACGCCGGCACCGCGCAGGCGCTGTCGCAGGACGATCTGCGCGGGCTGGGCATCAACAACGAACTGCGCCAGATGCAGGTCGCCGTGCCGGGCCTGAGCATCGCCAACCAGGAAGGCGCAACCGAAGTCTTCATCCGCGGCGTGGGTTCGTCCAACAACACCGAACTCGGCGACCCCGGCGCCGCGCCGCACGTCAACGGCGCCTACATCCCGCGTCCGCGCGGCCTTGGCGGCATGTTCTACGACCTCGAACGCGTCGAGATAAACAAGGGCCCGCAAGGCACGCTGCGCGGCCGCAACGCGCTGGCCGGCACCCTCAACATCGTCACCAAGAAGCCCGAGCTCGGCGGCCGGTTCAGCGGCTACGTGCAGGGCGAGGTCGGCAACCGCGATCAGAAGGGCTACGAGACCGCGCTGAATTTCCCGCTCGGCGAATACGCTGCGCTTCGCTTCGCCGGTTATCACGTCGAGAAGCACGCCGGCTTCAAGAACGTCGGCCTGTGGCAGCACCTCGACCCGGCCGGCATCCAGGACGACAGCGCCGGACGCCTGTCGTTCCTGTACGAACCCGACGACAAGCTGTCGGTGTTCGCGATGCTCGACGTCGGCCGCGAACTCGGCACCGGTTATCCCGGCGCCGGCCTGTTCCGCGCCGCGCAGGAAGGCTATACGTCCGAAGATATCGACATGCGCGATGTCATCTACCGCGGCGTGCAGGGCAAGGTCGACAACAAGCTGTGGGGCTTCCAGGGCACGGTCCGCTACGATTTCGGCGGCGTCGCCTTGGAGTACAACGGCAGCTACCGCGACGTCGATTATTTCCAGATCAACGCCGCCGCCGACGGCAATACCTGGTCGGGGCGCGACCTGCGCGCACGTCCGCCGGGCGAGCCGGCGACCTGGGGCGGCATCGACTACGACAATTTCGGCACCAACTACCTGCAGGCGCGTTCGCAGTCGCAGACCCATGAGCTGCGCCTATCGTCCGACGACGATGCGCGCTTCCGCTGGACCACCGGCGGTTTCTATTTCCACGAGAAGCAGCAGGTCGGTTTCATGGCCCTCGCCGACAAGGGCGCGTTCTACTCGGGCACCGAATTCACCATGCCCGATGTCGACGGCAAGTCCTGGGCGGCGTTCGGCGACGGCACCTTCGACGTCAACGAGCGTCTGCGGGTCAAGGGCGGCGTGCGCTACACCGACGAGCGCAAGTCGCGCGACGGCATCGGCGGCAACTGGACCATCGGCCTGGGCGGCGACGGCGGCGTGTTCCAGACCCGCCTCGGCACCGAAGGCTTCAAGCCGACCCTGCTCGACCGGCCCTCGTTCGAGGTGACCGGCCTGACCAGCAACGCCGACCTCGCCCGTTTCCTGCTGCAGGGCATCCTGCAGGCCGGCGCGCGCGACACCATGCAGCAACAACTCGCCGGCATCGTCGATGGCAGCCGCCCGAACGGCACCTGCGTCGACCGCCCCGACACCGGCGGCAACACCGTCAACTGCCCGGCTAACGGCCAGCACAGCTTTCTCGTGCTGGGCGTGCCGTCGGCGCAGCACGGCTCGAGCGCATTCGACTTCATCGACTGGCGCCTGGGCTTCGAGTACGACCTCAGCGAGCGCAACCTGCTATACGCGACCGTCTCCACCGGCCACAAAGCCGGCGGTTTCAACGACAGCTTCGACGTCAACGTGATTCCGGAAACCTACAAGCCGGAGAAACTGACCGCGTTCGAAATCGGCTCGAAGAACTCCTTCGAGTTCCTCGGCCGCACTTCGACCTTCAACGTCAGCGGCTTTTACTACGACTACGACGACCAGGTCTTCCAGGACCTCAGCGTGATTGCCTTCAACCCCGACGGCGAGGCCACCGGTTTCGCCCTGGTCAATCGCAACGTCGGCAAGTCCGAGCTGTACGGCATCGAGGCCGAAAGCCGCCTGCGCTTCGGCGGCGGTTTCACCCTCGACCTCAATGCGCTGTACCTGCAGACCGAGATCAAGGAGGGCATCGTCGCCGACGTGCGCAGCCAGGACTTCGGCAACGGCGGCATCACCTCGCAGATCGACCTGTCCGGCAACGACCTGCCGCTCTCGTCCAAATACACCTTCAATGCGCGTTTGCAACAGGCCATCGAGTTCTCGCGCGGCACCTTCGACTGGCAGGTGCTGGCTGCGTATCGCTCGTCGTTCTTCCTGACCCAGTACAACGACCGCGACGTGATCTTCCTGCGCGACACTGCCGGCACCGTCGACCGTATCGAAGACTCGGCGACCGCGGGCTTCCCCGACGAGCAGAAGGGCTTTACCCAGATCAACGCCGGCGCCGGTTTCACCACGCTCGACGGCGCCTGGCGGGTCGAGGTTTGGGGCAGCAACCTGACCAACAAGGACGTGTCGCAGAAGGCCCTGGTCGGCTCCGGCGTCAACACGCGCTTCCTCAACGATGCGCGCAGCTACGGCGTGCGGGTGCGCTGGAACTTCTGATGGCTGTCGTACCGCGTCCCAAGCCCCTCGCTCCGCTCCGCGCGAACCTCCACGGCGTGCGGGCGGGGCGAAGGGGATTCGAAGCGGACGTGGGCGAAGATCGGGGGTCGTTCGACGAGTTTCCGTGCGCCATCTTCCCGCCGCCGCGCCGCCTCCCGCGCAGCACACTTAGCCACTGCAATCGAATTCATCGATGAACAGCGGCCGCGACCATGGCCGCGCCGCACGGCAGCGCGTAGAACGGCGAAGACACCGCCCCGGACAGACAGGACCGCATGAAACTCTCCCTGCTCGACACCCTCATCGTCCTGGTCTACCTGGCCGGCGTGTTCGCTCTCGCGCAGTGGGTCTCGCGCGAGAAACCCGGGCACGAGAAAACCGCAAAGGATTACTTTCTCGCCAGCAAGGCGCTGCCGTGGTGGGCGATCGGCGCGTCCCTGATCGCCGCCAACATCTCCGCCGAGCAGATCATCGGCATGTCCGGGTCCGGCTATGCGCTCGGCCTGGCGATCGCGTCTTATGAATGGATGGCGGCGGCGACCTTGCTGGTGGTCGGCAAGTTCTTCCTGCCGATCTTCCTGCGCAACGGCATCTACACCATGCCGCAGTTCCTCGAGGAACGTTACGGCACCCGCATCCGCACCCTGATGGCGGTGTTCTGGCTCGGCCTGTACGTATTCGTCAACCTGACCTCGATCCTGTGGCTCGGTTCGCTGGCGATCGTGCAGGTGACCGGTATGGACCAGATGCTGGCGCTGAGCCTGCTCGGCGGTTTCGCCCTGGCCTATCAGCTGTACGGCGGGCTCAAGGCGGTCGCGTTGACCGACATCGTGCAGGTGTCGTTGCTGGTGCTCGGCGGCTTGCTGGTCGCCGGGCTGACCCTGAGCAAGATCGGCGATGGCGCCGGCATCGTCGCCGGCTTCAAGACCTTGTGGGCGACGCATCCTGAGCACTTCAAGATGATCCTGCCGCCGGACAGCCCCTTCTACAAGGATCTGCCCGGCATCGGCGTATTGGTCGGCGGCCTGTGGGTGGCGCACGTCAGCTACTGGGGTTTCAATCAGTACATCATCCAGCGCGCCCTGGCCGCCAAGGACCTGCGCGAGGCGCAGAAAGGCATCGTATTCGCCGCGATCCTGAAGCTGGTGCTGCCGATCATCGTGGTGCTGCCGGGCATCGCCGCGGTGATGCTGGCGCCGGGCCTGGAACGCAACGACGATGCCTACCCCGCGATGATGGCGCTGCTGCCGACCGGCGCGCTGGGCCTGGTGTTCGCGGCCCTGATCGCGGCGATCGTGGCCTCGCTGGCGTCGAAGATCAATTCGGTCGCGACCATCTTCACCCTCGACTTCTACGCCAAGCACCGCCCGGATGCGTCGGAGCGAAAGCTGGTGCGGATCGGCCGCATCACCGCGGCGGTGTCGATCGCGATCGGCATCCTGACCGCGCGGCCGCTGCTAGGCAGCTTCGATCAGGGCTTCCAGTACATCCAGGAATACACCGGCTTCTTCACCCCGGGCATCGTGGTGATCTTCGTGCTCGGCCTGTTCTGGAAGCGCGCCAACGAAGCCGGCGCACTCGCCGCGGCGGTGGGCTCGTTGGCGCTGTCGATCGTGCTCAAGCAAGCCTGGCCGGAGCTGCCCTTCGTCAACCGCGTCGGCGTGGTGTTCGTACTGGCGGCGATCCTGGCGGTCGCGGTGTCCTTGCTGACGCCGTCCGGCGCCGGTCGCGACCGCATCCATACCGACGGCGTGAGCTTTGCCACCGCGCCTTCGTTCAACATCGCCGCGATCGCCGTGCTGGCGATCCTGGTCGCGCTGTACACGCTGTTCTGGTGAGCGCGGCTGTTCTGGTAAGTGCGAGCGCGCGAGCCCGGCGGGCGCCGCGCGCCGCGCATATCGCCTCGGCGCATCGCCCGTGCGCCGGCTCAGCGCCGGCGCGTGCGGCCCTTGCCGATCGGACCGGTCGACTGGCGCAACTGCAGCTCGTAGCCGGCGGTGATCATCTGACCGCCGTCGGGCGCCTTGATGCGCTTGAACAACTCGTGGGTCGCCAGGCGGCCCATCTCGCGCGTCGGCTGGCGCACCGTGGTCAGCGGCGGATAGATCTGGCGCGCGATCGGCGTGTCGTCGAAGCCGCACACCGACACGTCGCCCGGAATCGACAAGCCCATCTCGCTGGCGGTGCGGATCGTGCCCGCGGCCATGTCGTCGTTGGCGGCGAAGATCGCGGTCGGCCGATCCGCCATCAACAACAGACGCTGGGCGCAGATCGCGCCGGTGTCGTAGTGGAAGTCGCCGTCGATCACCAGTTCGGGATCGTAGGCGATGCCGGCCGCGGCAAGACCGTCGCGATAACCGTTCAAGCGCCACTGGCTGGCGCCGTGTTCGGGATGGCCCTTGATGTGGGCGATGCGGCGATGACCCAGCGAGACCAGGTGGGCCATCATCTCGCGCACCGCGCGTTCTTCGTCGAGGACCACGCCGATGCGGCCGCCGCGCAGTTTCGGCGAGATGTTGGCGTAGGGAATGCCGAGCTGGCCGAGGCGCTTCATCAGGCCGGGGTGATCGGTCAGCGGCGGCGTCAACACCAGACCGTCGGCGCGCGAGTGCTGGATGATCTCGTCGACGTGGGCGACGAATTTGCGTTCGCCGTAGGTCACCGGCGCCAGCATCAGGTTGTAGTGATGGGCGATGCAGGCATCGAGCATGCCTGCCTGCACTTCCATCAGATAGTTGCTCGACGGGTTGTCGTAGAGCAGCGCGACCAGGAACGAACGCTGGCCGGCGAGGCTGCGCGCCGAGGGATTGGGGCGGTACTGCAACTTGCGCGCGGCGGCTTCGACGCGCTTGCGCGTGTCCTCGCTGACGTTCGGTTCCTGGTTGAGTACGCGCGAGACGGTCTTCATCGACACGCCCGCCGCTTCCGCTACATCTTCGATGCGTACTCGCATGACCGGTCGTTTCCCTTGCCGCGTGTTCTGCGCATTTTGCCAGAATGCGCGCCGAATACTCATCTATTGCGCGCGACGACGACGAACGGATTCGCAGATCGTGCCCCATCGTATCGCCCCAACAGGAGTGAACCATGAATGCAACGACGAGCGAACGCGTTCGCGCCGCGGTTCCATCGATCCAAGTGTGCCGCTCGCGGGGGCGCTGGCGGCTGTGCGCGCTCGCCCTCGCCTTGTTGCCGGCTTTGGCCGTCGCGGCCGAGGGCGTAGCCAAGATCGATCCGGCCCACTGGCCGGCGCTGAAGGCGCCCCTGCCGCGCGACGAGGCGCTGGAGCGGCGCATCGCCGAGCTGATGGCGAAGATGAGCGTAGAGGAAAAAGTCGGCCAGATCGTCCAGGCCGACATCAACAGCGCCACGCCCGAGGATGTGCGCAAGTACCACCTGGGCTCGGTACTGGCCGGCGGCAACTCCGAGCCCGGCGGCATTTCCGAGCCCGGCGGGCGCTACGACGCGCCGCCGCAGGAGTGGCTGGACATCGCCGACCGCTTCTATGCGGCATCGATGGACGCCAGCGACGGCAAGGTCGCGATCCCCATCCTGTTCGGCATCGACGCGGTGCACGGTCACAATAATCTGATCGGCGCGACCCTGTTCCCGCACAACATCGGCCTGGGCGCGACCCGCAACCCCGAACTGATCCGGCGCATCGGCGAGGCCACCGCGGCGGAAGTGCGCGTGACCGGCATGGAGTGGACCTTCGCGCCGACCCTGACGGTGCCGCGCGACGATCGCTGGGGCCGCACCTACGAAGGCTATTCCGAAGACCCGCGGGTGGTCGCCAGCTATGCCGCGGCGGCGATCGAAGGCCTGCAGGGCAAGCTCGGCAGTAAACAATTCCTCGACGGCGCGCACGTGATCGCCACCGCCAAGCATTTCCTCGCCGACGGCGGAACTTTCGAGGGCCGCGACCAGGGCGATGCCCACATCGGCGAGGCCGAACTGCGCGACGTGCACGGCGCCGGTTATCCGCCCGCGCTGGAAGCCGGCGCGCAGACAGTGATGGCCTCGTTCTCGAGTTGGCAGGGCCAGAAGATGCACGGCAACCGCGAATTGCTGACCCAGGTGTTGAAGCAGCGCATGGGCTTCGACGGCTTCGTGGTCGGCGACTGGAACGCGCACGGGCAGCTGACCGGTTGCAGCAATGAGAACTGCGCGGCGGCGTTCAATGCCGGCGTCGATATGCTGATGGCGCCCGACAGTTGGCGCGGCTATTACGACAATGCGCTCAAGCAAGTGCGCAGCGGCGAGATCGCGATGGCGCGGCTAGACGATGCGGTGGCGCGCATCCTGCGGGTCAAACTGCGTCTGGGCCTGTTCGAAGCCGGCGCACCGTCCAAGCGCCCGCTCGGCGGCAAGTTCGAGGTGCTCGGCAGCCCCGAGCATCGCGCGGTCGCGCGCCAGGCGGTGCGCGAGTCGCTGGTGCTGCTGAAGAACCAGGGCGGCCTGCTGCCGCTGCGGCCGCAGCAACGCATCCTGGTCGCCGGCGATGGCGCCGACAACATCGCCAAGCAGTCCGGCGGCTGGACCCTGAACTGGCAGGGCACCGGCCTGAAACCGGCCGATTTCCCGAATGCGCAATCGATCTGGTCGGGCCTGCGTGAGGGCATCCAGGCCGCGGGCGGCCAGGCCGAACTCGCCGTCGACGGCCAGTACAAGAGCAAGCCCGACGTCGCCATCGTCGTCTACGGCGAGGACCCGTACGCCGAATTCCAGGGCGACCTGCGCACGCTCGCGTTCCGGCCGACCCGCAATCCGGAGCTCGAACTGATCAAGCGCCTGAAATCGCAGGGCATCGCCGTGGTCAGCGTGCTGCTGTCGGGCCGGCCGCTGTGGGTCAATCGCGAGATCAACGCCTCCGATGCCTTTGTCGCTGCGTGGTTGCCGGGTTCGGAAGGCGGCGGCATCGCCGACGTGCTGCTGCGCGACGGCCAGGGCGGCATCGCCTACGACTTCAAGGGCAGGTTGCCGTACTCGTGGCCGAAGACCGCGGTGCAGGTGGCGAATGTCGGCGACAAGGACTATGCACCTCAGTTCGCCTTCGGCTATGGCCTGAGCTATGCGCGCGGCGGCGAGGTCGCGGCCTTGTCGGAGGACCCGGGCACGGCCGATCTCGACCAACGTTCGATGCAGTTCCTCGGCCGCGGCGCCTTGCCGCGCGCCTGGCGCCTGCGCGTCGATTCGCAGGGCAAGCACGGCGAAGCGAGCAAGCCGCCGCTGGCGACCGCGGATCGCGCGCTCGCGATCACCGCGGTCGACTACCAGGCGCAGGAAGACGCCTGGCGCCTGCAATGGAACGGCGATGCCAAGGTGGAATGGGTCGCCGACACGCCGGTCGAACTGGTGCGCGAGACCAACGGCGACGTGCAGTTGCTGATCGACCTCAAAGTCGACGCGGTCGGCGCGGGCGAGACGAACCTGATCGCCGCCTGCGGGCCGAAGTGCGAGTCCAAGGTACCGTTCGGCGACACCTTGCGCGGCCTGCCGCGCGGCCAGTGGCTGCGCATCGGCGTGCCCCTGAAATGCGTGCGTGCCGGCGGCGCCGACATGGCCAAGCTCGAGGTGCCGTTCGGCCTGCAGGCCTCGGCCGGGACGACGATCACCCTGCACGAAGTGGCCTATGGCACCGACGCCGACCGGGTCGCGGACTGCAAGCGCCAATAAGCCGCCTCGTCGCAATCGTGGGCGCCCGCGTCATCGCTTTAGCCCCTCCCCCGTTCACGGGAGAGGGGTTGGGTGAGGGGGCACCACACCCTGGACAGTTTGTCCTGTGGCAGTTTGCCGCAGGCCCGCCGCGCGGGCATCGACTAGGATGCCGCGCATGAATGCATCGAGCAGTGCACGTCCGCTCCTCAGCGGCCTGATCGTCGACGACGACATGGCCTATGCCGCGACCCTCCAGCGCAGCCTGGGCCGCCGCGGCGTCGAAACCCGCACCGCGGCGAGCATCGCCGAAACCCTGGAACTGGCCCTGCGGCAAGTGCCGGCCTTCGCCCTGATCGACCTCAAGCTGGGACACGAATCCGGCCTGCAACTGATCCGCCCCTTGCGCGAGTTGCGCGCCGACATGCGCATCGTGCTGGTGACCGGGTACGCCAGCGTCGCCACCGCGGTCGACGCGATCAAGCGCGGTGCCGACGACTATCTGCCCAAACCGGCGAGCATCTCCAACATCCTCGCCGTGCTCGGACTGGAGTCGTGCGACACGCCCCCGGTGCTGCCCGCGCCGGAGACGATGATGCCGTTGCGGCGGATGGAGTGGGAGCACATCCAGCAGGCCCTGACCGATACCGGCGGCAACATCTCCGCTACCGCGCGTTTGCTTGGGATGCATCGCCGCTCCTTGCAACGCAAGCTGGGTAAACGTCCGGGGCCGGAGCGCGGTTTGATCGGGTTTTGAGGTTGGGGTGGGTTGCGCCGCACCGCACCGGTCTTGCGGCGCCACCGGCTGGAGCTCAGGGTAGGAGCGACGCAAGTCGCGACCGCGCTGTGATGGTCTTGCTTCGAAGCGATCAAGCAAGGTCAGGGTCAGGATCAAACGCCAAAAGCTTCCGCCACTAAAGCGGCGGGTTACTTTCTTTTGTCATAAGCAACAAAAGAAAGGTAACCAAAGAAAAATGCTTCTCTTTGAATCACAGGCCCGCACGTTCGATGCCGACGCAGGGATTTTTCATACGGGACATCCCTGTCCCGATGAAAAACGGCGCGCATCCCTGCGCGCCGCCCTTCGGGTCTTCGATTGCCTTCGTGAGGTTGAGACGACGCACAGCCGCAGCAAGAGCAAGACAACGACGCTACCAGGGTAGGAGCGGCGCAAGCCCCGACCGCGTGCGTTCAGTCGCCATCGCCGGCCGGGATGAGTATCTGTCTCAATCACGATGCCGTTGCTGTTGCTGTGAATAGCTTGGCGCAGTTCTGAATGTGCGATGCAACCGTAGACCCGGAGGGCGCCGCACAGGACGTGCGGCGTTTTTCGATAAGACAGGGACGTCTTATCGGAAAATCCCGCCGACAGCATCGCACTCGTGGCCTGTGCCCTTGCAAGGAAAGCCCTTTTCTTTGGTTACCTTTCTTTTGGGCCAGCAAAAGAAGGTAACCCGGCCGCTTTAGCGGACGGAAGCTCTGCTATTGATCTTGTTTCATCGCGCTGCGGAAAAAAGCGCCGCAACGACAAGCAGCGCGGTCGCGGCTCGCGCCGCTCCTACCCCCGCGACAGTGCGCCGCTTCGATGGGTGGTATGGGCGTTGTCGCCTCTGCGCGTTCCGTGGTCGCGGCTCACGCCGCTCTTACAGGGGTTACGACCGGATGCGGCGCGAGATTGAAACAGCGCGGTCGCGGCTCGCGCCGCTCCTCCCCACCACGACAGCGCGCCGCTTCGATGGGCGGTATCGGCGTTGTCGCTTCTGCGCGTTCCGTGGTCGCGGCTCGCGACGCTCCTACTCGTGGACACCGCAAATCACGGCGCACCCGCGCCCAAGGCTCGCACCGGCGCCTGCACGCCAACCTCGCTGCGCCGCCCCGCCGCATCCTCGAACACCAAGGTCAGCGGCACCTGCTCGCCCGCGCCGAGCGGGCGTTTCAAACCGATCAGCATGATGTGGTAACCGCCCGGCGCAAGCGCGACGGTACGCCCGCGCGGCAACGCTACCGACGGTACCTGACGCATGCGCATCATCTGGGCCTGCATCGCCATTTCGTGCACTTCGGTGGCCGCTGCGACGTCCGAACGCGCCGCGACCAGGCGCAGGTCGGTACGCGCGGTCAGACGCATGAAGGCGCCGGTCGCCTGCTGTTGCGGCACGCTCGCGCGCACCCACGGCGATTCGATCGCGACCTGCGGCGGTTGCGCCACCGCGTTCGCGCTCAGCAGCAGACCCGCCGCGAGGACGGTAAGGAAACGGATCGAAGTCATGGCGCTCTCAGAGAATCTGGCGGAGGTCGTGCACGCAGTCCTGCGCGCTCTGTTCGTGGCGCAGGGCCAGGCGGATCGCGCCGCTGGCGTCGAAGACATAGCTCAGCGCGGAATGGTCGATGGTGTAGGACGCGCCGGTCGGTACCTTGGCATAGACCACACGGAAGGCCTTGGCGGTCTGCGCGGTGCGCTCCGGGTCGCCGTACAGGCCCAGGAAGCTCGGGTCGAAGGCCTCGGTATAGGCCTGTAGCACCTTCGGCGTGTCGCGCTCGGGGTCGACGGTGATGAAGATCACCTGCAAGCGCTCGGCATCGCTTCCGAGCAGTTTGCGGATCTGCACCGCACGGGTCAGCGCCGTCGGGCAGACGTCGGGGCACTGGGTGAAACCGAAGAACACCATCGCCAGCTTGCCGCGGAAGTCGGCGAGCGAGCGTTCGCGGCCTTGCGGGTCGAGCAAGTGGAAGTCCTTGGCGAAATCGCGCCCGCTCAGGTTGATGCCGTGGACGGACAGGGGCCTAGGGCCGCCGCAGGCTGAAAGCATGCCGCCGCAAGCTGAAACCACGCCTGCGCAAGCGAGGCCGGCGAGCAGGCGACGGCGCTCGGGCGAATGCGCCAGCGCGGAGGTTGATGCCAACTGGCGTTCGAACACGATCCACCTCGTCGAAACCGAAGGCGGACATTGCAGCACCGCCGCGGTGCGGGCGGATGTGGTCGAATGTCGCAGCGCTGCGCGACCGATGCGCTGCCGTCGCCGCCGTGCGGCGGGCCGAACGAACCTCGCGCGACTACAGGTCGCGCACCACCCACCCGCTCGGGTGCGAGGTCTCGTCGGCGGCGAGCGCGGCCTGGGCCACGGCATCGGGCGACTGACCGGCGCGCCAGGCCGAGGCGATCGCGGCGAGGCGGTCGCGGGTGGCGCGGGTGTAGGCGCCTTCGAGTTCGTTCTGGGCGTCGGCGGCGAGTTTCTGCGGATACAGGGTGCGCGCGTCTTCGCTGCGGTTGAGCAGGGCGATCAGGCGCGACAGCGCGGTGCGGAACGTGGCCGCGCCGAGCGCGGTGCGCTGGGTGCGTTGCAGATGCCAGACGGTGAGGTATTCGACCGGGCCGAGCAGGCGCCGCGGCGTGGCGCCGAAGAAATGTCCGGACAGCGAGCTGACCGCGACCGGGCCGGTCGAATCGGGCAGGCGCGTGGCGCCCCAGGAACTCAATGCGCCGCCGGGCAGGTCCATGCGCCGCAGGGCGGTGCCGAAGGTGTCGGCGATCAGACGCTGTGCGCGCGCATCGTCGCTTTCGGCGATGACCCCCAGCAATCGGATGAACAAGGGATAGCGGTCTTCGCCGAGGCGGCGCACGACGCGCTTGAGCACGGTCAGGCGGTACTCGGGGTCGCTGTGCGCGGCGAGCGCGGAAACCAGGCGGTCGGCGCCGGCGCGCAGGGCTTCGGGAGTGGGGGTGGCGTCGGTCACGGCAAGGCGTCGGTCACGGCGTGCCGCGGCAGGCGCGGCGATCGGACAGGAGGGGGGACTAGCCTAGCCTAGGCCGATGCGCTGCGGCGTCGAGCGCCGCCGGCGATGCTCAGCTCAGGGAATCGAGCACGGCGTCGGCGCCGTGGTCGGCGGCCGACGACAGGTCCATCAGGCCGAGCTGGTGCTCGAAGCCGGGGTCGCCGGCGAGCAGGCGATCGCCGGCCGGGACCTCGCTCCAGGCGTCGGCGTTGAGCACGTCCTCGCCCTGGTCGACCGCGGGCGGCGCGTAGGCGGGGACGGTCTCGGCGACCTGGGGGGCGTGCTGGATCTGCTCTTGCGGGGTCGGCTCGCGTCCGCGCAAGTTCTCGAGCGCAGCTTGCCCGTCGAGGCTGCTGCGGTCGATACGCGGGTCGTTGCCGATCGTGCTCATGCGGGGCAGGTTACGGGTGAAGTCGGGGGGATGGGCGAAATGTAGCGCCGGGGGCCGAAGTGGCCAACTCGGGATGACCCTAGGTGGTGGTCGGGCCGTTCATCCCGGCGCCCGCGGCGGCCGCTCCGGGTCTGCCGGGGGGCGGCGCCAGGCCTGGCTGAGGGCGTGCAGAGCGGCGCGGGCAACGCGACGAGCGCGGGGCACGGCGCCTTGTATCGAGTTCGCATTTGGCGTGTGCCGGCACGACCGTTTTCGCAGGCCCGTGCTAGCCTCGACCCCCTCTCGCTGGAAGGGCCGCGCATGGGGAAGGACCAGGGCGCCGACAAGACCGAACCGCCTACCCAAAAACGGATCCGGGACGCCCGCAAGCAGGGCAACGTCGCCAAGAGCAAGGAGCTGACCAGCACCGTGCTGGTGCTCGGCTGGGTGGTGTGCGGCTGGATGATGCTCGACTTCATGCGGATGAAGTTGATCCGTTTGTTCGAGACCAGCCTGAAGGCGATCAACCAGCCCTTCGGCGATGCCTTGCGCGAGGTCGGCTCGACCGCCTTCGACACCTTGCTGTGGCTGTCGCTGCCGCTGCTGGCGACGGCGGTGTTCCTGGGCGTGATCATCGAGTTCCTGCAGATCGGCCCGATCCTGACCCTGGACAAGCTCAAGCCCAACCTGGAGAAGCTGAACCCGGCCGACGGCGTGAAGAAGATGTTCTCGATGGACAACCTCGTCGAGCTGGTCAAGTCGGTGATCAAGAGCGCGGCGCTGATCGGCATCGGCATGTTCGTGCTCTACAAGATGCTGGCCCAGCTGATGCTGCTGCCGTACGCGCCGCCCGCGGCGATGGGCGCGGGCATCTGGCACGGCCTGATCCGGATCGGCATCTGGACCATCTTCGTGTTCTTCTTCGTCTCGGCCATCGACGTGTGGTACCAGAAGTTCGCCTACACCAAGCAACTGCGCATGAGCCGCCGCGACATCCAGCAGGAGGTCAAGGAGAACGAGGGCGACCCGCACGTGAAGAGCCGGCGGCGGCAGTTGCATCAGGAGTGGTCGCAGCAGAACATGCTCAATGCCGTCCGCCAATCGAATGTCGTCGTGACCAACCCCACCCACATCGCCATCGCCCTGCAGTACGAACACGGCGTTACCGACCTGCCGGTGGTGGTGGCCAAGGGCGAGGGCTACATGGCCGAGCAGATCAAGCGTACCGCGGCCGAGGCCGGCGTGCCGATCCTGCAGAACGTCGAGCTGGCGCGCGGCCTGCACGAACATGTGGCGCTGGACGATTACATCGGCAACGAGTTCTTCGAGGCCGTGGCCGAAGTGCTGCACTGGGCCGAGAGCGTGCGCCGCCTGCGCGACGGCGACGACAGCGAAATGGAACTGCCGCCGCCGCTCGACGAGCCGCGCTGAGGCCGTAAGCGTTTCCTCACGTTCGCTGAGCGGTCGTTCGCCTCCTCGACAAAGGGCAACCGCATTGAGCCGGTGAGTCATGGCCGCCTCGGAGCCGGCGGGCATGGTTCGCTTTGTTCGTCGGCCTGCATACTCATGCTGTCGTTGCAAAGGCGCGAAGGCAGAGCAAGAGCAAATCCCCCACGTCCGCTGCGCGGCCGTTCGCCCCCTTTTCCAAAGGGGGCAAGCGTATTACCCGAAACCTGCACTATTCCCCGAAGCCTGCGCTGTTCCCCAAAAACCGTGCTCTCCCCCTTTGAGAAAGGGGGGCAGAGGGGATTTGCTTTTTGCTTTCGTCCTCGTCCCGAGCAGCGAGCCAACTCGACGGCAAACCAAGCGACGACTGTTCGCCTATACCGTGAACACCCGGTTCAAGGCCTCGAGCAAGCCGCGGTTGTCGTTGAGCCGGTCGAGCACGATCTCCACGTACACGCCGAGCATCAGCAGGATGATCCAGGTCGCCAGCCAGGCCTTGATCGGCATGGTGATGGTGAAGACGTTGAGCTGCGGAGCGAAGCGGTTGACCAGGCCGAAGGTCAGGTCGATCAGCAGCAACACCACCATCGCCGGCGCCGCCAGCACCAGCAAGGCGGTCATCAGATAACTGAACTGGCCGACGAACAACTCCATGCCGACCGCGTGCAGGGTCGGGAAGTAGGACGTCACCGGCCACATCGCATAGCTCGACAACAGCAGGTCCAGGAACACCAGGAACGCACCGCTGGCCATGAACAACCAAGCCGCGAACTGCGACAGGAAGCTGCCGTGCAGCGAGGCCTGATGGCCCTGGATCGGGTCGAACACCTGCGCCAGGGTCATGCCGACCTGGGTGTCGATGATGTTGCCGGCGGCGCTGATCGCCCAGAACACCATGCCGAAGCAAAAGCCGATCGAGATGCCGATGAACAGCTCTTTGAGGATGATCGGCGCCCAGTCGACCGCGCCGAGCGAGTGCAGGGGCACGCCGTTCACCGCCACCGGGATCGCGATGATGCCCAGGCTGACCATGAAGCTGTTGCGCACCAGCGGCGGCATGTTCTCCGAGGTCAGCAGCGGCAGCATCATGAACGCGCCGATCACGCGCGGCAGCACCAGGCCCAGCGCGAGCATCAGGTCGGTGACGGAATCGAAGCTGATCATGCGCCGGTCGCGCGGGGCTCACCGGCGCGCATCAATGCCGGACCATGCCCGGGAAGTCGATGAAGATGCGGTCGGCGAAGGTGTACAGGGTGCCGCCGATCATCGAAGCGGTGACGAACAAGGTCACCACGATCACGGTGAACTTGATCGCGTAGGCGAAGGTCTGTTCCTGCAACTGGGTGGCGGCCTGGATGAAGGCCACGACCAGGCCGACCACGGCCGCGGCGACCACCGGCGGACCCGACAGCAGCAGCGTCAGCCACAGCGCCTGTTTGGTCAGTTCGAGCATGTCGCCCATAAGAGTCGGGATTCGCTTTAGGGATTCAGGAAGGGGGGAATCGGGATGGAGAATAGGGAATCGGATAAGCGAAGGCGTCAGAGCGGGACGGCGATCCGGACACGCGGCAGGGCCGCTGTTTCGATTCCCGATTCTCCATTCCCGATTGCCGCCTCCCGGCGCTAGCCGCCGTAGGTCAACACCAACCCATGCACCAGCTTGGCCCAGCCGCCGATCAGCACGAACAGCAGCAGCTTGAACGGCAGCGACACCGTGGTCGGCGACAGCATCATCATGCCGAGCGACAACAGGATGTTGGACACGACCAGGTCGATGATCAGGAACGGCAGGAAGATCAGGAAGCCGATCTGGAAGGCGGCGGTGAGTTCGCTGACGGTGAAGGCCGGAATCACCACGATGAAGTCGTTGACCGAGATGTCGCCGCGCGAGGCCGGCGGCAGCAGGCGCTGCGCGCTGCGTAAAAAGAACGCGCGCTCGGCGTCGCTGGAATGCTTGATCAGGAAGCCGCGCAAGGGCTCCTTGCCGGCATCCATCATCGCCAGCAGGCGTGCGGTGTCCATCTTGCCGCCGCCGCCGAGCAAGGGCGTCGCCGGTTTCTTCGCCGCGCCCGCGGCTGCGGTCGCGGCCGGTGCGGCCGCCGCGGCTGCAGCGGCTGCAGCGGTCGCAGGTGCAGCGGTTGCAGGTGCCGCAGTGGCCGGCGCCGCGGTAGCTGCGGTCGCCGCCGCGGTAGCGGCCGGCGTGGCC
>NZ_JAHXYK010000019.1:0-14614 GCF_019970005.1 Lysobacter sp. ESA13C | reverse complement strand
CCAGCGAGCCCAGGTTGGCGCTCAGGTTGATGTCGTAGACGCGCGTATCCAGGCCGGCGCCGCCGTCGATGGTGCCGAGCACGGTGGTGCCGTCGTGGACGACGAAGCTGTCGTCGCCGTCGCCCAGCGCGAAGGTACCGCCGACCGTGTCGAGCGTACCGACTACGTCGAGCACGTCCTCGCCGGCGCCGAGATCGCCGTTGGCCAAAGCCGAACCGTTGACGGTCACCGTGTTGGCGCCGGCGCTGCCGGTAATCGCGGCGGCGATGCCCGCCCCTGCGTCCAGGCTGCCGTCGACGGTCAATGTGGTGTCGTCGTTCATCGCCACGGTCGGCGTGCTCAGCGCGCCGGCGACCGCGAGCTCGCCGCCGTTGAGGGTGGCGCCGCCGCTGAAGCTTTGGGTGCCGGTCAGGGTCGCGATGCCTGCGTTGTCCTTCTGCAGGAATTCGAAGTTGACCGTATTGCCGGCATCGAAGCTCAGCGCACCGGCGTTGTTGAGTACCACCGTATCGCCGGTGCCGTGACCGCCGCCGTCGATGACGTTGTTGAGCAGTGCGCCGTCGTTGAGCGTGAGCGTGTCGTCGCCCGCCGCCAGGTCGATGGTGCCGCTGCCGGCGACAGTGCCGGACACGTTCATGGTGTCGGCGCCGGCCGAGCCGGTGTAACTGCCGTCGACGTTCAAGGTGGCGCCGCTGGCGACCGTGCTGGTGACTGCACCGTCGATGCTGCCGGCCGCGCCGATGTCGAGGGTGCCGCCGTTGACGTTGACGGTGGTGAAGGCCGATGCCGCCGGGCCGTCGACGCTCAAGGTGCCGGTGTTGGTCTTGGTCAGGGTCTCGAAGTTGATTGCGCCGCCCAGGGTCGCGCTGCCGGCGAGATCGGCGATGAAGGTGTCGGTGCCCGCGCCGCCATCAATCGCATTGGCCAGCCCGGACAGGTCGGCGCCATCCTGGATGGTGAAGCTGTCGTCGCCGTCGAGCAGATCGAGGGTACCGGCGCCGGCCACCGTACCGGCCACGGTGAAGCTGTCGTTACCGGTGGTGCCGGTATAGCTACCGTCCATTTGCAAGGTGCTGCCGGCGGCGACCGTGGTGGTCTGCGCGGCCACGCTGCCGCCCGCGGTCACGTTCAAGGTGCCCGCCGCGACGTTGACGGTGGTGAAGTCCGAACTCGCCGGGCCATTGATGTTGAGCGTGCCGACGCCGGTCTTGCTCAGTGTCTCGAAGCCTTGCACTGCGCCGAGGTTGGCGATGGTCGCGATGTCGGTGTTGAAGGTGTCGTTGCCGACCCCGGCCGCGACCGTGCCGATGAGGTTGGTGCCGTCGTGGATGGTCAGGGTGTCGTCGCCGGCGCCCAGGTCGAAGACGCCACCCTGCGTGTCGAGAGTACCGCTCACATCCAGGATATCGCTGCCGTCGCCCAGATTGCCGGTGGCGAACAGGCTCGCGCCGGCGGCCACGTTGACGGTGTTGGCGCCAGCGCTGCCGGTCAGGGCCGCCGTGGTGCCGCCAGCGGCCTGCAGGCTGCCGCCGACATTGAGCACGGTGCCATCGGCCAAGGCCACGGTCGGCGTTTCCAGGGCGCCGGCCACAGTCAGCGTGCCGCCGTTGAGGGTGGTACCGCCGCTGAAGCTCTGCGCCCCGGTCAGGGTCGCGGTGCCTGCGTTGTCCTTCTGCAGGAATTCGAAGTTGACCGTATTGCCGGCATCGAAGCTCAGCGCACCGGCGTTGTTGAGTACCACCGTATCGCCGGTGCCGTGACCGCCGCCGTCGATGACGTTGTTGAGCAGTGCGCCGTCGTTGAGCGTGAGCGTGTCGTCGCCCGCCGCCAGGTCGATGGTGCCGCTGCCGGCGACGGTGCCGGATACGTTCATGGTGTCGGCGCCGGCCGAGCCGGTGTAACTGCCGTCGACGTTCAAGGTGGCGCCGCTGGCGACCGTGCTGGTGACTGCACCGTCGATGCTGCCGGCCGCGCCGATGTCGAGGGTGCCGCCGTTGACGTTGACGGTGGTGAAGGCCGATGCCGCCGGGCCGTCGACGTTCAAGGTGCCGGTGTTGGTCTTGGTCAGGGTCTCGAAGTTGATCGCACCGCCCAAGGTCGCGCTGCCGGCGAGATCGGCGATGAAGGTGTCGGTGCCCGCGCCGCCGTCGACCGCGTTGGCCAATCCGGACAGGTCGGCGCCGTCCTGGATGGTGAAACTGTCGTCGCCGTCGAGCAGATCGAGGGTGCCGGCGCCAGCCACCGTACCGGCCACGATGAAGCTGTCGCTGCCGGAGGTGCCGCTATAGCTGCCGTCCACTTGCAAGGTACTGCCGCTGGCGATCGTGGTGTTCTGCGCGACCACGGCGCCTGTCGCGGCGACGTTCAAGGTGCCGGCCAGCACGTCGACCGTGATGAAGTCCGAACTCGCCGGGCCGTTGATATTGAGCGTGCCGACACCGGTCTTGCTTAGGGTCTCGAAGCCTTGCACCGCTCCCAGGTCGGCGCTCAGCGCGATGTTGGCGTTGACATTGTCGATCCCGACCCCGCCCGCGACTGTGCCGACGATATTGGTGCCGTCGTGGATGGCCAGGCTGTCGTCGCCGGCGCCCAGGTCGAGAATGCCCGCGCCGGTGTCCAAGGTGCCGGACACGTCGAGCAGATCGCTGCCGTCGCCCAGATCGCCGCTGGCGAGCAGGCTCGCACCCGCGGCCACGTTGACGGTGTTGACGCCGGCGCTGCCGGTCAGCGTCGCGGTGGTGCCGCCTGCCGCTTGCAGGCTGCCGCCGACATTGAGCACGGTGCCGTCGGCCAAGGCCACGGTCGGCGTTTCCAGGGCGCCGGCCACGCTCAGCGTGCCGCCGTTGAGGGTGGTGCCGCCGCTGAAGCTCTGCGCCCCGGTCAGGGTCGCCTCGCCGACATTGTCCTTGCGCAGGAATTCGAAGTTGACCGTATCGCCGCCATCGAAACTCAGCGCGGCGGCGTTGTTCAACACCACCGTATCGCCGGCCCCATGACCGCCGCCGTCGATGACGTTGTTCAACACCGCACCGTCGTTGAGCGTGAGCGTATCGTCGCCGCCCGCCAGGCCAATGGCGCCGCTGCCGCTGACCGTACCCGACACGGTGAAACTGTCGGCCAGTGCGCCGCCGCTGTAGCTGCCGTCCACGTTCAGCGTTGCGCCGCTGGCCACGGTGGTGGTCAAGGTGTTGCCCACTGCTGCGACGACGCTGCCGCCGGCGGTCACGTTCACACTGCCGGCCACCACGTTGACGGTGGTGAAGTCCGAGCTCGCCGGGCCGTTGACGTTGAGCGTGCCCACACCGGTCTTGCTCAAGGTTTCGAAGCCCTGCACCGCGCCGAGGTTGGCACTGGTCGCGATATCGGTGTTGAAGGTGTCGTTGCCGGCCCCGGCTATGACCGTGCCGATGATGTTGGTGCCGTCGTGGATGGTCAGGGTGTCGTCGCCGGCGCCGAGATTGAAGCTGCCGAAGCCTGTGTCGAGGGTGCCGGCCACATCGAGCAGGTCGCTGCCGTCGCCCAGGTCGCCATTCGCCAGCAGGCTGCCGCCGGCGCTCACGGTCACTGCGTTGGCACCGGTGCTGCCGGTGATCGCCACCGCCGTGCCGACGCCTGCCTGCACGCTGCCGTCGACGTTGAGTGCGGTGCCGTCGGCCAGGCTCAAGGTCGGCGTTTCCAGGGCGCCGGCCACCCGAAGGGTGCCGCCATCGATGGTGGTGCCGCCGCTGAAGCTCTGGGTTCCGACCAGGGTCGCCTCGCCGACGTTGTTCTTTTGCAGCAACTCGAAGTTGGCCGTGTTGCCGGCGTCGAAGATCATCGCATTGAGGTTGTCGAGCACCACGCTGTCGCCGGTACCGGTGCCGCCGCTGATCGCAGCGCTGAGCAGCGAGCCGTCTTTGAGGGTCAAGGTGTCGTCGCCGCCGCACAAGTCGATGGTGCCGCTGCCCGACACCGTGCCGGAGACCGTCATGCTGTCGTTGTCGGCGCCGCAACCGTAACTGCCGTCGACGTTGAGCGTCGCGCCAGTGGCCACGGTCGTGGTCAGGGTATTGCCCGGCGCCGGGACCACGCTGCCGCTCGGCGTCACGTTCAAGGTGCCGGCCGCGACGTCGATGGTGGTGAAGTCCGAACTCGCCGGGCCGTTGATGTTGAGCGTGCCGACGCCGGTCTTGCTCAGAGTCTCGAAGCCCTGCACCGCGCCGAGATCGGCGCTGGTGGCGATGTCGGTATTGAAGGTGTCGTTGCCGATGCCGGCGGAGATCGTGCCGGTAATCGTAGTGCCGTCGTGGATGGTCAGAGTGTCGTCGCCGGCACCGAGCGCTAAGGTGCCGCCGCCGGTGTCCAGGGTGCCGGCCACGTCGACGACATCGGCGCCGTCGCCGAGATCTCCGTTCGCCAACAAGCTGCCGCCGGGACCCACGAATACGAAGTTGGTGCCGGCGCTGCCGGTGATCGTTGCCGCAGTGCCGACGCCCGCCTGCACACTGCCGTCGACGCTCAGGGCGGTGTCGTCGGCTAAGGCGATGGTCGGCGTGGTCAGGCTGCCGTCGACGTCGAGCACGCCGCCGGCGATGGTGGTGCCGGCGCTGAAGCTCTGAGTGCCGGTCATGCTGGCGATGCCGCTGTTCTGCTTGAGCAGGCTTTCGAAGCCGGCGGTGGTGCCGCCGTCGAAGCTCAGGGGCGAGGCATTGTCGAGCACCAATTGGTCGTTGGCGCCGCTGCCGCCGTCGACGCCGATGCCGCCGATCGTCGCGCCGTCGTTCAAGGTCAGCGTATCGCTGCCGGCGCCCAGGCTCAGCGCGGCAGCGCCGGTGTTCAAGGCGCCGGCCAAGGTCAGCGTGTCGCTACCGTCGCCGAGGTCGCCGTTGGCGGCGAGGCTGGCGCCGGCATTGACCGCGATGGTGTTGATGCCGGCGCTGCCTGTGAGCGCGGTCGGCGCGGGGCCGGCGGCCTGCACGCTGCCGTCGATGTTCAGAATAGTTCCGTCGGCCATCGACACGGCGGAGGTGTCGAGGGCGCCGTCCACGTCCAAGGTACCGCCGTCGATCGCGGTGCCGGCGCTGTAGCTTTGGCCTCCGGTAAGGGTCAGCACGCCGATATTCTGTTTGGTCAGGCGTTCGAAACCGGCGACGCCGGTGCCGCCGAAGGTCAGCGGCAAGGCATTGTTGACCACCAGGTTGTCGGCGCTGCCGGCACCGGCATCGACGCCCGCACCGACGATCGCAGCGCCATCGTTCAAGGTCAGGGTGTCGTCGCCGGCACCGAGGTTCAACACCGCAGCTCCGGTATCCAGGGTGCCGGTGAGGTTGACCGCATCGCTGCCATCGCCGAGATCGCCGTTGGCTCGCAGGATTCCGCCGCTGTTGACGTTGATCGTGCTCGCACCGGCATCGCCGCTGAGCAGCGCCGGCGCGGCGCCGGCGGCCTGTACGGTGCCGTCGACGTTCAGGGTGGAGGTGCCGCTCATCGCAACGGTGGCGGTGTTGAGGATGCCGTTGACGTCCAAGGTGCCGGCACTGACGGTGGTGGCGCCGATGCTGTTGTTCGCGGTCAGCGTGGTGGTGCCCGTGCCGACCTGGGCGAAGGTACCGGGGCCGCTCATGATGGCGTTGAAGACGACCGTGTCGCTGCGGTTCATCGACAGCGTGGACGTCGGCGAGTCGACGATCACGTTGCCGGTGCCCAGATTGCCCGACGTGCCGCCGTTACCGATCATCAGGTTGCCGTTGTTGACGACGGTGTTGCCGGTGTAGGTGTTGTTGCCGGTCAGCGCCCAGGTGCCGCTGTCGTTCTTGGCCAGCGTGGTGATGCCGGTACCGGCGTTGCCGATGATGCCGGCCAGGGTGTTGTTGCCGGTATTGGTGCCGCCCAGCGCGATGGTGCGCGCCACGTTCGGATTCGCCAACCCGATCGTGCCGGTGTTGGTGAAGTCGACCGCGCCCGTGCCCGACGACTCGATGAAGGTCACGCCCGACGCCAGGGTAAACAGGCGGTCGGTGCTGTCGCCCGCGCCGGTGTAGCGCAAGGTGGAGCCGTTGCCGATCACCAGGTTCGACGCCGCACTCGAGGACGCGCCGATACCGCTGGCCGCACCGCCATTGGCCAACTGACTGACGCCGAGCACGCCGCCGCTGATGGTGGTGATGCCGGTATAGCTGCTGTTGTTGTTGGTCAGGATCCAGGTGCCGATGCCGGTCTTGGTCAGCGAGGTGGCGCCGGTGCCGTTGTTGTCGAGCTGCGCCGAGAAGGTGTTGTCGGCGGTGTTGACGCCGGTGAGAGTGAACGTGCGCGCGGCATTGGTGCCCGCCAGCGCGATGACGCCGGTGTTGGTCATATTCAGCGCGCCGGTGCCCGATGCATCCAACGTACCGCCACCGACACCCAGCGTGAACAGACGGTCGCTGCTGGTGGCTGCGCCGGTGTAACCGAGAGTGGCGCCGCCGCCGATGACGAGATTAGCGGCAGCCGAACTGCTGGCGCCGATCGCGCTGTTGCTGCCGCCGTTGCTCAGACAGTCGACGCTCAAAGTGCCGGCATTGATTGTCGTTGAGCCGGTATAGCTACTATTGCAACCGGACAGGCGCTGGATCTGCGCGCCGTTCTTCACGAGATTGCCGCTGCCGCTGATCGCGCCGGCGTAGACGATGCCTGCGGCATTATTGCCGCTGCTCAGCGTCAGGGTCTGCGCGCCCAGGCTGATGTTGCCGCCTACAGCACCGCCGCCGTGCAGCCAGGCGAACGTGGTGTTGAAACCGTTGAGATCCAGCAGCGCGCCGGCGGTATTGAGCATGTCCAAATGACCGGTGCCGAAGGCCGTGGCCGACCCGGCGCGCAGGATGCCGCCGGTGACTTGGGTGCCGCCCGTATAGGTGTTGTTACCGGACAACAACAGGGTGCCGGGGCCATCCTTGCGCACGTAACCGCCGCCCACGACGGTGCCGCTGAATGCCAGAGTGGTGGCCGCATTGGCCACCTCGATCGCGGCCGGACCGCTTTGTGCAGTGAATCCGCGGTCGATGCTGATGTTGCCGCCGGTGTACTTGAGGATGGCGGTGTTGAACAGAAGATTGGACGAGACGTTGGAGGAAGCGCCGATACCGCTGGCGAGGCCGCCGTTGGCCAGGCAATCGGTGGTGATCTGGCCGCCGTTGATATTAGTGACACCGGTATAGGTGTTGTTGCAGCCGCTCATGATCTGTTGCGTCGCGCCGTACCCGCCGCCCCGTATGAAGCCGCCGGTGCCGCTGATGGTCCCGGTAAACGTGCCCGCGCTGCCGATGGAGGTCAGCGTGGCCGAGCCCAGGGTCACGTTGCCGCCGCCTCCGAGCGCCCCGATGGTGTTGTTGAAACCGGCGAGATCCGTCGTCGCTCCGGTCGCCACGACCAGGTTGTTGGTGGTGGCGCCGAAGGCCTGCGTGGAACCGGCCCGCAGCGTGCCTGCATTGACGGTGGTGCCGTTTCCGTAGGTATTGGTGCCGGACAACACCAGGGTGCCTGGACCTTCCTTGCGCAAACCGTCATCGCCCACCACCGTGCCGCTCACGGTCAGCGTGGTCGCTGCATTGCTGACGTCGACGCCGCCGCTGCCGCCGCCCGCGGCAAGGTTACCGACGGTGAAGCCGCGGTCGGTGCTGGTCGTCCCCCCCGTATACATCAGCGTGCCGTTGTTGAGGACGAGATTGCTCGAGGCATTGCTCGAAGCGCCGATGCTGCTGACCAGCCCGCCGTTGGCCAACGTGGTGACCGACAAGGTGCCGCCGTCGACGCGTGTGATGCCGGTGTAGTCATTGCCGGCGTTGCTGAGGGTCAAGGTGCCGGCGCCGGTCTTGGTGAAGTTGGCACCGTCGGTGCTGGTGACCAGGCCGCTGAAACCGAGGTTGGCTGCAGCGTTGGTGACTTCGATACCGCTGCCGAGGATCGCGCCGGACTTGGCGAGGGTGAAGCCGCGGTCGCTGCTGGTGGAGCCGCCGGTATAGCGCAGTGTGCTGCCTTCCAATACCAGGTTGGACGCCGCCGCGGACGAAGCGCCGATGCTGCTCGCCGCGCCGCCGTTGGCGATGCTGGCAACCGACAGGATGCCCTGCGACACGGTGGTGCCGCCGCTGTAGGTGTTGTTGGTATTGCTCAGCGTGACCAGCCCGGTACCGGCCTTGGTGAAACCGATGCTGCCGCCGTTGTCGACGATCTGCGAGGCGATGGTGAAGTTGCCGGTGCCGTTCTGCTGGATGCCGAGCGTGCCGCCGCCGGCCATGCCGGTGAGCGAGCCGCCGGTGATCGTCTGGTTGTTGGCCAGGACCGACGGGGCGACGATGATCGTCCCATCGATGCCCAATGTCTGACCGCCGGCGACCGTGACGGTGGTAGTCGCGTCCGGCGTGGTGAACTGCAGGCCACCGAGTTGGACGCTGCTGCCGACCGTGCCGAAAAAACTGTCGGCATCGGCATCGCTGTCGGAAATGAATTCGCCGGTCAACCAGAGCGACGCGTCGTCCTTGTCGGTGTAGTCGGCATCGGTGAAGGCAAGGATATTGCCGCCGACCACCTTGGCGTAGTCGGTGCCGTTGACCGTGGCCCAACCGCCCAGGAGGGTGTTGGTGGTGGTGATGTTGCCGCTGCCCGGCAGATTGAAGTTGATCAGTCCGCCGGTGCGGGTGATGGCGCCAAGGTTGACGGTCATGCTGCCGCCGGCGCCGGAGGTCGCACCGATGGTGTTATTGCCGGCGACGACATTCAAACCGTTGAAGGCCTGGGTATTGGCCTCGCCGGCCGCGCCGACCGCATTGAGCGTGCCGCCGCCCATGGTCAGGGTCGAGGCGCTGGAGATGATGTTGCTGGCGGGCCCGCCCGCCCCGGCGAAGTCCAGCCGCAGCGTGCCGCCGTTAATCGTAGTCGCACCGGTATAGGTGTTGGTTCCGGTTAGAGTCTGGGTGCTGGCGCCCTCCTTGGTGAGGCCGCCGCTGCCGGTGATGTTGCCGGCATAACTGGTGTTGGTGGCCGCGGCCCCGTTGAGGGTCAGCGTGCCCGTACCGATGTCGACGCTGCCGCCTGTACCGGCCAGCGACGGCAGAGTGATGTTGAGATCGTTGAGGTCCAGCGTGCCGCCATTGATCACGGCGCCACTGCTGGCGCCGAACGCGCTCGTATTGCCTGCGCGCAGAGTGCCGCCGTTGACGGTGGTGCTGCCGGTATAGGTGTTGACGCCGTTGATCACCCAGGTGGACGCGCCGCTCTTGGCCAAGCCGCCGGCACCGGACATGACGCCGGTGAAGAAGTTGTCGGCTCCGACGAAGCTGCCGCCGAGGGTGCCGGTATTGGTGAGCCCCAGGGTCCCGCTGAGCGACAACGCACCGCTGCCATCGCTGTTGATCGTGCCGTTGTTGAGCCCCCAGGCGCGGTTACTGCTGGCGCCGGCACCGGTGTAGCTGAGCACGCCATTGGTGATGCCGATACCACCACTCGAGCCAAGCGAACTGGCGACGCCGGTATTGGCCAGCGTGCTCGCCGAAACCGTCACGTTGCCGATGCTGGTGGTGGTAGCAGTGTAAGTATTGGCCCCGCCCAGCGTGATCGTACGGTTCGTGCCGCCGCCAGTCAGAGTGAAAAGAGGTTGGCCGCCGCTGATGACGCCCGACAACACCAGGTCCGCGCTTTGCGCGCTGAAGAAAGTGCCGCGCGCAGCGAAGGCGCCGTTCTGGTACTGACCTAAGATGTTGCCGGTCAGCGTGAGGGTGCCCGTGCCCGAATTGGTGATTCCGCTATTGCCGAAAAAACGCGAGAACACTTGCCAGTTACGGTCGGAGCTGGAGCCGCTGCCGGTATAGACCGCGTTAATGCCGCTGTCCGAAGGGTTCAGAACGATCGTGCCGTTGGCCACCGTCGTCGGCGCACCCAGTGCACTGGCCCCTCCGTTTACATTAGCGATGGAACTGAAGAAAACAGTAGCGTTGGTGCCGACCACCGTTTGCCCGGTGTAGTCATTGGCGTTGTTGGTCAGCGCGACGCCGTTCTGCAGGTTGAGGCCGCCGGCGCCGGTGTAGCGCGCGGCGCCGACGCTGCCGCCGATGACGACCGATCCACTGGTGAGGGTCACCACGCGGCTGGCATTCAGCGCGCCGGTACTGGACAGCCAGGTGCCATTAGCCATGGTGATGCCGTTGCCGGCGACGCCCAGCGCAGCGTCGCCGTTGACGAAGAGACGTCCGGCGCCGACGTTGATGCCGCCACTGAAGGTGTTCGCGCCATTGAGCGTCAAGTCGCCGCTACCGGCCTTGGCCAGGCCGGCCGTGCCGGCGATGACGGAGTTGATCGTCGCGCCGACGCCCGCGTTAGTGGTGATGGTGGGCGCGACGCCCCCCAGGGTCAGGGTGCTACCGCTGAGCGTGTAACCGGTGGTCTCGAAGGTGAGGTTGTGCACGGTAATCGGTACGCCCAAGGTCACCGTGCCGGCGGTGCCACCAAAGAACGCGTCATCCAGTGCGGCGTTGTTCCAGGCGCTGTAAGGCCCGCTCACGCCATCGCCATTGGGACTCCAGAACGGACTGGTGGTGTTCCAGATACCGGTTCCGCCGCGCCCCACCGCGGTGCCGTTGACATCCCAGAACCGATTCGCCGCCTGTGCCGGCGCAAACAGCGACAGCAACACCGCGAACACGGCCAACTGCAACGGCCACGCGCGCTCAGGGGGCGAACCTTCGACCTGGTCGCGATCAAGCACCCGCTCGTGTACGCGGCCGCGCTTATCGACCCCTCCCCCGCTCTTGCCACGGCTGGTGGCGAGTTCCGAAACGACCACCCACGCGTTGAGCGCATGCGACCAGAGGATGCGGAAAATGCGGTTCATGTTGTTCTCCGTGTGACTCGCGAACGCGTGACGGACGAGGCGCCGTCGGCTACGTCAGTGACCGTATTTCAGATACGAATAAATCGATGATTGGATGAAGCTGGCACGGTCGAGTGCAGGAAATCGGCGAAGTGCGGCCAAGTACGGCCAGATGTGGCGATGCGCTGGAGAAAGCCTTCGCGAAACGAACAAAGCAGCGGCGTGGAATCGGAACGGGCGGCGAGCAGCGGCACGATGCGAGGCACTGCGATGACGCCGACCGCCCCTGTTCGGGCAAGCGCTATCGACTGATGTCGACGAGACTTCTACACCCGAAAATAGCGAAATCGCAAGCGGATTCGGGGCATCGAACCGCACTTAGCCAACAAGGATCGGAAAAGCGCCGACGATCGTCACGCGCCTTGCACGCGAGGCCATCGTCGCAGTGAGAAAACGTTAGTTTCAGTGAACATCCGATAGTGAACCTGCCCACGCCGCAAGCTGATGGCGCAGAGAGTTCGATTCATGCCGCCCCCTTCATCGGTCTCCATACCAGCTGGAACCTCGATGTTGTTTCAGTGCTCGAAATCTTAGGTGTGGCTCAGCAGCGCGTCGATGCGGATGCGCTGCGACAGCTCGCTGACGGGCTGCCATCCGTTGGCCGCGGCGACGCCCTCCAACCGTTTCAGGTTCGCCGCGACCTCGCGATAGAACATGCACGCCGCCCGCCCGATTTTGTCGGGATAGTGCCCCGCCACTTCGGAGCGCTCGGACAGTTGCGCGGACATCCCCCGCCTCCGGCGCACTAGGATTTGTGCTGTGTATCGCATTTTAAGAGGGGCCGGATGTTTCGAAATTGGGAAAAATCTTAGGGTCGATGCATCGGGGGTGCCTGTAGAAATTGGCCACGGTGCCATTGGGGAAAACCCGCCGTGGACAGCGCCGACTTCGGCACAACCTGGATTGCGTCGGGTTTCGCTGCTCGGCCGCTCGCTGGCGCAGTCGGCCAAGGTCTTATCACTGTCTGATCGTGCGGACGCTTGGCATCCTGTCGGTCCTAGGCATCGCCGATGGCGGTGCGGTCGGCAGAATCTCAGGCCTTGCCAGCGGGCGGCCGGACCGTCAGGTGCCGGCCGCCCTTCGTTTACCAA
Source organism: Lysobacter sp. ESA13C (assembly GCF_019970005.1). Classification (NCBI taxonomy): domain Bacteria; kingdom Pseudomonadati; phylum Pseudomonadota; class Gammaproteobacteria; order Lysobacterales; family Lysobacteraceae; genus Lysobacter; species Lysobacter sp. ESA13C. Next base: position 2,644 of record NZ_JAHXYK010000019.1, on the reverse strand, counting down.
CGAATTCTGATACCCAGGTTAGCCTGGCGCTGCTTGATGTCGCTGCCCTCCAGGCTTTCCCCGTAGGACAACACGCCGAACAGGCTGACCGATTCGTTCAACTCGGCTTCCACGCCGACGTCGAGGGTCGCCATCAGGCCCAGTTCGTGGTTCGGGAACGACTGCGCCTGTCCGGCGGCACCGGGCGGCATGACGACCAGGGCGTTGTCTTTCTCGCCGAGGGTGTCCTGTACGCCGAGCGTCGCCCACGGCCGCACTCGCGCACCGCCCGCGGTCTCGAACAGCTTGTCGGCACGAACCGCCACTCGTGCGGTGCCCAGCAGGTCGTCGTCCATCACCAGTTGCTTGCCGCTGGCGTCGAGCTTGTCTTCCCACTGCATCGCGCTCGCGCTCAGGTTGACTTGCGGTTCGACGGTCCAGCCGTTGCTCAAGTGAAAGCGATGGCCGAGCTGCGCGCTTGCGGTCAGGCTGTTGCCGCCGATCTCTTCCTTGAAGCCATCGGCGACGGTGATGTCAGCTTCCGGCAATTGGCCGACCAGGGTCATGTCGAGGTAGGTGCCATTCTTCCAACTGACGCTGCCGTACATGCCGACCATCGGCGTATCGACGCGCACGTTGGCTTCTCCGATGCCTTGCAGGTCGGTCGAGTTGGTGCCGCTGGCCCAGTAGTTGCCGTGCTGGAACGCGACGAACAAGCCGCCGCGCAGGGTGCGGGTCTCGCGATCCTGTAACTGCGCATCGACGCCGACGTACAAGCCGAGTGTGTCGCCGCTGAAAGCGAAGCCTGGGTTGGCGCCCATCTCCAGTTCGCTGCCGGTGGCAGCCACCCAGAAACCGTGGCAGTCCCCTTCCAGCGACCAATAGGCGTGTTCCATTTCGTCTTCGTGCGAACCGCAGCGCGGGGTGTCGCCGCGCACGCCGGCCATGCGTTCGAACAGCAGGCGGTTATTCTCCTGGATCAGCGCGGCGCCGATGCTCGGCAGCACGGCGTAGCCGCCGATTTCCGGCAGGATGTCGCTGGCTTCGGTGTTGAGATACCAGCCATCGCCCTGGCGGTCGAAGGTCCATGGAAACACGCTGCCGTTCAAGCGCACCACGCCGTCGCTCGCGCCGGCGGAAATGAAGCTGCCTGCGGTCGCTGCGTTGTCGTTCGGCGCCGAAATCACCCGGATCGAGGCCGGCTGTTGCGGGGTCTCGCTGCCGTCGCCGAGGAAGGTCACCGCGGTGCTGCCGATGACGTCGCCGCCGATGTCCAAACCGCCCGAGCTCTGATTGCCCGGCGATACCGTCAGCGCCAGCGCGCCGCCACCGGTGTAGTTGCCGCTGATGCCGAAGCGGGCGCTGCCGACCCGGATGAAACCCGAGTTGGACAAATTGCCGGTGAGGCTGGCGCCGCTCATGCCGATCAGTTCCGAGGTGCCGTCGATCGACAGCAAGCCGCCGGCCAAGTTCAGCGGCGCGGTCAAGGTCAGTTGCGTGCCGGTGAGGAGATCCACGCGCTCCCAGTTCACTAGCGGGCTCACATCGCTCTGGTCCAGGGTCATGCCGTGGAAGTTCACCCGATCCTCGCCGCCGGCGCCGCCGTCGAAGCGGACCAGGCCGCTCAAGTCGCCGCCGCGGAAATCGACGCTGTCGTTGCCGGCGCCGAATTCGAAGTTGCCGATCACCGTGCCCGACGACGCGAAGCTGTCATTGTCGGCGGTGCCGCTGTAGAGGCCGGTGGCCTTCAGGGTCGCGCCGGCGGCTACCGTAGTGTTCTGCGCTGCCACGCTGCCGCTGGCGGTGACTTCGAGCAGGCCACCAATCACCTCGACGTCGATGAACTGCGAAGGCCCGTTGATCTGCAACGCACCGGCACCGGACTTAGCCAGCGATTCGAAGCCCAGCATGCTGCCCAGCGGCACGTTGAAGCCGCCTCCGATATTTGCCTCGAGCGTGTCGTTGCCGAGGCCGCCTTCGACCGTGCCGATCGCTGCGGTGGTTTCGTGGACGATGAAGCGGTCGTCGCCGGCACCGAGCGCGAACGTGCCGCTGCCGGTGTCGAGCGTGCCGGCCAGGTCGAACACGTCGTCGCCGTCGCCGAGGTCGCCGGAGGCGAGCAAGCTCGCGCCAGCGGCCACTTCGACCGTGTTGACGCCGGCGCTGCCGGTCAACACGGTCTGGCCTGCGGCCATGCCTTGCACGCGGCCGTCGATCGCGAGCGTGGTGCCGTCGGCCATCGCCAAGGTTGGCGTATGCAGGGTTCCGGCCACGCTCAGAATGCCGCCGTTGAGCTTGGTGCCGCCACTGAAGCTCTGGGTGCCGGTCAGCGTGGCTTCGCCGGCGTTGTCCTTCTGCAGGAACTCGAAGTTGATCGTGTTGCCGGCATCGAAGCTGAAGGCGTTGGCGTTGTCGAGCACTACCGTGTCGCCGGTGCCGTGTCCGCCGCCGCTGATGACCGCGTTGAGCACGGCGCCGTCGCCGAGGGTCAGCACGTCTTCGCCGCCGCACAGGTCGATGGTGCCGCTGCCGGACACGGTGCCCGACACGCTCATCGTGTCGTTGGCGGCGCCACAACCGAAGCTGCCGTCGACGTTCAAGGTCGCGCCGGCTCCGACCACCGTGGCCAGTGTGCTGCCTGCCGTCGCCACCACGCTGCCGGCCG
>NZ_JAHXYK010000018.1:0-16839 GCF_019970005.1 Lysobacter sp. ESA13C | reverse complement strand
CGGCAGGCGCGGCCGTGGTCGCCGGGGTCGTTCCCGCTGCGGCCGTTGCCGCCGGTGCCGCGGTCCCGGGCGGCTGGCCCTGGGTCGCGGTCGCGGCGGTGCCGCCGCCGACGCGTGCGTTGATCGCGTCGTGCGTTTCCAGGATCACCGGATACATCACGTAGATCGACAGCACGATCGCCAGGCCGTTGATGACGACGTTCGGCGGCACCTGCTGCAGGCCCAATGCATTACGCAACAGGCTCAGCACCACGACGATCTTGGTGAACGAGGTCACCATGACCGCGACGAACGGCGCCAACGCGAGGCTGACCACCGTGATCAGCACCAGGGCCGGCGAGAACGAACTGAAATCCATGGTTCAGCTCCAGGCGATCAGGCGCACGCCGAGGGTGTCGCCGACGGCGACGATCTCGCCGCGCCCGGCGTCGCGGCCGTTGGCGCGGATCACCACGTTCGCGCCTTCCAGGCGCGAGGGCAGGGCGAACACGTAGCCGGGCTGGAAGCCGGACAGTTCGTCGTATCGGCATTCGAGCCGGCCCAGGTCGAACTCCAGGCGGACCGGAACGTCCGGTGCGGTGGGTTCCGCGGACTCGGGGGCAGCGGACTCGGTGTCGCTCATCGCGGAGGTCTCCTGATGCGTGGAAAGGGTCAAGGGCGCGCCGTCGATGCGCCAGCCGTCGGCGGCCGGCGCCAGCGGCCAGGCGAAGCCGGGCACGTGCGCCTGCATCGGCGGCGGGCGCTGGTGGTTGCCGATGACGAGGACGTCGCCGGGGCGCAGCTGGCGCCATTGCGCATGGCGCAACTGCGGGCCGGCCCAGCGGATCGCGATCGGTACCGGCAGATCGGCCCAGCGTGCGCTCGGGTCGTCGCCGTAGGCGGGTTCGGGGGTTTCGGCGCGTGCGAGCAACTGACCGACCCAGTTGACCGGCATGCGCAAGGTGCCGCGGCTCAGCACCTGCGCGCCGCTGCCGTCGGTGATCACGAACGACAGCCACAGGCCGTCGAGTTCGGCTTCGGCCTCGGCATGCGCGGCGCGGATCGGGTCGCTGGCGCCGTCGTCGACGATCGGGATCAGGGCGACGTCGATGCCCTGGCTCAGGCGCACCAACTGGGTTTCGTGAGCCAGGCTCCAGGCGAGCAGGCGCGAGCGGCCCTGGTAGTCGCTCCAGTGCAGGCCGGTGTCGCTGGCGTTGGCCAGGCTGCTGTCGAAACGCAGTTTGACCCGCGCGCCGTCGCCTTCCAGCGTGACCAGCTCGCCGTGCACCGGCTCGGTCGGCACGAAGCTGAGCCAGCCGCCGTCGCGGGTGGGCCAACGTTGGCGCAGCGCGAACACGTCGCGCAGGGCCTCGGCCTGCCAGGGATGCAGGGAGGGCAGGCGGCCGCGCGGCGAAGCGGCGAGGCCGGCGGCGTCGGCCGAATACGTCGGCGTCATCGTTGCGCTCGTCTCACCCATGGCCCAGCGCCACCTTCATCAGTTCGGGCAGCGAGCGTACCCCGAGTTTGTTCATCATGTTCGATCGATGCAGTTCCACGGTCTTGACGCTGATGCCGAGCACGTCGGCGATGATCTTGTTCGGTTTGCTCGCCACCACCAAGTCCATGACTTGACGTTCGCGCGGGCTGAGCCGGGCCAGGCGGTCGTCGCCGGCCTCGACGGCATGGTTGCGCGCATTAGCGATGGCGGCCCGGATCGCATCGATCAGGGCGTCGTCGCTGAAGGGTTTTTCGAGGAAGTTGGACGCGCCCTTGCGCATCGCCTCGACCGCGAGCGGCACGTCGCCGTGGGCGGTGACGAACACCAGCGGCAGGCCGATGCCGCGCCGGCGCAGTTCTTCCTGCAGTTGCAGGCCGCTCATCAGCGGCATGCGGATGTCCGAGACGATGCAGTGCGCGCCGCCGCCGTGGCGTTCGCCGGCATAGGCCTCCAGGAACGCCGGCCCGGAGGCGTGGGCCTGGACCTCGAAGCCGGCGGTTTCGAGCAGCCAGGCGGTGGAATCGCGGAAGCCGTCGTTGTCGTCGACCAGATAGATGCGTGCTTCGCTCATGGGCAGTCGTTCCCGGGGGCGACGGGCGAGGGGCGGTCGGTGGGCGCGGTGCGGGCCGCTGCGCGGAAGCGTTCGGGCATCGTGCTCAGGTCCTGGCCTCGAAGCGCGGCAGGGTGAAGCCGAACACGCTGCCGCCGCCGTCGCGCGGCTCGAAGAACAAACGGCCTTCGTGGTACTCGATGATCGACCGGCAGATCGCCAGGCCGATGCCGAGGCCGTCGGTCTTGGTGGTGAAGAACGGCGAGAACAACTGGTCCTGCTCGGCCGGGCTGAGGCCGGCGCCGCGGTCGGACACGCGCACTTCGATCTGGTCGTCGAGGTTCATGCGCGCGTCGATGCGCAGTTCGCGGCGCGCGGTCGGGATCTCGCGCATAGCCTCGATGGCGTTCTTGACCAGGTTCAACAGCACCTGCTCGATCATGACCCGGTCGGCGAACACCGGCGCCAGCCGCGCCGGCAGGCCGAGGTCGATGCGCAGTTGCAGGCGCTCGGCTTCCAGGCGCAGCAGCTCCAGCACGGTCGCGGCGATCTGGCTGAGGTCGTGGGCGTCGCGTCGCGGTTCGCGCGCGCGCACGAACTCGCGCACCCGCGAGATCACCGCGCTGGCGTGTTCGGCCTGGGTGCGCGCGGCCTGCAGGGCGCGTTCGACCTGGACCGGGCCGCCGGCCTGTTCGACCAGGCGCAGGCTGCCGTTGAGGTAATTCATGATCGCCGCGAGCGGCTGATTGAGTTCGTGGGCCAGGGTCGCGGCCATCTCGCCGACCGACATCAGGCGCGAGGTGAACAGCAATTTCTCCTGGCGGGTCTTGTGCGAGTCCAGGGTCTCGATGCGTTCGCTGATGTCGATCGCGGTCAGCACGTCGACGTGGCCGCCGCCGTGCTCGGCGCGCCCCCAGTGCAGCGCGTACCAGCGGCCGCTGTGCGGGGCCAGCACTTCGCGCGGGCGCTCGCCGTCGCCGGCCTCGCCTTGCAGGCGGGCGAGGAGGGCCTCGCGTTCACCATGTTCAGCCAGTTCGCCGAATTCTTCGCGATAGCGTGCGTTACCGGCGACCAGGGCACCGTCCCCGGCGAACATCGCGCAAGCGAAAGGGACCGCGCCCAACAGGCCGGCGTCGCGGTCCGGGGCGCTGGCCGCGCCCGATTCATCGCTGGGTTTGCTACGACGTTTCGCTGTGACCATGCTCACATCAATGCCATGCGCGGCGGCTCGTCGGCGTGAAGCGACGGTCCGCCGCCGTTGCGGGGCGGCCGGGCTGCTACGGTATGTCGGCGCGGCCTCGCCGCTCCTCTCGCCTCGTTACCGGTTCCGCACTGACCCACCATGCCGATACTGCTCCCACTGCGCTTGCTGCTTAATCGTTCCCCGTTGCCGGCCCTGGCTGCGTTGCTGTCGCCGGCGACCGCGTTGGCGTTCGCGCCGGCTGCCGCGCGCCCCGCCGCTCCGGCGAACGTTCCCGAACCGCCTTCGTTCTTCCTCGAACTGCTATCGATCATGCTGCCAGTCGCGGTGGTCCTGGTCGGCCTGGTCGCGGTTTTGTATTACCTGCGCAAGCGCCATGGACTGACCGCGCGCGACAATCCGCTGTCGGTCCTGCAGGTGCTTCCGGTCGGCCCGCGCGAGCGCATCGTGGTGCTGCGCACGCGCAGCGGGCGCGCCCTGGCGGTCGGGGTCGGAGGACAATCGATGAGCCTGATCGCCGAACTCGATTCCGCCGACATCGCCCCGCTTGCGACTGCGACGACGATACCGGAATCGACCGTCGCGGCGGCCGAAGCCGAATCGTGACGAGTCTTCGTCTACGTTAGTCGAACGCAATTGCGCAATTGCGCACGCGTTCACAAAAACAATGATGAATGCGCGCGAATGTAGCCGCCCGAGATCGAGGGGGCGTGATTGTGCACATCCCGCACAAGAACTACCTCGTTCACACAAATGATGACAATCAGCACTTAGTATCGGGCGTCCGAACCGGGATCGTGTAAGGACAGCGCCATGGCTGGGTGCGCAGGGGTATGTGGTAGAGCAGTGACTGCTTTCACCGTTCGATGCAGGGCCGAACTTCTTTCGAGCGCGACCCGTGGCCAGCCGCCGCGGGGCCGCGCCATCGCTGCTGCGCGCCCGAACGTGGTCGGCTCGTCGATTCTCAGGAACCGGGACTGACCGAATGCGCGCATTGTTGAGCTCCCTGATGGCCGCCGCTCCCGGCGCGACGCCCCGACGTCGGGCCGGTTACAGCGATATCGTGCTGGCCATCGCAGCGGTCACGATCATCGGCGTGATGATCCTGCCGTTGCCGTTGGCCATCATCGACACCCTGGTCGCGGTCAACATCGCCATCGGCTTCGGCCTGCTGCTGATCGCCCTGTACATCCCGACCCCGGTCGCGTTCTCCAGTTTCCCCAGCGTGCTGCTGCTGACCACGCTGTTCCGGCTGGCCTTGTCGATCGCGATCACCCGCTCGATCCTGCTCGAAGCCAACGGCGGTCACATCGTCGAAACATTCGGCAGCATGGTCGCCGGCGGCAACCTGGTGGTCGGCTTCGTGGTGTTCCTGATCATCACCGTGGTGCAGTTCATCGTCATCGCCAAGGGCGCCGAGCGCGTGGCCGAGGTCGCCGCGCGCTTCACCCTCGACGCCATGCCCGGCAAGCAGCTGTCGATCGACTCGGACCTGCGCGCCGGCCTGACCGACAAGGACGAGGCCAAGCGCAAGCGCCGCTTGCTCGAAGTCGAAAGCCAATTGCACGGCAGCCTCGACGGCGCCATGAAGTTCGTCAAAGGCGACGCCATCGCCGGCATCGTCATCATCATCATCAACCTGCTCGGCGGCCTGGCCATCGGCGTGCTGCAGAAGGGCATGACCCTCGGCGATGCCACCCACACTTACAGCATCCTGACCATCGGCGACGGCCTGGTCTCGCAGATCCCGGCGATCCTCGCCACGATCGCGGCCGGCCTGGTGGTCACCCGCACCGCCGGCGACGAGGACGACCGCCACCTCGGCGAATCGATTACCCGCCAGGTCACCGGCCAGCCGCGCGTGCTGCTGATCACCGGCTGCCTCGCCTTCCTGATGATCTTCGTGCCGGGCTTTCCGAAGCTGGTGTTCTTCCTGCTCTCGGCGGTGCTGCTGGGCTTCGCCGCGTGGCGCTACCGTCACGGCTCGGTGGTGCTGCGGCGCGCGTTCCGGGTGCCGGAAGGCGAGCGCGGCACCGACGATGTGGTCGTCAACGAAGACGAGATCGCCCCGCCCGCGCCCTTGCAACTGGACCTGTCGCCGACCCTGGCGGCCGCGTTCGGCGAGGCCACGGTGCGCGAACGCATCGTCGACGTCGCCCGCCGTCTGCGCGACGAGTACGGCGTGCCCCTGCCGGTGCCGGTGGTCAAGGTGGTGCCGGCGCTCGACAACGGCGACGGCCTCGGCGGCTATCGCCTGACCGCCTACGGCGCGCGCATCGCCTTCGGCCGCTTGTCGTCGAACGCGCAGTTCCGCCCGGCCCGCGCCGGCGACGCCAGCGCGCCCAAGCTGGCCGGCTTCTTCCCGCCGTTGGCGGGCGAGTGGACCGGCCAGACCGGCGGCGAGACCCGCGATGCCCTGGCCACGGTGATCGAGCATTGCCGCGCCGCGCTCGAACGCCGCATGGGCAGCTTCATCGGCATTCAAGAGACCTCGAACCTGTTCGGCAAGATGCAGCGCGACTATCCGGACCTGGTCAAGGAAATGCTGCGCGTGGTCGCGCCGCAACGCGTCGCCGACGTGCTGCGCCGCCTGGTCGAGGAGGGCGTGCCGATCCGCAACCTGCGCGATGCCTTCGAGGCCATCACCGATGTCGGCGGGCGCGAGAAGGACGTGGTGCTGTTGACCGAATACGTGCGGGTCGCGCTCAAGCGCGAGATCGCTGATCGCTACGCCGACAGCGAACGCACAATGCAGGTGCTATTGATTCATCCTGAATTGGAGGATCGTCTGCGTCAGTCGGTACGCGTCGCCGGCGGTGCCACCCAGTTGGCGATCTCGCCGGAACTGGCGGGACGGCTCGGCGCCGAGGTGCGTTCGCACCTGGGCCGCCAGGCCGAGGGCGTGCGGCCGGTGCTGTTGTGTTCACTGGACGTTCGCCGACACCTGCGCAAGCTGCTGGAGATCGATTTCTTCGAACTGCCGGTGCTGTCCTACCAGGAACTCGCACCCGACCTGCGGATCGTGCAGGCCGGCCAGGTCAACGCCTAGATGAGCGCCAAGACGATGCAACGTCCCAGCCTCCATCGCCAGGTAACGTCCCCAATCCATCATCGGCCGGTGGGTGCGCGCGTTTCGCGCGGCCCGGCCGTACGCGCCGCCGCACGCGGACGCGTCTAGACAGGAGTCCGTCATGTCTTCCCCCGACATCCATACCGAACCCGCCGAACCTCGTGTCGCCGCCGCGTCGCCCGCGGTCAGTGTGCTGCGCATCGTCTCCGGCCTGCATGCCGGCGCCAGCCGTCCGCTGTCGGCGCAGGAAACTCTGTTGATCGGCAGCGGCGGCGATTGCGACATCGTCCTGTCCGACGCCGGCGTCGCCCCGCACCACGCCTTCATCACCCGCATGGGCGGCACGGTCTCGCTGCGCGCGGTCGACGCGCCGCTGCAGATCGACGGCCAGACCTTGAACCCGGGCGATCCGGCCGAGCTGTCGGCGATGCAGCGCGTCGACCTGGGCAGCGCCTCGCTCGCGGTCGGCGCCAGCGAAGATCCGGCCTGGGCGACGATCCTGCCGAACCTCGGCGAGATGGCCAAGCCGCCGCGCTCGTCGATGCGCCATCTGCCCTTGATCGCCGGCCTGGCGGCGCTGTCGCTGGTGTCGGTGGCGATCGCTGCGGCGGTGATGCCGGGCTTCGAGAAAGAACCCACCGCGATGGAAGTGGTGACGCCGCTGATCAAGGAGTTTTCGATCGTCGGCGGCCGCGCGGTCGAGAACGAAGACGGCAGCCTGGTGCTGTCGGGCACGATCAAGGACGCGGCGACGCGCGAGATGATCCGCAAGCGCCTGGTCACCGGCAACGTGCAGGCACGGCTCGATCTGCGCACCGGCGACGACATCGCCGCCGACGTGCGCGAAGTGCTGCGCAGCCAGGGCCTGGCGGTGCAGACCCGTTACCTCGGCAACGGCGACGTCGAAGTCGCCGGGCGTTTCGCCGACCCGGACAAGTTCAAGCGCGCGATCGCCTCGCGCGCGATGCAGGACGTCAACGGCGTGCGCCGGGTGATCCGGCGCGACCTCGACGAAAGCGCCCAGCCCGCGGCCGGCCCGGCCGTCGCCGCGGCCGATACCGAACCCAAGAAGCCGGTCAGCACCGCGCCGACCCGGATCGTGCAGATCGTGCGCGGCACCAACCCGCACGTGATCGATGTCGATGGCGCCCGCTACGCAGTCGGCGACGCGCTGCCCGACGGCCGTTCGCTGATCGCCATCGGAGACAAGGCCTGGGCGATGAACAAGCTCAGCGGTCAGGCCGAGGAGATCAAGGCGCAGCCGGTGACCGCGGCCGAGCAAGCGGCGATCGCCGCCGCTGCGGCGGGCGTCGCGCCGGCACCGGCTGCGACGGCGCCGACCGGCACGGCCGCGACCGCTCCGGCGACTGCGGCGACCACCGCTCCGACCAGTCCCGCTCCGACCACTGCAACGCCGACCGCGGCCAAGCCGGCGCCGGCTAAGACCGTGCCCGCGCAACCTGCCCAGCCGGCGCCGACCTCGGCCGGTAAGCCGGCGGCGCCCCGTTCAGCCGTGGCCGAGGCGCCCGCGCGCCCGGCCGGCAACCGCCAGTAAGGACGGCCACCCCCGGGTTAGCACTAGCTGGTTTCACATTCGGATCATCGATTAAATCCAAGATCGGCTACATGCACCCTGAGTCCGGCCGATCGCAGTTCCCGCATTCAGTTTTCAGTGCCATCCGTAGTTCCACGCTAATCAGCGGCCTGAGCCGCTTCCTGCAGGAGAGACGTCAATGAGCAATACGATCAATCCCGGCGCCGACGCCGGTGGCCTGGTGACCACCTTCATCGCTGCGGCCAATAACAACAACAACGGCACCGCCCGCAACGGCGGCGGCGGCGCGACCGCAGCCAGCGGTGGCGGCGGCAGCGGCGGCAGCTGGTACGAAGCCCTGTCGCGCGCCTGGGGCCAGACCCTCGACGCCCAGGCCTCGCGCATCACCGAGCTGTCCGGTTCGATCGGCGGCGGCGGCGACCAGCCCTCGAACATGGTCGCGCTGACTGCCGAGAGCCTGCGCATGCAGTTCGTCTCCAACAGCGCCGCGACCTCGCAGAACAGCGTTGGCGAAGCGCTGAACGCGCTGGCCAGGAAGTAATCGCGACGGCGGCGCGACGTCCGCCGCCGTTCCGAGCCGTCGTGTCGTCCGGATCGCAAGGTCCGGACGGCCGGGGTCCGGGACGAGCGGGCGCGAGCGGCCTCCGGCATCGCCGGGCGGTTTCTCGGCGCAGCCTCGCCAGTGGTTTCATAAAGTAGTTTCTTAAAACGGACTTCACCTTTCGGGAGAAAGGGCAATGATCGAAGCCATCTCAGTCGCGGCGGAAGCCGCGCAGCCGGCAGCCGCATCGCCGGCGCAATCGCCGCAGGCCTCGGCCTACGACGTCCGCGAGTTCGCGGCGGCGTTCGACCGCGGCGCCGCGCCGACGTCCCAGGGCAGCGGCACCGCCCAAGCCGGCGCGACCGCGTCCAGCGAACCCTCGCAGGGCACGCGTGCGGTGCTGGCCGCGCTCGACAATCTCAACGGCGGCGCCGACAAGATCGACGCGGCGTCCAAGACCATGTCGGCCAATTCCGCCGACCTGACGCCGGGCGAGATGATCCAGATGACCATGCGCTGTCACGAGTTCATGTTCACCTCGCAATTGACCTCGAACGTCGCCAACCGCACTTCGGACGGCGTCCAGCAGTTGTTCCGTCAGCAGTCGTAATTCCAAATCGGGGGAATGCATGGGTAGGGCGTCAGGCTTCAACGCGGTACGAGTCATGGCGGCCCTGCTGGCTTGCCTGCTGATCGTCGGCTGCACACGCACCACGCTGTACAGCCAGCTCGACGAGCAACAGGCCAACGAACTGATGGCGGCTCTGTTGGATGCCGGTATTCCGGCGGAAAAGGACCCGTCGCCGAGCAAGACCGGTTGGGAAGTGATGGTCAACCGCGGCGACATCCCGTACGCGATGCAGGTACTGAGCTCGCGCGGCTTGCCGCGCGCGCAGTACCGCTCGCTCGGCGAGGTGTTCAAGAAGGAAGGCTTCGCGTCTTCGGCGCTGGAAGAAAAGGCGCGCTATCTGTACGGCCTGTCGCAGGAACTCTCGCGCACCCTGTCGCGCATCGACGGCGTGGTCGAGGCGCGCGTACACATCGCCTTGCCCGACCGCGATCCGCTCGGCGGCAACGTGCAGGACTCGTCGGCCTCGGTGCTGGTGTTCGAGCGTCCGGGCCAGAGCCTGCGCGACCGCGAAACCGACATCAAGGTCTTCGTCAAGGACAGCGTGGAAGGCCTGGACGACGTCAACAAGGTCACGGTCAAGTTCTTCACCGTCACCGCGCCGCCGAAAGCGCATCAGGCCGGTGGGCCGTTCGCGGCGGTGTTGGGTTCGATCGACCTGACCGTGGTCATCATCGGCGCCGGCGTGTTGGTGCTGTTGGCGATCGTAGCGTTCTTCTTCGGCCGCCTGCGTTCGCGCTTCGCTCCGGCTGCGGCCACCGCGCCGGTCTCCAACGCGCGCAGCGGGGTCTGGAACGGATGAGCGCGTCGATGGCGCTGCGGACGATCCTCACCGAGGTCGATCCGAGCTGGCACGGTGCCGGGACCGACACGATCGATCCCGAACTGCTCGTGTCGGCGCGCCAGAGTCCGCTGGGACGCCGTCTGCTCGCGCGTTGGCTCGCCGCCGATGCGCCGGCCCTGCTCGCACCGCAGCCCGGCGAGGGCTTCGGCGCCGCCGCGCGGCGCTGGCCACGGGTGCGCATGGCGCGCCTGGTGCGCGACCTCGGCGCGCTGGCCTATGCGCCGGCGATCCGCTCGGAAGTGCGGCGCGAACCGGTGCGCCGGCTCAAGCAGGCGCTCGACAACAGTTATCTGCTCGCGCTCGACAGTCTGGTCTGGGACGGCAAGGTGCAGGCCCAACTCGGCGCGCAGCTGAGCGCGGAACTCGATGCCGCGTTGCGCGCGTCGGAAGCCGACCAATTGCTGTTCGACCTGCTCGACGGCCGCGGCCGCACCGAACTGCGGGTGTGGGCCGAACGCCGCGACCCCGGCCTGGCCGACTGGTCGCGCCTGCTGCTGCCGCGCACCACCCACGAAGCCTCGGCCTCGCTCGGCACGCATCTGCCGCCGGAAGCGGTCGAACGCCTTTACGCCCATCACGGCGCGCGCCCGCTGGCGGCCTGAGCCGTCGCGCCGCGCATCCAACCACGGAATTCCCATGCACGCAGATCCGCTCCAGTCCGCTTCCCCGTCGTCCGCCGCTTCCGCCGCGGCCACGGGCATGACGGACGGCGGCGCGCGCAGGATCGAGCCGAGCCGTCCCAGCGCGACGATCTCGGTGTTCGAACGCAAGCAGTTCGAGCGCGCGGTCGCCGGCACGGTGGTGCCGGCCAAGCAATGGAACGCGATCGCAGAACTCGACCAGACCCTGGCGCGCGTCAACGCGCTGTACGCCGAGGCCGGCGACGAGATCAAACAGGCGCGCGAGGCCGGCTACGCCGCCGGTTTCGCCGAAGGCCTCGCCCGCGCCCAGCAACAGATGGCGCAGCAACTGGCCGACCTCAACGAACGCCGCGCGCGCGTGCTCGCCGACGCCGGCAGCCGCGTCACCGAACTGGCCTGCGCCATCGTCGCGCGCATCTCGCCGGAGTTCGACGCGCGCAGCGTGGTGCCGCCGCTGGTCATGCACGCGGTCGAGGCCGCGCAGGCCGAACAGTTCCTGTTGATCCGCGTCCACCCGAGCGTGCGCGAAGACGTCGCCAAGGGCCTCGGCCTGGTGCGCCAGGCGCACCCGGTGGTCGGCGTGATCGAGCTGGTCGACGACGAAAGCCTGGACAAGCTCAGCTGCGTGGTCGTGTCCGAAGCCGGCGAAGTGCGCGCCGGCGTGGCCCAGCAGATCGAGGCGATCCGCATCGCCCTGTCCGGCGCCGAGTACGGCGCGGAGCACACCGAATGAAACGCCGCAGGGCCGTCGTCGCGATGCCCGGGCCGCGCGCGCGGCTGGAGACTGCGCGATGAGCAGCCTGCCGCGCACCATCCTGCAAGCCGTGCCGGCGCCTGCCCAGCAGGACCCGCTGATCACCGCGCTGTCGCGGGTGCAGCCGGTGGTGCGCGTGGGCAAGGTCGCCGAAGCCTACGGCACCATGATCCGCGCCACCGGGCTCAAGGCGATGATCGGCGAGCTGTGCGAACTGCGCAGTCCGCGCGACCGCAATTTCCGCCTCGCCGCCGAAGTCGTCGGCGTGTCGCGCCAATACACCTTGCTGACCCCGCTCGGCGCGCTCGACGGCGTCGCCCACGACACCGAGGTCGTCGCCACCGGTCGCCAGGCCTCGGTGCGCGCCGGCGACGGCCTGCTCGGGCGCATCCTCGACGCCAACGGCGATCCCATCGACGGCCTCGGCGGGTTCGGCCCGACCGTGCAGATCCCGATCTACGCCGCTTCGCCGAACCCGCTGTCGCGCCAGCTCATCGAGCGGCCGTTCGCGACCGGCGTGCGCGCCATCGACACGGTCATGACCGCCGGCGTCGGCCAGCGCCTGGGCATCTTCGCCGTCGCCGGCGGCGGCAAGAGCACCTTGCTCGGCATGCTCGCGCGCGGCGGCGACGCCGACGTCAACGTGATCGCCCTGGTCGGCGAACGCGGCCGCGAGGTCAACGAGTTCGTTCACGACAACCTTGGCGAAGCCGGGCTCAAGAAGTCGATCATCGTGGTCGCCACCTCCGACCGCCCGGCGCTCGAACGCAGCCGCGCGGCCTGGGTCGCGACCGCCATCTCCGAGTATTTCCGCGACCGCGGCAAGCGGGTGATGCTGCTGGTCGACTCGGTCACTCGCTTCGCGCGGGCATTGCGCGACGTCGGCCTGGCGATCGGCGAGCCGCCGGCGCGGCGTGGTTTCCCGCCTTCGGTGTTCAGCGCCTTGCCGCGCTTGTTCGAGCGCGCCGGCAACAACGACCGCGGCAGCATCACCGCCTTCTACACCGTGCTCATGGAAGGCGAGGACGGCGACGACCCGATCGCCGAGGAAGTGCGCTCGATTCTCGACGGCCACATCGTGCTGTCGCGCAAGCTCGCCGCGGCCTATCACTACCCGGCCATCGACGTGCTGACCAGCCTCAGCCGCACCATGCCGCGAGTCGCCGACGAAGCTCATCAACGCGCCGCCGGCCAGTTGCGCAAATACCTGGCCAAGCACCAGGACATCGAACTGCTGCTGCAACTCGGCGAGTACAAGCGCGGCAGCGACGCCGAGGCCGACATCGCGATCGAGAAGATCGAGCCGATCCGCAAGCTGCTCAAACAGTCGTCCCACGACCTGGCCGACTACCGTCAATCGGTGGATGCCTTGCGCAAGGTGTTCGGATGAAGCGCTATCCGCTGCATACCCTGCTGCAACTGCGCTCGCACCGGGTCGAGACCGCGCGCATGCTGGTGCTGGAACGCCAGCGCCAGGTGCAGGAGCGCCGCGACGCCTGCACCCAGATCCAAGGCGAGATCACCGCGCTCAACGACGAACGCGCCGGTCAGCGCCTGCGCCTGATGGATCCGCCGCCGCCCGGGATGCCGTGGCCGATGGCGATGACCCAGCGCGAGGCCCACATCGATCATCTCGGCGAACTGGCGGTCGCCGCGCAACAACGGCTGCTCGACGCGCAAGGCAAGCTGCGCGAAGCCGAAGCCTCGCTCGACGAGGCTCGCAAGGCGTTCTTCCGCGCTAAGGCACGGCTGGACGCGCTGGAAAAACGCAAGGACCTGTGGCGCAAGGAACAGAACACCCTGACCGCGCGCCGCGAGGAAGCCATGAACGCCGATCTGATGCTGGCCACGCGCCAGAACACGAACGGCCCCTTCTGAACGAGGTCGCCATGAGCATCACCCGCAGCTCCTCGACGTCCGATTCCGATTCGGCCCAGCGCAGCGAATCCACGCGCCAGACCGACAAGCCCCGCGAGGCCCGGCGCGAGCCGCCGGCCGAGGGCACGATCGACCGCTTCCGCACCCTGATGCAGCAACGCGAAGGCAAGCTCGGCCAGTTGCCCGGCCAGGAAGGCCTGGCGCGCGAGGAAGAAGCCGCGGCGATGTTGAAGAAGCAAGCCCAGGAAGGCGGCCCCGGCAACGCCAAGGCCGACGCGCGCCGCGCCGCGCACGCCGGCGAGGCCCATGCCCGCACCGTCGCCGAGCACTCGCGCCAACACGGCCGTCTGGAAGAACGCAACGCCGGCAGCGGCCAAGAGCAGGGCCGGCAGGAGCTCGCCAGCCTGCCGCCGGCCGAGGCCTCGGCGATGTGGCAGGCGCAACTGGCGATGCGCGACGCCGCCACCCAGACCCAGCCGAGCCTGCCGAACTCGAACGCCGCTGCGTTCGCCGACCTGATCGAGCGCCACGTGCGCCAGCTCGCGGTCGGCGAGGGCGCCGCCGGCGGCGAAGAAGGCCAGGTCTTGCTGCGGCTCGCCGACAGCACCTTGCCCGGCACCGATCTGCTGCTGACCAAGACCGCCGAGGGCTGGCAACTGCGCGCCGACGTGCGCTCGCGTTCCAGTTTCGATGCGATCCGCGACGCCAGCCCCGAGTTGATGCGCCGCTTCGCTTCGCGCAACCTCGGCCAGCTCAGCATCGATCCGCATTTCCACGACTGAGCCGATGCCCGTTCGTGCCTGGCCCGCCCGCGTCCGGCCCGCCCGTGTTCGAGCGGGCGCGAGCCGCGCCGGGTACGGAACGGGCAGGGAGATCCCGCTCATGGACCGTCGCATCGCCACGACTACGACAGCCACCGTCGGCGTCGCCGCGCTCGCATTGCTGCTCGCCGCCTCGCCGGGCGCTGCGCGCGCACAGGACACGGCGCCGTTGATCGACGGCGTCGGCGCCTACACCCATTCGCAGATCATGCGTCACCGCGGCGACGAGGCCGCCACGCCGACGAATAAGCCAGGCGACAAGCCGGCGCCGAACCAGCGCGCCGGCAAACGCGCGGCCCTGGGCTTCGACAGCCTGACGTTCGCGCCGGTGCCGGCGGTATCGAAAACGCTCAATGCCGCCTTCGCCGACAGCCTGACCGGGCGCCGGGCGACCCTTGACCACGCGACCTTGCGCGGCATCGATGCCGAGTTCGTGCGCAATCCGCGTTTTCGCGAGTTGCTGGCGCGCCAGCTCGGCGGCGATCGCGAGCAGGTCCTGCTCGCCCTGCAGTCCGGGCGCCTGCAGGCGCAGTTCCAGCGGCGCCTCGCTGGGCACGGCTATTCGACGCGCAATCTCGGCGACGTTATCAATGCCTTCATGATCTACGGCTGGACCCTGGTCAACGACGGTGCGCGCAGCGATCACGGCGCCGCCTTCGCGGCCCTGCGCCAACGCCTCGGCGACAGCCTCGCGCGCGGCGAGAAGATGACCACGATGGATCGCACCGACATGCAGGAGGCGGCCGAGCTCTACGGTCTGGTCGCGACCCTGGCCGCGGCGGCCTGGCAGAACGCCGCCAGTCCGGCCGAGCGCGCCAGCCTGCGCGACGGCGTCAACGCCATCGGTCGCGGCATCGGCATCGATTTCCGCCGCGTCGCCCTGACCGAGCGGGGGTTCGCGCCGCGGCGTTGAGCCGCAGCGATCCGCTCATGTCCGGGTTCCACTCTCACTGCCGCGCGCCGCGCCGCATGCCGCACTGCATGCCACACCCTGGGGATGTTCCCAGGCTTTCGCGTTCGCGGGCATCGCCGATACTCGATCGCCTCCGGTCGCTCGCCGTGCGTCGCGACGGCGACCGCCGGGAGATGCCCGTCAAAGATCGACGCGTTGCCGCTTCCTGAGCGTCGCGCGCGCAGTGTCTACTGATTCGTTATCGCCATCACCGCCATCGTTGCGACAGGAGAGTCCGATGTCCCAGCCCTTCACCCCGACCCAGGAACAGCGCGAGCAGATGTTCGCCGACTTCGAGGCCCTGTTGAACGAACAGTCCGGCATCGACGCGGCCGACCGCGACGCGCTGCTGCACCACTTCGCCCGCGCGCTCGACGAGGCCAAGCCCAGCGACGCCGCCGATCCGCAGGCGCTGATGGCCAACCTCAGCCAGACCCTGGACCTGTTGCAGGAAAACCGCATCATCCAGCCGGGCGAGCGCGACGGCCTGACCAAGGCCTTCGAGGCGCCGCTCAAGGACCCGAAAGTGCAGCGCGCGCTCGAGTTCAGCCAGCGCAGCCAGCGCGACGGCGAAGAGAAGGCGCGGCAGTGGCTGGAGACCCAGCCGGACCTCGAGGACGAGACGACCGCAAGCGGCGGCGGATCGACGCCGGCACCGCCGCCGAGCGGCTTGCCGTCGTCGCTGGGCATCAAGAAGCCGGTCAAGACCTACCGCTGAATCGGCGCTGCCGGCGACACGAGGTGAGCGCGTTCACAAATCTTGCGAAAACGCCCGGCCGCAACGGTTTCGCCCTAGGGAACGCCCCAGCTATACAGTCTTGCGGCGATCCCGATAATTCATCTACAGGCTTACCAATCCCGCTACCGCAGACGATCTGACCGGGGCGGCTGACCTACCAAAAAACCAGGGAGAGCGTCATGTCGGATATCAACGTTCAGTACGCCCAGTTGTCGCAGCAGAACATGGTCGACAGCGCAGGCGTCGACGAGTCGGGTAACAGCAAGCGCGGCGGCCGTTCCGGTGCCGGCGGCGGCGGTTGGCTGGTGGCGTTCGCCACCGCGATGGGCACGCTCATCGAGAAGGCCGGCAACGCTCTGATGGACAAGGCCGAAGCGATCGGCGACAAGCCGACCGCGGCCGACTCCACCGAGCTGACCGTGCAGAGCCAGATGTACTCGATGTTCATCAACGCCGTCAGCACCGCGTTGAAGACCATGGGCGAAGCGCAGGGCGCGATGGCCAAGCGCAACTAAGCTACACAACGACCGCGGTCGTACGAACGCCAGGCCTCCGGGCCTGGCGTTTTCGTTTGTGCGGCCGCGAGGCGTCGCGGTCGGTTACGCATTCCAGGCTGCGGCGGCGGTAGCGGACGGAAGTTTTGCTCTTCTTGAACAGGGGGAGGTCGCGCCTTCCCTTGTAGGAGCGGCGTCAGCCGCGACCAAGGGGCGCGCGGAGATGACCACGCTGACATCGCCCGGCGAAGCGGAATGCTCTCGCGGGGTAGGAGCGGCGCGAGCCGCGACCCCGGGGCTCCAAGCTGGCGCGGCCGGTTTCGATGCTGCTGCCTTGGCCTTCGCCTTCACCCTGATACGGCCCCCGGCCCCGGCCCCGGCCCCGGCCTTGGCCTTGGCCGTTGTTGTTGCTGTTGCCGTTGCCGTTGCTGTGCGTAGCTTCGCACTAGCGAAGGCCATCGAAGACCCGGAGGGCGGCGCGCAAGGATGCGCGCCGTTTTTCATCGGGACAGGGATGTCCCGTATGAAAAATCCCCGCGGATGCACCGCTCGTGCGGGCCTGTGATTCAAAGAAAAGGGCTCTCCTTGCAAGGGCACAAGCCACGAGTGCGATGCCCACGCCGGGATTTTTCGATAGGACATCCTTGTCCTATCGAAAAACGGCGCACGTCCTGTGCGCCGCCCTCCGGGTCTC
>NZ_JAHXYK010000017.1:0-55437 GCF_019970005.1 Lysobacter sp. ESA13C | reverse complement strand
GCCCCCGCAGGCGCGGCGGCAGGCGGCGTAGCCGCAGCGGCAGGCGCGGCACCCGCTGGCGCCGTTCCGGCGGTCGCATCGGCAGCCTCGGCCGTAGCGACCGGCGCATCCGGCACGCCGTCGCCGTCCTCGTCCTTCGGCGCGTTCGGATTCGCCAGCGTGACCCGGAGCTTGAACTCGTACGGCAGCCCCTTCTCGTTGCCCTTGGCTTCGATGATGGTCAGGTCGGGCTTGGTCATCCAGCCGGAGGTTTCCAGCGTGCGCATATAGGTACTGACGCGCGCATTGGACTGGGCCCGGCCTTCGAGCGTCAGAATTTCCGCATCCTGCTTGATCGCGGTGAGCACGGCGCCATCGGGGATGGTGCGCACCAGCGAATCGAACAGATGGACCATCTGCGAACGGTTGGACTGCAGCTTTTCGATCACTTCCTTGCGGGCGAGCAGCTTGGCCTTCTTCTTGTCGAGCTCTTCGATCTCGGTGATCTTCTTGTCGACCTCGACGATCTGCGCATCGAGGAAGGCATTACGCTTGCGTTGACCGCTGATTTCGCTGCTGTAGTAGAAAACGATCAGCACCGAAAGCGCGACGGCGACCAGGGCCGACAGGCCGAGGATGGCGCCGAATTCCTTCTGTCGAGCCTTGCGCCGTTCGGCGCGCCACGGGAGCAGGTTGATGCGTGCCATCAGTCGAAGCTCCTCAGGGCCAGGCCGCAGGCGATCATCAGCGCGGGGGCGTCCTGTGCGAGCGCATGCGCCTGGACGCGCGGTCCGAGGGTCATGTGCGCGAGCGGGTTGGCCACCGTGGTCGGGACGCCGAGTTGCTCCTCGACCATCTCGGCGATGCGCGGGATCGAAGCGCCGCCGCCGGCCAGTACGATCTGGTCGACACGGTTGAATTCGCTGCCGGCGTAGAAGAACTGCAACAGACGGCTGACCTGCTGGACCATCGCTTCCTTGAACGGCTCCAGCACCTCGGCCTGGTAGCTCTCGGGCAGCCCGCCCTGGCGCTTGGCCAGACCGGCTTCCTCGTAGCTCAGACCGTAGCGGCGCATGACCTCGTCGGTCAGCTGCTTGCCGCCGAAGACCTGCTCGCGGTGGTACAGGCTGCGGCCGTTACGCAGTACGTTGAGGGTGGTCATGGTCGCGCCGGAGTCGACCAGGGCGACCAGGCCGTCGCGCGGGCTGCTCAAGGTGTCGGCCAGCAGCGCGAAGGCGTTCTCGATCGCGAACGCCTCCACGTCCATGACGCGGGGCGTCAGTCCGCCGAGCTCCAGCGCCGAAGCGCGAACCTCGACATTCTCCGAACGTGACGCCGCGAGCAATACCTGGACCATGTCCGGGCTGCCGGGCATCGGGCCGAGCACCTCGAAGTCGTGGTTCACCTCGTCGATCGGGTACGGCACGTAGTTGGCCGCCTCCAGCTCGATCTGCGACTCCAACTCGTCCCCTTCCAGGTCGTTCGGCATGCCGATCACGCGGGTGATCACCGAGGAACCGGCGACGGCCGCAGCGGCATGCCTGACGCGGGTCCCCGACCTCGCGACCGCACGTTTGATCGCCTCGCCCACCGCCTCGACCTCGACGATGTTCTTCTCCACCACCGCATTCGGCGGCAGCGGTTCCACAGCATAGTGCTCAACGCGGTAGCGATTGCCGACTCGTGAGAGTTGCAACAGCTTCACCGCCGTCGAACTGATGTCCACGCCGACCAATGCCGGCTGGCTTTTCGTGATGAGTCCCACAGTTATCTCCCCATGCCACAAGCGCTTACGCGCACTTCGTGTGGCCCCGGCTTAGATAACGGACTTTTCACAGGCTGGCAACCACTTCTTTCACGATTGCCAACCCAGTCGTGCTTTTTTGACCCGCAACGTCACGTGACCCCCACCGTCAGTCTGTCGACTGCGTGCAAGACGGCGCAACACCACGGGCCCTCCCCAGCCCGACTACCCGTCATCCCGTTCCGTGCCGATTGCCCCCAATCGCCCCCATCGCGGCCGCCCTGCGGCGCGTGGTCGCGCCACCACCCTACTCGCCCGGGCGGGTTCCGTCGCCCACCGCCGGTCGGCTGGCGCCGGAACCGGGGCCGCCATCCGCGCTCCTCTATACTTGCCCGTCACGACCACCGACTCCGGAATCCGATTCGATGTCCCGTATTCGCCGTTGGCTGCGTTGGGCGCTCTATGCGTTCATCGGCGCAGTCCTGCTGGGCGCCATCGCGCTCGGCACCCTGTACTACCTGATCGTCCCCAAGCTTCCCGACGTCGAGACCCTGCGCACGGTCGAGCTGCAGGAGCCTATGTACGTCTATGCCCGCGACGGCCGCCTGATGGCGCTGTTCGGCGAGACCCGGCGCTACCCGATCGCCATCGAGGACGTGCCCGAGCGGCTCAAGCAGGCGTTCATCGCGATCGAGGACGCCCGCTTCTACAAGCACCACGGCATCGACTACAAGGGCATCGGCCGGGCGATCTGGCTGCTGGCGACCACCGACGACAAGCGCGTCCCGGGCGGCTCGACCATCACCCAGCAGGTCGCGCGCCAGTTCTTCCTGAGCTCGGAATACAGCTACAAGCGCAAGCTCGGCGAGATGCTGCTGGCCATGCGCATGGAGCGCGAGCTCAGCAAGGACGAGATCTTCGAGCTGTACTTGAACAAAAGCTTCTTCGGCAACCGCGCCTACGGCGTCGGCGCCGCCGCCGAGTTCTACTACGGCAAGAAGATGAGCGAGCTCTCGCTCGACGAGATGGCCTCGCTGGCCGGCATCCCGAAGTTCCCGTCCAGCGGCAACCCGCTCAGCAATCCCGACCGCGCCAAGCTGCGCCGCGACTACATCCTCGACCGCATGGCCGAGCAGCGCTTCATCAGCGCCGACGAAGCCGCGCAGGCCAAGGCCGTGCCGATGCACGCCAGCCCGCACGAGCGCCCGGTCGAGGTCTACGCGCCCTACGTGGCCGAGATGGTGCGCCAGGAAATGATCGCCCGCTACGGCGCCGAGGCGCTGACCAAGGGCTATCACGTCACCACCACCATCGACCCGACTTTGCAGGTCGCCGCCGACAAGGCCGTGCGCGACGGGCTGTCGGTCTACGACCGCCGCCATGGCTGGCACGGGGTCGAGCAGCACTTCGACCTCGCCGCGGGCGAGGACGCCGCGACCGCGCGCCAGCGCCTGCGCAGCATCCCGGCCCAGGCCAATCTATTGCCGGCGGTCGTGCTCGGCAGCAGCGGCGGCCAGGCCAACGTCGTGCTCGGCGACGGCACCGAGCTGACCCTCACCGAGAAGCAGGGCTTCGGCGGCCGCAGCCCCGGCAGCCTGGTCAAGCGTGGCGACGTGGTGCGCATCCAGCGCACCGAGACCGTGACCGAACCGGTAGTCGCTCCGGCCGCTCAAACCGGCACCGCGGCGGCCGCACCGGTCGTACCCGCCGCGCCGGCCAAGCCGCCGGTGGTGAGCTACCGCCTCGACCAACTGCCGCAGGCGCAGGCCGCGCTGGTGTCGCTGGAGCCGAGCAACGGCGCCTTGCGCGCGCTCTCCGGTGGCTACAGCTTCGCTGGCGCCAAGTTCAACCGCGCCACCCAGGCGCGCCGCCAGCCCGGCTCGAGCTTCAAGCCGTTCGTGTATGCGGCGGCATTCGAGCGCGGCTACAACCCGGCCTCGATCGTCCTCGACGCCCCGGTGGTGTTCAAGGACCGCCGCGGCCACCTGTGGCGCCCGCAGAACGACGGCGGCAATTTCGCCGGCCCGATGCGCGTGCGCGAAGCGATGGTGCAGTCGCGCAACCTGGTCTCGGTGCGCCTGCTCGACGCCATGGGTGTCGACTTCGCCCGCAAGTACATCAGCCACTTCGGCTTCGACCCGGAGCAGTTGCCGCCCAACCTGTCGATGTCGCTCGGCACCGCCTCGCTGACGCCGCTGTCGGTCGCACGAGGCTATTCGGTGTTCGCCAACGGCGGTTTCCGCATCACCCCGTGGTTCATCGACGAGGTCAAGGATCGCGCCGGCGCCGTGGTGTTCAAGGAAAAGCCGGCCACCGCCTGCCCCGAATGCGGCGGCCGCGGCGGCACCTCGGTCGCAGTACCGGTCAGCACGGTGGTCGACGGTTTCGACCTGGGTCCCGCCGGCGGCACCGGCGACACGGCCAAGCCCGACCCGAAGAAGCCCGATCCGAAGGCCAAGAAGGCCGAGGACAAGCCGGCCGCGCCGAAGAAGGAGCTGACTGCGGCCGAGAAGGCGAGCATGAACCTGGCGCCGCGCGCGATCGACGACCGCATCGCCTACCAGATCGTTTCGATGCTGCGCGACGTGGTCAAGCGCGGCACCGGCACCGCGGCCAAGGTGCTCGGCCGCGAAGACGTCGGCGGCAAGACCGGTTCGACCAACGACCACCGCGACGCCTGGTTCTCCGGCTTCGGCGGCCCTTACGTCACCACGGTCTGGGTCGGCCGCGACAACTACAAGTCGCTGGGTTACCGCGAATACGGCGGTAAGGCCGCCCTGCCGATCTGGATCGACTACATGCGGGTGGCGCTGAAGGATCAGCCGCTCGCCGTCAACGAACCGCCGCAGGGCATGGTCAAGGTCTCCGTCGCCGGCA
The DNA here is from genome assembly GCF_019970005.1 of Lysobacter sp. ESA13C. NCBI lineage: Bacteria > Pseudomonadati > Pseudomonadota > Gammaproteobacteria > Lysobacterales > Lysobacteraceae > Lysobacter > Lysobacter sp. ESA13C. The sequence goes on along the minus strand of NZ_JAHXYK010000017.1, from coordinate 50,837 downwards.
ACGGCGCACTGATTCCCGACGGCGCCGGCGGCGTGATCGAGTGGGTCAAGGCCGAAGACCTCGAGCGCATGCAAACCTATACCGATTACGGCAACGAAGAATCGGCGCCGTCGGAAGAGTCCTACGACATCTTCTGATCGCCTGTCCCAGGCAAGGCCCCGGCCAAGGCCGCACGCAGCGCGTGCGGCCTTTTCTTTGCGCCATCGCGCGGCTCGGATCGTCCGCGCCTGGCCTGGCGTCTTGCCCGGTCGCGTTTGCCAGGTCGTATCTTGCTGAATCAGGCGCCTCGCGCCCTGCCGCGGCGACGACGGGCCGCATGGACATTGCCCCGACCGACGAACGTGCTAGGTTTGGTCATGCCAGCCCTACCCGGCCGCGGCGAGCGCCCTCGCCGTGACGTGCCAGCCCGGAGGTCGAGATGCACCAGGCCCGACAGCACGCACATCAGCATGCGCAGACCCGCATTCGCGAGCGTCGCCATCGCCTCGCCCACGAAGCGGCCCGCCTGATCGCCGAGAGCGGCATCCGCGACTACCACCAGGCCAAGCTCAAGGCCGCCGAACGCCTGGGCATCTTCGACGACGCTTCGCTGCCGCGTAACCGCGAGATCGAGGACGCCTTGCGCGAGTACCAGCGCCTGTTCCAACGCGACAACCTCAACGGCCTGCGCCAACGCCGCGAGGCCGCGCTGCGCGCGCTGGAGTTCTTCGCCGAATTCGAGCCGCGCCTGGTCGGACCGGTGCTGGACGGCACCGCCGACGCTCGCAGTCCGGTCGCCCTGCACCTGTACAGCGACGATCCCGAGGCCGTGTCGATGTTCCTGGATCACCATCTGATCCCGGCCGAAGCCCGCGAACGCCGCCTGCGCCTGGACCGCGAACGCAGCGAAGACTTCCCGGTGTGGGTGTTCGGTGCCGAGGACCTGACCTTCGACCTGACCGTGCTGCCGCTCGACGTGCTGCGTCAGGCGCCGTTGTCGAACGTCGACGAGAAACCGATGAAACGCGCCACGGCGTCGCAGTTGCGGCAGTTGCTGGCCGACGAGGAAATTTCCGACTTCGAGCGAGGATAACGCGCCGTAGCGCCGATGCCGATGCGGGCAGAACCCTCCGGCTCGCCTCGGCCCACAGAACGCCCGACCAGGCGGCCCGGTCATCGCCGCGCGCCTGAACGCCCTCGCGACGCTACCTAGCCGTCATCCCCGCGAAGGCGGGGATCCGGAGACTTCAGAGCCACGTCGCGACCGAGCCCCAGGGGCCACGCCTTCGCGGGATAGCGGCACGAGATGAGCCAAGCGCCATGCGGCCGTGTGCGCATCAAACGAATACGATCCAACGAATACGAAACCGTATCAGCCCGACAAAACCGTTCGAAGGACCGAACCCATGCGACAACGCCCCCGACGCGGCCCCGCAGCGATGCAAGTCATCGCGTCCGGCATTCGCCTGCTCTTCGGCGGATTGATCCTGTCGGCCGTGTCGTTCGTCGCAGCAGCGACGCCGCCGGCGCAACGCACCGCATCGAACACAAGCACACCGACCGAACCGAACACCGTCGCCGGTTTGGTCGCCCGCTTGCGTACGCAGGCCGCGGCATCGCAATCCAGCCCCGCCGTGCGCGCCGACTACGACGCCCTGCGCGCCACCCAGAGCTTGAGTGCCGCACAACTGCCCTACGCCGATTACGCCTATCTGCGCCTGCTGTTCGAAGCCACTCGCGACGGCGGTTACTGGAACCTGCATTGGGCGATCACCGATCGCGAACCCAATTCGGACGCGATCTGGGCCCAATGGCGCGCCCGGCGCAGCGCGACCCCGACCGGCATCACCGCCACCGCCGAATGCGACGAGCTGTCCGCGCTGTACGCCTTCCTCGCCCGCCGCGGTGGCGTGCGCAATGTCGGCCTGTTCTGGCCGACGGCGAACCACACCGTCGCGGTCTGGCGCATTCCCACGACGCCAGGCGAAACCCGCATCGTGGTTCCGACCACGCAGATTTTCCTGAGCCAGTACGACAGCTTCGGCACCCGCGGCTTCGACCCGTGGAAGCAGGCGACAATCTACGAATACGGCCGTCGCGACATCGTCGACGATGCGCGCCTGCCGCAAGCGCTGATCGGCTTCTTTCTGGCCCAGAACGACAAATACGCCCGCGCCTCCGGCCTGAGCCTGCAGCGCATGCGGCAACTGCGCGACGGCGTGCTCGACGGCAGCCTCAGTGCCGACCAGGCCATGCGCCAGGCGCAAGCGCAACGCGAACGCATCGCGCCCGGCGCCGCCGACGACCGCAGCGCATATGCGCATTTCATCCGCGACCTGCAAGCGGCCGCAAAGACTCCATAGCGACGACCGCCGGCCCCACCCCGCCGCTGCCGTAACGCGTATAAATCCGCATCGATCCTTAGCAGGAAGCGCCCTACCATGACCCATCGCCTCGGCCGTCCGTGCTTGTCTGCCATGGCGGTCGCGCTGTGTTCGCTGGGCGTGGTATCGGCCGCATTCGCGCAACAGCCTCCCGCTGCCGGCGCGCGCCAACTGCAACTCGAAGCGCGCCTGCAAGGCGAGCCTTATCGCTGGGAACTGGCCGACGGAACCGTCCTGGCCCAAGGCTTGGCCGACGACTCCGCGCGAGTGACGGTGACCGAGCGGGCCGGCCAGGAGCAGTACGCTCTGGAAATGCTCTGGGGCCGGTTCCCGGTCAAGGTCGCCGCCGCCTGTTGGCTGCTGCCGCCGGCGCGGTTCGAGGCCTGCGCCGAAATCGGGCGGCGCGAGGACACCCGGGCGCAGAAAGAACAGAGCGCCGAAGAGGAACGCAAGGAACGCGAACGCAAGCGCCGGTTGGCCGCGCGCACGGCCTGGATACGCCCGGCGATGAGCCCGAAGCGCGTCGTCTCGATCCTCACCAAGGCGATGCGCGACCAGCAGGCGTGGATGCGCACGCCCGCCGCGCGCCTGGTCGCCGACAACTTCGCCTGCGATGCCGGCAATGCGGGGCTTCCGAAAATCACCGCCGCTGCGCGGGAAAAATACGCCCAGGCCCGTAGCATCGGTGCGTACGCCGCCGAGGGCGAGCCCTTGCTGATCGAAGCCGCCGAGTTGGGCAACTGGCGCGCGGTCGCGACCCTGTTCAACGTGGCGATGCATGGCGAAGACTGGGAATCGGCCCAGCCATTGGTCGCCTGGCTGCTGCAACGCGGCGCGCCGGCCGGCTACAACAAGCTCGCCGAGCTGCACGGCACCATCGCCAGCTACGAAGACGGCCAAGCCTCGTCCGCCGAGCGGGATCTGGCCACGGCGCTGCGTTGGCGCGCCGCGCAAGCCGGCGACCCGGGCGCGCAACGCGATATGGCCGGCTATTTCGAGGAACGCGATCCGCAGCTGTCCGAGCGGCTGACGCACTGCGCGCTGCAACGCTTTCCCGACCTCAAGTAAGCGCACGCCGCGCAACGCCCTCCGGGCTCCACGGCAGCCCCTCGTCCGGCCGGGTCGAGGTTTCCGTGAAATCTGCCCGATGACGAACGAGACGCCGCCACGAACCAACGGCACAATGACGATTCTTTACGCAGCCACCCAAGGAAGCATCATGCGATTTCATGGAACCCTACTGCTGTGCCTGGCGACGCTTTCGTCGGCCGCCCTCGCCGCCGACAAACCGGCGATCAGCCTGTCCAAGCTCTACCAAAGCTACGAAGAGGCCGGCCACAGCGCGCTGTCGATGCCCGAGTACGATCAGGCCGTGCGCTTCACCGCGGTGGTGCTGGAACAGAGCACCTCGATGGCCGACACCGCGCTCACCTCCGCGACCGACGCCGACGGCGAGGTCGAATACGCACGCCTGACCAGCGAGGACGGCAAGCTGGCCGCACTTCCGCCAGGCACCGCCTTCACCGCGACCTGCACGGTCGGCTTCACGTCCGGCACCGAGTACCTGAGTCTGACCGACTGCGAGGTCGAGTAAAGCGCGACCCGCTCGGATCGGCATCGCCGCGCGATGCCGATCCGGAGCGCAAACGAAAACGCCCCGCCGAAGCGGGGCGTTTTCGCATCCGGGATGCGGACGCGGATCAGCGCTGGTCGGCGCCGACGTAGTCGCGCGTCGCGTGACCGGTGTAGATCTGGCGCGGACGGCCGATCTTGTTCTCGGGGTCGTTCTGCTGTTCCAGCCAATGCGAGACCCAACCGGCGGTGCGCGCGATCGCGAACATGACCGTGAACATCTCGACCGGAATGCCGAGCGCCTTGTAGATGATGCCCGAGTAGAAATCGACGTTCGGGTAGAGCTTGCGCTGAACGAAGTACTCGTCCTTGAGCGCCGCTTCTTCGAGCTTCATCGCCACTTCGAGCAGCGGATCGTTGACGCCGAGCTCGCCGAGCACGTCGTGGGTCATCTTGCGGACCAGCGCGGCGCGCGGATCGTAGTTCTTGTAGACGCGGTGGCCGAAGCCCATCAGGCGGAAGCCCGATTCCTTGTCCTTGGCCTTGTCGATCGCGCCCTTGACGTTCTCGGGGCGGCCGATCTCGTTGAGCATCTTGAGCACGGCCTCGTTGGCGCCGCCGTGCGCCGGTCCCCACAACGCGGCGACGCCGGAAGCGACGCTGACGTAGGGGTTGGCGCCGGTCGAACCGACCAGGCGCACGGTCGAGGTCGACGCGTTCTGCTCGTGATCGGCGTGCAGGATGAACAGCAGGTCCATCGCCTTGGCGGCGACCGGGTTGAGCTCCAGCGGCTCGCTCGGCACTTCGAACAGCATGTGCAGGAAGCGCGTGGTGTAGTCGAGGCTGTTCTTCGGATAGCGGATCGGCCAGCCGATCGAATAACGATGGCAGGCGGCGGCGATCGTCGGCACCTTGGCGATCAGGCGGATCGCGGCCAGGCGGCGCTGTTCCGGATCTTCCAGGTCGAGTTCGTTGTGATAGAAGCTCGCCATCGAGCCGAGCATGCCGACCAGCATCGCCATCGGGTGGGCGTCGTGACGGAAGCCGTACAGGAAGGTACGAAACGCTTCGTGCATCATCGTGTGATGCGTGACTTCGTGCTCGAACTTGCTGAACTCGCCGGCAGTCGGCAGTTCGCCGTTCATCAGCAGATAGGCGACTTCGAGGAAGTTCGACTTCTCGGCGAGCTGTTCGATCGGGTAGCCGCGGTACAGCAGCACGCCCTCATCGCCGTCGATGTAGGTGATCGCCGACTTGCAGCTGGCGGTCGCGGTGAAGCCGGGGTCGTAGGTGAACATCCCGGTTTCTTTCGGCAGCTTGGCGATGTCGACGCAGGAAGCGCCCAACACCGGGTGCTGCACCGGCAAGACCACGCTCTTGTCGCCGGCGGTCAGGGTGACCTGATCGAGGCCAGCTTTTTTGGAATCATCGGACACGAAACACTCCTCAATCTGCCTGCCGCAGGGAAGGCCGCGGCAGGAGGGGGACGGGGGTCGCATTTGAACTGCGATGCTGAATTATCGCACAACGCTTCTTGAGCCCAAGCTCGGACTTTGGTCGGGAGGGGCGCATGGCGGCCACGCAGCGTTTCATCGCCGAGGCCGGTTTTCGGCCCGCAGGCAGGCCCCGGAAGGCCTCGCGCCGGCGCACGCGGGCGGGCTTGTCGCAGCTTGGCGGAAAGCCTGTCGCGAGGCGGTCGCCGGCCCGGACCCAGCGCGACGAAGGCATACGGGGAGACGCGAGCACCGCGGCCCGACAGCGGCGCAGACATCGCCGGGATGCGGCAGCGCGAACCGCCGCGGCCACACCCGTCGCTCAGCGGAACCGGTGGCGACGCAAACGCAAACGGCCGCCCTTTCGGGCAGCCGTTGTGCGCACAGCGATTGCGACGCGATTACTTCTGCGCGTAACGCTTGCGGAACTTGTCGACGCGACCGCTGGTGTCCATGATCTTGTGCTTGCCCGTATAGAACGGGTGCGACGCCGACGAGATGTCGACCTTGATCAGCGGATACTCGGTGCCGTCGAGCTTGATCGTTTCCTTGCTCGACAGGGTCGAACGGGTCAGGATCTGGAAGTCGGTGGTGACGTCCTGGAACACGACGTTACGGTATTCGGGATGGATGCCTGCCTTCATGGCACTCAACCTTAGGTATGCGGGAAAGTCGGGCAGTATAGCGGCCGGATTGGGGGGAGTGCAAGTCCATTTGGCGCCGGAAAACCAATTGGTTGTGGTCCAGGCTGAATGAGGCGGGGGGAGCTGCGCTCACCCCGCTTCCTGCCTGATTGGCCGGCACTTGGCCGGCGAGACCTAGGGGCATCGCCGGCTGATGATTCCCTGCTTCCAAGCTTGGAACAGGCGGCTCGCGCCGGGCTGAGGGGGGTCTTCCGCGTTCTTGCACCGCTGGTTCCGCCACCGGGAAGATCACCTTGCGCGCTCCTGCGACTTTCGCCGTACGCCTACTCTCCTCTGCGAGGGTGTGCGGCCAGTGCCTTCTGAATCAGGGTTTCGAAGCGCTGGTGATCATATTTCATGAGAATCGCGACTTTGTCGGGGCGGCCTTCCTGGCGACGCCAGTCGACCACGGTCGCACCGCGGCTGTGGCTGCCTTCGAGTTCGATCGAGACCGGCCGCGATTGCACGTCCTGCGCACCCTCGGGCTCGAGCGCGAACGCCATCGCCAGGGCGTCGGCGGCATGCCAGTGATCGCCGCGACGGTCGATCGACCACATCCGCGTCTTCTCGGAAATGCGCTCGTAGAACTTGCCGCGCGCCGAATCGGTCTGGAACCAGGTGAGCACGCGTTCGTGATGCAGGCCGTGGGCAATCACCGCCTCCCAGTCGGCCAGGTCGATGTGTTCGAAGGCTTCGAACACGATGTGCGCCGCTTCCGGATCGAAGTAGATGTTGAACTCCGCCGCCGGGGTAATGTTGCCCTGGCAGGTCACCGCGCCGCCCATCACCACCAGGCGCGCGATGCGCTGCGGCAGGGTCGGATCGAGCTTGAGCGCCAGCGCGACGTTGGTCAGCGGCCCCAACGCCACCAGCAACAGCTTGCCGGCGTGTTCGTGCGACAGGCGGATGATCGCGAGCGCGGCGTGTTCGGCTTCGACCTGGCGCTGGGCGGCTTCGTAGCCGACGTCGCCGAAACCGTCCTGGCCGTGCACATAGCCCGCGTCCGGCGAGGGATGCAGCAAGGGCGCATCGGCGCCGGCGAACACCGGCACGTCGACGCCGGCCACTTCGCACAACTTGAGCGCGTTGGCGACGGTGTGCTTGAGGCCGACGTTGCCGGCGGCGATGGTCAGCCCGACCAGTTCGTGGCGCGGATCGTTGAACGCCATCAGCAGCGCCAGCGCGTCGTCCACGCCGGGGTCGGTATCGATAAGCAGGGGAATGCGATCAGTCATGAAGCCACTCGTTCGTCGGTAACGGCCGCGTCGGCCGGGACAGCGTGCAGCGCGCCTTCGTAGCGCAACAGCTCGCCGAAGGGAAACAGGGAGAAAGCGACGGCGAAGCGGTAATGCTCGCCGTCTTCGATGCGCTTGTAGGCATCGGTGCGGGGAAACAGGAACAACGGCAGCGGCACGCCGCGCACTACGACGCCGCGCAAACGCCAGCGCCAGCCGCCGTCCTCGAGCTCGACACCGAGTTTCATCCGCGCCGGGCCGGTGCTTTCCAGCCAATGGCCATCGGGATAACGGCCGACCGGACGGAACACCGAGATCAGTTCGCTGCCGTCGTCGAAACGGCGGCGCCACTGCATGGCCTGCGCGTCATGGACGATCTCGACGCGGAAGCCGCGACGTGCGCGATCGATCGGAATGCCGAGGCGTCGGGCTAGACGGCGGCCGATGTACCCGGCCAGACCGGTTCCGGTGGAAAGGGCGACCTGCCCGCCCAGGGTCCCGCCGCTGCGATGCAGCGCCTGCAGCAAGGGGTGCAGCCGGTCGAAAGCCGGGCCGAACCATTGCGTGGCCGCGTTTTGAAGGGCTCCCGGCATCCGGGTGGGGCGCTCCAGCTGGCGGGACACTATGCCATTGTTTGCCGTCGCGGGGAGTGTTCGATTGTGCCCGGCTTGCGGTCTTGGCGATGGCGCTCAGGCGCCGCCGCGACAGCCCTCGACGATCAGGCCGAAGCGATCAGGCCGAGGCGATCAGGCCGAAGCGTATCTCGCCGCACCGCCGACCCAGCGCGAGACGATGCGTTCGGCCAGCTCCGGCGAGGTCTTCAGCAGGCGCTCGCCCAATTCCTGCACCAGCGGCAGCAGGTCGGCATCGCGGGCCAGATCGGCGACGCGGAAACCGGCCAGGCCGGTCTGGCGGGTGCCGAGCAGTTCGCCGGGGCCGCGCAGTTCCAAATCCTTCTCGGCGATCACGAATCCGTCGTGGGTCTTGCGCATGGTGTCCAGGCGCTGCCGCGCCAGGCCCGACAGCGGCGAGCGATACAGCAGCACGCAACTCGACGCGGCGCTGCCGCGACCGACGCGTCCGCGCAGCTGATGCAACTGGGCCAGGCCGAGGCGCTCGGCGTTTTCGATGATCATCAACGAAGCGTTGGGCACGTCGACGCCGACTTCGATCACCGTGGTCGCAACCAGCAGGTCGAGTTCGCCGTCCTTGAACGCGCGCATCGTTTCCTGCTTTTCCTTGGCCTTCATGCGCCCGTGCACTAGGCCGACGCGCAAGGGCGCGAGCTGCTGCGACAGTTCCTCGAACGTGGTCTGCGCGGCCTGGGCGATCACCTCGTCGGAATCGTCGATCAGGGTGCAGACCCAGTACGCCTGCCGGCCTTCGGCGCAGGCGGTGCGGATGCGCTGCACCAGTTCCGGCCGGCGCTCTTCGCCGAGTGCGACGGTCTGCACCGGCGTGCGCCCGGGCGGCAGTTCGTCGATCGCCGAAACGTCGAGATCGGCGTAGGCGGTCATCGCCAGGGTGCGCGGGATCGGGGTCGCGGTCATCACCAACTGGTGCGGCACGATCGCATCGTCGCCGACCGCGCCGCCGGCGCCTTTGTCCCTCAAGGCCAGGCGCTGGTGGACGCCGAAGCGGTGCTGCTCGTCGACGATCGCCAGGGCCAGGTCGCGGAACGCCACGCCTTCCTGCATCAGCGCATGGGTGCCGACCACCACCTGCGCTTCGCCGTTGGCCACCTGTTCGAGCACCGCCTTGCGTGCGCGGCCGGTGACCTTGCCGGCCAGCCAGGCCACGCGCACGCCCAAGGGTTCGAGCCAGCGGCGCAGATTATTGAGGTGCTGCTCGGCCAACAATTCGGTCGGCGCCATCAGCGCGGCCTGGCGGCCGTGCTGCACGGCCAGCATCGCCGCGAGCGCGGCGACCACGGTCTTGCCGCTGCCGACGTCGCCCTGGACCAGGCGCAGCATCGGCGAGGGTTTGGCCAGATCGGCGCGGATCTCGTCGAACACCCGCCGCTGCGCGCCGGTGAGTTTGAACGGCAACGCCTTGCGCAGTTTCTCGGCCAGCGGCATCTGCTTGAGCGGGCGCGACTTGTGCGCCTGCTGGCTGATGCGCTGGCGGCGCAGGCTGAGGTGGTGGGCGAGCAATTCTTCGAGTGCGAGCCGGCGCTGCGCCGGGTGGCGGCCGGCGATCAAGGCGGCCACGTCGGCGTCGACCGCCGGCCGGTGCACGGTCAGCAGCGCTTCGCGCAAGGTCGGCAGTTGCAGGCGCTCGCGCAGCTCGCGCGGCAGCAGCTCCAGCGAAGCATCGTCGGGCAGGCGGTCGAGGGCATAGCCGATCAGCCGGCGCAAGGTCGCCGGGCCGATGCCTTCGATCGCCGGATAGACCGGGTCGAGCTGTTCGCCCAGCGCGACCTCGCCCTCGTCGTCGAGCACGCGATAGCTGGGATGAACGATCTCGAGCCCATGCTGGCCCGGCTTCGGCGTGCCGTACAGGCGCACGCGCGCACCGATGCGGAACTGCGCGACCTGGGCGGCGCGAAAATGGAAGAAGCGCAGCACCAGCACCGAGCGCGAATCGTCGCCGACCGCAACGCGCAGCATCGGCCGGTAACGGAAGCCGCGGTCGACCGCCTCGACCCGGCCTTCGACCTGGGCGGCGACGCCGGGCTGGAGCAGCCGGATCGGGGTGATCTGGGTGCGGTCTTCGTATTGCCGCGGCAGTTGCAGCCAGAAATCCTGCAGCGTAGTCAGGCCGCGTGCGGCGAGCTTCTCGGCCACGCGCGGCCCCACCCCGGGCATCCGCGGCAACGGCTGTGTGTGGAGATCGACGGAGGGCCCGTCCTGACGGCTCGGCATCGCATAAGGATGCCGGGAACGGCGGCAAAGCTAAACCCCGGCGCGTCCCTGTGCCGGGTCTTAAGCGTGAACCCCGACGCATCGCGACGGCGAACGAAACCGCTGCCGCCGTCGAGGCTGGATTCTGCCGTGATCCCGCCGAAGCGGGAGCGACGGAACAACGAAACGACCGGCCCGGCCTCAGAACCTCGCGCTGAACTCCACGCCGTAGCTGCGCGGTTCGCTGACCCGCGCGCCGACCGTGCCGAGCACGTTCTTGCCGTAGGTGCCGAGCGCGTTGATGTACTGATTGTCGAACAGATTATTGCCGTAGGCGGCCAGACCCCAGCGCCCCTGCGGCGAGGTCCAGCCCACGCGCAGGTCGGTGCGGTTCTGCGCCTCGCCGAGGTTCAAGGCGGGGCTGACGCCGCAGCGGTTCTGCGCCTGCGATTCCTCGCTGCAACGGACCTTGCCGCGATAGGCATGGCGCAGGGAGAAGCGCAGGTCGCCGTGCGCGCCGAGGTTCCAGACGTAATGCGCGCCGCCGGCCATCGACCAGTACGGCAGGCCGGTGGGATCGCCGCTGGCGTCGATGCCGTCGGAGGTCACGTAGTTCTTGTAGGTCGAATCGATGAAACCGGCGTTGAAGTCGAGGCCGAAGTTATCGGTGGCCTGCCAGCGCAGGTCGAGGTCGAGGCCGTAGGCTTCCAGGTCCGAGGTATCGACGACGAAACGCGGAATGTCGGTGCTGCTGTCCAGCCGCACCGCCTGGCGGTTGTCGTAGACATAGTAGTAAGCCGAGGCATTGAGCTGCACGCGCTGCTCGGGGAAGACCTGCTTGATGCCGGTCTCGAAGTTCCACACGTCCTCGTTCTCGAAACCGCTGCCGATCTGCAGCGAGTTGAAGCCGCCGGCCTTGTAGCCCTTGGCCAGCGAAGCGAACACCATGGTGTCGTCGCTGAAGTGGTAGTCGACGACGAAACGCGGGCTGAAATCGCTCCAACTGTTCGAAGTGCGGTTGAGCACGCCCTTGTTGAGCATCGCCGGCGGGTCGATGAAGGCGACGTCGAACACGAAGGCCTCGCGCGGCAGGCCGACCATGTCGAAGAAACCGAAGGCCTGCAATTGGTTCAAGGTCGCGTCGAGGGTCGGTGCGGTACGCGGCGTGTTCAACCACGAGAACTTCTTCTCGTCGCGGGTGTAGCGCAGGCCGACGGTCAGGTTGAGCTTGTCGGTCGCGTGCCAGATCACGTCGCCGAACACCGCATAGGCCTTGGTATCGAGGGTGTTGTGGAAAGTCTCGTTCCAGCGGTGGCCGAGCAGGGTCAGCGGAATGCCGTTGGCCTGCAGCAGGTCGTCGAAGAAACCGAACAGACGCCCGTCCGGAGTCGGCGCCAGACCAAGGTTGCGCACGATGGTGTCGACCGAATCGGTCAGCGCATTGACCTCGCTGGTCTGCCGGGCCTTCTCGTCGAAATAGCTGGCGCCGGCGATCCAGTCGAGCGTGTCGGTGCTGCCGCTGAACTTGAACTCCTGATAGAAGCTGCGGTTGCTCTCGGTATTGGTCGAATCGACGTACAGATACTTGCGGTTGGTGCCGTCTTCCTCGACCCGGTTGACCGAGTCGTAGTCGCGCCACGAGGTGGTCGAGGTGAAACCGCCCCAGTCGAAACCGTGGTCGACGATCAGGGTGACGCCGTCGAAACGCCGCGACTCTTCGTTGCCCTCGATGTCGACCGCCGTCGGGATCTTGCGCGGGTCGAGGTAAGCCGATTCGTCGACCGGCAGAGTCGGCAAGCCCGGCGCGGGCGGCAAGGCGACGATGCCGGTGGTGACCTGGCCGTTCTGGTCCAGGCTTTCGTGGTCCCAGCTCAGCAAGGCACTGGTGCGCTCGCCGAAGCGGGCCTTGAAGGCCGCGCGCGTCGCCCAGTTGTTTTCCGGGCCGAGGTCTTCGCCGGTCACCGCGTCCTGAATCCAACCATCGGCGTGATTGACCAGGGCATTGAAGCGGAACGCCGAATGCTCGCCGGTCGGCAGGTTGAGCATGCCGTCGACGTATTGCTTGCCGTCGCTGCCCAAGCGCAAACGCGCCTTGACCTCGGTGGCGCTGAAGTCGGGCTTGCGGGTGATGATCGAGACCGCGCCGGCGGCGGTGTTGCGGCCGAACAAGGTGCCCTGCGGCCCCTTCAGCACTTCGATGCGCTCGACATCGGTGAACGGCAACAGCACGCCGCCGCCACGCCCGGCATACACACCGTCGACGTACACGCCGACGGCCGGATCGGTGCCGATGCCGAAGTCGTCGGTGCTGATGCCGCGCAACTGGAAGCCCGGCTGGGTCGGCTGCTGGCTGTCGACCACCAGGCCCGGCACGAAGCTGTCCAGGTCGCCCATGTCCTGCGCAGCGATGTCGTCGATGAGCTCGTCGGTCACCACCTGCAGCGCGATCGGCACGTCCTGCAGTTCCTGCTCGCGGCTCTGCGCGGTGACGGTGATCTTCTCCAGCTCCTTCGGCGCCGCCTCCTGGGCGTAGGCGACCGGCGCGGCCAGGGCGAAGGCGCCGCCGCAAAGCGCGGCGAGTGCGGCGGTGGTCGCGGTGACCAAACGGTGTTTGCGCAACGGCATCGGAAAGCTCCCCTCTCGTTCGTCGTAGACACGAACGCGCACGGCGGCGCGTTCCCCTCCCTGCCTTCCCCGACCCGCAGGTATCAGCCGCACTGCCCCTGTTGCGCGGCGATCCAGTCGCGGATCAGTCTTACCCCTTCGGTGTGCACGACACTGCGACCCAGCTCCGGCATCATCACCGAAGGATCGTCGCTGCGCATGCGATAGAGCAGGATCGATTGATCGGGTTTGCCCGGCACGATGTCGTGGCGGAAATCGCCGGTGCCCTTGCCGGCGGCGATCGGCAGCTTGCAGCGACCCAGCCGCATGGGCTCTTGGGTCGCCGCATCGAGCCACAGTCCCGAGGTATTGCCCGGCCCTTTCGGGCTGTGGCAATGGCCGCAATTGATGTCGAGGTAGGCACGCGCACGCGCGTCCAGTCCCGCCTTGGCGTCGCGCCAGTTCGCATCGCGCGGCGCGGCAGCCGCGGTGGGCGCGCCGTGCAGATAGCCGGTGCGAGTCCAGCGCGCGATCTGATTGCTCAGCCCATCGTCGTAGGCGAAGTCGCGATTGAGATGGCGTGCCTTCGGCCCGATCGGCTGCAGCGCCTTGCTCTTCATGTCGACGCCGTGGCAGCCGGCGCATTGGTTCTGGTCCGGCACTTGGTATTCGGCCGCTTCGCGTTGGCCGTCGGCCGCGACCAGACTCAGCGAAATCAAGGCGCCGCTGCGCATCAACCTGGCCTCGGTCTGTTCGGCGTTCCAAACATAAGGCAAGGCAACCCAGCCGTCCTCGCGCCGTATCAACAGACGGGTCTCGATCAATCGAACCTGGTTCAAGGCCAGGCCGCCGCCGCGCAGCTCCGGGCCATCGTCGGCGCTGCGCAGCACCGCATCGCCGCCGGCCTGGCTGCGCGGGTAGTAGAAGGTCTTGCTGAAGATGGTTCCGACCGGGAAATCGAAGGCCTCGTCGGCCCGGTACTGCGCGGCCTGGCCCTTCGGCATCCATACCGTGCGCAGCTTGTGCGCGTAGTCGGAGAACAGCGGCGTGTTCAAGTCGTAGGGCACGACCCCGGCATTGAGCTTCAAGCGGCCGTCGGCGACGCGCACCAGGTTCCATTCGGCCAGGGTCGGCGGCTGGCCGTCGGCGAAGAAATGCACCGGCGCCGGCGCCGACTCGCGCGCGCATCCGGCCAGCAGCATCGACAGCCATACGGCAACGACCGAGCGCATCATCGTCCTGCGCATCGATCAACCGCGCTTGAGGTCGATCGCCGGCAGCTTCGGCAGGGTGCAGGCGTAGGACTTGAGGTCTTGGCTCGGGCTCTTGTAGCCGCCGGGACCATCGGCGTTGATCACGCCGGAGACGTCGCGGATGCAGATCTGCGGCCCGTCCTTGAGCGCCTTGTTCGCATACCCGTCCCACAGCACGTCGGGGAAGCGGCCGCTGAGGCCGTAGATCGCCGTCTTCAGGGCCTTGAGGTCGAAACCGTCGGGCGAGTCGCCGCCGCCGGACAGGCGATTGCCGTAGATCGAGATCCGCTCCGGATAGGGATCGAAGTCTTTCGCCGCCTTGTCGTCCTTGTAACCGGTCGAATACACGCTGGAGACGATGATGTTGGTGGTGGCGTTGTCGCTGATGTCGTTGTCGAAAATCTCGACGTCGTCGTTGGAATTCACCACCATGCCGCTGCCGGCCGGCACGCTGGCCACCGGCGTGCCCTTGGCGCCGAAGTTGGCGGTGTTGTTCTTGAACACCTTGTTCTTGAACACGCGGATCGCCCCGCCCTGCTGCGACAGCGCCGGCATGTTGAACACCAGGATGCCGCCGGTGTTGTTGGTGGCGACGTTGTCGTAAACGTCGGCGTTGATCGTGTTTTCGATCTCGATGCCGGCGACGTTGAACTCGGCGCGGCTGTTGCGCACGATCACGTCGCGCGACTGGCCGACGTAGATGCCGGCATCGGAAGCGCCGATGGCCACCGAGTTCTCGATCAGCACGTTGCGGGTCTTGACCGGGTACAGACCGTAGGCGCCGTTCTTGGTGCTCGGCCCGCCGGTCCACTCGACCCGCACGTTGCGGATGGTGATGTCCTGCGCCTCGTTGATCTTGAGGCCGTCGCCCTTGCTGTCCTCGATCGCCAGATTCTCGATGGTGAACTGGCTGGCGTTGACCAGCAGGCCTTCGGCGCCGGCCTTCTGGCCCTTGAAACTCAGCACCGACTTGTCCGGCCCGGCGCCGCGGATGGTCACGCCGTCCACGCGCAGGGTCAGGCTGCGGTCGAAGGTGTAGCGCCCGGCAGGCACCTCGATCACCTCGCCCGGCTTGGCGTCGAGCAGACGGGTGCGAAAGCTCTCGGCGAAGGCGGCGTCGCCGGCGGCGACCTGCGCGGTCGCGGTGTGCCGGGGCTGCTCGGGACCGCAGCCGGCGGTCAGGGCCGCGGCGGCGGCAAGGGCGAACGCCGGAATCTGTTTGCTCATGGATCTCCCCGTGATTGGCGACCGGGGCGCGGCGCGAATGCTCGCGTTGGGCGTCCCTCGTGGCTATGCGACGAGTCTCCGCCGCCGATGTGAGCGCGCGTGAGGGCGAATGCGGCACACTAAGGGGGCATTAGCGGTCAACCGTGCGGCCACGATCGTGAGGGGCGATGCGTCAGCCATCCGACCAGGACAGCGCCAAATCCGACATCGCCTTGATGTCGCCGAACCTGCTGTGGGGCTTGCTCGAGACCGCGGACCGGATCGGCGCGCCCAGCGACGATTGGTTCGCCGGCACCGGCCTGAGCCGCGCCCAGGTCAGCGACCCGGGCGTGCGCCTGCCCAACCGGCCGACCGCGATCGTGATCGACCGCGCCCTGCGCGTGCTGCCCGACACCATCGGCCTGGACATCGGCCGCAGCCAGCATGTCGGCAACTTCGGCCTGCTCGGCCTGGCGATGACGACCGCGGCGACCTTCGGCGAGGCCCTGCAGATCGGCCTGCGCTTCACTCCGGTGGTCGGCAGCCTGATGCGTTTCGTCGAAAGCGCCTCGGAATCCGGCACGGTCGCCCTGGCCGGGCAAATGACCCTGACCTATCCCTCGATCCACCGTTTCGTCTGCGAGGAGTTCTTCAGCAGTTGCCTCGCCCTCGCCCGCGGTTTGGTCGGCGAAGGCCTGCGGCCCTTGCGCATCGAGTTCAGTTATCCCGCGCCGGACTACGCCTCCCACTATCGCGACGTGTTCGACTGCCCGGTCGCGTTCGAACAACCGCAGAACCGGCTGGTGCTCGACGCGCAATGGCTGGCGGCGCCGCTGCCGACCCACAACCCGATCGCCTCGCGCCAGGTGCTGGCCCTGTGCGAGGCGCAGATGCCGGAAGGCGCGGTGCCCGGCGAGGTCACCGCCGCGGTCGAGCGCCTGCTGCGCGCGCAATTGCCGCAGGACCCCAAGCTCGCCGGCATCGCCGCGCAATTGCACGTCAGCGAGCGCACCCTGCGCCGGCAACTGACCGGCGAAGGCACCAGCTTCCACGAGATCCACGACCGTCTGCGCATCGACCACGCCTATGCGCTGCTGCGCGAACGCAATCTCACCATCGCCAGCGTCGGCGCCGCCATCGGCTACAAGGACCCGCGCGATTTCCGCCGCGCCTTCAAGCGCCTCACCGGCGAAACGCCGCGCGCGCTGCGCGAACGCTTGTCGGCCGAGATTGCGCGCGAGCGCAGGTAGGGCTTGGCTCGGGAATCGGGAATCGGGAATCGGGAATCGGGAATCGGGAATCGGGAATCGGGGCGATGATTTGCGAGCTTGCGTCGCCCGGTCAAGGCTCGTCGCTATTGCGGATTCGCGGTCGCAGCTCGCGCAGTTCCTACTCTGGAGTTCATGCCCTGACCATGCCGGCGCAAACGCAAACGGCCGCCTCGTGACGGGGCGGCCGTTGCTGGAAACACTGGGCGTCGCGGTTTAGCGCAGCACCATCACCGCATCGACTTCGAACGCCACGCCGCGCGGCAGTGCCGACACTTCGACGGTCGAGCGCGCCGGATACGGCGGGTTGAAGTACTCGCCCATCACCGCGTTGACTTTGCCGAACGCGCCGAGGTCGGTGAGGAACAAGCCCAAGCGGGCGATGTCGGCGAGCGAGCCGCCCGCGGCTTCGCAGACCGCCTGCAGATTGCGGAACGCGCGATGCGCCTGGGCTTCGATGTCGCCCTCGATGACCAGGCCGCTGGCCGGGTCGAGCGGGATCTGGCCGGACAGATAGACCGTATCGCCGACGCGCACGGCCTGCGAGTACGGGCCGATGGCGGCCGGAGCTTGGTCGGTGTGGATGATTTCGCGAGACATTTGGGGGCCGGGAATCGGGAATTGGGAGTCGGGATCTTAAAGCCGGGAATCGGGAATGGGGAGTCGGGAATCGTAAAAGCGAGGCGGTCCGTCTGGGCCTTGCGATTCCCGACTCCCCATTCCCGATTCCCGGCGGCGGCGGCAAAGCCGCCGCACCTACATTCGCTGCACGCCCAGCACCACCGCCAGCCTGCGCACGCGGCGCATGACGTCGGCCAGATGGCGACGATCGCTGACTTCGATGGCGAAACGCATGATCGCGATGTTGGCGTCGCGCTCCAGGTATTCGACGCGGTCGATGTTGGATTCGGCCTCGGCGATCGCCGCGGCGACCTGGGCCAGCGAGCCGGGGCGGTTGTCGACTTCGATGCGCAAGGCGGCGGCGAAGTCGCCGGACACCTGGCGGTCCCAACCGATCGCGACCCAGCGATCGGGCGACTTGCGGTAGTCGGCGACGTTCGGGCAGTCCAGGCGATGGACCACGATGCCCTTGCCGGCGGTGTGGTAGCCCATGATTTCGTCGCCCGGCAACGGCAGGCAACAGTTGGCGAAACTGATCACGCCGCGCTCGGCGCCGGTGATCAGGATCTTGTCCTCGGGCAGCCGCGGGCGGTCGATCGCGCGGCCGCGGGTCTTGCCCGGCACTTCGCGCGCCAGCGCCAGGGCGACCTGGTTCGGCATGCGGTTGCCCAGGGCGATATCGGCCAGCAAGGCCTCCAGGCGCGGATAGCGATACTCGGCGAGATAGCTTTCCAGGCGCAGCGCCGGAGTGCGGTCCAGCGAGGTCTCCAGCACTTCCAGCGCGCGGTCGAGCATGCGGTGGCCGAGCTGGACCGCATCCTCGTGTTCGAGCTGCTTGAGCTGCTGGCGGATCGAGGTGCGCGCCTTGCCCGAGACAACGAACTCCAGCCACTGCGGCTTCGGCGTCGACGACTTGGCGGTGATGATCTCCACGCGCTGGCCGCTGGCCAGCTTGGTGCGCAACGGCACCAGCTTGCCGTCGACGCGCGCGGCGACCGCGCGATTGCCGACGTCGGTATGCACTGCGTAGGCGAAATCCAGCGCGGTCGAATTGCGCGGCAGCGACATGATGTCGCCCTTCGGCGTGAACAGGTAGACCTCGTCCGGGAACAGGTCGACCTTGACGTTCTCGAGGAATTCCAGCGACGAACCGGTCGAACGCTGCGACTCGACCAGGCTGGCGATCCAGCTGTGCGCACGCGACTGCGCGCTGTTCGGGCCTTCGCCGCCGTGTTTGTACGACCAGTGCGCGGCGATGCCGCGCTCGGCGATCAGGTCCATGTCCTCGGTGCGGATCTGCACTTCCACGGGCGAGCCGTAGGGGCCGAACAACACCGTGTGCAGCGACTGGTAACCGTTGGCCTTGGGGATGGCGATGAAATCGCGGAAGCGCGCATCCAGCGGTTTGTAGGCCGAATGCACCACGCCGAGAGCGTGGTAACAGTCCGGCACGCTGCGCACGACGACGCGGAAACCGAACACGTCCATGACCTGGTTGAAGCTCTTATGCTCGTGGTGCATCTTCATGTAGATGCTCCACGGCGATTTCACCCGGCTGATCAAGCGGTGTTGAAGTTTCTCCTTCGCCAGGCGCTGGGCCAGGTGCGCTTCGATCTGGACCAGCGACTCGCGCCGCACCACCGGCTGGGTGCGGATGCGTTTTTCGATGACCGCGTGGCGCCAGGGATGCAGGGCGCGGAAACCCAGGTCCTGCAGCTCGGCCTTGATCAGATTCATGCCCAGGCGCTGGGCGATCGGTGCGTAGATCTCCAGCGTCTCGCGGGCGATGCGCTCACGCGCCTCGGCGCTCTGCGCGCCGAGCGTGCGCATGTTGTGCAGGCGGTCGGCGAGCTTGATCAGGATCACGCGCAGGTCGCGCGCCATCGCCAGCAGCATCTTGCGGAAGCTCTCGGCCGCCGCTTCCTGGCGATCGCGGAACTGCAGCTTGTCGAGCTTGGTGACGCCGTCGACGAGTTCGGCCACGGTCGGCCCGAATTCGGTCGCCAGGCATTCGCGGGTCAGCGGCGTGTCTTCGATGGTGTCGTGCAGGATCGCCGCGACCAAGGTCTCGACGTCCAGCCCCTGCTCGGCCAGCACCTTGGCGACCGCGACCGGGTGAGTGATGTAGGGCTCGCCCGACTTGCGGGTCTGGCCCACGTGCGCGGCGGCGCCGACCGACCAGGCGCGACGCAGTTGCAGGCGCTGCGCTTCGGGCAGGTAGTGCGCGGCCAGTTCGAGCTCGCGCACATAGTCCGGCAGCTCCGTGTCGTCCAGAACGGCGGGATAGGTGCTCAGCGCGGGCTCGGCAGGGGTCATAACGGAAATTTACGCGGGCGATGGCTCAAGGTGCAACGCATCCATTGATATTGGGTGCGGCACGCAGGCAGCGCAGGCAAGCGGCGGGCCCCGATTGCGGCGCAAGGACGAGACATTCGTTCAGGAATGCGCCGACGGTCGCAGTCGGAAGGCGGCGAATACCGCGGCTGGCGCGTGATCGCGCTCGCGGCCGGCGCGGCCAGGCGCACGGCGTCGAGCGTCCCGCGGCGGCGGCACAAACGAAAACGGCCCCGCCTGGGCGGAGCCGTAAACGTAGCGGCCCCGCCAAGGCGGGGCCGCAATCGACTCCCCGCGCCGGAGCGCGGGGCCGGATGCACTCAGTCGTCGCTCTTCGACAGATCGTCGTCGGCGACCACTTCGGCGGCGGCCCATTCCAGGGCTTCGCGCTCTTTGCGCTCGCGCTCGGCCTTTTCGACCGCATCGATGTATTCGGGGTTGATCTGGCGCGCGGCGATTTCGCGCAGTGCCAGCACGGTGGGCTTGTCGTTGGCTTCGCTGTTGTCCAGCTGCGGCTCGACGCCGTTGGCCAGCTGACGCGCACGCTTGGCGGCCAACATGACGAGTTCGAAGCGGTTATCGACCACTTCCAGGCAATCTTCGACGGTAATGCGGGCCATGGGGCTCCTGGCGGCCGGTGGGCCGTCTTTACAAGCGGTTGGGGACCGGGGAGTTTAGACCGTTTGCCGGGCCGGGGCAAGGTTTCCTGCACCAAGCTCTTATGAATCAGACAGATACGGGCGGGATCGGGGTTCGTGACGATGGCTTTGCACGGGGGATGGGAACGGCCAAGAGCAAATCCCCCCTGCCCCCCTTTTTCAAAGGGGGGAACGGCGGAGGCGGCGGGCTTGGAGGGACGCGAGTCTCGCCGGGGTTCGATTCCGAGCGCCGACTCCGGACTCCGACTCCCGACTCCCGATTCCCGATTCCCGATTCCCGATTCCCGATTCCCGACTCCCGACTCCCGATTCCCGATTCCCGATTCCCGGCCCTCAGCCCTCGTCGGCCAGCAGCGCGGTGATCAGGCGGGAATGGCGGGCGACCTGCGGTTCGCGACGCAAGCGGCTGGCCAGGAAGATCGCGCACATTTCCTCGACCGCGGTGTCGAACACTTCGTTGACGATGACGTAGTCGAACTCGCCGTAATGCGACATTTCCTCGCGTGCGGCGTCCAGGCGCTGGCGGATCGTCGCCTCGCTGTCCTGGCCGCGCGTGCGCATCCGCGACTCCAGCGCCTGCCGCGACGGCGGCAGGATGAACACGCTGACCGCATCCGGCACCTTGGACCGGACCTGGCGCGCGCCCTGCCAGTCGATTTCCAGCAGCACGTCCTTGCCGGCGGCCAGGAAGGGCTCGACCGACTGCCGCGCCGAGCCTTTCCAGTCGCCGTGGACGCGGGCGTATTCGAAGAAATCGCCGGCCTCGACCATCGCCTCGAATTCCTGCGCGCTGACGAAGTGGTAGTGCTCGGCGTGGCGCTCGCCCGGACGCGGCTGGCGCGAGGTGAACGAGATCGACAGGCGGATGTTGGGATCGCGCGCCAGCACGGCGTTGACGATGCTGGATTTTCCGGCCCCGGACGGGGCCGCGACGATGTAAAGGGTTCCGCGCATAAGTCTCGGGAATGGGGAATGGGGAATCGTGAATAGGTGAGAAGAGAGAATGGGACCAGGCGACGATCGCCGCTCTTACGATTCCCTATTCCCTATTTTCTATTCCCGGTTACTCGATGTTCTGGATCTGCTCGCGGACCTGGTCGATCAGCACCTTGAGTTCGACCGCGGCCGCCGAGCTGCGCGCGTCGACCGACTTGGAGCCCAGGGTGTTGGCTTCGCGATTGAATTCCTGGAGCAGGAAATCGAGGCGGCGGCCGACCGCTTCGCGCAGCTTGAGCACGCGCCGCGCTTCGACCACGTGCGAATCGAGACGGTCGAGTTCTTCGTCGACATCGAGCTTCTGCAGCCACAGCACGAGCTCCTGCTCGACGCGGCCGTTGTCGGCCGGCTGGGCCAGATCGGCGAGCCGCGCCTCGAGCTTGGCGCGCTGGCCGGTGCGGATCGCCGGCATCAACGTGCGCACCTCGGCGGCGATCGCGGCGATGCCGTCGACGCGCTCGCTGATGACGGTCGCGAGCTTGCCGCCTTCGCGTTCGCGCGCGGCGACGAATTCGTCGAGCACGCTGTCCAGCAGCGCCAGCGCCGCGGCCTGCAATTCGGCCGGATCGGTGCTCGGCGCCTGCAGCACGCCGGGGAACTGCAGCAGATCGGTGAATTCGGTGCGCAGCGCCGGGAACCGTGCCGACAGGTCGATCGCCAGATCGCTGAGTTCGCGCAGCCGGGTCGGGTTGAGCTGCAGCGCGTCGCCGCCTTCCGGCGCGCGCAGGCGCAGGGTCAGGTCGAGCTTGCCGCGGCTGATGCGCGCGGAAATGCGCTCGCGCAGGGCCGGTTCGAGCACGCGCAGCTCGTCGGCCAGGCGCACCCCGAGCTCGAGGAAACGATGGTTGACCGAGCGCAACTCGCAGCCGAGCGTGCCCCAGGGTGTCACGCGTTCGCCGCTGGCGAAGGCAGTCATGCTGCGAATCATTCGCGAATCCCAAGCCTACAGGGAGCGAATGGTAAACTCGCCGGCCATCAAAACGGTAACTTCGCGCCCATGACCGGTCCCAACGCCGCCCCCAACGAGGCCCCGACCGGCCCCCTCGCCCGTCCCAGCGGCCGTACCGCGGGCCAAATGCGCGAAGTCCGCATCGAGCGCAGCTTCACCCGCCACGCCGAGGGCTCGGTGCTGGTCAGCTTCGGCGAGACCCGGGTGCTGTGCACAGCCAGCGTCGAAAACAAGGTGCCCTCGTTCCTGCGCGGCAAGGGCGAAGGCTGGGTTACGGCCGAGTACGGCATGTTGCCGCGCGCGACCCACACCCGCAGCGATCGCGAGGCCGCACGCGGCAAGCAAGGCGGCCGCACCCTGGAAATCCAGCGCCTGATCGGCCGCGCCCTGCGCGCCTGCATCGACCGCAAGGCGCTCGGCGAGCGCACCATCACCCTGGACTGCGACGTCCTGCAGGCCGACGGCGGCACTCGCACCGCGGCCATCACCGGCGCCTACGTGGCCCTGGTCGACGCGGTGCGCTGGCTGCAGTCGCGCCGCGAGATCGCCCGCGACCCGATTTTCGGCGCGGTCGCCGCGGTCTCGGTCGGCGTCTACCGCGGCGTGCCGGTGCTGGATCTGGATTACGCAGAAGACAGCGATTGCGACACCGACATGAACGTGGTCATGAACGACGGCGGCGGTTTCATCGAGCTGCAGGGCACCGCCGAAGGCCACGCCTTCCGCCGCGAAGAGCTCGACGGCTTGCTGGCCCTGGCCGAGGCCGGCATCGCCGAGCTGATCCTCAAGCAGCGCGAGGCGTTGGCGGTCTGATCGCCGCGAACGGCTTCGAGTCCCGATGCGGACTCGAAGCCGTTGCCGCCGTCTCGCTCTTCCGCTCGCGTGTTGGCCTCTCGCTGCGATACGCCCGTCGTTCCGGCGCGACGGGACAGCACTGCGAGCCCTTCCTGCACCCATCCGCTCGCGGCATCCGCGCCGGTCTTGCGCTCGTGGCGAAAGCCGAAAACCATCGGATTTCCCCTGACTTTCGGCGGTCGCGCCGAGCGTGGGCACCGATCGAGACGAGTGCCGACCTTCTCCGGCGATGACGATTGCCGACGAATGCACGACACGACCGCGCACCGCACGGGCAAAGACTGTGCGCTACCCGTCGCGCATCAGGCGCAATGCGCTTGATCGATACCCAACGAATCAACACGCGATATACGCGCAGCGTTGAAGACACACCCGCAGCATCGAACTGAACGCGACGCGTACGCTCGACGCGCATCGCGTCGCCGTACATGCAGTTCAAGCACGAGCACGCAATCAGAACCACGAAACGCTTCACGGATGCACGAAGCCGGGCTTCGGATATCGGCGCCGGCGTGCCAATCTGCAACGGGCTCGATGGCGACACGCACGAGCACGCGCATCATCGCGACGGCCAGGGATTGTGCTTTCTGCCGGACCGTCGCGTCCTCCCTCCCCTCCATTCGGCCGGCTTCGCCCGCCCTCCTACCGAAGGCGATGGCGACGGCCCCTCAGCAAGGTCCGCCATGAATCGCAGCATCGGCAGCATCGCCCTCGTCGTCGCCGATTACGACGAAGCCATCGCTTACTACACCCAGGCACTGGGATTCGTCCTGCTCGAGGACGTCGACCAGGGCGGCGGCAAACGCTGGGTCCGGGTCGCGCCCGCCGGCGGCGCCCAGACCGCGCTGTTGCTGGCCCAGGCCGTCGGCGAGGAACAAGGCTCGCGCATCGGCAACCAAACCGGCGGCCGGGTCGGCTTTTTCCTGCACACCGACGACTTCTGGCGCGACCACGCTGCGATGGTCGGGCACGGCGTGCGCTTCATGGAAACTCCGCGCGTCGAGACCTACGGCACGGTCGCCGTGTTCGAAGACCTGTACGGTAATCGCTGGGATTTGCTGGAACTGAAAGCATGAGATTAGTGCTGGCCAGCAGCAACGCCGGGAAGCTGGCGGAACTGCGCGACCTGCTCGGCGACACCGGCATCGAACTGGTGGCGCAAACGGATCTGGGGGTCGAGGACATCGAGGAAACCGGCAGTACGTTCGTCGAGAATGCGCTGCTCAAGGCCCGTCATGCGGCCGCGGTCACCGGGCTGCCGGCGCTGGCCGACGATTCCGGCATCTGCGTCGACGCGCTCGGCGGCGCCCCCGGCCTGTACTCGGCCCGCTACGCCGGCCAGCACGGCGACGCCCAGGCCAATATCGACAAACTGCTCGCCGCCCTCAAGGACGTGCCGGACGCCCAGCGCGGCGCGCACTTCTATGCGGTGATCGTGCTGCTGCGCCATGCCGGCGACCCGCGCCCGGTCATCGCCGAAGGCATCTGGCACGGCCGCATCCTGCACCAACGCCAGGGCGAACGCGGTTTCGGCTATCAGCCGGTGTTCTACGACACCGAGTACGACGTGTCCGCCGGCGAGATCGACGACGCCCTCAAGAACCGAGTCAGCCACCGCGCCCGCGCCCTGGCGGCGCTGCGCGAGCGCCTGCCGGAGGTCGCCAGGTGAACCGGATGATGCGCGCCGCCGCTCCGCCCCGACGCGCCTTCCGCACCGGCGGCCACACCGTGCTGTCGGTGGCCGTGCTGTACCTGCTGGCGATGCCGATCGCGATCTGGATCCGCCAGGACGGCCTCAGCGCCGGCACCCACCAGACCAACAGCTTCAGCTCGGAGATCGAGCTGGCGCTGTGGCTGCTGGCGACCCTGGTCGGGCTGGTCGCCCTGGCCGCCATCCAACGGGTCAGCCTGCAGGCCAGCCCCGGCCACACCATCGGCTACGCCAACATCACCACCGCCCATCGCACCCGCCGCTTCGCCCCGGGCGAGGTGGTGGGCATGTCCCTGCACCGGGCCAAGGACGGGCGCCTGCGCCTGACCTCGACCCTGGAACTGCGCCTGTCCCCGGCCCCGCACCGGCGCTGGAACACCGCCAGCATTTTCGACGGCGAAACCTCCGGCGACGGCAGCGCCGAGCCCCTGGCCACGATCATGCGGCTGGTCGTCCAGGCCCGCCCGGACGTGGCCATCGACGCCAATCTGCGCGCCCTGCTCGCCGTCACCCGCTACGGCGCGACGCGCGACCGGTAAGCTGTCGGCCCCTTCCGACTGTTTCCGGGCCCTCGGGTCCGGTCGAGCGCTGTTTGAGCGATACCCTGACCACCCCGCCGTTGTCGCTGTACGTCCACCTGCCCTGGTGCGTGCGCAAATGCCCGTACTGCGATTTCAACTCGCACGAATACAAGGGCGGCAAGGGCAGCGCCCTGCCCTACGACGCCTACGTCGACGCCCTGCTGGCCGACCTGGAGCACGACCTGCCCTTGGTCTGGGGCCGGCCGGTGCACAGCGTGTTCTTCGGCGGCGGCACCCCGAGCCTGTTCCCGCCCGAGTTCATCGACCGTTTTCTGCAGGGCGCCAGCGCCCGCCTGCGCTTCGCGCCGGGTTGCGAAATCACTCTTGAAACCAACCCCGGCACCGCCGAGCACGGCCGTTTCGAGCTCTATCGCGCCGCCGGGGTGAATCGGCTCAGCTTCGGCATCCAGAGCTTCGACGACGGCTGCCTGCAGCGCCTGGGCCGCATCCACGACAGCCAGGAGGCCGAGGCCGCGGTCAAACTGGCGCAGGACGCCGGTTTCGACAACCTCAACCTCGACCTGATGTACGCCCTGCCCGGCCAGACCCTGGCGATGGCCGAGCGCGACCTGGAGCGGGCCTTCGCCCTCGACCCGGCCCACCTCTCGCATTACCAGCTGACCCTGGAACCCAATACCGTGTTCGCGGCGCGGCCGCCGCAGGGCATCCCCGACGAGGACAGCGCCTGGGACATCCAGGAGCACTGCCAGGCCTTGATCGCCGCGCGCGGCTACGAGCATTACGAGGTCAGCGCCTATGCGCGGCCGCAGCGCCGTTGCGCGCACAACCTCAATTATTGGCGCTACGGCGACTACCTCGGCATCGGCGCCGGCGCCCACGGCAAGATCACCCTCGGCGCCGAGCAGGCCATCCTGCGGCGCTGGAAGCACAAGCACCCGACCGAATACCTGGCCAAGGCCGGCACCGAAGCCGGCATCGGCGGCGACGACCGCATCGCGCCGGAGCGGCGACCGTTCGAATACATGCTCAATGTGCTGCGCCTGGTCGAGGGTTTCTCGCTGGCCGACTACGAGGCCCGCACCGGCCTGGCCCGCGCCGCCATCGCCACGCAACTGCAGGCCGCCTTCGACGCCGGCTGGCTGGAACAAAACGGCGACCGGGTTCGTCCGACCGAGCTGGGGCGCCGCTTCACCAACGACGTGGTGGCGCTGTTCCTGCCCGACTGAGGGCCGCTCGATGGCCGACTGAGCGGCTTGCGCCGCTCGTAAACCGGGGGCCGCGGCAGATGCCGGGCCTCACAAGCCCGCGACCGGCCCCGGTGGACACTCGCCTATGGCCGCCCGTGCGGGTCGTTCGCGTTAGTGCCATTGGCCGCCTCCTGTCGGCTGCACGCCCACGCGCGGTCGTCGTCGGACCGTTTCGAGTTGGCGAGCGCCGGGGAGGCGTGGTTATATCTTGAGGTCGTCAGTACCGAATCCACATGTCCGCCACGTTTGATCCTCTGGACGCCTCGCTGCCGCGGGCCACCCTGGCCACGGCCGCGCTGCCTCATCGCGTGCGCCGATTGCTGGAGCAGTTGTACGCCCTGATCTCCGACGAAACCGCGCCGCAACTGGAACGGATGCTCGCCGAGTTCGAGCAGCAGCTGTTCCGCCAGGCCGACCAGGCCCGCAATCCGAGCCTGCAATCGGGCTATCTGGAAACCCTGCGCCTGGTCCGGCTGCGCCGCGCCGACCTGATCCCGCGCTATCTGGTCGCGCTGGAAACCGCGCTGACCCGTGTGCGCCAGCCGGTCGCGCCGCGTTCGCAAGCGACGGTCGTGCCCAATTTCAGCGAGTTGCGCCTGGTCGACGACAGCGAGATCGACGAGAACACGGTGCTGCGCAGCATCGCCAGCCGCCACGAATCGCGCGCCGGCCTCGGCCTGTTGCTGCTCGGCCAACGCTTCGGCGTGCTCGCCGGCGCGCCGGCCTTCGATGCCGAACGCCTGCCGGTCGGCCCGCACCGCCTGATCCGGATCTTCGCCGACGTCTGCCTGCCTCTGCAGATCGGCCAGGAGTCGCGCCTGGATCTGTTCCGCGTATTCGACCAGCAGGTGATGCTGGGCTACGCGCAGATGGTCGAGGCCATGAACGCCCTGCTCGCACGCGAAAACGTGCTGCCGGGCCTGTCGTTCGTGCCGCTGCGCGCGCGCCCCAACGCCACGCCCCAGGGCGAAGCCGCGGCCGTCGACGCCCCGCGGCGCGAACCGGCGCCCGACAAGAACCACGGTCCGCAGGCGGGGCCGTCGCCCTCGGCACGGCCCGGCGACGAGCGTCCGCACACCGCCTGGCCCGGCCAGCAAACGGTGCCGCGGGCACCGGACGCAACCGATTTCGCGACCCTGCAGCAATGGCTCGGCGAACGCCGCGAACTGGTCGACAAGCTGCGTCCGCGCGGCGGCATCGCCGTGCCGGGCGCGGCCATGGATACCGCCGAAGTGTTGTCGGTGCTGAACCGGCTCAAGGACGAACTGCCGCGCGGCCCGCAGCCGCTGCGCAAGATCGCCGAGCTGCGCCAGTCGCTGCTGGAACACAGCGAGCCTCCGCCGGGCACGGTCGCCACATTGTCGCGCGACGACGGCGACGTGTTCGATCTGCTCGACATGCTCTATGACGAGATCGAGCAGCGCCTGCGCGGCGACGCGACCATCTCGACCCTGCTCAACCGCCTGCAGGCGCCCTTGCTGAACGCCGCGCTGCGGGATCGCAGCCTGCTCGAGCAAACCGAGCATCCGGCGCTGCAGTTGCTCAACACGGTCGCCGAAGCCGGCGCGCGCTGGACGCCGAGCGAAGACGTCGACCCGCAGTTGCACGAGCCGCTGCGCCAGGCCGTCGACCACGTGGTCGAGCACTACGACACCGGCGCCGACGTGTTCGATACCGCCAACCTGCGGCTGCAGGAACAGTTGCAGAACCTCGCGCGCAAGGCCGAAGTTTCCGAACGGCGCCACGTCGAGGCCGCGCGCGGCAAAGAAAAGCTCGAGATGGCCAAGCGCCTGGCCAGCGAGGCGATCGAGCAGCACACCGCCGAGCAGCGCCTGCCGCGCTTCGTCCAGGCTCTGCTCAACCAGGCCTGGGCCGACGTGCTCACCCTGACCCTGCTGCGCCACGGCGAAGAGTCCGAAGCCTGGCAGCGGCAGTTGGAAACGACACGTCAGATCGTCTCGGCCAACCTCACCGGCGCCGATGCGCCGATGCCCTGCGGGCTCGACGCCGACATCGAACACGCGTTGACCCAGGTGGGCTATCACGGCGACGACGCCCGCGCGATTTCGCGCCAGCTCACGGTCGGCCCCGCGCACGAAGACGACGCCGCCTCGCGCACGGAACTTGCGATGAAACTGCGTTCGCGCAGCCGCCTCGGCGAAGACGCAGGCCCGGCCCGCTCGACCCTGCCCGCGCGCAACGACGACGAACAACGCTGTTGGGAACAGATCCGCAGCCTGCCGTTCGGCACCTGGTTCGAGTTCGTGCAGAACCAACAAGGCGACGCGGTGCGTCGGCGCCTGTCGTGGTTCAGCCCGGTCACCGACAACGCCTTGTTCGTCAATCAACGCGGCCAGCGCGCCGGCGAACAGTCGCTGGACAGCCTCGCCCGGATGATGGCGCGCGGCCAGGCGCGGGTGGTCGTCGAAGAACGCAGCCGCCTGGTCGATCGCGCCTGGCATGCCGCGCTCGACGTGCTGCGCGGTTTCGGCGGCAAACGCCCGGCCGATCCGGCCGGTGCATGAGAGCAGGCCCATGAACGAAGAATTCCGCCGCACCCGTCGTCGCCGACTCGCCGAAACGGTGCAGGTCGTCGACACCATGACCGAGACCGTGATCGGCCATCTGGGCAATTTGTCCGAGACCGGGATGATGCTGATCGCCAACACGCCGCTGGTCGACGACGCGCTGTACCAACTGCGCTTCAACCTGCGCGACGCCCCCCAGCACACCTCGCCGATCGAAGTCGGCGCGCACCTGCTGTGGCAGGACCGCGCCAGCGTGCCCGGCCAGACCTGGACCGGCTTCCGTTTCATCGCCATGCCCGAAGACGGCATGCAGCACCTGCGCCAGTGGCTGGACCTGCCCGGCGGCAGCTACGAGTAAGCGGTTCCCGCACCAGGCTGTTCTCCCTGTCGCGCCTGCGGCGAGCGTGGGCCATGCAAGGCGAGAGGGCCGAAGCGAAGGTACTGCCCCCCGCCGGCGCAAATCCTGCCCCGGCGAATTACGGCAAAATGGGCCGGTTTCCTCCAGGCCAGGCCCGCAATGAACGCTTCCGCCCGCACCGCCGATCCGTCCGCCCTCGACACCCACGCCCTGTACCGGCAGCACTTCGCCGAATTGCAGCGCCGCTGCGAGCAGGCGCTGGAACGCGGCGGGTTCGATCACCTGGTGGTGCCGAGCGGCACCTTGCACTACCAGGTCTTCGACGATCGCGATTACCCCTATGCGGTGAACCCGCAGTTCAAGGCCTGGGTGCCGCTGACCCGCAACCCCGGCAGTTGGCTGGTGGCGACGCCGGGTCATAAGCCCAAGCTGATCTATCTGCAGCCGTTCGACTACTGGCACGTCGTGCCGCAGGCGCCGAACGGCTGGTGGGTCGATCACTTCGAGGTGATCGTGATCCGCCAGCCCGAGCAAGCGCTGGCCCACCTGCCCAAGGACCCGGCCCGCTGCGCGATTCTCGGCGAAGCGCAGAGCGCGCTCGGCGTCGGCAGCGACCGCGCCTTCGTGCCGAACAATCCGCCGGCGGTCATCGACTATCTCGAATACCACCGCGCCTACAAGACCCCGTACGAAGTGGCGATGATGCGCGAAGCCACGCGCAAGGGCGTGCGCGCGCATCGCGCCGCCGAGGCCGCGTTCCGCGCCGGCAAGAGCGAGTTCGACATCCACCTCGCCTATTGCGGCGCCGCGCGCCAGGACGCCAACGAACTGCCCTACGGCAACATCGTTGCCCTCAACCAGAACGGCGCGGTGCTGCACTACATGGAACTCGATCGCGAAGCCCCGGCGCAATCGCGCAGCTTCCTGATCGACGCCGGCGCCAGCCACCACGGCTACGCCTGCGACATCACCCGCACCTACGCCAGCGACGGCGGCGGCGAATTCCAGGCCCTGATCGACGCCGTCGACGCCGCGCAGCGGAAGATGTGCGACCAGGTCCGCGCCGGTACCGACTACAAACGCATCCACCTCGACGCCCACCTGGCCCTGGCCGGCATCCTCAAAGAC
The DNA here is from genome assembly GCF_019970005.1 of Lysobacter sp. ESA13C. Taxonomy (NCBI): domain Bacteria; kingdom Pseudomonadati; phylum Pseudomonadota; class Gammaproteobacteria; order Lysobacterales; family Lysobacteraceae; genus Lysobacter; species Lysobacter sp. ESA13C. The sequence continues at coordinate 20,389 of NZ_JAHXYK010000017.1, read as the reverse complement.
GTCGGCGTGCTCAAGGTCTCGCCGGAAGCGGCGGTGGCGACCGGCGTCAGCGGCGTGTTCTTCCCACACGGCATCGGCCACGGCATCGGCCTGCAGGTGCACGAGGTCGCCGGCTTCGCCGCCTCCGACCGCGGCGGCCGCATCGACAAGCCCGCCGGCCATCCCTACCTGCGCATGACCCGCGTGCTCGAAGCCGGCATGGCGGTGACGATCGAACCCGGCCTGTACTTCGTCGACTTGTTGCTCGACGGCCTGAAGCAGGGCGAACACGCCGGCAGCGTCGACTGGGACCGCATCGAACAGTTCCGCCCCTTCGGCGGCATCCGCATCGAAGACGACGTGGTCTGCACCGACGCCGCGCCGGTCAACCTGACCCGCGACGGCTTCGCGGAAGCGGCCTGACCCCCGCGTGCGGCGCATCCTGTTCGTCTGCAGCCAGAACAAACTGCGCAGCCCGACCGCCGAACAGGTATTCGCCGCTCGCGACGACCTCGACGTCGCCTCGGCCGGCCTCAACCACGACGCCGAGCAGCCGCTCGGCGCCGAACAGGTCGAGTGGGCCGAGCTGATCTTCGTGATGGAAAAGGCGCAGCGCAGCAAGCTGCAGCGCAAGTTCCGGGCGCAGCTGCGCGGCAAGCGCGTGGTTTGTCTGGATATTCCGGACGAGTACGAGTACATGGCACCGGAATTGGTCGCCTTGTTGCGGGCGCGGGTGCCGCGGCATTTGTGATGAGTGTGCTGCCGGCCCGGCGCCCCGTTGCCGTTGCCGTTGCCGTTGCCGTTGCCGTTGCCGTTGCCGTTGCCGAGATTTTGATCTGCTTTTCTGCTTTTCTGCTTTTCTGCTTTTCTGCCTTTCTGCTTTGCCGCTTTGCCGGTCAACAGTAGACCCGGAGGGCGGCGCACAGGACGTGCGCCGTTTTTCGATAGGACAAGGATGTCCTATCGAAAAATCCCGGTGCTAGCTACGAACTCATGGCCTGTGCCCTTGCAAGGAGAGCCCTTTTCTTTGGTTACCTTTGACCGAAGGGAATCCAGACGGACTTTTGGGCTTAGCAAAAGAAAGTAACCCGGCCGCGTGAGCGGACGGAAGCTCTGCACTTGCTTCAAGGGAGCGCCGGAGGCCGGCAGGACGTGGTCGCGACTTGCGTCGCTCCTACCCTGGGCTCCAGTCGGAAGCGACGCGAGATCAGGGCGCCGTGGTCGCCGCTTCAAAGAGTAGGAGCGGCGCAAGCCGCGACCGCGCTGTCATGGTCTCGCTTCGAAGCGACCAAGCAAGATCAGGATCAAACGCTAAGAGCTTCCGCCACTAAAGCGGCGGGTTACTTTCTTTTGTCATAAGCAACAAAAGAACGGTAACCAAAGAAAAATGCTTTTCTTTGAATCACAGGCCCGCACGCTCGATGCCGACGCAGGGATTTTTCATACGGGACATCCTTGTCCCGATGAAAAACGGCCCGCATCCATGCGGGCCGCCCTCCGGGTCTTCGATTGCCTTCGCGAGTGCAAGGCTGCGCACAGCAACAACCACAGCCACAGCCACAGCCACAGCCACAGCAGAATCTTTACGGCAACGGAAACGGCGAACTGCGAACTGCGAACTGCGACCGCAAAATGCCTCATCGGCCTTGCAACTCACACGACCGCCCATCCCTCACCAAACCTTGAACACCCGCCCACTCTGAATCCCCTCCACGCTGCGCTGATACGCCAGCGCCGCGCGCGCGGCGGTGACCGGTTCGAAGCCGGGGAAGAACGCGCCGTAGGCCTCCCACGACTCCGTCAATACGTTCGGGCTGACGGCATTGATGCGCAGGCCGCGCTGCAATTCGAAGGCGGCGCCACGCACGAAGCCCTCGATGGCGTTGTTGACGGCGCTGGCGTTGGCGCCGGCACGGATCGGTTCTTCGGCGACGATGCCGGTGGTCAGGGTGATCGAACCGCCGTCGTTGAGGTGGTGCTGGCCCAGCAGGGCCAGGCGCACCTGGCCGAGCAGTTTGTCGTTGAGGCCCAGCGCGAAGTCGGCCGGGCGCATCGTTTCGAGCGGGCCGAAGTGCAGCACGCCGGCGGTCGAGACGATGGCGTCGAGCTTGCCGGTACGACGGAACAAGGCTTCGACGCTGGCGTCGTCGGTGATGTCGACCGGGTAATCGGCGCTGCTGCGGCCGGCGGCCAGGATCTCGTGCTGCGGGGCGAGGCGTTCGGCCACGGCACGGCCGAGGGTGCCGCTGGCGCCGACGATGAGGATCTTCATGGGAACTCCGTGATGAGAGACAGATGGCCAGTCTGCTCGCCGCGGCATCGACGGTGAATGCGCTAGGATTTCGGGCTCCCCTAACTGCGGGTTAGCCCTTGGACAAGCTGCGCAGCATGGCCGTATTCGTCGCGGTCGCCGACACCGGCAGTTTCGCCGCCGCGGCCCAGGCCCAGAACCTGTCGGCGGTGATGGTCGGCAAACATGTGCACCAGTTGGAAGCGCATCTCGGCGCGCGCCTGCTGCAGCGCGATACGCGCAAGCAGCGCCTGACCGAGGTCGGCGAGAGCTTTCTCGAGGACTGCCGGCGCATCCTCGACCAGGTCCGCCACGCCGAGTCGGTCGCCGAACGCCTGCGTCACGACGGCCAGCCGAGCGGGCGCTTGCGCATCACCGCGCCGGTCACGCTCGGCGGCAATGCGGTCGCCACGGTAGTCACCGAATTCCTGCAACGCCATCCCGAGGTCGCGGTCGAACTGGTGCTCAGCGACCGCATGTCCGACCTGATCGCCGAGGCCTTCGACGTCGCGATCCGGATCGGGCCCTTGCCGGATTCGGATCATCTGGTCGCACGCCCCCTGCGGCCGTACCGGATGATCGTCTGCGCTTCCCCCGAGTATCTAAGCAGGCACGGTACGCCGAGCGACCCGCGCGAGTTGGTCGGCCACAGCTGCCTCAACCATCTGCTGTGGAATCACGATGCCGGATGGCGTTTCGAGCACATCGCCGCCGAACCCTTGCGTCTGCGCGGGCGCTTCGCTTCCAACAACGGCGAGGCGCTGCGGCGCGCGGCGGTGGCCGGCTGCGGCATCTTGCTGCAGCCCGAGGTGTTGCTGGCCGACGACCTCGCCGCGGGCCGGCTGCTGCCCCTGTTCGCCGATCAGCTGCCGCCGCCGCGTCCGGTGCATCTGCTGTACCCGCGCGACCGCCAGCCATTGCCCAAGCTCAGCCGTTTCGTCGAGCTGGTGCTGGAGCGCATGGGCCCGGCGGCGTAAGACCGGGCCCGCTGACCAAACGTCCGGCGTTTCGACTGCGATGCCGCGCGTATGGCGGCGGCTGATGCACTGAAAACACGCGACAGCCAGCTGTGGCTGCTATTGCTGTGCGCAGCTTGGCACTAGCGAAGGCAACAGAAGACCCGGAGGGCGGCCCGCATGGATGCGGGCCGTTTTTCATCGGGACAGGGATGTCCCGCATGTAGAGCCCTGCGTATGCATCGATCGTGCGGGCCCGTGATTCAAAACAAAGCAACTTCTTTGGTTACCTTTGACCGAAGGGAATCCAGACGGACTTTTGTTGCTTATGACAAAAGAAAGTAACCCGCCGCTTTAGTGGCGGAAGCTTTTGGCGTTTGATCCAGATCTTGATTCTGCTTGAGCATTGCGTCGCGAGACCGACACGACGTTGTCGCGGCTTGCGCCGCTCCTACCCTGACCAGGGTGCGGCCAGAATCGACGCGATAGTGCGAGGTCGCGGTTGCGACTCACGTCGCCCCTACAGGGGCACACCCGAAGACGACGCGACATTGGGACATGGCGGTCGCGTCTCGCGCCGCTCCTACCCTGGCGAGCGAGCGCCGCTTCGACGAATGACGGTGGCCACGTCATCTCTGCGCGTCCCTTGTCGCGACTTACGTCGCTCCTACAGGGATAGATTCGTGGCGACAGCGCTCACCGCGCCATCAAGGCCTCGATCTCGTCGGCGCTGCGCGCGAGCCGGTCGGTCAGCACCTGATGGCCGTCCTTGGTGATCAGCACGTCGTCTTCGGTGCGGATGCCGATGCCGCGCCACTTCGGGTCGACGCTGCTGTCGTCGGGCGACACGTACAGCCCGGGCTCGATGGTGAACACCATGCCCGGTTCGAGCAGGCGCGACTCGCCGTCGAGGCGGTATTCGCCGACGTCGTGCACGTCCATGCCCAGCCAGTGCCCGGTCTTGTGCCGATAGAAGCGCTTGTAATGACCTTCGGCCAGGTTCTTTTCCAGCTTGCCTTTGAGCAAGCCGAGTTGCAGCAGGCCCTCGGTCAGGGTTTCGACCGCAGCCAGGTGCCCGGCCTCGTAGGCCACACCGGGGCGCGCCTGTGCCAGGGCCGCGGCCTGGGCGGCGCCGACCAGATCGTGCAAGGCGCGTTGCGGCGCGCTGAAACGGCCGTTGACCGGAAACGTACGGGTGATGTCGGCGGCGTAACCGCGGTACTCGGCGCCGGCGTCGACCAAGACCAGGTCGCCGTCCCGCGAAGCCGCACTGTTGGCGCGATAGTGCAGCACGCAGGCATTGCTGCCGGCGCCGACGATGCTGCCATAGGCGGGCTCGGCGTCGTGGCGGCGGAACACGCATTCGATTTCGGCTTGCAGCTCGTACTCGCGCACGCCGGGCTGCGCCGCGCGCATCGCCGCTTCGTGGGCGAGCACGCTGATGTCGGCGGCGCGCTGCATGAAGCGCACCTCGTCGCGGTCCTTGAACAGACGCAACTCGTCGAGCAGATGGCCCAGCTCGAGGAATTCGTGCGGCGGCTGCGCGCCCTGGCGCACCATCGCACGCACGCGGTTGAGCCAGCCGATCAGCTTGAGATCGAACTCGGCGTCGCGGCCGAAGTGGTAATACACACGCGAGCGCCCTTCGAGCAGGCCCGGCAGGATGTCGTCGAGGTCGGCGATCGGATAGGCATCGTCGAGACCGAAGGCCTCGACCGCGCCTTCCGGGCCGTAGCGCGGGCCGTCCCAGGCTTCGCGTTCGCGGTCGCGCTCGCGGCAGAACAGCAAGGTCTCGCCATGGCGCCGGCCCGGCACCAGCACCAGCACCGACTCGGGTTCCGGGAAGCCGGTCAGGTAGCTGAGGTCGGAGTCCTGGCGGAACGGGTAGTGGGTATCGCGGCTGCGGATGTGCTCGTTGGCCGACGGCACGATCACGATCGCGTCGTCGCCGGCCATCGTCATCAACTGCTTGCGCCGGCGCACATAGGCCTTGGCCGGCATCGACAACGCGGCGTTCATGTCAGTTCAACCGGTGGCGGTGCTGCGCCGCCATCGCCACGTCGCCATGCAACAACAGCGCGACGATGCGCACGAACTCCTCGATCTCGGTCAAGGCCTCTTCGTCGTCCTCGTCGCCGTCGTCCTGCGGCGAGGCCGCGGCCAGGCGGGCCAGGTCGCCGAGCGCCTCGCGGCTTTCCTCCGACAGCGAGGCGGCCTCGCCGGCGGCGAGGCCGAAACCGCCGAGGAAACCGCGGCACCAGTCGAACAAGGCGCCGCTGCGCTCGGACAAGGGCGCTTCGCTATCGGGCAGCAGCAGATCGAAACCGAAGCTGCGATCGCCGAGCTGCGAGGCGCTGGCGCTGCGCAGGCGATCCAGCGCGCCGTTCTCGGCCGGCGTCGCGACGGTCGGGTCGGCCAGCACGCGCGCCGGCCAGTCGCGCACCGAGGCGCCGCCGCCGGCGAGCCAGCCGCACAAGGCGCCGTGCAGTTCGGAAGCGGAAGCGCCGAGCGAGAGCGTGCGGCTCTCGGCATCGACATCGGACAACAGGGGCAGTTCGATCGCGGCCACAGGCATCAAGTCGTGAGGGTTGCCGCAGTTTAGCAATGCCGGGCGAATGCAGGCGGCGTGAAGAAACCCGCAGGATCCTGTCCTGTCTGGCGATTCGAGTCCGTAGTGCTTGTTGCCGCAACGGGCGCCTGCCTAAACTGCGGGCTGTTGCGCTTCACGCCACGGTGTCCGTGCGTTCCTCTTCCCCTGTCGCCCTGCTGACTGCCGGTCTGATCGCCCTGCTCCTGTGCATGGCGGCGCTGCCCCAGCGTGCCGATGCGGCCACGCGCGACTTCTACTTCTCGCGCCTGGGCAGCGAGCTCGGGCTCAGCCAGAACTCGGTCACCGCCTTCACCCAGGACGCGCACGGCTTCATTTGGGTCGGCACCCAGGGCGGCCTGCACCGCTACGACGGCCAGCGCTACGTGCCCTATCGGCACGACCCGCGCGATCCGGCCAGCCTGCCCGACAGCTACGTCACCGCGCTCGCCCTCGACGGCCAGCGCGCGATCTGGATCGGCACCCATTCCGAATACCTGGCCCGGCTCGACCTGGCCAGCGGCGCCATCCACCGCTACGAACCGCCGGATTCGCAGGCCGGGCGCCAGATCGTCTCGCTGTTGCCATGGCGCGACTCGCTGCTGATCGGCACCCTGGCCGGCCTTGAGCGCATGGACCCGCGCAGCGGCGCGCGCGAGCTGCTGCTGGCCCTGCCCGGCGAACTAAGCCGGCAATCGCCCTGGCAGGAACTCGCCCTCGCCCGCGACGGCACCGCCTGGTTCGCCAGCGCGGCCGGCCTGTACCGGATCCTGCCGAGCGGCAAGATCGAACGCATCGGCGCCGCCCAGGTGCTGCGCAGCGTGTTGATCGACCGGCGCGGCCGGCTTTGGGCCGGCGGCGTCGACGGCCTGTACCGGCTCGACGGCCACACCGGCATCCTGGTCAAGGTCGAGGACGAGGCCTTGGCGACGCTGCGCGATGCGCGCGCCCTGATCGAAGCGCCGGACCAGCGGATCTGGATCTCCGGTTTCGGCAACGGCCTGTACCGCCACGACCCCGAGACCGGCCACTCCCAGCGTGTGCATGCCGAGCCCGGTGTCGAGGCGACCCTGCCCGAGGACACCATCGAAGCGTTGATGATCGACCACGGCGGCCTGCTCTGGGCCGGCGGCCAATACCGCGGCGTCGCCGTCGCCGACCCGCGCGGCACCCGCTTCAGCTACGTCCTCGACCTCGACGAGGACCGCACCGGCGCCGGCGCCTCCGACGCCAGCATCCGCAGCCTGGCCCAGGACGACCTCGGCGCGATCTGGATCGGCACCGACAACGGCCATCTGCGCCGCTACGACCTGGGCGCCGACCGCTTCCAGGACATGACCGCGCTGCTGCCGGCCAACGCCGGCGCCCGCCGCATCGCCGCGATCGCCCGCGAACCCTGCCCCGAAGCCGACAACCCGAATCCGCCGGCCTCGCTGCCGCCGACCCGGCTCTGGCTCGCCACCGGCCAGGGCCTGCTGCGCCTGGACCCGGCCACCCGCCGGGTCGAGAGCATCGACCTGCGCGGCTACCGCGACGTCGCCCTGCGTTCGCTGGCCTTCGCCCGCGACGGCAGCCTCTGGCTCGGCAGCGACGACATCGGCGCCCTGCACTACCTGCCCGAGACCGGCGCCCTGGTCCGCTACGCCTATCGCGAAGGCGATTCAAAGGGCCTGAGCCATCCGCGCGTCAACGCCGTGCTCGAAGACACCAAGGGCCGGGTCTGGTTCGGCACCGGCGACGGCCTGGACTTGCTCGACCCGGCCACCGGCTACCTGCGCCACTACCGCCATGCCACCGACGAGGCCGACAGCCTGCCGGGCAACTTCGTCCGTGCCGTGCACCAGTCCGCCGACGGCTCGATCTGGGTCGGCACCCAGGCCGGCCTGAGCCGGGTGGTCGAACACAGCGACGGCCGCATCCGCTTCGACCACCCGCTGGCCGAAGTGCTCGGCGACCACCCGGTGCCGGTGGTGTTCTCGATCGCCGAACGTCCGGCCGGCCGCCTCTGGCTCGGCACCGACGCCGGCATCCTGCGCTTCGACAGCGGCGCCTCGCTGGTGCGCCGTTACGGCCTGGCCGACGGCCTGCAGGACCTGGAGTTCAACGCCGGCGCGGTCGACATCCTCGCCGACGGCCGCATCGCCTTCGGCGGCGTGCGCGGCCTCAACGTGTTCGACCCGGCGCGCATCGCCGACTCGCGCTACACCCCGCCGGTGCGCCTGCTCGGGGCCTGGATCGGTTCCGACACCAGCGCCGGTTCGAGCACGCTGTGGCAGTCGACCCGGCTGGAGATTCCCAACGACGCCGGCATCCTGCGCCTGCGCATCGGCGCCCTCGACTTCGGCCCGAACAGCGGCATCCGCTATCGCTACCGCATGGACGGTTTCGACCGCGACTGGATCGACAACGGCCCGCGCCAGGACATCACCTACACCCGCCTGCCGCCCGGCCGGTATGTCTTCCGCGCCCAATCGACCAACCGCGACGGAGTCTGGAATACCCAGGAACTGCGCATCCCGGTCAACGTCGAGCCGCCGCTGTGGCGGCATCCGCTGGCGATCGCACTGGCGGCGTTGGCCGCGCTCGGCCTGGCCCTGAGCTTCGGCTGGCGCTGGCACGTCGCCCGCCAGCGCGAACGCGGTTACTTCGCCCAGATCCGCGAACGCGAAGAACGCCTCAAGCTGGCGCTGTGGGCGTCCGGCGAGCAGTTCTGGGACTACGACCTGAAGCGGCGCGAGCTGCACCGCATGCGCGTCGACGACCACAACCCGCAGTCGCCGGAGATCGGCGTGCAGGCCGACATCGCCGACGACCACGAGATCCATCCCGACGACCTCGGCCGCGTCACCGAACTGCTGCGCAAGCACCTCAAGGGCGACGCCGCGCTGTTCCTGTCCGAACACCGCATGCGCACGCCGAAGGGCGAGTGGGGCTGGGTCCGGGCCCGCGGCCGGGTCGTCGAACGCGACGCCGAGGGCCTGCCGGTGCGCGTCGCGGGCACCGGCCGCGACGTCACCGCGGTGCGCAGCGCCGAACGCGAACGGCGCATTTCCAGCGAGGTGCTGCGCTCGATGGCCGAGGCGGTGGCGGTGTTCGACCGCGACTTCGTGTTCGTCTCGATCAACCCGGCGTTCTCGCGCATGACCGGCTACCCCGAGAACGAAGTGATCGGCCAGACCACCGGCCTGCTCGACAGCCGCCAGCACGATCCCGAGTTCTACAGCGACATGCGCGACGAGTTGCAGCGCAGCGGCCGCTGGTCCGGCGAGATCTGGCAGCAGCGCAAGGACGGCAACGAATTCCTGTGCTGGCTGCAGGCCAGCATCGTGCTCGACAGCAGCGGCCAGCGCGGCCACTACGTCGCCGTGCTGACCGACATCACCGACCAGAAGCGCGCCGAGCAGGAACTGCGCTACCTGGCCAACTACGACACCCTGACCAGCCTGCCCAACCGCACCCTGCTGTCGGAGCGGCTGTCGCGGGCGATCGTGCGGGCGCGCCGCCACGGCCATCGCATCGCCTTGCTGTTCCTCGATCTGGACCGCTTCAAGGACATCAACGACTCGCTCGGCCACGCCGCCGGCGACCGCATCCTGCGCGCCGCCGCGGTGCGCCTGCAGGAAACCGTCGGCGCCGAGCACACCGTCGCCCGCTTGGGCGGCGACGAATTCACCGTCGTGCTGGAAAACCTGGAAACGCCGGAACAGGCCGAAGACGTCGCCCGCCGCCTGATCAAGGCCTTCGAGGCGCCGCTGGATTTCGACGAACGCCACGACGTCGCGATCTCGCCGTCGATCGGCATCAGCCTCTATCCGGACCACGCCCAGGTCCCGACCGACCTGCTCAAGCACGCCGACACCGCGATGTATCAGGCCAAGGCCGCCGGTCGGCGCACCTTCATGCGCTACACCGAGGCGATGGACATCGAGATCCGCCAACGCGCGACGATCTCGGCGGCCTTGCGCAAGGTCCTGGACCGCAACGAACTGCGCCTGGTGTTCCAGCCGCGCCTGTCGCTGCCGGAGGCGCGCATCACCGGGGTCGAGGCCCTGCTGCGCTGGAACAGCGCCGAGTACGGCAACATCCCGCCCTCGCAGTTCATTCCGCTGGCCGAGGAAAGCGGCCTGATCCTGGAAATCGGCGAATGGGCGATGCGCGAGGCCTGCAGCCGCCTGCGCCAGTGGCGCCAGCAAGGGCTCGACCAGTTGTCGATCTCGGTCAACGTCTCGGCGATCCAGCTGTTGCGCGGCGACCTGCCCAAGATGGTCGCGCGCGCCCTCAGCGAAAGCGGCATCCCGCCGTGGCGGCTCGAGCTGGAGCTGACCGAAAGCGTGATCATGGCCAACGCCGCGCACACCTCCAACACCATGCAGGCGCTGCGCGAGCTCGGCGTGGCCCTGGCGGTCGACGACTTCGGCACCGGCTACTCCTCGCTCGCCTACCTCAAGCGCCTGCCGATCAATACCTTGAAGATCGACAAGGAATTCATCGGCGACCTGACCCGCGACCCCGACGACGAGGCGATCACCAGCACGGTCATCACCATGGCCCACTCGCTGGGCCTGAACGTGGTCGCCGAGGGCGTGGAGCTGGAAGAGCAGATGGAGTTCCTGCTGGCCCACGGTTGCGACGAGATCCAGGGCTATTGGCTGGCCCGGCCGCTCGAAGCCGACGACTGCCTGGCGTTCATCCAGCAATGGCAGCCGCCGCTGAGCGTGCGCGCGGCGCGCTGAGACGGCCGGGAATCGGGAATCGGGAATCGGCAATCGGAAGTCGGGGAGCGGGAGCGCAAGAGCGGGCTTCCTGGCCAGTGGGGCAGTGGCGGCGCAGGCCGCGACCGCGCTGCACCGCCCCTCCGCGCTGCCGTCGCCCGGCAGGCCCTCACCCCGCCCCCAGAGCCGCCATCGACCCGACGCCTGACCGATTCCCGACTCGCGATTGCCGATTCCCGGTAGCGCCTTGACCGCCCCCGCCCCGGCCTGCCATCGTGCCGGGATGGATCGCACCGAACTCATCACCGAATTGCAGTCGCTGCTGACCCGCGTCGACGAACTCGGCGATCGCGTGCGTCGTCTCAGCGAAGAGAACCGCAGCCTGCGTCAACAGCAGGAACAACTGGTCGGCGAGCGCTCGGCGCTGCTGGCCAAGAACGAGCAGGCCCGCACCCGCGTCGAGGCCATGATCGCGCGACTGAAGTCGCTGGAGCAGCACACGTGAATCCGAACCGATGAGCACGACCAGCGAAGCCGTCAGCATCCGCCTGCTCGACCGCGAATACACCGTCGGCTGCGAGCCGTCCGAACGCGACGACCTGCTCGCCGCCGCGCGCATGCTCGACAGCAAGATGCGCGAAATCCGCGGCAGCAACCGCATGGCCGCGCTCGACCGCGTCGCCGTGCTCGCCGCGCTCAACTTCGCCCACGAACTGCAACAGCTGCGCGGCGACGGCGACCATCGCGACCGCGAAATCTCGCGCACCCTCGACGAACTGCATCGCAAGCTCGACAGCCTGTTCGACGCCGCGATCCGCTGAACCGCTGAATCTGGGCGGCTCGCCCTTCGCCGCAAAAGCCTTGGCGCAAGCGGTTTTTTGTGACTTCGAGCATTGTCGCATCGGGCGTTGCCGCTTGGCGTTTGTCTCATCCAGCCCCGTTCATCCGCGCTCGCGGATCGATCAAGCGCATGAACCGCAACGCAGCGTCGCCGACGAGCGGGCCCGCTGCGAGCGATGCGCGCGCTATACTCCGCGCACGTCCTCTGCTGTGCTCGACGGCGTGCGCAAACATTCGCCTTGTCCCTTAATTACGACCACGGGGGCGCAACGGGAATCCGGAGTGCAAGTCCGCCTCGCAGCGGGAAGCCCGAAGATCCCCAAGCGTTCCCACTTGAACCCCGGGTTCAAGGTCGTTTCGCACGCATCGACATTGGCGGAGGACTACTCATCCCGGAACGGGCGCGACGTCACGAAAGTGATTCGCGCCCGTTGCCTTGTCCGGAGCGCCCGCGCTTCCGTTTTCCCCCAGGACCCCGCGCCGAATGACGGTTGACCGTACGACGCTGCGCCGCGAACTGCGCGCGCAACGCCGCAATCTCGCCGCCCCCGCGCGCATCGCCGCCGCCGAATCCCTGGCCGCCCGCCTGTTGGCGCTGCCGTTCGCGCCCGCCACCGGCTATGTCGCCGGTTATTGGGCCATGGACGGCGAAATCGCCCTGCATGCCTGGCAGCTGCGCCTGCCGCCGGGCTGTGTGTACTGCCTGCCGGTGCTGCACGAAGACCAACGCCTGCGCTTCGCCCCGTGGCGCCCGGGCGATGCCCTGGTCGGCAACCGCTTCGGCATCCCCGAGCCCGACGTCAGTCCCAGCTCGCTGCTCGAGCCTGAACAGATGAGTCTGGTCGTGCTGCCGCTGGTCGGCTTCGATCCGCGCGGCCACCGGCTCGGCATGGGAGGCGGCTGGTACGATCGCAGCTTCGCGTTCCGCCAACGCAGCCCGGCCCCGCCGTGGCTGGCCGGCGCCGCGTTCGAACTGCAACGCATCGATGCGCTCGACAACGCCGATTGGGACGTAGCGCTCGATGCGGTCTGTACGGAAGTCCAGACTCTGGACTGCCGTTCCCCCCTGTTCGTCTGACCGTTGAGCACCGCATGACCGCACGCCGCCGCTACTGGCTGATGAAGTCCGAACCGGACACGTTTTCCATCGACGATCTGCAACGCGTCCGTACCGAACCCTGGAACGGCGTGCGCAATTATCAGGCGCGCAATTTCATGCGCGACGGCATGAAGGTCGGCGATGGCGTGTTGTTCTATCACTCCAACACCGCCGTGCCCGGCATCGCCGGCCTCGCCACGATCGCCAGCGAAGCCTACCCGGACCCGACCCAGTTCGACGCCAAGTCCGACTACTACGACGGCAAGAGCTCGCGCGAAGACCCGCGCTGGCTGCTGGTCGACGTCGCCTTCGAACGCAAGTTCGAGCGGGTCATCCCGCTCGACGAAATCAAGGCCCGCGCCGACGACCTCGGCGAGGACTTCGCCCTGACCCGCCGCGGCAACCGCCTCTCGGTGCTGCCGGTGACGGCGGCGCAATGGAAGGTGTTGTTGTCGATGGAGTGACGGGAATCGGGAATGGAGAATAGGGAATCGTAAAAGCGTCCCTCGCTCCTCCCAGACTCCTCGCACTGCTTGCTTATCCGATTCCCTATTCCCCATTCCCGATTCCCACCCCAATGACTGAAGCCAAACGCCTGGCCGGCGAAAAAGCCATCGACTACATCGAAGACGGCATGATCGTCGGCGTAGGCACCGGTTCCACCGTCGCCTTTTTCATCGAGGCCCTGGGCCGGCACAAGGAGCGCATCAAGGGCGCGGTGTCGAGCTCCGAACAGAGCACCGCGCGCCTGCAGGCGCTCGGCATCGAAGTGCTCGACCTCAACGCGACCGGCCCGCTGTCGTTGTACGTCGACGGCGCCGACGAATGCGATCCGCACAAACGCCTGATCAAGGGCGGCGGCGCCGCGCTCACCCGCGAGAAGATCATCGCCGAGGCCAGCGCGAAGTTCGTCTGCATCGTCGATCCGGCCAAGCGCGTCGACGTGCTCGGCAAGTTCCCGCTGCCGGTCGAGGTCGTGCCGATGGCACGCAGCCTGGTCGCGCGCGAGATCCTGGCGATGACCCGCGGCCAGCCGGTGTGGCGTCAGGACGCCAACGGCGCCGGCGTGGTCACCGACAACGGCAACCTCATCCTCGACATCCACGGCCTGGCGATCACCGACCCGGTGGCGATGGAATCGGCGATCAACCAGATCCCGGGCGTGGTCAGCGTCGGCCTGTTCGCGCGCCGCCCGGCCGACATCGTCATCGTCGGCGGCGAGCCGCCGATCGTTCTGTAAATCACTGATTTAGAACGTCTCTCAGTAGACGAGACGACCTGACGCCAAAATCGGCAGGTCGTCCGCACCGCCCGCCCGGCGCATCCCGGGCGGTCGCTTGCGCGGCGCAATACCGCCCCCCATGCCGGCCCGCCGCCATGACCCTGCGCTGCCTGTTCGTCGACTTCAATTCCTACTTCGCCTCGGTCGAGCAATTCGACCGCGAGGAATTGCGCGGCCGTCCGGTCGGCGTGGTGCCGGTATTGGCGGCCACCACCTGCTGCATCGCCGCCAGCCGCGAGGCCAAGGTCCACGGCATCAAGACCGGCACGCCGGTGCACGAAGCGATGGCGCGCTGCCCCGATATCGCCATCGTCGAAGCGCGCCCGGCGCGCTACGTCGATCTGCATCACCGTTTGATCGCGGCGATCCAGGATTGCATTCCGATCGACGGCGAACCGCTGTCGATCGACGAAGTCGCCTGCCGCCTGATCGGCCGCGAACGCCAACGCGACAACGCCATCGCGATCGCCCACCGGATCAAGCAGACCTTGATCGATCGCGGGCTCGCTCCGGCGATCCGCTGCTCGATCGGCATCGCCCCGAACACCTTCCTGGCCAAGACCGCCTCCGACATGCAGAAGGTCGACGGCCTGACCGTGGTCGAGCTGGGCGATCTGCCGCAGGCGCTGCACGGGCTGGAACTGCAGGATCTGTGCGGTGTCGGCCCGTCGATGCTGCAGCGCCTGCGCGATGCCGGCATCGACACCGTCGAGCAACTGACCGCCGCACCGCGCGAACATTTGCGCGCGGTCTGGGGCGGGGTCGAAGGCGAACGTTTCTGGGCGCAGTTGCGCGGCATCGAACCGACGTCGCGGCAGCGCAAGGTGGTCGGTTCGGTCGGTCATTCGCACGTGCTGGACCCGCAGATGCGCAGCGCCGACAGCATGCGCTCGGTGCTGTTCAAACTGCTCGCGAAGGCGGCGATGCGGATGCGCGGCGAGCGTTGCCAGGCGCGCGGGATGAGCCTGCACGTGCGCTTCGCCGGCAGGGAACAACGCTTCAGCCGCAATCTGTCGTTCGCCGCGCTCGACGACACCCCGACCCTGCTGCAACTCATGGCCGAAGCGCTGGAACCGCTGATGCGCGGCGCCGCCAACGGGCGGTGGAACGTCAAACGTTTCCCGCCTTTGTCGGTCGCGGTGTCCTTGATCGACCTGCAGCCCAACGCCGCCGACAGCGGCTCGCTGTTCGTCGAACGCGGGCGCAGACAGGCGCTGACCCGCGTGCTCGACCAGGTCAATCAGCGCTACGGCAATAACCGCCTGTATTTCGGCGCGATGCAGGACGCACTCGCCCAGGGCGCGGCGCCGATGCGCATCCCCTTCAGCCATATTCCCGAAGAATCCGCCGAAGCCGACCTCGGCGCCACGGCCCTGGTGCCCGATCCGAGCATGAACGAGCTGTGGTTGCGACGGCTGCGCGAGTTCAACGTCATGGCCGAGCACGCCCATCGCGAAGCGCGCGAAAACCCCGGCAAACCTTTGCCGCCGCCAGGCCCGTCGCCGATGCACCGCTCTTCCGGCGTCGGTGGCTGGGGCCGCAAACCACGCGAGCAGAGCGACGACGACGGGCGAGGCACCACCGGATCGTTGTTCTAACGGCTAGAACGTTCATGGGTGCGTCGTAAGCCTCGAATGCGCAGGTACAGCCGAAGACAGCCCCTCTCCCGCGAGCGGGAGAGGGTTTGGGGTGAGGGCGCCTCCTCTTACCTCAATCATCAATCGACCGCGACGAACCCGCCGGTCTGCCGCTTCCACAGGCGCGCATACAACCCGTCGCGGGCAATCAGTTCCTCATGCGTACCGGTCTCGATGATGCGGCCCTTGTCCATCACCACCAACCGATCCATCCGCGCGATCGTCGACAAACGATGGGCGATCGCTATCACCGTCTTGCCGGTCATCAAGGTGTCCAGACTGTCCTGGATCGCCGCTTCGGCCTCGGAATCCAGCGCCGAAGTCGCCTCATCGAGAATCAGGATCGGCGCGTTCTTGAGCAGCACGCGCGCGATCGCGATCCGCTGCCGTTGACCGCCCGACAGTTTGACGCCGCGTTCGCCGACCAAGGCTTCGTAACCGACCCGCCCCTCGCCATCGACCAAGCGAGGAATGAACTCGTCCGCACGTGCCTGACTCGCCGCCTCGGCCATCTCCGCTTCGCTCGCATCGGGACGGCCGTACAGCAGGTTGTCGCGAATCGAACGATGCAGCAGCGAGGTGTCCTGGGTGACCACGCCGATCTGCGAACGCAGGCTTTCCTGGGTCACGCCGGCGATGTCCTGGCCATCGATCAGGATGCGGCCTCCTTCGAGGTCGTACAGACGCAGCAGGATATTCATCAACGTCGACTTGCCCGCGCCCGACGGCCCGACCAGGCCGATCTTCTCGCCGGGTTTCACCATCAGGTCCAGGTCGGCGATCAAACCGCTGTTCTGTCCGTAGTGGAAGTGCACGTTCTCGAATCGCACGCTGCCGTCGCTAACCTGCAGAGCGCCAGCATCGCTGCGATCGACCACGGTCAGCGGCCGCGAGATCGTCTCGATGCCGTCCTGTACCGTGCCGATGTCTTCGAAGATGCCGTTGATCGTCCACATGATCCAGCCCGACATGTTGTGGATGCGGATCACCAGACCGGTCGCCAAAGCGATCGCACCGACCGTGATCGCGCCTTGGTGCCACAGCCACAGGGCCAGACCGGTGGTGCCGACGATCAGCAGACCGTTGAGTGTGGTGATGCTCACGCCCATCAGCGTGGTCATGCGAGTCATGTCGCGTGACCGCTGGGTCTGCTCGATCATCGCTTCGGCCACGTATTCCTCTTCGCGCCGCGAGTGTGCGAACAGCTTGAGCGTGGCGATGTTCGAGTAGCCGTCGACGATGCGCCCCATCAACTTGGAACGCGCATCCGACGCCCGCCACGAACGCAGCTTCACCCGAGGCACGAAGTAACGCAGCAGACCGATGTACGCCACGATCCACACCGCCAACGGCAACACCAGCCAAACGTCCGCCTGCGCGAACAAGTAGATCGCCGACGCCGAGTACACGATCACGTACCAGATCGCGTCGAACGCCTGGGTCGTGGACTCGCGCAAGGACGGGCCGGTCTGCATGATCCGATTCGCGACACGGCCGGCAAAGTCGTTCTGGAAGAAGCTGAGGCTTTGCTTGAGCATGTAACGGTGGGTCTGCCAACGCACCAGATTCGTCATGCTCGGGTGCACGGTCTGATTGAGCAGCAAATCGTGCAAGCCGAGGAACAGCGGCCGCGCCAACAGCATTACCACGGCCATCCACAGCAACTCACCGCCGTGCTGCGCGAACAGGTCCTTGCTCGGCGTGGTGTTGACCAGGTCGATGACGCGACCGAGGTAGTCGAACATCGCGACCTCGACGATCGCGACCAGGAAGCCGACCACCGTCAGCACTGCGAACACCGGCCAGGCCTGTTTTATGAAATGCCGGTAGAACCCGGTGACGGTGCTCGGCGGCATCGTCTCCGGCGCCGGCCGGAACGGGTCGATCAACGATTCGAACCAACGAAAAATCATCATGGCGTTGAGCCTTGTTTGAACTTGGAAAGACTCCCGTGCGCGCCGCGTTCTCCGAGCCGAGACAGGCGCGGAAACAGCGATGCGAGGACGAGCGGCGCCGATGCGCCGGATCGGATGACGGGAGTTAGGCGGCGGACGAACGCGAGCGATCCAGGGCCATGAAGGCCCGGAACGGCGGTCGTTCAGCCAGAGGCGGCCCGGGCATCGCCCGGTACCGCAAGCGCCGACTTAGCGGCGGACCTTGCCGGTGATTGTGAACTTCATCGTGCTTCTCCTTGCGATCCAGAGGCGTCGCCGGGCACGTGTGGCTCGACGCGCGAATCGCTGATGGGTGACCCGGCCGAAGTCTAACGCGCTTTTGTTGCCGGCGACATCCGCCCAAAGTCGGTGGGCTATCGCGTACTCGTGTGCATGAGGGCGCCGCCATCCGCAAAGCGCCCGCCCCCTTTATAAATCACGATGCAGCCATTGACCGCTATAGAACAGCTCATGCAGCATGTTCTCATCGTCCTGCACTTTTCGCGTGTCGTCATAGCCGCGATATACGATCCGGGCGACCCCTTTCGCGTCGACAAAGCCCATCGGATCCGCATTCGCTTTCAATGCACCGCGGGTGGCGCTGAGATCGTTGAGCAACCATTGGCCATTCCAGTCGACCAGTTCGAGAATGCGACCATCCTCGCCTCGATATACCACACGCGCTGCATTACCGGCGACAAACCCCATCGGGTTGCCCATGCCTTTCGGAGCTCCGGTCAACTGAGAGATATCGGTATGGGTCCATCCACCGCTGCCGCCTCTCAGTTCGTGCAGATGCCCCGCCGAATCCAGATACACGATACGCGGTAGACCACCAATATCGGCAAAACCCTGTGGATCGGACTGTACGAATGCGCCTGGGCCGGCCAGCGCCGTCATGTCCCATTGTCGCCATTGTCCATTCTGGTAATAGAGCTCACCTATGCCATTGTCGACCGTGCGAAACACGATTCGAGGTGCTCCGTTGGCGACGTAGGCCATCGCGCCCAATGCAGGCCGCGGCCGAGCAGGCACGCTCTCGGTCGAAAGATTCGTCCGGTGCCAGCCGCCGGCATCCATATAAAACTCGTGAATGTCCCCAGCCATATCGCGATAGACGACATGCGGCAGGCCCTCGCTATCTACGAAGGTCCGCGGATCGGAATAGGCCTGCGCTGCGCCGAGCGCGGCCGAGAGATTCCACTCAGTCCATTGACCGTTGTAGCGAAAGATTTCTCGGATAGCGCGATTGTTATCGCGATAGACCACGCGCGGTGCGGCGGCCGCGAAGTGCCCCACTGGATCGCCCAGCGCCGGGCCTGCCGAGAGTACGGTCTTATTCGCTGCGCCTTGACCGATCTCGCCCTTGAACAGTTGGATCGAGTTGTCGCTATTGCGGAATACGACCCCTGAACCCTCACCGACATGCCCCCATGGTGCACCCATGGCTTGATGTCCGATCACTGAGGTAACGCGGAGATTGCTGACGTTCATACCGAGCCGGGAATGGCCGGCCGTAGAGACAACATTGATTTCGCCAATGACGTTCAACAGGGTCAGATCGTAATCGGCCGGCTCCAGCGAAGGCACCAGGTTCGGATCGTTGTGCACGGATGTGGCGACCGATTGCAACACTCTGCGAAATTGCGCCGGGGAAATCCTGAAATGCACCCGATTGGAGTCGAATGGCTGGGTCTGATGATGGATCGAGTCTCCCATGAGGGTCAGCCAGTTCGCCGAATCCAGCCCCGTCTGTGCGATTAGGTTCTGCAGCGTGCCGGTGTGATCGGAATGCACCCTCTCCTCCGTGGCGTACTTTGGATCGCGCGTATAGACCTCGACTGCGAGGGTGAACTCGCACTGCCTCGGCGCTTGGCAATCTGCCTGCCGGTTGCGTGCGATCAGTGCGAAGTACGCCTGAGCTACTTCATTTGGGGTCGAATCATCGAAACCTATGCCGATGTCGAAAGACACATCGAGTTGGTGATCGGGAGAAGCAAATAACCGAGGAAGCGGCGCGGAGTAATACCAGCAGCCGACGTTTATCGACCCTGCCCCATTGAACAAACGGAAATCGGGATCTTGCGAGCTCATCCACATTCCGGCGCGGCGGCCGTCGAACTGCACGCCCGATTTTCCGTAAGAATTCTGGCGTCCTCGCTGCACCTGGACTAAAGGGCCTTGCGGAGCGAATCCAGTGAAATCACTGATGTTCCAGCCGACCGGCGACAGAGGGCCTTCTGCGCCGGGCT
This sequence comes from Lysobacter sp. ESA13C, assembly GCF_019970005.1. Lineage (NCBI taxonomy): Bacteria > Pseudomonadati > Pseudomonadota > Gammaproteobacteria > Lysobacterales > Lysobacteraceae > Lysobacter > Lysobacter sp. ESA13C. Next base: position 821 of record NZ_JAHXYK010000017.1, on the reverse strand, counting down.
GATCGTTCCAATAGCTCCAAAGAGTTAAGCCATTTTCGGGAGGAACAATGGCGTTTTGCTGCCAATTGCGAACGACACTGTCGACCTGCGAACGATCGAGGCTTGGCTGATAGAACGGCAAGGAAACCGCCAAGCGATTCTGAGCATCGGGCGGTGTCAGGCCGCGCGCCATGCAATCCAGAGGCGCCAAAGTCACGGCAGGAGCTTGACCAACGGCCGCCGCAGCTTGGACCGAAAGGCTCATGCCCAACAGCACAACCGACATTCCGAATAGAAAAGTCGTCGGAATCAGACGCCTATCTAGCGATACAAACCTTAACCGCTCCATCCATATATTCCCGCAAGAGACCGTTACGGCGGCCTGGAAATTCGATGTTCGCATCGATGCGTCGCAGATGGCGCAACAGCACCTCCTCAATGCTCGGAGAATACGAGATAAGCCTGTGTGGTGGTTCGAGTCCGGAAATGCGAAGCCGCGGATGTCGGCATGCCTGCGACAGGACGCCGCTTGGATGGACGGTGTCGGCGTTGTTGTTTCGGCGGGTCTCGCGGTCGCGACTGACGTCGCTCCTACGGAGGCGGCGGCGGCGATTAAGGTCCGGAATCGAAACAGGCGCTGGAGTTAATGGCCTGGGATTAAGTGCCGGCTTACTGCGGGGTTAAAACGCGCGCAAAGAAAAACGCCGCAACCTGATGGTTGCGGCGTTTTAGGGTAAAGCCCCTGGCGATGACCTACTCTTGCATGGCTTAGGCCACACTACCATCGGCGCATGTGCGTTTCACTTCCGAGTTCGGGATGGGATCGGGTGGTTCCACACAGC
>NZ_JAHXYK010000016.1:0-119287 GCF_019970005.1 Lysobacter sp. ESA13C | reverse complement strand
AAGGCGTCGCGCCAGGCGCTGCGCGCCGCGGCCGCATCGCGCGAGGTCAGCCAACGCATGTAGTCGCGGTAGGGCGTGACCCGCGGCAGCGCCTGCGCGTCGGCGCCGTTGCGGTACAGCGCGAACAGCTCCTGCAACAGGATCGGCGAAGACCAACCGTCGAGCAGGATGTGATGGCTGGTGAACACCAGGTAATGCCGCGTCCCCGACTCGCGCACCAGCACGAAGCGCAGCAGCGGGGCACGGGTCAGTTCGAAGCGTTGCTGTTGGTCGTCGGCGATCGTCTGGGCCAGCGCATCGGCACGCTCATCCGCAGGCAAACCACTGATATCGATCGCGCGCCAGGGCAGCTCGACCTCGCGCTGGATGACCTGCACCGGCTCCTTGATCTTGTGGTGGACGAAGGCCGCGCGCAGGCTGGCATGGCGCCGCAACAGCGCTTGCGCCGCCGCTTGCAACGCTGCCGCATCGAGCACTCCATCGAGCGCGAACACCATCTGCACGACATAGCTGTCCTGCACCTCGTGGTCGTAGAGGGCGTGGAACAGGAAGCCGTGCTGCAACGGCGACAGCGGCAGCAGGTCTTCAATCTGAGAGTTGCGCATAAATCGATTCCAGAAGTTCGATGTCGGACTGGTCGAGCGCGATCATGGGGACGTCCGAAGGGGTCAGGGTCGACGTGTCGGCGGCCGCGGCGAAGTCGGCGATGCGGGTGAGCGCGTCGAACCAGGCCTCGGCAAAGGCACGCACCTCGCTTTCGTCGAGCAGTTCGCCGGCCCAGCTCCAGTTCGCGCACAGGCGCGGACCGTCGGGGCCGTCCTGGACCAGGGCGTTGAGGTCGATCGCGTGCGGCAAGGGCTGGGCCTCGTCGCTGCCGCCGCCGAAGGCGCCGGGGTCGTCGGCCACGCTCCATACCGCGGCGTCGTCGGAAGCGCCGACCGCGAAGCGGCCGAGGTAGTTGAAACCGATGCTCGGCGCCGCGAACGCGGCGAGTTCGCGCCCGGCCTCGTCGTGCAGATGCCGCAACAGGCCATAGCCGATACCGTGGTCGGGCACTTGCCGCAGTTGTTCCTTGACCGACTTGAGCGCGCGTTCCATGGCCTTGCCGCCGGTCATCGCCTCGACCGGGTCGAACTGCGAGGCATCCAGGCGCACCGGGAACAGGCTGGTGAACCAACCGACGGTGCGCGACAGGTCGGCGCCGTCGATCAGGCCGTCGACGATCGCGGTCTCGCGGCCGTGGCCTTCGAGGTCGAAGCGCAGGCTATCCGCATCGGGCGCGTTGCCGCGCTGGCGCCGCCAGGCGAACGCGGCCAGCGCGAACCCGGTCAGCAACACGTCGTTGACGCGGCCATTGATGCGTTCCGGCGCCTGGATCAGCAAGCGCTCGGTGGTGGCGACGTCGAGGCTCAGGCTGAGGCTGCGCAGGCTGGCATGGGTGTCGCGGTGCGGATCGAGCGGGCGCGCGAACCACGACGGCGAGGCGTCTTCGAGCATCGAACGCCAGAACGGCAGTTCCGCGCTGCGCCGTTGCGCCGCCTCGGGCAGGGCCAGCGCCCATTCGCGCAACGAGGTCGGCACCGGCTCGAGCACGATCGTCTCGACGCTGCTAGCGGCCTGCTCGTAGGCGGATTGCAGGTCGGGCACGAGGATGCGCCAGGACACGCCGTCGACCACCAGGTGATGCAGCACTAACAACAGGCGCGAGCGTTCGCCGTGGTCGAACCAGACCGCTTGCAGCAGGCGTCCGGCTTGCGGGTCGAGCCGTTCCTGCGCGGCCTGGGCCTGGGCGGCGATCTCGGCTTCGCGTGCGGCCGCATCGAGCCCGTGCAGCGACACCGCGAGCACGCAGTCGTCGGCACGGATGCGGCCGGGCTCGGCGATCTCCAGCTCATGTGTCGGCGACACGCTCAGACGCAGCGCATCGTGGTGGTCGAGCAGGGCCTGGATTGCATGCAGCAAGGGCGCGGCGTCGAGCGCAGGCACCCGCAGCAGCATCGACTGTTGATACTGCTTGAACGGCCCCGGTTGTTCGAACAAGTCGCGCAGGATCGGCGTCGCCGGCAACGGCCCGGTCGACGCCACCGCCGGCAGCCGAACGGTTTGTTCGAGCGCAGTGGCGACAGTGGCGAGTGCGCGCACGGTCTGGTGCTGGAACACCTCGCGCGCGCTCAGGCGCAGGCCGGCCTGGCGGGCGCGGCTCACCAACTGGATCGAACTGATGCTGTCGCCACCGAGGGCGAAGAAGCCGTCGTCGATACCGACCGCGGCCAACCCCAGGACTTCGGCGAACAACACCGACAAGCGCTGTTCGAGCTCGCTGCCGGGCGCGGCCGAGACGTCGACCTGCACTTGCGGCGCCGGCAGCGCCTTGCGGTCGAGCTTGCCGTTCGCGGTCAACGGCAGGGCAGGAACGGCGACGAAGGCCGCCGGCAGCATGTACTCGGGCAAGCGTTCGGCGAGTTCGCGCCGCAACTGCGCGGCATCGATCTGCGGCGCCACGACATACGCGACCAACTGGCGCTGGCCGGGCCGGTCTTCGCGTGCGATCACCGTATTGGCGGTATAACCGACTGCCGCCAGAGCGGTTTCGATCTCGCCCGGTTCGATGCGGAAACCGCGGATCTTGAGCTGGTGATCGGCGCGGCCGAGGTGTTCGAGGCGGCCGTCGCGACGCCAGCGCACCAGGTCGCCGGAGCGGTACATGCGTTCGCCGACGAGGTAAGGATCGGCGACGAAGCGCTCGGCGCTGAGGTCGGGACGGCCGAGATAGCCGCGGGCCAGGCCGGCGCCGCCGATATACAGCTCGCCGGCCACGCCGACCGGCACCGGCCGCAGGCGCACATCGAGCACGTACAAACGGGTGTTGCGCAGCGCCGTGCCGATGCTGGGTCGGTCGCCTTCTTCGATCTCGTCGATGGCGACGTAACTGGAGTCGACCGTGCATTCGGTCGGGCCGTAGCAGTTGTAGCCGCGCACCGGATGCTCGCGCAGCGTCTTCCACTGCGATTCGCCGACGGTTTCGCCGCCGAGTACGACCGTGCTCGGGTGAGTGCGGCCTTCGTCGAGCAGGCCGATAGCGCGCAACTGCTCGAAATGCGCCGGGGTCAGGTCGACCGCGTCGATACGCCGGTTGGCGATGTAGTCGAGCAGGGCCTCGCCTTCGCGGCGGGTGTCGTCGTCGATCAGGTGCAGTTCCTGGCCGGCGCACAACCACAACAGACCTTCCAGCGAGGTGTCGAAGGCGAAGGTCGCGGTCAGGGCGAAGCGGATGCGGGCTTCGCCGGAATGGCGCACGACCTCGGCAAACAGGCGCTCGCGATGCTCCTCGAACAGGTTGGCGACGCCGGCATGGGTCACGACCACGCCCTTGGGTTTGCCGGTCGAGCCCGAGGTGTGGATGACGTAGGCCGGATGCAGCGGGTGCAGCGGCACTGAGCGGTCTGCGTCGGTCGGGTCGTAGTCCGGCGCGTCGGACAGGCGTTGCAAGCCCTCGACGTCGTCCAGGCGCCAGACCGGCATGTCGACCGCGAGCGGGGCATCGTCGATAAGCGCATCGGCGATGGCGCCGTGAGCAAGCAGCAGGCGCGGCGCGGCTTCGGCGAGCAGTTCGCGCAGACGCGGGCCGAGGTGCTCGGTGTCCATCGGCAAATAGGCCGCACCGGCCTTGAGCACGCCTAGCATGGCGACGACGGTGTCGAGCGAACGCGGCAAGGCCAGGGCGATCCGGTCCTCGGCGCCGATGCCGGCGGCGATCAGGCCGTGGGCGATGCGATTGGCGCGGCGGTTGAGTTCGGCATAGCTCAGCGAGAGTTCGCCGCAGACCGCGGCGATCGCGTCGGGCGTCGCCGCGACCTGATGCTCGAACCACTGCGGTAACGAGCGCCCGGACGCTGTGGTGCGGGCGCCGTTCCAGCCGACCAGCAGGCATTCGCGTTCGTCGGCATCGAGCAGCTCGATATCGTCGATGGCGCGGCCGGCGTCGGCGGCGACCGCACGCAGCATGCGTTCCAGGTAGACGCCGATGCGGCGGGCGGTGTCGGCGTCGAACAGGTCGACGGCATACTCGATCATGCCGTGCAGGCCGGCCGCAGCGCCGCGTTCGTCGTGCAGTTCGGTGAAGTCGAAGCTGAGGTCGAACTGGGCGATGTCGAGGTCGAACTCGGCGCTGCGGCTGCGCAGGCCGGGCAATTCCAGCTCGGCCTGGGCGTGGTTCTGCAGCGACAGCATCACCTGGAACAGCGGGTGATGGGCCATCGAGCGGGTGGGCTTGAGCGCATCGACCAGACGCTCGAACGGCAGGTCCTGGTGCTCGTAGGCGGCCAGGTCGGTCTCGCGCACGCGGCCGAGCAGTGCGGCGAAGCTCGGGTTGCCCGAGGTGTCGTTGCGCAGCACCAGGGTGTTGAGGAACACGCCGACCAGATCGTCGAGCGCGGCGTCGGAGCGGCCGGCGATCGGCGTCCCGAGGGCGATGTCGTCGCCCGCGCCGAGCCGGCTCAAGGTGGCGGCGAGGGCGGCCTGCAGGACCATGAACACGGTCGCTCCGTGGCGCCCGGCAAGCGCGGCCAGGCGCGCATGCAGGGCGGCGTCGAGCGGCAGCGACAGGTGACCGCCGCGGTAGCTCGAGGTCGGCGGCCGCGGCCGGTCGCTCGGCAGCGAGATCAGTTCCGGCAGATCGGCGAGGGTGCGCTTCCAGTACTCGGCTTGTTGCGCGAGCAGGCTGGCGGCGTCGCCCTCGTCGCCGAGCACTTGGCGTTGCCACAGGCTGAAATCGGCGTACTGCACCGGCAGCGGCGACCAGTCCGGGGCACGGCCGCGCAGGCGCGCGGCATAGGCCTGGGCGAGGTCGCGCGACAGCGGCGCCAGCGAGGCGCCGTCGCCGGCGATGTGGTGCAGCAGCAACAACAGCACGTGGCGCTGCGCGTCGAGCGCGAACAGATGCGCGCGCAAAGGCAATTCGCGGCTGAGATCGAAAGCGTAGGCGGCCGCCTGCGACAGGTCGGCGCGCAGGCGTTCGTCGTCCGTGTTCGCGATCGACAGCGGAGCCTCGGCCTGGGCCAGTACGCATTGGCTCGGCGCTTCGCCCGCGACGGTGGTCGCGGGGAACACCGTGCGCAGGCTTTCGTGGCGCGCGACCAGGTCGGCGAGCGCGGCGCGCAGGGCGTCGCGGTCGAGTTCACCGTCCAGGTGCAGGGCCAGCGGGATGTTGTAGGTCGCGCTGGGCCCCTCGAACTGATGCAGGAACCACAGGCGTTGCTGGGCGAACGACAGCGGCAAGCGCTGCGGCCGCGGTTGCGCGATCAGCGGCGCCCGCCGGCCGCCGCCCGAGGGCAAGGCCCGCGCCAGTGCTTCCACGGTCGGCGCATCGAACAGAGTGCGGATCGACAGTTCGACGCCGAAGGTGGCGCGGATGCGGCCGATCAGACGGGTGGCGGGCAGCGAATGGCCGCCGAGGGCGAAGAAGCTGTCGCCGACGCCGACCCGTTCCAGGCCGAGCACTTCCGCATACAAGGCGCACAGGATAGCTTCGGCGGCGTTGCGCGGGCCGCGCGAGGCCGGCTGCGCGGCGAACTCCGGCGCCGGCAAGGCCTTGCGGTCGAGCTTGCTGCCGTTGGCGGTCAGCGGCAGCGCGGGCAGGGCGACGAAAGCCGACGGCACCATGTACTCGGGCAGGCGTTCGCCGAGGCGCCGGCGCAGGCCGTCCTCGTCGATGGCTTCGTGGGTGACCAGATAAGCGACCAGCAGCGGATGGCCGGGCCGGTCCTCGCGCACGATCACCGCGTTGCCGGCATGGCCGCATTGCGCCAGCGCGGCTTCGATCTCGCCCAGCTCGATGCGGAAACCGCGCAGCTTGATCTGCTGGTCGGCGCGGCCGAGGTAGTCGAGCTGGCCGTCCTCGCGCCAACGGGCGCGGTCGCCGCTGCGGTACATGCGCTCGCCGATCACGAACGGGTCGGCGACGAAACGTTCCGCGCTCAAGCCCGGGCGGTCGAGATAACCGCGGGCCAGGCCGGCGCCGGCGATGTACAACTCGCCGGCCACGCCCGCCGGCACCGGACGCAGCATGGCGTCGAGCACGTACAAGCGGGTGTTGGCGATCGGCGTACCGAGCGGCGGCGCCGCGCCGGCCAGCGAGGCCGGCGACAACACCCCGCTCATCGCCGCGCAGACGGTGATTTCGGTCGGGCCGTAGGCATTGACCAGGCGCCGGCCGGCCGACCAGGCCGCGGCGACGTGCGGCGGACAGGCTTCGCCGCCGACGATCAGGGTGCTCGGCCAGGTCTGCGCGCTCGGGTCGAGACTGCTGAGCGCGCTCGGCGGAATCAGGGTGTGGCTGATGCGTTGTTCGTCGAGGGTGCGGGCGAGCGCGTCGCCGAGCAGCAGACCCGGCGGCGGCAACACCAAGGTCGCGCCGGCGGCGAAACACATCAGCATCTCCATCGCCGCGGCATCGAAGCTCATCGAGGCGAACTGCAGCACGCGGCTGGCGGCGTCGAGGCCGAAGCGTTCGATCTGGCTGTGGGTCAGGCTGGGAATGCCGGCGTGGGTGACGACCACGCCCTTCGGCCGCCCGGTCGAACCCGAGGTGTAGATGACGTAGGCCGGATGGCGCGGATCAAGCACGCGCATGCGTTCGCGGTCGTCCGGGTTGTGGCTCGGCGCATGCACCAGTTCGGCACCGAAGCCGTGGTCGTCATCGATCAGCAGCAATTCGGAGTCGGCGGGCAGGCGCGCCGCGCTGGCGCGGGTGGCGATCACTTTGCGCGGGCGCGCATCGGCGAGGGTCCAGGCCAGGCGTTCGGCCGGGTGGTCGGCGTCGAGCGGCAGGTAGGCCGCGCCGGCCTTGAGAATCCCGAGCACGGCGACCACGGTGTCGAGCGAGCGCGGTACGGCGATGGCGATGCGGTCCTCGGGGCCGACGCCGTGCGCGATCAGCGCATGCGCGCAGCGGTTGGCGCGGCGGTTGAGTTCGGCATAGCTGTACTCGTGGCCGGCGCAGACCGCGGCGACCGCCTCGGGCGCGGCGGCGACACGTTGCTGGAACCATTGCGGCACGGTCTGCACGGGCAGCTCGACTTCGTTGCCGTTCCAGTCGTAGAGCACGCGGCGGCGCTCGCGGTCGTCGAGCAGGTCGAACTGTTCGAGGGCGCGCTGCGGATGCGCAGCGATCGCATCGAGCAAACGCGACAGGCGCTCGGCCAGGCGCTCGATGCTGAGCGCGTCGAAACGCGCCGGGTCGTAGTTGAAACGGAACGACAGGCGCGCGCCCGGCGTGACCAGCAGGCTCAGCGGATAGTGGGTGGCGTCGCTGCTGTGGAAGCCGCTGATGCGCAGCTCGCCGAGCGCCGACTCCAGGCCGTCGTGATCGATCGGGTAGTTCTCGAACACGTACAGGCTGTCGAACAGACGCTCGAAGCCGGCCAGGCGTTGCAGCTCGGACAAGTTGAGGTGCTGGTGTTCGATCAGGCCGGCCTGTTGCGCCTGCAGGTGCAGCAGCAGGTCGATGAAGCTCTGGCCGGCCTGCAGGCGCACGCGCGAAGGCACGGTGTTGATGAACAGGCCGATCATCTGGGCGACGTCGCGCAGCTCCGGCGGACGCGCGGAGACCGTGGTGCCCAGGACGATGTCGTCGCGGCCCAGCATGCGCCCGAGCAACAGCGCCCAGGCGCCCTGCACCAGGGTGTTCAGGGTCAGGCCGTGGCGGCGCGCCAACTGGGCCAGGGTGCGCGACAACGGCTCGGGCAGATCGAGGGCGTGATGCGATTGCTCGCCCGACGCCGCTGGACGCGACGGCAGCAACAAGGTCGGCTCTTCGATGTCGGCGAGCACTTCGCGCCAGGCCTGTTCGGCCGCGGCCGGATCGCGCTGGCCCAGCCACGCCAGGTAGTCGCGGTACGGCGTGGCACGCGCCAGCTCGGCGCCGCCATACAGCGCGAACAACTCCTGCACCAGCACCGGCAGCGACCAGCCGTCGAGCAGGATGTGATGGTTGGTGATCAGCAGACGGTGGTGCGCATCGGCGAGGCGTACCAAGGTGAAACGCAGCAAGGGCGCACGATCGAGCTCGAAGCGGCGCAGGTGCTCGGTCTCGGCGACCCGTGCTGCTTCGGCTTCGCGTTGCGCGGCCGGCACCGTGTCGAGATCGACCCGTCGCCAGTCCAGCGGCACGTCGCGCGGAATCAGCTGCACCGGCGTTTCCAGCCCGCGATGGACGAAGGCCGCGCCGAGGTGCGGATGGCGCTGCATCAGCCGGCGTGCGGCGTCGCGCAAGCGCGCTTCGTCGAGCGGGCCGTTGAGATCGAAATGCACCTGCACCACATAGGGGTCCGGCCCTTCGTGGTCGTACAGGGCGTGGAACAGCAGGCCTTGCTGCAACGGCGTCAGCGGCAGGATGTCGGCGACCGCGTGGGCGCCGCCGTGTTCGCGTTCCAAGGTTTCGATGGTGGTCTGGTCGAGTGCGACCAGCGGCAGGTCGGACGGGGTCAGGCCGCCGGCGTCTTCGCGTTCGAGCAGCGACGCCAATGCACCCAGGGCGCGTGCATAGGTTTCGGCCAGGTCGACGATCTGGGCGCGGTCGAACAAGGCCCGCGGCCACGACCAGGTGGCGACGAACTCGGGGCCGTCGGCGCGGTCTTGGGTGAGGGCGTTGAGTTCGATCGCGTGGGCGATCGGCATCGCATCGCCGCCGCTGTTGGCGACTTCTTCCTCGGCCTGTTCCCAATCGCGGGTTTCCGAGACGCCGAAGCGGCCGAGGTAGTTGAAGCTGATCTGCGCGGCTGGCTGCGCGGCGAGCAGCGCGCCGGTATCGGCGTTGAGATGACGCAGCAGACCGTAGCCGAGGCCGTGGTCGGGCACCGCGCGCAATTGCTCCTTCACACGCTTGAGCAAGCGTTCGAGCTCGCCGTCGCCGGCGAAGGCGCGCTCCAGGTCGATCTCGTCCAGCGACAGGCGCAGCGGATACAGGCTGGTGAACCAGCCGACCGTGCGCGACAGGTCGAGCCCGTTGCGATCGCTCTCGCGGCCGTGGCCTTCCAGGTCGAGCAGCAGTGCATCGACTGCCGCGCCGGTGTGGCGGCGGCGCCAGTCGCTCACAGCGAGGGCGAAGCCGCTCAGCAGCACGTCGTTGATGCGGGCGTGGAAGCGCGCCGGCAACGCCGTCAGCAGGGCCGCGGTGACCTCGCTCGGCAGGCTGAGGCTGAAGTGCTCGCTGTTGGCGCCGGTGTCGCGTGCGGGATCGAGCGCGACCGGCGACAGCGGCGGGTCGGACCCATCGGTCGTCGCCGACCAATGCGCCAGCTCGGCCAGGCGCTGCGGCGAATGCGCGTCGTCGGACAATTGCTGCGCCCAGGTGCGCAGCGAATGGCTGCGCGGCGCGAACGCCGGCGCACGGCCGGCACGGATCGCCTCGACCGCGTCGCGCAGGTCCGGGATCAGGATGCGCCAGGACACGCCGTCGACGGCGAGGTGGTGAATCGTCAACAACAGGCGGCCGCCGTGCTCGCCGGCGTCGAACCAGACCGCACGCAGCAAATCGCCGCGCTCGCAGGACAAGGCCTGCGCCGATTCGGCGGCAGCCGCATCGATGCGGGCCTTCAGCGCCGTGCCATCGAGACCGGCGACGTCGATGCGCCGCAGGCAGGCCGCGGCGTCGAGGCTGCCGGGTTCGGGTACGCGCAAGCGCCAGGCCTGGGCGTCGTCGCGGCCCAGGCGCAGGCGCAGGGCGTCGTGGTGATCGAGCAAGGCGGCGAGCGCATCGCGCAGCTCGGCTTCGGCCAGGCCGGCCGGCACCCGCAGCAGCACCGATTGGTTGAAGCCGTCGAGGGCGACCTCGCGGTCGAGGAACCAGCGCAGGATCGGCAGCGCCGGCAGTTCGCCGAGCGGTTCGTCGAGCAGGGCCGGTGCGGCCTCGTCGGCATCGCGGGCGACCAAGGCCAGTGCGGCGACGCTCTGGTGCTGGAACACGTCGCGCGGGGTGATCAGCAGGCCGGCCTTGCGCGCCTGGCTGACCAGTTGGATGGAGATGATGCTGTCGCCACCGAGATCGAAGAAGCTGTCGTCGATGCTGACCCGCGGCAGGCCGAGCACTTGCGCATACAGTTCGGCGAGGACCTGCTCGCGGTCGTTGCGCGCGGCGCGGTGGTGGGTCGGGGTGAAATCGGGAGCCGGCAGCGCCTTGCGGTCGATCTTGCCGTTCGGGGTCAGCGGCATCGACGGCAGCAACACCATCACCGGCTGCATGTAGTCCGGCAGTTGCGCGGCGACATGGCGGCGCAGGTCGCTGAACTGGTCGAAGCTGGCCGGGTTGTTGGTGCAGATGGCGAGCTCGCGCGGTGCGTTCGCCAGGTATAGATCGGTCCACACCGCCGGCGCGGCGGCGTCTTCAGCGCGCACGAACAGCAGGTCGAGCCCCTCGCCGATGGTACCGCCGGACCAGGTCGTCGCGACCCGGTAACCGAGGCGGCGGCCGAGTTGCACCAGCGCTTCGCTGGCCGCCTCAATGGCGCTGCCCGCGGCGATCAGCTGCGCACGCACCTCGGCGATGGCGGTGCCGGAGGCCAGGGCCCGCAGTGCGTCCAGCTCGGGTTGCAGATGCGCATTGGGCACGCCGCGCAGGCGCAGGCCGGCGGGCTGGTGGTCGAGCAGATGGGTGGCGACGGCATCGAAGCCGTCGAAATCCGCGCCCCAGGCGCGCACCGGCAAGGACGCCAGCGAGCGTAGCGGCAGCGGGCCCTTGCGCAGCACCACCTCGTAGCGGTGGCGGCTGAGTTCGTTGCCGTAAGCGCTGCGCTTGGTCTGGATGTCGACCGCGGCGATCGTGTCCAGCCGGTGCGGCAGTTGGCTGAAGAACTCCGGCGCAACCAGCAGTTCCTTCTCGGCCAGCAGGATCTGCTCGATGCGTCGCTGCAGGGTCGCCGCGTCGGTGTCGGCATCGGCCTGGTGTAATTGGATCGCGGTGGCGAAGCTGCGTTGCAGGTGCAGGTTGCGCACGTCGCCGAGGAACAGCGAGCCGCCCGGCGTCAGCAAGTCCATCGCCTGGCGGATCACTTCCAGCAGATAGTCGCCGTTCGGGAAGTACTGCAGCACCGAGTTGATGACGATGGTGTCGAAGCGGCCGTCCTGGCCGTCGCTCGCCAGGCTGTCGCCGAGGCCGTGCATCTCGTGCGCCGGCCGCGCATGCAGTTCGATCTTGCCGGCCAGTTGCGGTTGCCGTTCGATCTCGCCGCGCAGGCGTTCGATGGTCGCCGCCGACAGATCGGTGCCGTGGTAGGCCTCGACGTGCGGCGCCACCTGCGACAGGATCAGGCCGCTGCCGACGCCGATTTCGAGCACGCGCCGCGGCTGCAGTTCGAGGATGCGTTCGACCGTGGCCGCACGCCACTCGCGCATCTGTTCGAGAGCGATCTCGGAGCCGTCGTAGCTGCTGTTCCAGCCGTGGAAGTTTTCGCCGAACTCGACCGCTTGCGGCGGTTCTTCGCCGTACAGGGTCTCGTAGATGGTTTCCCACTCGCCGATCAGGCGCGATTCCTGGCCCTGGTCGCGGTCGGCGTCGCGTTCGTGTTCGAGCACGACATAGGCGACCAGTTGCTTATGGCCCGGCACGTCTTCGCGTGCGACCACGATCGATTGCGCGACCGCGGCGTGGCGCTGCAGCACGTCCTCGATCTCGCCGAGTTCGATGCGGAAGCCGCGCAGCTTGACCTGATGATCGACCCGGCCGATGAATTCGAGTTGGCCGTCGTCGCGCCAGCGCGCCAGGTCGCCGCTGCGGTACATGCGCTCGCCGGCGAGGTAAGGATCGGCGACGAAGCGCTCGGCGCTCAGTGCGGGGCGATGCAGATAGCCGCGCGCCAGGCCCTTGCCGGCCAGGTACAACTCGCCCGGTACGCCGACCGGCACCGGCTGCAGGCCGGCGTCGAGCAGGTAGACGCGGCTGCCGAGGATCGGCGTGCCGATCGGCGGCACCGAGGCGCCCGCCAGTGGCGCGCTCATGGTCGCGCACACCGTGGTTTCGGTCGGGCCGTAGGCATTGGTCATGCGCCGGCCCTGCGACCAGGTCTTGACCAACTGCGGCGCGGTGGCCTCGCCGGCGACGATGAGGTCGCTGCAGGTCGCGAGTGCATCGGCGCCAAGCACCGACAACGCGGCCGGCGGCAAGGTCGCATGGGTGACGCGATGGCGTTGCATGGTCTCGACCAGGGCCTCGCCCGGCAACAGCCGGTCGGCCTCGGCGACGACCAGGGCCGCGCCCGACAGCAGCGCCATGCACAGTTCCCAGAACGCCGCATCGAAGCTCAACGAGGCGAACTGCAGCACGCGCGAACCCGGGCCGACCTCGAAGGCGGCGATCTGGCTGGCGAGCAGGCTCGGTACGCCGGCATGGGTGACGACCACGCCCTTGGGCCGCCCGGTCGAACCGGAGGTGTAGATGACGTAGGCGGCATCGGCCGGCGACGCGGCAGCGAGCTGCGGCGCACCGGTCGCTTGCGCGGCGAGGGTCTGCAAGGTTTCCGGCAGATCCAGCAGCCAGGTCGGCACGCCGTGTTCGGGCAGGCGCGCTTCGATCTCGCGCCGGCTGATCAATCGCGCCGGTTTCGCGTCGGCGAGCATGTAGGCCAGGCGTTCCGGCGGGTAGTCCGGGTCCAGCGGCAGATAGGCCGCGCCGGCTTTGAGGATGCCGAGCACGGCGACGACCATCTCGGGCGAACGCGGCAGCGCGATGGCGACGCGGTCTTCGCGGCCGATGCCCAGGGCGATCAGCGCATGCGCATAGCGGTTGGCGCGGCGGTCGAGTTCGCCGTAGCTGATACAGGCGTCGCCGAACAGCAAGGCCGGCGCTTCCGGATCGCGCGCGACCTGGCGCTCGAACAGGGCCGGAATGGTGGCGTCGGCGATGGCGCCGTGCGCGTCGCCGAGCACAGTGCGGTTCGCGTCGCCGAGCAAGCGCTGGCGTTCGTCGCTATCGAGCAGGTCGATGGCGGCGATGCTGCGCCGCGGGTCGCGGGCGGCGGCATCGAGCAGGCGCAGCAAACGCTGCCACAGGCGTTCGATCGAGGCTTCGTCGAACAGATCGGTGGCGTACTCGATGACGCCGTCGAGGCCGGCCGGCACGCCGTCGGCGGCGAGGCGTTCGCCGAGGTTGAAGAACAGATCGAACTTGGCGCTGCGGAAGTCGGCGCTATGCATCGACACGGTCAGGCCGGGCAGGCGCAGCTCGGCTTCGCTGACGTTCTGCAGGACCATGCCGACCTGGAACAGCGCATGGTGCGAAGTCGAGCGGGTCGGGTTGAGCAGTTCCACCAGGCGCTCGAACGGCGCGTCCTGGTGGGTGTAGGCGGCGAGTGCGGTGGCGCGGACCCGGCCGAGCAAGGTCTCGAAGCTCGGCTGCCCGGACAGATCGGCGCGCAGCACCAGGGTGTTGACGAAGAAGCCGACCAGATCGTCGAGGGCCTGGTCGTTGCGCCCGGCGATGGCGCTGCCGAGAGCGATATCGTCGCCGGCGCCGAGGCGGTGCAGCAATGCCGCGAGGCCGGCCTGCAACACCATGAACAAGCTGGCTTCGTGGCGATGAGCGAGGTCGAGCAGGCGCGCGTGCAGTTCGGGATCGATGCTCAGCGCCCATTGCCGGCCGCGATAGCTGGCGACCAACGGACGCGGCCGGTCGGTCGGCAGCTCGATGCGCTCGGGCAAGTCGGCCAGTTGCGCCTTCCAGTAACCGAACTGCTGCGAGATCAGGCTGTCCGGGTCCTGCTCGCTGCCGAGCAGGCGTTGCTGCCACAGGGTGTAATCGGCGTACTGCACCGGCAGCGGCGCCCAGGTCGGCGAATGTCCCTGCAGACGCGCGGCATAGGCCTGGCCGAGGTCGCGCGCCAGCGGCGCCAGCGAGGAACCGTCGCCGACGATGTGATGCAGCACCACCAGCAGCACGTGTTCCTGCTCGTCGAGACGGAACAGACTGCTGCGCAGCGGCGTCTCGTGAGCGAGATCGAACACGTGCATGGCGTCGGCATGCAGCAGCTCGGCCAGGTTGTCGGGATTGGCTTCGACCAGCGACCACTGCGGAGCGCTTTCGGCGATCGTCAGCACCTGCTGGTAAGGCGTGCCGTCGGCCTCCGGGAAGATCGTGCGCAGGCTTTCGTGACGCGCGACCACATCGCTCAGCGCGGCGCGCAAGGCGTCCAGATCCAGCCGCCCCGACAGGCGCAGTGGCATCGGGATGTTGTAGGCGGCGCCACTGTCGCCCATGCCCGCGTGTTGTTCGAACTTCTGGATGAACCACAGACGACGCTGCGCGTACGACAGCGGCAGCAGCGCCGGACGCGCTTGCGGACGCAGCGCCGGGCGGGCCAACTCGGCCTGCGGCAAACGCGCGGCGAGGCTCGCCACGGTCGGTGCCTCGAACAGGGCGCGCAAGGGCAGTTCGATGCCGAGTGCGGCGCGGATCCGGCTGACCAGGCGGGTGGCCAGCAGCGAGTGGCCGCCGAGGGTGAAGAAGTGATCGTCGAGGCCGACCCGTTCGACCCCGAGCACCTCGCCGAACAGCTCGCACAGCAGGCTTTGCTGCGGCGTCTGCGGAGCGCGATAGGTCTCGGCGGCGCGGTCGCCTTCGCCGGGTTCCGGCAGGGCCTTGCGGTCGATCTTGCCGTTCGGCGTCAGCGGCAGCGCGTCCAGGGCAACGAAGGCCGAGGGCAGCATGTACTCGGGCAGGCGCTCGCCCAACGCCTGACGCAGGGCGGCGCCGTCGAGGCCGTCGGCGACCACATAGGCGACCAAGCGCTTGAGGCCTTCGCGGTCCTCGCGCGCGACCACGACGTTACGGGCGTGACCGAGCTGGGCCAGGGCCGCTTCGATTTCGCCGAGTTCGATGCGGAAGCCGCGGATCTTGACCTGATGGTCGAGGCGGCCGAGGAAGTCCAGACGGCCATCGAAGCCCCAGCGTGCCAGGTCGCCGGTGCGGTACATGCGCCGTCCGTTCTGGAACGGGTCGGCGACGAAACGTTCGGCGCTCAGCGAGGGCCGGCGGAAGTAGCCGCGCGCCAGACCGTCTCCGGCCAGGTACAACTCGCCGGCGACGCCGCTCGGTACCGGCCGCAGCGCGGCATCGAGGACATAGACGCGGGTGTTGTCGATCGGCGCGCCGATGCGCACCGCCTCGCCGGCGGCGACGCGGCTGGCGAGCGACCAGACCGTGGTTTCGGTGGGGCCGTACAGATTCCACAGCGCCGCGGCATCGGCGGCGAGGAAGTCGGCGAGTTCCGCCGGCAGCGCTTCGCCGCCGCACAATACGCGCAGGTTGGCGGCCGGCGTCCACAAGGCGGCGCGCAGCATCTGCCAGGTCGCCGGGGTGGCCTGGATCGCGCTCGGCGCGATCGCGGCGATGTGCTCGCGCAGGCGCTCGCCGTCGGTCGCGATCTCGCGCGGGGCGATGTGCAGTTCGGCGCCGCACAGCAAGGGCAGGTACAGCTCGAGCCCGGCGATGTCGAACGAGATCGGGGTCAGCGCCAGCAGGCGGTCGCCGGCGTCGAGGCCGGGCTCGTGCTGCATTGCGCACAGGAAGTTCTCGAGCGCGCGGTGTTCGATCGCCACGCCCTTGGGACGGCCGGTCGAGCCGGAGGTGTAGATCACGTAGGCCGGGTGGCGCGGATGCAGGGCGCGCACACGTTCGTGCTGGCGCGGGCCGTGCGCCGGGGCGCCGGCGAGACGCTCGCGCAGGTCGGCCGCGTCGAGCGACCAGCGCAAGGCGACCTCGGCCTCGGCGAGCAACGAGAGCGTGTCGTCGTCGCCGATCAGACAGGCCGGGCCGGCGTCTTCGACCATATAGGCCAGGCGTTCGGCCGGATAGTCCGGGTCCAGCGGCAAATAAGCGGCGCCGGCCTTCAGTGTGGCCAGCAAGGCCACCAGCATGTCGAGCGAACGCGGCAGGGCGATCGCCACGATGTCCTCCGGGCCGATGCCTTGCGCGATCAACAGGTGGGCGAGGCGATTGGCGCGCGCGTCGAGTTCGGCGTAACTGAGGCGGGCCTCGGCGCAAACCGCGGCGGTCGCATCCGGGGTGCGTTCGACCTGGGCCTCGAACAGCGCCGGCAGGGTCAGACCCGGCTGCGTGCGTGCGGTGGCGTTGGCCTCGACCAGCAAGCGCCGATGCTCGGCGGTATCGAGCAGCTCGATGCGGTCCAAGGGCAGCGACGGATCGGCCGCGACCGCGGCCAACACGCGCAGCAGGCGCTGCGCCAGCGCTTGCGCGCCGTCCTCGTCGAACAGATCGAGGGCGTATTCGAGGGTGCCGTCGATGCCGGCGGGGGCGCCGTCGCCATCGAAGCATTCGTTGAAATCGAAGCTCAGGTCGAACTTCGACGAGGCCAGCGCCATCGGCTGCGGCGTGCAACGCAGGCCGGCCAGCGCCGCTTGCGGCGGCGGGTTGTTCTGAAGCACCAGCATCACTTGGAACAGCGGGTGATGGGCCAGCGAGCGCACCGGGTTCAGCGCTTCGACCAGTTGCTCGAACGGCAGGTCCTGGTGTTCGTAGGCGGCCAGGTCGGCGTCGCGCACGCGTTCGAGCAACTGCTCGAAGGCCGGGTTGCCGGAGGTGTCGGTGCGCAGCACCAGGGTGTTGAGGAACAGCCCGACCAGGTCGTCGAGCGCGGCATCGGTACGGCCCGCGACCGGGCTGCCGATCGGGATGTCGGTGCCGGCGCCGAGGCGGGTCAACATCGTAGCCAGCGCCGATTGCAGCACCATGAACAAGGTCGCGCCGCGGCGCTGGGCGAGTGTGGCGAGGCTGCGATGCAGATCGACCGGGATCGCGAGGGACAGCGATGCGCCGCGGTAGCTCGCGACCTGCGGACGCGGGCGCTCGCTCGGCAGACTCAACTGATCGGGCAGGGCGGCGAGACGACGGGTCCACCAGGCGAGCTGGCGCGCGTACACGCTGTCGTCGTCGGTGGCGCCTGAGGCCGGGCCGGCGCCGAGCACGCGCCGTTGCCACAGGCTGTAGTCGGCGTACTGCACCGGCAGCGGCGCCCAGGCCGGCGTCAGCCCTTGCAGACGTGCGGCGTAGGCTTCGGCCAGGTCCTCGCTCAGCGGTACCAGCGAGGCACCGTCGGCGGCGATGTGGTGCAGCAACAGCAGCAGCACGTGATCCTGCGTGCCCAGTTTGAACAGGCTCGCGCGCAACGGAATCTCGCGTTCGAGATCGAAGGCATGGGCCGCGGCCGCGCTCAGACGTTCGGGCAAGTCGGCTTCGCTGCAGTCGAACGCATGCAGTTCGACTGCGACCTTCGTCAACACCTGTTGCTGCGGCGTGTCGCCGCCGGGGAACACGGTGCGCAGGCTTTCGTGGCGTTCCACCAGGTCGGCGATTGCCGCATGCAGGGCGGCCGCATCCAACTCGCCGTGCAGGCGCAGCGCCAGCGGCAGGTTGTAGAGGGCGCTGGCGCCTTCGTACTGATGCAGGAACCACAGGCGCTGCTGGGCGAACGACAGCGGCAGCGGTTGCGGACGCTCCTGCACCGACAGCGGCAGGCGCGCACGCCCGCCTTCGCCGAGGCGGCGGGCGAAGGCTTCCACGCTCGGCGCCTCGAACAAGGCGCGGATCGGCAGTTCGACGTCGAAGGTGGCGCGGACCCGGCCGATCAGGCGCGTGGCCAGCAGCGAATGCCCGCCGAGGGCGAAGAAACTGTCGTCGATGCCGACGCGCTCGCGTCCCAACACTTGTGCGAACAGCGCGCACAGCAGGGCTTCGGTGGCGTCGCGCGGCCCGCGAGAATGCGCATGCGGGGCATAGTCCGGCGCCGGCAGCGCCTTGCGGTCGAGCTTGCCGTTCGGCGATAGCGGCAGGATGTCCAGGCGCACGAAAGCGCTCGGCAGCATGTACTCGGGCAGGCGCGCAGCCAGGCCTTGGCGCAACGCTTCGACGTCGATCGACTCGGCCGCGACATAGGCGACCAGTTGCTTGTCGCCGGGCCGGTCCTCGCGCGCGATCACCGCGTGCTGGGCATGGCCGAGTTGGGCCAGCGCCGCTTCGATCTCGCCGAGTTCGATGCGCAGGCCGCGCAGCTTGACCTGATGGTCGACGCGGCCGAGGTACTCGACCTGGCCGTCCGCGCGCCAGCGCGCCAGATCGCCGGTGCGGTACAGGCGCGAACCGTCGGCCGCATGCGGATCGGCGACGAAGCGTTCGGCGGTGAGCGCCGGATTGGCCAGATAACCGCGGGCGAGGCCGACGCCGGCCAGGTACAGCTCGCCGGCGACGCCGACCGGCACCGGCCGCAGCGCGGCATCGAGCACGTACAGCCGGGTGTTCCAGATCGGCGCGCCGATCGGCACCTGCGCGCCGGTCTCGTCGGCGCGGCAGGCCCAGGCGCTGACGTCGACCGCAGCTTCGGTCGGGCCGTAGAGGTTGTGCAGCGGCCGCGCCAGTTGCTCGCGCACGCGGTTGCGCAGCTCGCCCGACAAGGCTTCGCCGCTGCACAGGATGCGGCGCAAGCCGGCGCAGCCGGCCGCACCATCGGCGCCGCGCATGGCCAGTTCCGACAGGAACACGTCGAGCATCGACGGCACGAAGTGCACGGTGGTGATGGCTTCGCGCTCGATCAGTTCGGCCAGGTAGGCCGGGTCGCGATGGCCGTCGGGTCGGGCGACCACCAGGCGCGCGCCTTCCAGCAGCGGCCAGAAGAACTCCCATACCGACACGTCGAAGCTCGACGGGGTCTTCTGCAGCACCGCATCGTCGCCGCGCAAGCCGTACTCGGCCTGCATCCAGGCCAGGCGGTTGACGATGCCGCGGTGCGAGTTGACCACGCCCTTGGGGCGTCCGGTCGAGCCGGAGGTGTAGATCACGTAGGCCGGGTGATCGAGTTCGAGCGGGCGGACCCGTTCGGCATCGGTCGGCGCGCGGTCGCTGGTCTGCGCGAGGGCGGCGAGCAGCGCGGCATCGTCGAGCGACAACAGCGCGGCCTGCGCCGGCAGTTTCGCGGCGACGTCCGAACGCGTCAGCACGCGCACCGGTGCGGCGTGGCCGATCATGTAGGCCAGGCGCTCGACCGGATAATCGGTATCCAGGGGCAGATAGGCCGCGCCGGCCTTGCTGACCGCGTACAGGGCGACGATCAGCTCGACCGAACGCGGCAGGGCCACGCCGACGATGCTCTCCGGGCCGATGCCGTCGGCGATCAGGCGGTGGGCGAGGCGGTTGGCGCGGGCATCGAGTTCGGCATAGCTCAGGCGCTCGCCCTCGAACACCACGGCGACAGCGTCGGGCGTACGCGCGACCTGTTGCTCGAATAGGGCCGGCAGCGGCAGTGCCGGGAAGGCATGGGTGGTGTCGTTCCACTGCTGCAGGACTTGCCGGCGTTCCTCGCTCGGCAACAGCTCGATGGCGCCGACCCGCGCCTGTGGATCGCCGGCCAGCGCGTCGAGCGCAAGCAGGCAGCGCGAGGCGATGCGGTCGATGGTCGCGGCGTCGAACAGATCCGGGCGATAGCTCAGTTTGAGCGCGAGTTCGCGCCCGGGCACGGCGACCAGGCCGAGCGGGTAATGCGAAGCATCGCCGCCCCGGTGACCATGGAAACGCACACTCAATTGCGGGCCGACTTCGAGCGTGCCGGTGGCGTCGGCGCCGATCGGGAAGTTCTCGAACACCACCAGGGTGTCGAACAATTCGGCATGACCGGCCGACTGCTGGATCTCGGTCAGGCTGAGGTGTTGGTGGTCGAGCAGCGCCGATTGTTCCTGCTGCAGGCGCTGCAACAGGGCGCCGACGGTTTCGTCGCGCTGCAGGCGCAGGCGCAGCGGCAGGGTATTGATGAACAGACCGATCATGTCCTCGACGCCGGCCAGTTCGGGCGGGCGTCCGGACACGGTGGCGCCGAACACGACGTCGTCGCGATGGGCGAGCTGTGCCAGCACCAGGCCCCAGGCGGCCTGGACGAAGCTGGCCAGGGTCACGCCGAGCTTGCGGGACTGCGTTTCAAGGCGCGCAGTAAGCGCGGCATCGGCGAAGTAGCGGCGCACTTCCGCTGCGGTCGCTGTGGAGGTCGTGGCCGCGGCGATGCGGGTGGGTTCGTCGAAGCCCGCAAATGCCGCCTGCCAGGCTTCGCGGGCGCCGGCGGCATCGCGGCCGGCGAGCCAGCGCAGGTAGTCGCGATAAGGCGTGACCCGCGGCAGCGCGGCCTCGGCACCGTCGCGATACAGCGCGAACAGCTCGCGCATCAGGATCGGCGAGGACCAGCCGTCGAGCAGCAGGTGGTGGCTGGTGAACGCCAACAGGTGGCGGTCGCGGGCGCAACGCAGCAGGGTGAAGCGCAGCAGCGGCGACTGCGCCGGGTCGAAGTTGCGCTGGGCGTCGTCGGCGAGCAGCCGTTCGAGTTCGCTGTCGCGGCGTTCCGCGGTCAGCGGGGTCAGGTCGATCACTTCCCACGGCAGCAGGCTGTCGCGCGGGATCAGCTGCAAGGGCTGGTCGAGGCCGTCGTGGACGAAGGCCGCACGCAGATGCGGATGGCGGGCGAGCAGGTCGCGTGCGGCGCGTTCCAGGCGATCGCCGTCGAGGGTGCCGTCGAGCTCGAACACCATCTGGGTCAGATAGGCGTCGGGCGCGGAGCGATCGTACAAAGTGTGGAACAGCAGGCCCTGTTGCAGCGGCGACAGCGGCAGCACCTCGGCCAGGGCCTGGCTCGACTCCAGGCGTTCGATCGTGTCCTGGTCGAGCGCGACCAGCTCCAGGTCCGACGGCGTCAGCCGGCGCATGTCGCTGGCGGCGGCATGGACGGCGATCGCGCGCAGCGCCGCGAACCAATGCTCCGCCAAGGCTTCGACTTCGTCTTGCCGCAGCAGTTCGCCGGCCCAGCTCCAGTTCGCGCACAGCTCCGGGCCGTGGTCGCCGGCCAGGGTCAGGGCATTGAGTTCGAGCGCATGCGCGAGCGGCATTGCCGCATCGCCGCCGCTGCCGAGCGCGAGGCTCGGCTCGGCGGCGCTCCACAGAGCGTCGCTGCCGGCGTCGAGATCGAAGCGGCCCAGATAGTTGAAGCCGACCTGCGGCGACGGCCAACCGGCCAGTGCGTAGCGGCCCTCGTCGTCCAGATGGCGCAACAGGCCGTAGCCGATGCCGTTGTCCGGCAGCGCACGCAGTTGCTCCTTGATCGACTTGAGTGCGCGTTCCAGCGGCTTGCCGCCGCGCAGCGCGGCCTGCGCACCGCTTTCGGGCAGGTGCAGGCGCAGCGGGAACAGGCTGGTGAACCAGCCGACCGTGCGCGACAGATCGGCGCCGTCGAGCAGGCCGGCTTCGCGACCGTGGCCTTCGAGGTCGAACAGCACCGAAGCCTCGCCGCCGTTGCCGTGGCTCGCACCGCGCCAAGCCGACAGGGCCAGCGCGAACGCGGTCAGCAGGACGTCGTTGATGCGGCCATGGATCAGCTCGGGCGCGCGGGTCAACAACAAGCGCGTGCTCTCGCTGTCCAGGTGTAGGCTCAGGCTGCGTTGGCCGGCTAGGGTGTCGCGTTGCGGGTCGAGCGGACGCGCGGCGACCGCGCCGGCATCGCCGTCGAGCATCGCGCGCCAGAACGGCAACTCCGCGCGCCGCTGTTCGGCGAGCTGCGGCAAGGCCAGTGCCCATTGCCGCAACGAGGTCGGCACCGGCGCCAGCGACGCGGCACGGTCCTCGGCGCAGGCCTCCCAGGCCGCACGCAGGTCGGGCACCAGGATGCGCCAGGACACGCCGTCGACGGCGAGGTGGTGGACGGTCAACAGCAGATGCGAATCGTCGCCGCCGTCGAACCAGACTGCCTGCAGGATGCGGCCGTCGCGAGGATCGAGCCGGGCCTGCGCAGCCTGGGCCTCGGTTTCGATGAGCCGCTTGCGCGCGGCGGCATCGAACCCGTCGATATCGATGTCGATGCGTCGCAGCAACTCGCGCGCCTGGACACTGCCGGCGGCGCCGACGTGCAAGGTTAAGCCGGCATCGAGGCGCAGACGCAGCGCATCGTGATGATCGATCAGGCGCTGCAGCGCGCTCAGCAAGGGCGCCTCGCGCAGGGCCGGCACGCGCAGCAGCATCGACTGCTGGAACTGCCCGAACGGGCCGTCCTGCTCGAACAGGTCGCGCACGATCGGGGTGGCCGGCAGCTCGCCGACCGGGTCGACCGTCGGCTGCGCCGGCGTCGCCGCCGGGTCGAGCGGCGTCGCGACCGCGGCCAGCGAGCGCACGCTCTGGTGCTGGAACACGTCGCGGGCGCTCAGGCGCAGGCCGGCCTGACGGGCACGGCCGACCAACTGGATCGAACTGATGCTGTCGCCGCCGAGGGCGAAGAAACCGTCGTCGACGCCGACCTCGGCCAGGCCGAGCACCTGCGCGAACAAGCGCGCGAGCAAACGCTCCTGCGCCGATTCCGGCGCCGCGCCGCGCACTGTCTCGATGCTCGGCGCCGGCAAGGCGCGGCGATCGAGTTTGCCGTTGCGGGTGAGCGGCAGGGCGTCGAGGGCGATCACTGCGGCCGGGCGCAGATAGTCGGGCAGACGCTCGCCCAGTTGCCGCAGCACGGCCTGGGTATCGATGGCGTCGCCGACCACATAGGCGACCAGGCGCTTATGGCCGGGGCTGTCCTCGCGTGCGATCACCGCGTTGCCGGCGTAGCCGAGTTCGGCGAGCGCGGCCTGCACTTCGCCGAGTTCGATGCGGAAGCCGCGGATCTTGACTTGATCGTCGGCGCGGCCGAGCACTTCCAGGCGGCCATCGCGACGGCGCCGTGCGCGGTCGCCGCTGCGGTACATGCGTTCGCCGGCATGGAAGGGGTCGGCGACGAAGCGTTCGGCGGTGAGTGCGGCGCGCTCGAGATAGCCGCGCGCCAGGCCGGGGCCGGCCAGGTACAACTCGCCGGCCACGCCCTCGGGCGCCGGCTGCAGCCAGGCATCCAGCACGTAGGCGCGGGTGTTCCAGATCGCACGGCCGACCGAGGGCGCCGTGGCCTCGCGCTCGATCGCGGTGAACGCGGCATCGACGCCGTACTCGGTGGGGCCGTAGGCGTTGTAGCCGCGCACGTCGTCGCGTTCGGCAAAGGCCTGCCATTGCGCCGCGGCGATGGCTTCGCCGCCGAGGATCACGCTGCGCGGGTGCCAATGTGCGGGATCGAGCAAGCCGCGCTGGCGAAGCGGTTCGAAGTGCGACGGGGTCAGGTCGACGGCATGGATGCGGCGCTCGCGCAGGCGTGCGATCAACAGTTCGCCGTCGCGGCGGGTGTCGTCGTCGATCAATTCCAACTGATGGCCGGCGCACAGCCACAGCAGGCCTTCGACGGCGGTGTCGAAGGCGAAGGTCGCGGTCAGGGCGAAACGCACCCGCGTGGTGTCGTTGTCGCCCGCGACCGCACTGTAGAGGGTGCTGCGTTGGTGCTGGAACAGATGCGACAGCGTGGCGTGGGCCACCAGCACGCCCTTGGGCTTGCCGGTCGAGCCCGAGGTGTAGATCAGATAGGCCGGGTGTTGCGGGTGCAGCGGCCGTACTCGTTCGAGATCGGTCGGTGCCTGCGTGGGCATGGACTGCAGACGCGCCTCGAACGCGGCCTCGTCGAGCACCAGCAGCGGCAGATCGGAGCCGAGGCGGGCGGCGATGTCGGCATGGGCGAGCACGCGCGTCGGCGCCGCATCCAGCAGCATCTCGCGCTGGCGCGGGCCGAGATGTTCGAGGTCGAGCGGCAGATAGGCGGCACCGGCCTTGAGCACGGCCAGCATCGCCACGACGCTGTCGGCGGAACGGTTCAGGGCCAGGGCGACGATGTTTTCGGCGCCGACGCCTTCGCCGATCAGCAGATGGGCGAGACGGTTCGCGCGCCGTTCGAGGGTGGCGTAGTCGAGTTCGTCGTCGCCGCAGACCAGGGCGATCGCGTCCGGCGTGGCCGCGGCCTGACGTTCGAACCACTGCGGCAAGGCGGTCGCTTCCACTTCGACGCTGTCGCCGCGCGAGGCTTCGAGCAAACGTTGTCGCTGTGCAGCATCGAACAGGCCCGCGTCGCCGATGCGCTGTTGCGGATCGGCGGCCATCGCCGCGAGAACCTGGATCAGGCCGTCGCCGATCGATCGCGCCGTGGCTTCGTCGAACAGGTCGGTTGCGTATTCCAGCAGGCCGCTCAGGCGCGAGGCGCCGTCGGCGTGGTGCTCGGTGAAATCGAAGCTGAGATCGAACTTGGCGACCGGCGCGTCGAAAGCCAGCAGTTCGCTGCGCAGGCCGGGCAGGGCCGGCAACGCGGGTGCGGCCGTTTGCAGCGACAGCATCACCTGGAACAGCGGATGACGGCCGAGGCTGCGGACCGGGTTGAGAGCATCGACCAATTGCTCGAACGGCAGGTCCTGCTGTGCGTAGGCGGCCAGGTCGAAGCGGCGCACGCGCTCGATCAACTCGGCGAAACTCGGGTTGCCGGAGGTGTCGGTGCGCAGCACTAGGGTGTTGACGAACATGCCGACCAGGCGCTCCAGCGCCGGATCGTCGCGGCCGATGGCCGGGGTGCCGATGGCGATGTCGCTGCCGGCGCCGAGCCGGCTCAGGGTCGCGGCGAGCGCGCTCTGCAACAGCATGAACAAGCTGACGCCGTGGCGCCGTGCCAAGGCCTGCAGGGCCGCGCAGGTTTCGTCAGCGATGGCGAAACGCAGGGTATGGCCGCGGTGGCTCGGGGTCTGCGGCGGTTGCCGGTCGGTCGGCAGTTCGATGCGTTCGGGCAGTTCGGCCAGGGCCTCGCTCCAGTAGGCGAGTTGGCGTGCGGCGAGGCTAGCGGCATCGTCCAAGTCGCCGAGCAATCGGCGCTGCCACAGGCTGTAATCGGCGTACTGCACCGGGAGCGGCAACCAAGTCGGCGCGCGGCCCTCGCAACGGGCGGTATAGGCCTGAGCGAGGTCGTCGGCCAGCGGCGCCAGCGATGCGCCGTCGGCGGCGATGTGATGCATCAGCAACAACACGGCCTGACGTTGCGGCCCAAGTTGGAACAGGCTGGCGCGCAAGGGAATCTCGCGGCTCAGGTCGAAGCCGTGACTCGCCGCACGGGCTAGCGCCTCGTCGAGCTCGGCCTCGTCGCAGTCGACGACCTCGAACGGCGCTACCGCCGCATCGAGCACGCGCTGCTGCGGCGTGTCGCCGTCCGGGAACACGGTGCGCAGGCTCTCGTGGCGTTCGAGCAGATCGGCGATCGCCAGGCGCAAGGCTTCGCGATCGAGCTCGCCGTCCAGGCGCAGGGCCAGCGGAATGTTGTAGGTCGGGCTCGGCCCCTCGATTTGGTGCAGGAACCACAGGCGCTGTTGGGCGAACGACAGCGGCAACTGCAGCGGACGCGTCCGCCGGGTCAGTGCCGGTCGCGCCGGTGCGCTTTCGTTCAAGCGACGGGCCAGGGCTTCGACCGTCGGAGCCTCGAACACCATGCGCAGGCTGAGCTCGACCTCGAGCGCGGCGCGGACCCGGCCGATCAGCCGGGTCGCGAGCAGCGAATGGCCGCCGAGAGCGAAGAAATGATCGTCGATACCGACGCGTTCCACGCCCAGTACCTGCGCGAACAACTCGCACAGCACGCGCTCGCGCTCGTCGCGCGGTTCGCGATGGCTGCGACCTTCGACTTGCGGCGCGGGCAAGGCCTTGCGATCGAGCTTGCCGTTGCCGGTCAGCGGCAAGGCCGGCACGGCGACGAAGGCGCTCGGCAGCATGTACTCGGGCAGGCGGGCGGCGAGGGCGTCGCGCAGGGCGTCGCCGTCAACGGCGTCGCCGACCACGTAGGCGACCAGTTGCGGTTGGCCGGGCCGGTCCTCGCGCAGGATCGCCGCGCTCTGCGCATGGCCGGCGCGGGCCAGGGCGGCTTCGATCTCGCCCAGCTCGATGCGGAAGCCGCGCAGCTTGATCTGTTGGTCGGCGCGGCCGAGGTAATCGATGCGGCCGTCGCCGCGCCAACGCACTCGGTCGCCGGATCGGTACATGCGGCCGCCGTGCTCGAACGGGTTGGCGACGAAGCGCTCGGCGCTCAGGGCCGGTCGCTTGAGATAGCCACGGGCGACGCCGGCGCCGGCGATATACAGCTCGCCCGGTACGCCCACCGGCACCGGCCGCAACGAGGCGTCGAGCACGTACG
This sequence comes from Lysobacter sp. ESA13C, assembly GCF_019970005.1. Taxonomy (NCBI): domain Bacteria; kingdom Pseudomonadati; phylum Pseudomonadota; class Gammaproteobacteria; order Lysobacterales; family Lysobacteraceae; genus Lysobacter; species Lysobacter sp. ESA13C. Next base: position 93,197 of record NZ_JAHXYK010000016.1, on the reverse strand, counting down.
CGCGCATGTTGTCGAGCGGTGCGCCGATCGGCACGCGTTCGGCGTCGACCGCCAGCACCGGTACTTCGCAGGTCAGGGCAAAGGTCGTCGTCTCGGTCGGGCCATAGCCGTTGACGATGCGCAACCGCGGATGGCGCGCCTGCAAACGGCGGATCGCATCGGCCGACAGCACGTCGCCGCCGGCCCAGACTTGCCGCAGCGAGGCGAACAGTTCCGGCGTGGACTCGGCGAATTCATGGAACAGGCCCGCGGTCAGCCACAGGCTGCGCACCGCGAAGCGCTCGATCAGGCGTTGGAAATCGCGGCCGTCGGCGGCCTCGGTCGGCGCCACGACGATGCGCCCGCCGTTCAACAACGGCACCCACAACTCGTAGGTCGATGCATCGAAGGCGTGGGTCGAATGCAGCAACACGACCTCGTGGCCGTCGCCGAAACGACGGTCGCGGGCGAACTCGACGATGTCGCGTTGGCGCACGGCGACACCCTTGGGCACGCCGGTCGAGCCCGAGGTGAACATCGTGTAGGCGAGCTGTTCGGGATGGATCCCGGTCTTGATCAGGCGGCGATCGATGCGCTCGGCGCGTTCGACGGAATCGAAACGATCCGGCCCCATCAGATCCGGCCCCATCAGATCCAGCCGCAGCAGGTTCGGATGCGACAGAGCGCGCGCATCGAGGCTGGCATCGGCGATCAGTATCGTCGCGTCGGTCTCGGCCAGCACCTGGGCCAGGCGCTCATCGGGATGCTGCTCGTGCAGCGGCACGTAATACGCGCCGGTCTTGAGCACGGCGAGCACCGCGACGACCAAGTCGGGCGAACGGCGCAGCAACAGGGCGATGCCGCGCTCGGCCACGGCGCCGCGTTGCAGCAGTTCGTGGGCGAGCGCGTCGGCGCGGCGGTCGAGTTCGGCATAGCTGAGCGCGCCGTGCTCGCCGACCACGGCGATGGCATCCGGCGTCGCCAGGGCCTGGCGCTCGAACGCGGCTGCGACCGATTCGGGCTCGACCTCATGCGCGGTGTCGTTCCAGTCCAGCAGCAGGCGCTGGCGCTCGGCCGCATCGAGCAGCTCGATCGCGGCGAGCGGCCGCTGCGGATCGGCCGCCGCCGCGGCGACGAAGGCCAGCAGGCGCCGCAGATGCGCGGCGATCTCGTCTTCGTCGTAGCTCTCGGCATTGCCGTCGAAATGCAGCAGGCAACCGTCGCGGCCGATCTGGCCTTCCAGGTTCACCGCGACATCGTTGACCACGCCGTTGGCCAGCGAATGCAGGATGCCGGTCTGGCCGTCGAAATCGAAGGCGTAGTCGAAGGGGATGATGTTAATGCGCGGGCCGAAGCAGCGCTGTTGGCCGCCGTCGGCGAGCGCTTGCAGGATGTCCTTGCCGCGGTAGTTCTGGTGACGCAGCCCCTTGCCGATCTCGCGGCCGGTCGCGCTCGCCAGTTCATGCAAAGTTGCGGTCTTGGCGAACGACAGGCGCAGCGGCAGGACATTGGCGACGGTGCCGGGAATGCCGCGAGCGGCCTTGGAACGTCCGGCCACCGGGAAATCGAACAGCATCTCGTCGCGGCCGGCGATCCGCTGCAGATACGCGGCGACCGCGGCGGTCATCAACTGCGGCCATTTGACGCCGGTGCGTTGCTCGGCTTCGAACAAGCGGTCGACCAAGGCTTGCGGGATCGGCGCGCTGCGGCGATAGAAGCGTGCCGACGGCCGCGGCGTGCGGCCGTCCAGGCCGACCCGCTCCGGGGCGTCGAGCAGATAGTCCTGCCAGTGCTGCGCGTCCTTGGCGTGACGTTCGGATTGCCGATAGCGCAGGTCGTCGTCGACCAGCTCCATGACGCTGGCGAGTTCGCCGGCCGGTTCGAGGCCCTGGCGCAGGGCGTTGTAGCGCTCGCAGATGCGCGCGGTCGCCAGCGAATAGCCGTAGCCGTCCATGACGATGTGGTGATAACGCTGGTACCACTGGTGATGCGCCGGGCCCAGCTTGAACAGGATTTGGGTGAACAGGATCTGGTTGAACGGTGTCGCGGCGAGGTCGTAGACCTGGCCGGCGTCCGCGAGCATCCGCGTATGCGCCTCGGCAATCGGGTCGGCGTGCATCGACAGGTCGACGATCTGCAGGATCGACGCTCGGCTCTCGCCGAGCCATTGCACCGGCCCGTCGACGCGGTGCTCGAAACGCAGCCGCAAGGTGTCGGCCTCGGCGGCGAAGGCGTCTACCGCGCGATTCAAGGCCTCGACGTCGAGCGGACCGCGAATGTCGACGTAACCGCGCGTGTCGTAGTACGCGTTGTCCGGGTCGAACGCCTGAGCGAACCACATTTCCGACTGCGGTGCCGACAGGGGACGCGGATTTGCCTTGCTCATGAACTCACCGATGGGCTGAAGATGGAGCGCTGGATGTCGTTTCGTTCGGTGCGCCGCACCGGCGGGCCGGGCGCGGCATAGCCGCACGGCGCGAGGGCCGTCGGCGGAGTCGTACGGCTCGGGTCAGTCGGCTTCGAGTAAGGCCGGCTCCGGCGCCCGCTGGAACTGGCGCTCGACCAGGCGGGCGTAATAGGGGTGGGTGGCGATCAGTTCGCCGTGGCTGCCGACGCCGGAGATCCGGCCGCTGTCGAGGAAGCAGATGCGGTCGGCGTGCATGACCGTGGACAGGCGATGGGCGACGATGATGTTGGTGCGCCCCTGCATCAGCGATTCCAGGGCCAACTTGACCTGGTGTTCGGTTTCGCTGTCGAGGTTGGAGGTGGCCTCGTCGAGAATCAGCAAGTCCGGGTCGCGCAGGAACATGCGTGCGATGGCGATGCGCTGGCGTTGACCGCCGGACAGGTTGTTGCCCTGTTCGATCAACACGGTGTCGAAGCCCAGCGGCATGCGTTCGATGAAGTCGAGCGCACCGGCGCGCTCGGCGGCCGAACGCATGGCTTCGTCGGAGAATTCGCCGGCCAGGCCGTAGGCGATGTTGTCGCGCACGCTGCCGGGCATGATCGGCGCGTTCTGGGCGACGTAGCCGATGCTGCCGCGCCAGTCGACCAGCGGGAAGCCGGAGATCGGCTGGCCGTCGTAGAGGATCTCGCCGCCGCTGGGCTCGTAGAAGCGTTCGATCAGCGACAGGATCGTGGTCTTGCCGCTGCCGCTGGTACCGACCAGGGCGGTGGTGGTGCCCGGCGCGAACTGCAGGTCGATGCCGTGCAGCACGGTGGTGTCGCGGCCGGCGTAGCCGAAGGAGACGTTGCGGAATTCCAGCATGCCGCCGCTGCGGCGCTCGGCGCGGCCGGGGCGGGGTTCTTCCTCGGGCTCGGCGAGGATCGCGCTGATCCGCCCCGACGCGCCTTTCGCCTTCTGCAGCTCGGCGGTGAAGTTGGTCAGTTGGACCAGCGGGTTGGCGACGTTGAAGATGTACAGGATGAAGGCGGTCAGCGTGCCCATGGTGATCTCGCCGGCGGCGACGCGCGAAGCGCCGTAGACCAGGATCACGATGATCGCCAGGGTCATCGCCAGGCTCATAAGCGGTTCCAGCGCGGCGTTGACCCGCGCCACGCGCCAGCCGAGTTGCTTGAGGCCTTCGATCTCTTCTTCGCTGCGCTCGCGTTCGCGCGGTTCGGCGGTGAAGGCCTTGACCAGGCGGATCTCCTGGAACACGTGAGTGAGGATGCCGCTGAGCCGCGCGGTGCGGTCCTGGATGCGGCGCGACAGGCCGTCGAGCAGGAAGGCGATCGGGATCATCACCACGAAGGCCGCGCCGATCGAGCCGAGCAAGGTCAGGGTGAGGCGCACGTCGAGCAGCAGCAGGACCACGATGGAGCCGCCGAGCAGCAGCACGCCGGTCAGCAGATTGATCGCCTGGCGCGTGGTCAGCTCGGAGATCGACTCGCAATCGCGGACCACCCGGCTGACCCGCTCGCCGCTGCTTTCGCTGTCGAAGGACGCGATCGGCAGCCTCAGCAGTTTGTCGACCAACGATGCGCGCAGGCGCGCGACGAGTTGGTACCCGACCCGCGCCAGCAGATAGGCGGAAATCGCGCCGACCAGGTTGGCCGCGATCAGGATCCCGGCGAGGATCGCGATGCGGCTCGGGTCGATGCCGCCGTTGCCGAAATCGTCGATCAGTTGCTTGGTCTGGATCGGAAACCAGAGCGTGCCGGCGACCGAGGCCATCGCCGTCAGCGCCGCCAGCGACAGCAGCGCGAGGGACGGTTTGCCGGTGCGGATCAGGCGCCACAAGTCGCTGTAGGAACTGCTCATGCGAACTCCACGAAAGGACGGCGGTGAGGTGACTGCACTGGTTTTTCTTCGGCTGGTCTTCTTCGCCCGGCCGGACTGCGGCCACAGACGATCGCGCACCGAATCGGCGCGATGAACTCTTGCGGCACGCGCATAACGCATGCCGATCGGCACGTTGTGTTGCTCAGGGTTTGATCGGCAGCGGATTCGATGCGAATCGACGCTGCCGCCGCGCTATGGCCTGCCGATCATTCCGGACAGATCATTCCGGACAGATCATCCCGGACAAGGTTCGGGCACGGTGCCGTTCGACCGGGCCGAGCGCATGGGCGCCTGCGGTGGAAGGATCCGAATCGATGGGATCGTGGGTAGGACCGATCCCGCGGCGATAGCGCTGGGGTTTTTCAATCGACTTGCTCCGTGTCACGAATAATATCGTCGCGCATTCCATGCGGCGGAGTGCGGACGGATCGGAATGGAACGGCTCGCTGTTGTTGTTTTTAGTGCGCGAGGCGTTGTTCGACGAAACCTTGGATTGCATCTTGCCCAGACAGTGTTACGTCCTGTTGTCAGGGCGGTCAACGACTCAGCGAGTTTGTCGATCGAAGTAGCGATGCATATCGCATTATCGTTCGTGCATGGTCACAGAATCCGGATCGTGATTGCCGCGTGAATGCCTTTCGACGGCTTTATCGAGTATGCGGAAATTGCTTTTTTACCGGGGAAATTCGCCAATTATCGATCCGTGACCGACGTCGGCAATAAGGATATGGAAAATCGCGAAGCGCGATGGTCGAGAAGCGACGGCCTTCACGCGCTGCGTCTCAGTTTCCGATTGCAAGTGCACGCCGAATCGTTTCGGCGGCGGCAGCGCCAATTCGGATCAGTCGATTTCGGATCGCTCGATATGTCGAAACCATCGCGGTTTGCGGCGTAGGCTATCGAGGTCCTGCGCGACCATCGATTGGCGGGGCATCGATCCGCTCGCCGATGAAAGCTGAGGCGATCTGCTCCAGGGCGACTTTATGGCGACAAGAGCAAATCCCCCCAGCCCCCCTTTTCCAAACGGGGGTAATTCGGCGAGAGGGGCGATATCCGGTCTGGTCCAAGCTGCATGACTGCTCCCCCCTTTGAAAGAGGGGGCTGGGGGGATTTGCTTTGCCGGGTTCTTTCGCCGCCGGCTATGGCGGAGCAACCCGAAAGACGCTATCGACGCGCCTCAGAACGTGCGCGGCAAGGTCGCCCAGAAGCAGGTCACCGCATCGCCCTCGATGCGCACGCCGCTCGGCTCGCCGCGTTCGACCCGGACGGTCACGTCCATCTGGCCGCCGCGGCCGTTGCCGGCTTGTTGGCGTGCGCGGAACCGGGCGACGCCGTCGCGGGCTTCGAGCAAACCGTGCTTGACCAGATAGGCGCCGAGCGGGCCGTTGGCATTGCCGGTGACCGGGTCTTCGGCGATGCCGATCGCCGGCGCGAACATGCGGCCATGAGTCAGGGCATCGTCTTCACTGTCCAAACTGAAGACGAAAAAACCCTTGGCGCCGACCTTGGGGCCGAGCGCGATCAACTGCGCGGCGTCCGGTACCAGCGCCTGCAATTGCCGGAGCTCGCGCAGGCCGATCAGCAACTTGCCGTGGCCGGTGGAGACGAACTGCACCGGGCAACGCGGGTCGAGGGCGCGGGCGTCGACGCCGAGGGCCGCCGCGACTTCGGCGGCGAGCGTGCGCGACAGTTTCGGCTCGAAGCTCGGCCGGTTCTGTTCGATGGCGATGCGAAAGCCGTCGTCGCTGCGCAGGGTCTCGATGACCTGGATGCCGGCGCCGGTCAGTTGCCGACAGGGCTTCGCCGGCAGGCCGCGTTCGAGGGCGAGGACGAAGTGGGCGGCGACGGTGGCATGGCCGCAGACCGGCACTTCGGTGGTCGGCGTGAAGAAACGCACGCGCAGGTCGTGGTCGGCGGCTTCGGCCGGCAGGATGAAGGCGGTCTCGGAGTTGTTGAGTTCGCGCGCGATCAACTGCATGTGTTCGTCGCTGAGCCCTTCGGCGTTGGCGACCACGCCGGCCGGGTTGCCTTGGTAGCGCTGCCGGGTGAAGGCGTCGATCTGGTACACACGCAAGTCGGTCATGGCGGGCTCGGCTCCGGAAGCTGGCCAAGCATCCTAAGCGCAGCCTTCCTCCGCCGCCACGGCGGCCGGCGCATCGCTGCGTTCCAACCCGCGGCCGCCGCATCCGGGCGCGCGCTCGCGCGTGCGAGCGGCGCCTAAGCCGTGCGGGCGCCGGTCACTGCGCCTGCAGGCGCTTGCTGAACACGCTGACGCCGTCGAGCCCGCGCAGGTCCACGGTCAATGCCGAGCTATCGGCATCGATGTTCACTTCGCCGAAGAACTGGTAGCCGGCGAAAGGCGAGGCGTTCGCCTTAGGGGCGGCGCGTTGGAACACCACCTGCGGGCCGAACGTGCCGTCCAATCCATTGGGGCCGAACGAGCCGGCATTGAGCGGGCCGGCGACGAACTCCCAGAACGGCGAGAAGTCCTGAAACGCGGCGCGACCCGGGTCGTAGTAGTGCGCGGCGCAGTAGTGGACGTCGGCGGTCAGCCAGACCACGTTGCGCACCTCGCGAATGGCGCGCAGCAGTTCGGCGAATTCGAGTTCGCGTCCGCGCGGCAGGCCGTCGTCGCCGTTGGCCACGGCTTCCCAGCGCGCACGTCCCTGCGCGTCGACGCCGTCGGGCACCAGCAAGCCCAGCGGCATGTCGGCGGCGACGATCTTCCAGGTCGCGCGCGATTGGCGCAGGCCCTGGGCGAGCTCGCGCAACTGGCGCCGGCCGAGGAAGGCGGTGTCGGCGTCCGGCCCGGGCTGCAGGTTGGCGGTGTTGGGCCCGCGATAGCTGCGCATGTCGAGCATGAACACGTCGAGCTGCGGGCCGTAACGGACCACGCGGTCGATACGCGTGCGTTCGCTGCCGCAGTCCAGGCGCAGCGGCGAATACTCCAGGAAGGCCTGGCGGGCGCGGCGCGCCAGCACCGCGACGTCCTTGACCGTGTAGCGGGCGTCGGCGCTAAGGTCCTTCGACGCCGACCAGTTGTTGACGACTTCGTGGTCGTCCCACTGCCACAGCTGCGGCACCTGCGCGGCGAAGCGGCGCAGGTTGTCGTCGTGCAGGTTGTAGCGATAGCGGCCGCGGTATTCGTCGAGCGTCTCGGCGACCTTGTGCACGCCTTCGGCGACCAGGTTGCGCCACACGCGGCCGTCCTCGGCCGCGACTTCGGCCTGGATCGGGCCGTCGGCATAGACCGTGTCGCCCGAGTTCAGGAAGAAGTCGGGGTCGCGCAGGCGCATCGCTTCGAAGATGCGCATGCCGCCGAATTCGCGGTTGATGCCCCAGCCCTGGCCGGCGACGTCGCCGCCCCAGACGAAGCGGATCTGGCGCGCATCGGCGCGCCCCTGCGGCGCGTTGCGCAGGCGGCCTTCGGTCCAGGCGCTGCGTATGCCGCTGCGTGCGTCCTCGAAGGCGACCCGCACGAAGCGTTGCGCGGGCCCGTGGGGCAACGGCAGATCGAGGCGGGCGGTGTAGTCGGAGGCGGCGCTCGCGAGCGGACCGCGCAGCGAACGGGCGCGACGGAAAGCTTCGTTGTCGGCGACTTCCACCCACATGCGCGAGGCGCGGTCGCTGCGCGCCCAGACCGTCGCTTGGCGTGCGCCGACGTCGCCGAACTGGATGCCGTAGTCGAGGCGCGGACGCGCCGACTCGGCGGTGAGGATGGCCGGCGCGGCGCCGGCGGGCAGGGCCCAACTGGCGGCGGCGAGCCCGAGGGCGTTGCCGGAACGGACGAGGAAACGACGACGATGCGGATCGTTGGCGTGCATGGCGCTGGCTCGGCACGAGGTGGCGAAACCCTAACGTCCGCATATGGCAGGCGTGTGGCTAAGCACATCCGCATCGCGATGCGCTCGGCGACGACGCGAACACTCGCGGCGAGTTCAGCGTATTCATCGGCGAGGCCGCGCCGTATCGGGCGCGTGCTGCATCGATCAATGTATTTCGAAGCACATTAGAACGTGACGAATCTCGGCAATTTCTTCGCGATCTCGTCACACATTGGCCCCACAGAATCCGAGCCTGGAGCACATTGGCAGGGACGTCGACCGCCGTATGCCCCTGTTCCCGTCTGCAGTGGGCATTGCGATTCAAGATGCGACTTCCGTTTTCCAACGCCATATTCGCCTTCGCCAAGCCGACGGCGATCCGCTACACGGTAGCGATGGCGCGCCTGATCCATTTCGTCGTCGCCGCGGCGCCCAGCGTGCTGGTGGTGGCCTTGCTGCAGGTCGATCAGGCCGTCGCGGTGCGCAGTTATCTGGCGATGTCGATGCTCTCCGGGCTGTTGTGCCTGCTGGTGTTCAACAGCTTCGACATGTATGGCCGCGACATGTTCAGCAACCTGTTGCTGATCCGCCGCACCTTCATCGCCTGGAGCGCTTCGTTCGGCCTGATGGTGCTGCTGCACCTGCTGTTCCGCTTCATCGCCGCGGTGCCGCTGGAGCTGCTGTCGCTGTGGTACGGGCTCAGCCTGGCCGGCTTCGTGTTGAGCCGGATGGCGATGCTGGCCTTCTTCCAGCGGCGCATTCGCCAGGGCCATTTCATCCAGCGCTCGGTGATCCTGGGCATGACCGACAACGCCATGCGTCTGGCCGATCATGTCCATCACCGCCCGGACGTGGTCTCGGGCCTGATCGGCTACATCGACGATCGCGCCGTGCATCGCCTGCGCGAAGCGCCGCCGCCGTCGCTGCCGCACCTGGGCGGCCTGGATGCGCTGGAAGGCCTGGTCCGGGACGGCCGCGTCGACCAGATCCTGGTGGCCTTGCCGGCCGGTGCGCAGGGCCGCAACGAGGCCCTGGCCCAGCGTCTGCGCCGCTTGTCGGTGCAGGTGCTGCTGATCCCCGACATGAGCACCTTCCGCTTCGCCCATCGCAGCATGGTGCCGGTCGGCGGGGTGCCGATGTTCGTCGTCGCCGAGCCGCCGCTGCAGGGTTGGTCGCCGGTCTATAAGCGGTGCGAAGACCTGATCCTGTCCTCGCTGGCGTTGCTCGCCTTGTCGCCCTTGCTGCTGTTGGTCGCGGTCGCGGTCAAGCTCGATTCGCCTGGGCCGGTGCTGTTCCGACAGAAGCGCTACGGCTACAACCAGCGCCTGATCGAGGTCTACAAGTTCCGTTCGATGCATCACCACCTGCGCGACGCGCACGCCGAGCGCCAGACCGGTCGCGACGATCCGCGCGTGACCCGGGTCGGCCGTTTCATCCGTAAGACCAGCCTCGACGAACTGCCGCAGCTGTTCAACGTGCTCGGCGGCAGCATGTCCCTGGTCGGGCCGCGCCCGCACGCCACCGCGACCAAGGCGGCGAACGTGCTGTTCGAGGACGCGGTGGAGGAGTACGTCGCTCGCCATCGGGTCAAGCCCGGCATCACCGGTCTGGCCCAGATCAACGGCTATCGCGGCGAAACCGACACCCTCGAAAAGATCCAGAAGCGCGTCGAGTACGACCTGGAATACATCGAGAACTGGTCTCTGTGGCTGGACCTGTCGATCCTGCTGCGCACCGTGCCGGCGGTGCTCTCGGCCGAAGCGGCTTATTGAAACCCTGCACCGAAGATCGGGCATCGAACGGTTGCTCGTTCAGCAGCCTGATCGGCGATCGAGCATCGCGCCAGACGGTCTTCGCCCGATCTCGACACGGGGATGCTAAGGTCCGCATATTCGTGATGTACGTCACATAATGCATTCCGCGATGAAGTTCCGCATCGCGACGGATGGCGGCATATACTAGTTATTAATCAGTATGTTACTGGACGTTCGCAATGTATGTTGTCAGGTCAGGATTGAAGGCATGAGCAAACGCTTCCGGAAGACCGGCCGACCAGCGCCGATCGAACACGGAAACAGGGCAGGGATGCAGGCCGTCGCGGCGTATGCAGATGTGCTTCGTTACACACTATCGCGACCGGTGTCTGGGTTTCATCGGGTGTGTCTTGCGTTGTTGTTGCTCATCCTGCCGCTGTCCGCGGCGGCGCAAATCGCCGAGCACGCCGCGCCCGGCACCGTGTCCACGCCAGGTGCCGCATCGAACTCGACCGCCTACCGCATCGCGCCGGGCGACGAACTCGCGCTCAAGTTCTTCTATGTGCCCGAGCTCAACGAGAACGTGACGGTGCGGCCCGACGGCCGCATCCACCTGCAACTGGTCGGCGAAGTGCCGGCCGCCGAACTCACTCCGGCCGAACTCGCCGTGGCGCTCAAACGGGCCTATGCCGGCAGCCTGCGCCAGCCGGAGGTATCGGTGGAAGTGGAGAAGGGCTTCGCCCGCCAGCAGGTCTTCGTCGGCGGCGAAGTCGGGCGTCCCGGTGCACAGCCGCTGTTGCCGTCGCTGACGGTGATGCGGGCCTTGATCGTCGCCCAGGGCCTGCGCGACACCGCCGCAGCGAACCGCGTGGTGATCCTGCGCCGCGGCGACGACGGCCGCGCCCAAGTGATCCGGGTCGATGTCGCCTCGCAGTCCCGCCAAGGCGCCGACGCCGCCAACGACCCGCTGCTGCAGCCCTTCGACGTGGTGTTGGCGGTGCCCTCGCACGTGTCGCGCCTGAACAAGTGGATCGACCAGTACATCCGCCGGAACCTGCCGGTGAACGTCGGCTTCTCCTACGACCTCAACGACAATCGCTCGGGCTACTGAATGGACAGCGCATCGCAGGACGCCTTCACAGTCCCATCCCATTCGCGACCTTCCTCGGCGTTTTCGCTGCGCGAGTTGCTCGGCACCGCCTTCAGGGACCGGCGCCGGATCGGGCTCGCGTTCGCGATCAGCTTCGCCCTGGTGCTGATCGCCTCCTTGCTGCCGACCACGCGTTACGTCTCCGATGCCAGCCTCCTGGTCCGGCTCGGGCATGAATACGTCTACGTCGCCGACACCTCCGAAGGCAACGGCAGCGGCGGCGCCACGCCGCTGATGTTCGACCGCAGCGAAGCGCTGAGCGCCGAGAACGAAATCCTGGCCAGCCGCGATCTGATCCGCGAAGTGGTCGTGCGGATCGGGATGGGACGCTTGTATCCCTCGATCGCCCAGCAGAAAGACGACGCGCGCCGGCCGAAGCTCGACCAGGCAGTCGAACTGTTCCGCGAGAACCTCGACGCGCAATTGCTCAAGGGCGCGACGGTGATCCAGTTGCGCTTCACCCATCCCGACCCGGCCATCGCCCAGTCGGCGCTGCGTACCCTGGTCGCGACTTATCTCGACCGCCGCCGCGCGATCTTCTCCGACGACCAGGTGCGTTTCCTCGAAGGCCAGGTCGCCGGGGTCGAGCTGCGCTTGAAAGATGCGGAGAAGCGCCTGGCCGAGTTCAAGCAGGCGCACGGCATCGTCAATTACGAGCAGCAGCTCGGCTTGATGGTGCAGCAGGGCAACGACCTGGAAACCCGCCTCAACGAGACCAGCCAGCAGGCCGGCATCGCCAATGCGCGCGCCAAGACCCTCAAGCAGATCGCCAGCAAGACCCCGGCCAACCTGGTCCAGTTCAGCGAAACCCTCGGCGACCCGCAGATCCCGCGCCAGTTGCTCGACCTGCAGTTGAAAGAGCAGGGGCTGAGTTCGCGCTATCTCGACGACAACCCGCTGGTGGTGAATGCGCGCAAGGACGTGTCCAAGGCCGAGTCCTTCATCCAACAGCAACGCCGCACGCCGCCGACCACGGTACGCACCGGGCGCAACCCGGTGCGCGAAGCCGCCGAGCTGGATCTGCTGCGCGCGACCTCGGACGAGTCCGCGCTCGCCGGCAGCCGCAAAGCCTTGCAGGAACGCCTGGACCAGCTCAAACGCCGCGCCGCCGAACTGACCCGCCAGCAATCCGAATTCGCCGGCCTCGCCCGCGAGCAGAAACTGCTCGAAGACAGCTACGCCAACTACGCGCGCAAGCTCGAAAGCGCGCGCATCGCCGAGGCGCGCGACCGGAAACAGCGCACCAGCGTCAGCGTGTTGCAGGCCGCGAGCTGGCCGCTCAAACCCAAGAGCGTGCGCTTGCCGATCCTGGCGATCGGCTTCTTTCTCAGCCTCGGCGTGGCCCTGATCGTCGCCTTCCTGTCGGAAGCGCTGCGTTCGAGCTTCCTTTCGCCGGAGAAGCTGGAACGCAGCTTCGGCCTGCCGGTGCTGGCGACCGTGCCCATGGTGGAACGCGGATGAGCGCGGCGAGCGCGCCGACGCGGCATCGACACCGCCATACGGCCCCGGGACGGGCGTTCCGTCTCGCATGTCTGATGGTCGGGCTGATGATCGCCACGGCGACGAATGCTCAGTCGCTGCAACGCGGTGTCAACCTGAGCCGTTGGCTCGAAGCCAGCGGCGGGCCGCCGGTGACGGCGCAGGAGCTGCGCAAGCTGCACGAGGCCGGCTTCGACCACGTGCGCCTGCCGGTCGATCCGGTCGCGCTGGGTTGGGCGCCGCAGCGCGGGCCCCAGCTGAGCGGACTGGCGCGCTTGCGCAGCGCGGTCGACGCGGCGCTGGAGGCGAGGCTCGACGTGATCGTCGACCTGCATCCTAACGAGCAGACCAAGCAGGCGATCGAAGCCGAGTCGCAGTGGTCGGACGGCTATATCGCGATGTGGCGAACCTTGGCCGGCGAGTTCAAGCGCACGCCGACCAAACGGGTCGTTTTCGAGTTGTTCAACGAACCGGGCTATTACGGCATCGCCGGCGGCTATCTGTGGAGCCGATATCAGCAGCGCCTGGTCGGCGCGGTGCGCGAGGTGTTGCCGGCGCATGCGCTGATCGTCAGCGGCCGCAAGGGCGGCAGCCTGGAAGGCCTGGTCGAACTCGATCCGCTCGACGATCCGAACCTGATCTACAGCTTCCATTACTACCTGCCTTACATCTTCACCCACCAGGGCGCGAGCTGGATGCAAGGCGACCGTTGGACCACCGCCGGACACTGGCGCGGCGTGCGCTATCCGGCGCTGCAGGCGCGGCTCAAGCTGCCGCGCAGCGACGGCAAGGTCGCGGCCGAACGCGCCACCGACGAGCTCGCCGAGTATTTCCGGAGCGGTTGGAACCGCCGGCGCATCGCCGCGCAATGGCGGCCGCTGACGGCCTGGGCGCGCGAGCACGGCGTGCGCGTGCATTGCGGCGAGTTCGGGGTGATCCGCGACGGCGTCGACCCGGCGTCGCGCTATGCCTGGATCGGCGACGTGCGGGCCCTCGCCGAGAGCAACGGCTGGGGCTGGTCGCTGTGGAACTATGCCGACGATTTCGGCATCGCCAGCGGCAGCAACACCGAAGGCCGCGAGCGCGGCGAGCTCGAGGCACCGGCGTTGCGCGCACTGGGACTGGGCAGGCTGGAGCAGGGCCGGTTGGAGCAGGGCCGGCGCGCACGATGAAGGCGTACGACGGCCAAGGAAGCGCCTTCGACCGTGCCAGCTGCGTGTTCCTGGTCCTGAGCCTGCTGGCCTACCTGTGCCTGTCGCCGGCCTTGTTGACGGTGATCGGCATTCCTTACGACGCGCCCTATGGCAGCTTCGTGTTCAAGCTGCATCCCGGCAGCTATCTGCTGACGATCGCGCTGGCCTTGTCGCTGGCCGGGCAGGGCAATCCGCTCGTCGCCTTGCTGCGCCGCCTCGCCGGGCAGCCTCTGCTGGGCCTGTACCTGCTTGCGATGCTGTCGGGCTTCGTCTATTCGCTACTGCGTTACGGCGCATCCGGTTCGGCCTTCTTCATCGACACCTTGATGATGCCGGCGGCGATCGCCCTGATCCTGCTGCGCCTGGACGCTGCGCAACTGCGCGGCCTGTTCCGCCTGATCCTGATCATGGTGACCGCCAATGCCGCGCTCGGCCTGGTCGAAGCCGTCGTGCAACATCACCTGGTGCCGTATACGGTCGCCGGCGGCGTACCGGTCATCGAGGACAAATTCCGCGCCACCGCGTTGCTGGGCCATCCGCTCGAGAACGCGCTGATCACCAGCATCGTCCTGTTGGCCTCGCTCGACCGGCCGATGTCGCCGCTGTGGCGCGCCTCGCTGATTGTGTTCCTGGTGCTGGCCTTGCTCGCCTTCGGCGGACGCACCAGTTTCGTGCTGACCACGCTGGCCTTGCTGGCTTATACCGCTTGGGGTGCGTTGCACGGGCTGCGTGCCGGGCGCTATGGCTATCTGCACATCGTCGGCGCGTCGATCGCGGTGCTGTTGGCCTTGCCGATGGCGATGGCCCTGGTCTGGCGCAGCGGGTTGGGTGCACGCATCTTCGAGGGGCTGTACCTGGACGACAGCGCCACGGTGCGTCTGCGCATCTTCAGCGTCTTCGATCATCTCGACCGCTTCGATGTCTTGTTCGGCATCTCGCCAGCGCAGATCCACGCGGTCTCGGCGCGGGTCGGTCTCAGCGCCAACCTGGAGGCGATCGAGAATTTCTGGCTGTTCATGCTGCTGCAACTGGGCGTGTTCGGTTTCGCCGTGTTCGCGCTCGGCCTGCTCTGCGCGCTCTGGCTGCTGTGGCGACGCGCCGGCAGCGGGGGCCGCTGGACCTTGCTGGTGTTTCTCGTCACCGCCTCGACCACCAACTCGTTGGCCTCCAAGACCAGCGCCCTGACCTTGTTGTTCGCGGTGCTGTGCGGCGTCGCCGGTTATCGCGCGCTCGGCGCACACGCTGCCGCAGCCGAACGCCGCATCGCGCCGCGGCAAGCATTCTCACGTATCGGAGCCCGCGCATGAGCGGCATCGTCAACGCAACGCCGCGCCCGGGCCGGGCCTTGTACTTGATCAATGGCGAGCATTACGCCGGCGCCGAACGCGTGCAGGATCTGCTCGCCCAGCAATTGCCCAGGTTCGGCTGGCAGGTCGATTTCGCCTGCCTAAAGGCCGGCGCCTTCGAACGGGTGCGCGAATCGAGCGGCAGCGCGTTGACGACCGTGCCGATGCGTTCGCGCCTGGATTTCAAGCCGGCCCGCGAGGTGGCGCGGCTGTTGCGCGAGGGCGGCTACGACCTGCTGCATACGCATACCGCGCGCTCGGCGCTGATCGGCCGTTTCGCCGCCCACCGCGCCTCCAAGCCGATGGTGCACCACGTCCACAGCCGCACCGACCGCGACACCGAGAGCGCCGTGCGCAACCGCATCAACAGCGCGATCCAGCACTTCAGCCTGCGGCGCGCCGACCGTTTGATCGCGGTCTCCGACAGCACCCGCGACTATTTGCGCCGGATCGGTTACGAGGACGGTCTGATTCGCACCGTCGCCAACGGCGTGCCGGCGGTCGCCGAGGTGCGCGAGTGGCGGCCGCCGCAGTCGCAATGGGTACTCGGCATGGTCGCCTTGTTCCGCCCGCGCAAGGGCATCGAGGTCTTGATCGAGGCCTTGGCGAGTTTGCGCGCCGCCGGCCGGCCGGTGAGCTTGCGCGCGGTCGGCGGTTTCGAGAGCGAGGCCTACCGGCAGCAGGTGCTGGCGTACGCCAAGGCCCAGGGCGTGGCCGAGCACATCGTCTGGACCGGTTTTACCCGCGACATCGGCGCCGAGCTGGCGCGGATCGATCTGTTCGCCTTGCCGAGCCTGTACGGCGAAGGCCTGCCGATGGTCTTGATCGAAGCGCTCGCGGTCGGGCTGCCGGTGGTCGCCACCGACAACGAAGGCATTCCGGAAGTGTTGGGCAACGGCCGCGCCGGCCTGTTGGTGGAGCCAGGCGATGCCGGCGCTTTCGCCTACGCCGTGGCCACCTTGATCGAGCAACCGCGGCGCGCCCAGGCGATGGCGCGGGTTGGTCTGCAACGCCAGCGCGAACGCTACTCCGACCTGGCGATGGCCCGCGAGGTCGCCGCGATCTATGAAGAATTACGCGCGGAAGGCGCCTTCGCATGACAGACAAACACGACTCCGTCGCGGCGATGCCGCGCATCCGGGCATTGCTCGATCGTCTCGACATCGTCGCCGACTCGCGTCGGCAGCGGCGCTTGATCGACGAACTGCGCCGGCCCAAGCGCACCGCCGTGGTGTCGTTCCTCAACCAGCACGCCTTCAATCTGGCCTGGACCGATCCGGCCTTTTGCGAGGATTTGCTGCGCAGCGAGCTGTTGCTGCGCGACGGGGTCGGCATGGCCGCTTGCCTGCGCCTGCTCGCGCGCGCACCGGGCTTGAACATGAACGGCACCGACCTGATTCCGCAACTGGTCGCGGCCTTTGCCGGCCGACGCGTCGCGGTGGCGGGCACCGACCAGCCGTATCTGGAACGCGCCGTGCAGCGACTGCGCGAGCAGGGCCTGGACGTGGTCTGCTCGATCGACGGCTTCGGCGGCGAGGACCGTTGCGTGGCGACCATCGCCGCCGCGCGTCCGGACCTGGTGATTCTCGGCATGGGCATGCCGCGCCAGGAACGCATCGCCGCGCGCCTGGCCGGCGAACTCGAACAGCCGGCGCTGATCGTCAATGGCGGCGCAATCCTCGATTTCATGGCCGGACGTTTCCCTCGCGCACCGCGATGGCTGCGGCGCATCGGCCTGGAATGGCTGTACCGATTGCTCAAGGAGCCGCGCCGGTTATGGCGTCGCTACGTGCTCGGCGGCGGTCGGTTCCTGTGGCGGGTGCTGCGCCTGGCCTGCGACAGCGGCGACGAGCGCGAAACCTTGGGCGCGGCTGCGCTCGGCGTCGATACCGATGGAAATCCCAGGGAGTGCTCGTCCATGTCCTTCGATGCCGAGCCCTTGTTTGCGCAGCCCCAGCAACGCATGGCCGGCCTGGTGCAGCGCCTCGATGCGCAGATGGCGGGCGGCGGCCGGCGCATCGTGCAATTCATCGCCGCGCGCCCGGGCGAGGGCGTCAGCTCGCTGGCACGGGCCTACGCCGAAGCCTCGGCACGCCTGCGCAAGCGCAAGGTCCTGCTGTTGTCCGACGACCTCGACCGCGAGCGCGCCTGGCCCAGCCTGGTCGAGGAAGCGCTGGATCGCGCCGGCGCTTCGATTACGGCCGCTTACGACGACGATGCGAACGGCGATGTCACCCATGCCCGGCTGTCCAGCGACGCCCGTGGCTATCAGGACAATTACGCGGCGATCGAAGACGCCTCGGTGTGGAGCGGTCTGTGCGAGCGCTTCGACGAGATCGTGGTCGACGCCAAGCCGGCGTTCGGCCTGGTCGCAGCGGCCCGCGCCAGCGGCGTGATCGTGGTGGTCGAAGCCGAGGTCACGCGCGCTTCGGCGATCCGCAAGCTGCTCGACGATCTCGCCGCGGTCAACGCCCAGGTGTTCGGCTCCATCCTCAACAAACATCGCTCTCATCTGCCACGCGCCTTGCATGATCGACTCTGAATCCAGGCCGGCGAGCGAGTCGGCGGGCCGTCCGGTCAATCGGCGCCCGGACCCGCTCGAAGCCGACTCCGCCCAGGCTGCGGCAAGGTTGCGGATCGCGGTGCTGCTGCCGGCGGATCGTCATCGCGCCTGGCAGAAGCTGGCGCGCGCCGCCCTCGGCAGCATTCCCGGCGTGCAGGTCGACGTGCGCCGTGTCCGCGTGGCGGATTCTTATCGGCCCGATTGGAGCCGGCTCGAACGCGCGACCGCGATGCTCGCCGAGACGCCGGCACCGTCGGCGGACCTGCAATCGCCCGGCGATTCGTGCTGGGACGCGGTGATCGACCTGGCCGGCATCGATTCGGCTGCGGGCGATCAATGGCAGGCCTGGCGCGCCGCCAGTCGGCATGGCGTGTGGCAGCCGCTGGATGCGCAGGGCATCCATCTCGCCGCGGCCTGGCCCTGTCACGCGGCGATCAGCGCCGGTCTCGGCGGGGAACTGTTGCTGGTGCGCGACGGCGCCAGCGTGCTCGATGCCGTACGCTTTTTCGCCGACCCGGACTATCCGCGTTCGTTCGAGCGCATCTATGGCGAAGTGGCGACCCTGCTGCGCGGCGCGGTGCAGGAACTGATCGTCGGCGCGGCACTGCCCACGACGGCGGCATTCGCACCGCAGCCTGCGCCGACGCCGTTGCGGCGAGCGGTGCGCGGCTTGCGCGGCAGGGCCTTGGCCTGGCGGCGCCGGCTGGTGGCGCGTTGGCTCAGCGAAAGCTGGATGATCGGGGTGATCGATGCGCCGATCCACGAGCTGATCCAGACGCCGCTGGCCTCGAAGATCCGCTGGCTCGGCCGACGCGGCTCGACCCACTACCGCGCCGATCCTTTCGGCATTCCCGGCGACCGCCACCGTCTGTATTGCGAGGTCTACGACTATCGCGATGGACTCGGCCGCATCGAGGCGATCGAACTCGATCGCGGCGACCGCATCGTCCGGGCCGGGCCGGCGCGGCTGCAGTTGCCGATGCATCTGTCCTATCCGTATCTGTTCGAGCACGACGGCGGCCTGTACGCGATCCCGGAAACCTCGGCGAACCGCCGTTGCGAGCTGTACCGGATCGAGGCCGACGGCGAATGGCGGCCGGTGGCGGTGTTGCTGGACGGTGTCGCCGCCGCCGATGCCAGCTTGTTTCGGCACGAGGGCCTGTTCTGGCTGGCCTATACCGATCTCGGCCTGGGCGCCTTCGACAATCTGTGCCTGAGTTACGCCGAAGACCTGAGCGGGCCGTGGCATCCGCATGCGCTGCATCCGGTCAAGCTCGATCATTGCAGCTCGCGCCCGGCCGGCACGCCGTTCTTGCACCAAGGCGCGCTGTATCGGCCGGCGCAGGACTGCAGCGCGGGCTACGGTGCGGCCATCGCGATCAACCGCATCGAGGTGTGTACGCCGCGGCGCTATCGCGAACAGGTGGTACGCCGTTGCCGTCCCGATCCGCGCGGGCCGAATCCGCATGGCTTGCACACCGTGTCGTCCTGGGGCGAACGCACGCTCGTCGACGGCAAACGTTACGTGTTCAATCTGCACGAGCTCGGCCGCAAGCTGCGCTGCCGCGGTTGGCGCTCGCCGGGCGGAGCCGGCGAATGAGCCCGCACGCTGCCGGCGCCTCGCGCATGCGCACCGCGCTGCTGTATCTGCCCCAGCTCAAGGTCGGCGGCGCCGAGATCTCGCTGCTGCGCCTGGCCCAGGGCCTGCGCACGCGCGGCATGGAGGTGGCCTTCGTCGTCCATCGCGGCGACACCGAGGCGAGGGCGCTGGCCGGCGATATCGAGCTGATCTCGCTCGACGCCGATCGCACCTTGTCGGCGGCGACCCGGCTGGCTCGGCTGTTGCGCCGGCGCCGTCCCGACGTCCTGGTATCCGCCCTGACTCATAGCAATATCGTCGCTGCGGTCGCGGCGCGATGGGCGGACGGGGCGACCCGGGTCGTGCTCACCGAGCACGCGCCGGTGTCGTCGATGCGGCAGCTCGATCCTTCTGCGCGTTATCGCGCGACCCTGCGCCTGATGCCCTGGGCTTATCGCCTCGCCGACGCGGTGGTCGCGGTCTCGCGGGGCGTGCGCGACGACTTCGCGCCGCGCCTGGCCAAGGGCACGCGGGCTCGGCTGGAAGTCATTCCCAACCCGGTGTTGCGTCGCGACTGGAACTCGCTCGCCCATCAGGCGGTCGACGACCCCTGGTTCGGCGTCGATGCCGCCCCGCTGGTGCTGTCGGTCGGGCGCCTGAGCCCGGAGAAGAATTTCGCCGGCCTGATCCGCGCCTTCGCCGGCGTGCGCATGCCGATGCAGACACGCCTGGCGATCATCGGCGAAGGACCGGAGCGGTCGGCCTTGCAGGCCTTGATCGACGAACTCGGGCTGGGCCAGCGGGTGCGCCTGCTCGGCCAGCGCGCCAATCCCTATGCCTATATGCGGCAGGCGCGCGTGTTCGTGCTGGCTTCGTTGTTCGAAGGTTTCGGCAACGTATTGATCGAGGCGATGGCTTGCGGCACGCCGGTGATCAGCAGCGACTGCCCGGTCGGCCCGCGCGAGATTCTTGGCGACGGCCGCTATGGCGCCCTGGTCGCGGTCGGCGACGTTTCGGCGATGACCGCGGCCATCGAAAGCCGCTTGCAACGCCCGGGCGATCAGGCCGAAGCGACGCGGCGGGCCCTGGAGTTCACCGTCGAACGCAGCGTCGAGGAATACCTCGCCTTGTTCGCGCGGATCGCCCCGACCGGTTCGGCTTAAGACGCAGCCTTGCGCCCGGCGCGGGCGCGCGTCCAGGCATCGCGCGCTTGCGCCAGCCCGCGGTGCAGGCGCGGATGCGCGTGCGACCATTGCCTGAGGCGATGGCGAAGCCCGATCCACAGGGTATGCGGACGGCCCTTCCATGACAGCGGCACGGCCAGATCGAACAAGTCCAGTTGCTCGGGCATGAAGCCTTTCTTGTAGGCGTAGTCGCCGATGGTGAAATCGAAACGGCGCACGCCCTGCGCATGCAGGGCGGCCATGGTGCGTTCGATGATCAGGCGCCCGGGCGAGCAACTGCGCCATTCGCCGGCGGCGCTGCCGATGCGGATCATCGCGTACTCGCCGCCGCGACGCAGGCCGAGCAGGGCGGCCACGACTTCGTCGCCGGCCATCAGCGCGGTCAGCACCACCTCGCCGCAAGCGAGGCCGTCGTCGACCAGCTTGCGGTAGAAGTCGCGATAGCCGGGCTCATCGAGGATATAGGCCCAGCCCTTGCCGGAGATCGCGCTGCGTTGCTGTTGTTCCAATGCGTCCATGACCCGCTGCGCCTGGACGGCGTCGGACACTTGCTCGAAACGTGCCTCCGGATGACGGGTGAACACCCGCCAGGAGCGTTCCAGTTCCTTGCGATGGGTTTTCTCGCGGCTGAAGCGCCAGGCGTCGAAGTCGTCGCCGACCGTGGCCGGGTTGCCGAACAAGGCCGATGCGCGCACGCCGGGCAGATGCAGCAACGGGTTGGCGCGCGCGCCGACGGTTTCGGGCATTTTCTCGATCGCCAGCAGATCGGCGTGCGGCAAGGCCTTGCGCAGGGCGGCGAACATCGCGCGGACTTGCGACGCATCGTCGGGGCAAGCGGGCATCAGCAGCGGTGCGGCATAGTCGCTGACGCCGAGATCGGCGAGCCCGATCCGCTGCAGGCCGCCGCGATGTTCGGCGACCAGGGGCAGGGCCATCAGCACGCATCCGTCGCGGCGCCGCGCGATGCTCGCCAGCAAGGGCTTGCGCCCGGTCTGCGCACCGAGGGTGGCGTACCAGGCCGACAGCCAAGGCTCGCTCTGGAACACGGTGGTCGAGGCGCCGTCGTCGATCCATTCGCGCCAGCGCTGTAGGGCGGTCGCCACATCGGTCTCGATCGTCGCGACATAGTCTTGCCTCGCTCGACCGATCGCCTGCGCACTCGCCGTCACCGTGCCGGCTCCGCCAGATCGACGATGCGGCCGGGCACTTCGGCATCGAGCCGGAAATCGACCGGCCGCGCCGTACGCCGCAAGGCATCCAGGCGCCCGCTGCGGCGCCACGCCGCCTGCAGTGCGGCCTTGGCATAAAACGAAGGCCCGCTGAGTTTGCGCGTATGCGGCGTGTAGCCCAGATGCCGGCGCAGGATGGCGTTGGCGAGGTTGATCATGTGATTGCGGCGGATCTCCTCGGTCCAGTACTCCAGGGTCATGGAGATGTTGAGGCAGTCGTGGTTCTCGATCCGGTGCGGCGAGTTGAGCGGCCAGAACAGGCCTTGCCCGGGTTCCAGGTCGAACACCGCGGCTTGCGCGTCGAAGGCCGGGTCGTAGTGCAGGCCGACTTCGAGCTGGCTCAGGGCGATGTTTTCCAGGCCTTCTGCACTCAGGAACGGCAGGCGCGGCGGATAGACGTAGATGCGTTTGCGGCCGTGCAACTGCAACAGGCCCTGGCCGGGCAGGTCGGCGTGGTAATACACCTGCGCGCCGGGCGAGGACACCAGCAAGCCCATGCGGTGGTCGTAACTCGACAGCGGCGGCGCCAGCGTGCCGGCTTCGCCGAATAGGCCTATCAGCACTTCGAGGCAGTGCGGTTCCAGGTCCTGGCCGTTGCGCAGGTTCAGCCACAGGCGGCCGCGTTCGATCGCTTCCAGTACGCGCTCGCCGTCGAGCCCGCCGAACTCGCCTTCGCGCCAGACCCGCTTGCCGTTCGCGCCTTGTTCGCCCATGTGCACGATCGAGTAATGACGGCGCGGATAACGCTCGATGGTGCGGGCGATGGCCTCGCGGCTGAAACGCGGGTCGAGGTGCAGGCGGTGCTCGAACAGCAGCGGCGCGGCTTGCCATTGCGCCGGCGACTGCGGGCCGAGATTGCTCAAGGGATGCGTGGTGGGTTCGAGCATGACGGCGTTCCGCTAAGGGGAGTTGGGACGAAGCGCGCTGCGCAACTGGCCGAGCTGACCGCGATAGGTCAGCGCGAGCGCTGCGGCATACACCGTCGCACCGAGTGCGACGGTGGCGATGAGTTCGGTCCAGCCGGCGAGCGGCGGCAAGGCCGACAGGCTTGCGGCCATGACTGCGCTCGCCAGCGCGATGCGGGCCAGGTGAGCGATGGGCATCGGCATGCCGAGTTTGCGCACGGCGATGACGAACGAGACCAGCGCGCCGACGCTCACCGCGGCGAGCGCGCCAGCGGCGGCGCCGACCAGGCCCATCGTGCGCAGGCCGATGGCGGCGGCGGCGAGGAACAGGGCGGTTTCGAGTACGTCGATCGCCAGCGTCCAAGCTGTCTTCTGCGCGAGCAGGAAGGGCTGGTTGGCGAAGTGGCTGCGCAGGTTCTTGATCAGCCCGGCCAGGGTCGCGAGCGGCAGGATGCTCAAGGTGGTCGCGATGTACGGCGCCGAGACCGCGGCACGCGACAGCGGCTCGACGAGCAGGATCAGGCCGGCTGCGGTCGGCACCAGCACCGAGCAGAGCAGGGCGCCGTTAAGGGCGACCTGTTCCAGCGCCCGATGCTTCTCGCCCTGGGCTTCCAGGCGCAAGGCGATCGGGAACGCGGCGGCGGTGACCAGCATCGCCGCGAACGCGCAGGCGCGTTGTCCCAATGTCCAGCCGACCGAGAACAGGCCGACCGCTGCGAGGCCCATGCCGTGCTCGACAACGAAGCGAATGCCGTTGCCGGGCACCCACGCGAGCACGCCGCTGATCGCCAGCGGCAGACCGTAGAGGCAGATGCGGCGCCAGGTGGTCCGGTCCGGCTTGCGCAGTTGCAGGCGCATGCGCAGGCGCGACACCGCGTACAGCAAGGACAGGCTTTGCGCGATCGCGTAAGAGGCCAGCACTTCGAGCGGGCCGATCTGAGCCGGGCCTTTCGCCGCCAGGCTGGCCCAGATCCAGCCGATCGCCAGGCCGGCGACCGGGCCGACGCTCTGCAAAGCGGTGTAGACGCCGATGGCGTCGGCGACCTTGGCGCGCTCGGCCAGGTGCGTGCAGTAGGAGCGAGTCAAGGTGAACACGAACAACGTCGTCCACAGGGCCGGCGACGGCCAATCGTGCGAGACATAACGCAACAGGATCAGCAGGACCGCCGCCTGCAGCACGCCGTTGGCGAAGAACACCCAACTCTCGATCACGTCCATGCGTTCGCGCAGAAGCGCATCGGCGCCAGGCAGGAAACGCAGCAGGAAATACGACCAGAAAGCCAGGAACAGCAGATACACCGCTTCCTGCATCGCCAGGGCCAGGGTGAACAGGCCGAACTCGTTCGGATCGAGCCAATGCGTCCACAACACGATCGCCGCCAACTGCGCGAGCGGGCCGAGCAGTTGTGCGGGCAGGTACAGCAGGGTCTGGCGAATCAGCACGACGCGTCCTTGCAGGCTGCAACTACACGAGCCGCGCGCTGGAATCGCGCGAGCTTGGAAGCCGGCCGATTCGATTCCTTATCCGACCAGTTCATTCATAAATATGAAGATAATTAAGTGATTTGCATCACAGTTTTAGTCCGACGCATACTCCCACGGCATGCTCGGAGCCACAAGGGCAGGCCAGGAAAAACCTTCAGTTTCCAGAGGCTTTCGTGACTCATCCCCCAGGCGTCGCACCGGTTCCGTTCACTGCTCCCTCACACGATTCCTGTCACGTCCTGGTCTGCGGCGGCGCCGGTTATATCGGTGCGCACGCGGCTTACGCGCTCGCTCATCAAGGTTTCGAAGTCAGCGTGCTCGATAACCTCAGCACCGGTCATCGCGAGGCCTTGCGTTGGGGCCGCTGGATCACCGCCGACTTGCTCAAACCCGAAACGCTGGATGCCGCGTTCGAGCGTCCGGTCGATGCGGTGATGCATTTCGCCGCGCGCTCGCTGGTCGGCGAATCGGTCGCCGCGCCGTACGACTACTACCGGCACAACGTGGTAGGCAGCCTCAATCTGTTGCAGGCCATGCAGCGTCATGGCGTCGGTCGCCTGGTGTTTTCCTCGACAGCCGCGGTCTATGGCGAGCCGGACTCGGTATCGATCGACGAGGCGCATCGGACCGACCCGATCAATCCTTACGGCGCCAGCAAGCTCATGGTCGAGCGCATGCTCGCCGACGCCGCGCAGGCCTACGGCTTGCGTTCGGTGTCGCTGCGTTACTTCAACGCCGCCGGCGCCGCGGCCCATGCCGGCATCGGCGAATCGCATTATCCGGAAACCCATCTGATCCCGAACGTGTTGCGCGCGGCCCTCGGCGAAGCGCAGGCGCTGCAGGTGTTCGGCGACGACTACGACACCGTCGACGGTACCTGCGTGCGCGACTACATCCACGTGATCGACCTCGCCGACGCGCACATCCGCGCCTTGCGTTGGCTCGACAGCACGCCGGGCGCGCATCGTTTCAATCTCGGCAACGGCCAGGGCTTCAGCGTGCTGCAGGTGATACGCGCGGCCGAGGCCATCGCCGGCCGCCGCATCCCTTACTCGCTGGCGCCCCGCAGAGCCGGCGACCCGCCGGTGCTGGTCGCGGCCAGCGATGCGGCGAGATCGCTACTGGGTTGGGCCCCGCGTTATACCCGCCTGGAAGACATCATCGACAGCGCGTGGCAATGGCATAGCGCGCCGGCGTTCTGAGCGGCGTGCTGCGGCGCGGGCGCTACAAACCTCTGGCGCATCGCGTGTGAACATCGATTCATTCGCCCGGCCGGTCGCCTAGTACCATCGTGGCATGGTTCGTAACCGGTCGCAGCGCATGTCCCAACACCCGTTCCGGTCCGGAGCCCTGGCGTTCGCCTTGATCGCCACAGGCTCGCTCGCTCATGCGGCGCAGGCGCCGGCTGATTACATCTATACCAGCGCCGGCGATTTCGCCGAACACCAGCATTACCTCGCGCGTGCGGATATCGAGGGCGTGCAGATCGTCTATAACTGGAAACAGTTGGAACGAGGGCAGGGCGAGTACGACTTCAGCCGCATCGACGCCGACCTGAAACAGGTCGAGCGCTTGCACAAGAAACTGTTCATCCAGATCCAGGATCGCTTCTTCGAGCCGGGCGCCAGAAACATCCCGGCCTATCTGTTGACCGATCCCGCTTTCGGTGGCGGCCTCGTGGCCCAGATCGACAACCCCGGCGAGAACAAGCCGCCGGCTTCGGGTTGGGCGACGCAGCAATGGAACCCGGAGGTCAGGGCCCGCTTCCAGAAGCTCCTGCAAGCCCTGGCCGCCCGCTACGACGGCCGTATCCAGGGCATCAATCTGCCTGAAACCGCGATCGACATCGACTACAAACGCGACAAGACCAGCTTCACCTGCGACAAATATTTCGCTGCGGAGATGGAGAACCTCGCCGCGGCGCGGCATGCGTTCAAGCAATCGCATGTGGTTCAGTACGTCAACTTCTGGCCCTGTGAGTGGAACAACGACCACGACTACATGGGCCGCTTGTTCGAGTACGCGGCCAAGCACGGCGTGGGTCTCGGTGGGCCGGACATCGTCCCCTACAAGAAAGGACAGATGAAGAACGCCTATCCGTTCTTTCATCGTTATCGGGAGCAACTGTCCTTGGTCGCGATGGCGGTCCAGGAGCCGACCCTGACTTACAACAACGATAAAACCGGCAAGCCGTTCACCCGCGAGGAGTTCAGCGCTTTTGCCCAGGACTATCTCGGCGCGGACATCATTTTCTGGACGGTGTCGGCGCCGTGGCTGAATCCCTGATACGCCCGGGGCACGATCGCCGCTTCATCGCTTGACGCGGGGCAAGGCGCGGTCGATCCGCCCGATCAGCTCGGTTCGGGCCAGACGACATTGCCGAAGTTGAACGCCGACACGTCTTTCAAGGCGACACGGCAGAACACGCCGCGGTCCGACGGAAACGCCTGCGGCGCACCGGGCGTGTAGTAGATCGCATCCTTCAGATGCAGATACAGCGGCGGCCCCGGTCGGACCGTGCCTTCTTCGTTGGAGGCTCTCGCGGCCAGGCCTTCGACCGCTTCGTGGATGCGCGCGGTGATCGGGTGATGCTGGGCGTAGCGCTTGAAGCTGACGATCGTGCCCGAGATCAGCACCCCGGCCACCAGCAAGGTCACCTGGACCTCGGGCGCTCCGTCCTGGGTCGCGGTGTCGGCGACCACTTCGAGCACGATGTCGCGCGTTCCGAAATCCTCGATCAAGGAATTGCCCGTGCTGTTGTCCTGGGTCATGCCGTTGTCCTCTTAGCCGAGTGTCGCGCCGGTCGGGCGCACGGATTCGCCGCGCTCGTCGCGGCCGCCAAGAAGGGGTACGCAATTGGTCGGCGCGAACGGCCAGAACCGAGGCGTTTCGGCCCCGTCTAGTTGCGCCGGCGAGCTCGATGCCGGCGGTTCCCGCCAGCGGCCGGTTCGCGCCGAACCGTGCACTCGATGTTGCAGGCTCGATTCCGCTAGCGGGTTTCCTTACGCCACGCCTGCCAAGCCCTCGAGCCTCGATGCAGCGTTCCACCGCGAACCCTTCTGCTTTCGCGGGGCGCGTGCGATAACCGCTCGATCTTCCATCGTTCCGGAGCCCTGCATGCCCGCCATCGCCACCGTCCATGCCGCCAGCGACGGCGCGCCGTATCAGGTCCGTTTCAGCGACGACCTCGACCACCGCTGGCTCGCCGACGAACCCGCCGAACAGGGCGGCGCCGACAGTGGCCCGTCGCCGGAGCGTTTGTTGTTGTCCAGCCTCGGCGCCTGCACCGCGATCACCTTGCGCATGTATGCCGCGCGCAAGCAGTGGCCGCTGAGCGCGGTCGAAGTGGAACTGAGCTTCAACCCCGACGGCAAGCCGGCCGAGGGCACCGATATCCGCCGCCGCATTGCGTTGAGCGGCGAACTCAGCGACGAGCAGCGCGAACGCCTGCTGCAGGTCGCCAATGCCTGCCCGATCCACAAAGTCCTGTCGGGCGAAGTGCGGATCGCGACGGCGTTGGCGGCGCCGGCGGCCTGAGGCGAAGCAGGGCGCCGGGCTTGCAATCCGCATGCCTGGCGAGAGAAAGCCGCGCCGGAACCCCGGCGCGGCGCTTGCGATCAGGACTTGAGGAAGTCCAGCAGGTCCTGGTTGAGTTTTTCCTTGTGGGTGTCGGTCAAACCGTGCGGAGCGCCGGGATAGACCACCAGCTTGCTGTTCTTGACCAGCTTGGCCGAGGCGCGCGCCGCCGCGTCGATCGGCACGACCTGGTCGTCGTCGCCGTGCAGGATCAGGGTGGGCACGTCGAACTTCTTCAGGTCTTCGGTGAAGTCGGTTTCCGAGAACGCCTTGATGCTGTCGAAGGTGTTCTTGTGGCCGCCCTGCATGCCCTGGACCCAGAACGAATCGATCATGCCCTGCGACTTCTTCGCGCCGGGACGATTGAAGCCGAAGAACGGGCCGCCGGCGAGGTCCTGGTACAACTGCGAGCGGTCGGCGATGGAGCCGGCGCGCAGGCCGTCGAACACGTCCTTCGGCAGGCCGCCGGGGTTGGCGTCGGTCTTGAGCATCAGCGGCGGCACCGCCGAGATCAAACCGGCCTTCTTGACCCGCTTGGTGCCGTGGCGGCCGATGTAGCGCGCGACTTCGCCGCCGCCGGTGGAAAAGCCGAACAGCGTCGCGCCCTGGAGGTCGAGATGCTCGAGCAATTGCGCCAGATCGTCGGCGTAGTGGTCCATGTCGTTGCCGTCCCAGGGCTGGCTGGAGCGGCCGTGGCCGCGGCGGTCGTGGGCGATGGTGCGGTAGCCGTGCTCGGCCAGGAACAGCATCTGCGCTTCCCAACTGTCGGCGCTGAGCGGCCAGCCGTGACTGAAGACCACCGGCTCGCCGTCGCGCGGGCCCCAGTCCTTGTAATAGATCTGCACGCCGTCTTTAGTGGTGAAAGTGCCCATGGTGTCGCTCCTGTGCGGTGGGGAAGAAGGGAGTGTGGTCGATGCGGGCGACACCGGCGTTGACCGGTGTCGCAGGGAGTCGTTTTGAACGCGTAGCGTCAACTGCGAAAGCCGAGATCAGGGCGCGGTGTCGACAAGGACCAACTCGGCGTCGTCGATGGCGACGACGCGGATCGCGCCTTCGTTGCGGATCGCCGCGCCGTCGCGAGCCTGCAGGCGCACGCCGTTGACCTCGACACTGCCCTTGGCCGGCACCAGATAACCATAGCGGTCGTCGGCGAAAACGTATTCGGCCGATTCGCCGGCCGCGAGGGTCAGGCCGAGCACGCGCGCATCGGCACGGATCGGCAAGGTGTCTTCGTCGCCGTCGATGCCGCTGGCCAGGGTGACGAAGTGGCCGGCGCGGTCGCCCTTGGGGAAGGGCTTGCTGCCCCAGGTCGGCGCGCCGCCGCGCTGATCGGGAATGATCCAGATCTGGAAGATGCGGGTGGTGTCGGATTCGAGGTTGTATTCGGCGTGCTGGATGCCGGTGCCGGCGCTCATCACCTGGACGTCGCCGGCTTCGGTGCGGCCGCGGTTGCCGAGATTGTCCTGGTGGGTGATCGCACCGTCGCGGACGTAGGTGATGATCTCCATGTCGGCGTGCGAATGCGGCGGGAAGCCGGTGTTGGCCTGGATGGTGTCGTCGTTCCAGACCCGCAGCGCGCCCCAGCCCATGCGCTCGGGGTCGCGGTAGCCGGAGAACGAGAAGTGATGCTTGGCGTCGAGCCAGCCGTGGTCGGCGCCGCCGAGGCTGTCGTAGGGGCGAAGTTCGATCATGTCCGTGTCCTCGTGGATGAGTGCCGTGTGGCTTGAGGAGAACGATAGGCCGATGCGATCAGGTTTAGAATGGAACCAATAGAAAGTCATTCTTTCCAAAATTGATATGGACGCCCGCCATGCAGAAACTGCCCGACCTGGAAGCCTGGGCGATCTTCGCCAAGGTTGCCGAAACCGGCTCGTTCGCACGTACGGCCGCCGAGTTCGGCCTGTCGCAGGCGACCGTGTCCAAGGCGATCACCCGCCTGGAGACGCGGCTGAAGACGGTGTTGTTCCATCGCACCTCGCGCAAGATGTCGCTGACCGAGAGCGGCCGCGGCGCGCTCGAACGCGCTAGCCGCATCCTCGCCGAGGGCGAAGCGGTCGAGGCCGAGATCACCGCCCAGGCCGCGAGCCCGCGCGGGCAGGTGCGCATCGCCGCGCCGATGTCGTTCGGCATCGCTCACCTGTCGCCGCTGCTGCCTGAGTTCATGGCGCGCTATCCCGACATCGCCCTGGAGATCGTGTTCGACGACGGCGTCACCGACCTCATCGGCGGCGGCTACGACCTGGCCCTGCGGATTTCGACCCTGGCCGATTCGAGCCTGCTGGCGCGGCGTTTGTGCGGCGTGCGCATCCTGTTGGTGGGGTCGCCGGCCTATCTGGAACGACGCGGACGGCCGAAGCATCCGCGGCAACTGGCCGATCACGACGCGCTGTTCTACACCTATTCGCGTTTCGGCAACGCCTGGCGTTTCAGCCACAAGCGTCACGGCGATTTCTCGATCAGCGTGGCCACGCCGTTGCGGGTCAACAATGCCGAAGCCTTGAATCCGGCCTTGCTCGCCGGGCAGGGTCTGGCGCTGCAACCCGAGTTCCTGGTCTGGCGCGAACTGCGCAACGGCAAGCTCGAAGTGGTGATGCCGGAATGGGCGCCGCCGCCGATCGCCCTGCACGTGGTCACGCCGCCGGGCCGCATCCGCCCGGCCCGCGTGCAGGTGCTGATCGATTACCTGGTGCGCAAGTTCGAGAAGGCGCCGTGGGCCGACCCGCAGGAACGCTAGGACTCGGCTGGCGTCGACGGGGGAGCGGGCGCCGACAGGCGGTGCAGGCTTCAGCTGGCAGGTGTGGCACCGTCGGTCGAAGCAGGTATCGATACACAGATGGGGTCGCCGGTGATTTCGGGCCGATATGCCAGGCCTCCACGGGCGTTCGGGCCGGCGACGGGCTTCGATCGAAACCGGGGAGGCGGACGGGAGCAAGGCAAGGACGACCGTCCATCCGCGATGACCGGTCGTTTACTCCGTGTGTCTTTGCGCAAAAAGCACACCGAATGAAGTAAATCGACTAAAGAAAGGCACTTCGTGATTGAGAGGGGTGCAAAACTGGGATATAAGTCACAGAAATGCCCGTGACCGGGACGCCTGGGCAAGTCACCAATCGAGAGTCGCTGCGCCCCTGGGGGCTCCGTGGCAGCGCTGTCCTGAAGCGCACGTATCGAGCTGCACGGTTGTTGCTCGACGCTGACTCACTGATTGGCCTGTGCAACGAGGGGGTGCCGTTTGTTCAACCATCGTCGTCGATGCCTGTCCGCCAGTACGCGCGGCCGGCGCCTGTTTGCCTGTCCAGTGGCCTTGGCATTGCTGCCGCTGTTGGCGTTTCCGGCGACTGCGCAGATCCAGCGCAGCTTCATCAATCTCGGCTTCGAAGAGCCCATCCTGGTGCCCGCGGGCTGCTCCACCCAGACCATCGATTCGCGGGTGACCGGCTGGACGACCACCCATCCGGTCGGTACCGGCGGGGGCGGCTGCACCAGCCCTCCGAGCGGCGAGACCGGCCCGCTGATCGAACTGTGGAGCAACGGCTTCCTCGGGGTGCCGTCGCGCGCCGGCAGTAACCTCGCCGAGCTCAATGCGCAAACGGCCTCACGCCTGTTTCAGCGCGTGTGCCTGGTTACCGGAGAGCAGGTGCGGTGGCAGTTGAGCCACCGGGCCAGAGACCCTGGCGGCACCGGCCTCGACGTGATGGCGTTCAACATCGATTCGACGGTCAACCAGATCGGCCGCTTCGCGACCAACACCACCGGTGCCGGCACCGTGCAGGCCTGCGGCGGCGGGCTGATCGGCACCGCAAGCTGCGCTGCGCCGACGACGACCAATACCTGGGCCGACTACACCGGCACCTTCACCTGGACCGGTACGTCCGCGATCCACGATTTCGGCTTCGAAGCCATCAGCACCTCCACCGGCAACAACAGCGTCGGCAATCTGCTCGATGAGATCCAGATCTTCCTGACCCCGTACCTGGAGTTCAAAACCGCGACCAACTCGGGATCGGAATCCGTCACCACCGGCAGCGGCCCGGTCGTTGCGGTGTCCGGTACCATCGCCGCGCCTGTGAACGTGATCATCCAAGTCACGGCAGCCAGCACCGCGACGCTCGGCAGCGACTACACCACGCCGTCGGGCACCAACACCTTCACCATGACGATCCCGGCCGGCAACTACGACGGCAACGTCGGCAGCCAGTTCCCGACCGGCATCGTCATCGTCAACGACACCGTCGTCGAGAACAACGAATTCATCACGATGAGTGTGCAGCCGAATCCCGCGGTCTACACCATCGCCAGCACGTCCACCTGCGGCCCGCCGTTCGTGCAGACCTCGACCTATACCATCCTCGACAACGACGTCGACACGCGCACCACCAAGACCGTCGGCAACGCCAGCCCCGCAGCCGGCGGCAGCACGGTGTTCACCGTGACCTACCAGAACAACACCGCGCGTCCGACCGTGGGCACGGGCAGCGATCTCGCTGCGCACGACGCGCAAGTGTCGATTGCCGATGCGTTGCCGGCCGGTTTCACCGCGTTCTCGTGGACCTGCGCTGCCAGCGGCACGCCCACGCCGGTGTGTCCGGCTGCCAGCGGCACCGGCGCTATCGCGGCGACCGCGACCTTGCCGGCCGGTAATGCGGCCGCGGGCGGCACTTTGACCTACACGATCACCGGCACGCTCGACCCGGCGCAGTGCGCGGCGACCACCAACACCAGCACGGTCGCGGTGGTCGCGCCGATCCAGGAAGCCACCAGCGCGCAGGCCTTGTTCGTCACGCCCGCGCCAGGCGGCACCGCCAACAACACCGCGACGGCGGTGGTGGACCCGGGTTGCCTGACCCTGAGCAAGACCACCAGCCCGGCCGCGGCAGCGACATTCGGTTTCGCCCTGACCAATACCGCGCTGACCGCCGCGACGGTGAGCACGCCGGCATCGGGCACGGCGCAAGTCGACGGCAATGCTGCCGCGGGCATCCAACCGTTCGGCATCGTCGCGCCGGCCACGGCGATCACGATCCAGGAGAACGCGTTGCCGGCGATCTATCAGCTCGCCAGCGCGACCTGCAGCAACGGCATCGCCAACGTCGGCAGCTTGAGCGGCACCACCTTCACCATTCCCTCCGCCGACGTGGTGGCCGGCACCGATTTCACCTGCAGCTTCACCAACGTGCGCAAGACCGCGTCGGTGGCGCTGGCCAAGACTTGGGGCGGCGCGGTCGTCAACGACAGTGCCAGCCTCAGCGCCACCGGCGGCATCGTGAACCCGACGCTGACGTCGGTCGCCAACAGCGCGAACGAGACCGACACCGGTACGGCGGTCGTGGTCGATACCGGCACTGTATTCACCTTGTCCGAGATACTGGGTGCCGGCAACGTCGGCCTGTACAACCCGAGCGCCTGGGCCTGCACCGGCACCAGTGGCTTGTCGGGCAACACGCTGACCGTCGGCGACAACGACACCGCGATCGTCTGCACCATCACCAATACCCGCCGGCAAGCGGACCTGCGGATCACCAAGACCAATACGCCAGGCGTGAACGGCGATGTCGACCAGGTCGGCGATACGGTGACGCGAGGAGCGCCGACGACCTATACCGTGGTCGTAACCAACGTAGGCCCGGATCCGGTGGTGGGAGCACTCGTCAGCGACGCGGCGGGGCCGGGTATCGTTTGTCCGGCCGGTAATGCAGTCACTTGCAGCGGACCACCGGGCGCGTGCCCGGCAGGGCCGTTGACCTTCGGCATGCTGTCGGCTGGGGTGACGCTCGGCACCTTGTCCGCGGCGCCCGGCAGCAACCAAGTCACTTTTGTCTTCCAGTGCAACGTTCCCTAGCCGCCGGCGCGGCCTGCGCGACCCGGCCCGTGCCGGGTCGCCGGGTTGGCGTCACGAGATCTCGCCGGCTAACTGAAGTGCATGCACGCAGGTCTTTCGCGATGGGTTCGTATCCGAGTTGAAGCGCGAGTGGTGGCGCTATTGGCGGAATGAGGCCTCCGCCGCTCAGGCACGTTCGGCTTTCAGCGAACCCGATGCCTCCGCCCGCGCACGCCGTGCCGACAGCAGCATCTGCACAGCGGCGTACAGCGTCACCGCCAGCACCAGCCAACGCAGCCATTCCAACGGCAGCGACTTGACCAGGAAGGCCGCGATCAAGACCCCGGGAATGCCGCCCAAAGTCAGACCGAAGGCCGCGCGCAGGTCGTAGCGGCCGCTGCGCACGAAGGCCGCGCCGCCGACCGGCATCAGGAACGCGCAGGCGCCCATCATGATCGGGAACGCCGCGAGCGGGTTCATGCCGAGCAGGCTGACCAGGATCAGGCACGGCGCGTACAGCCCGATGCCGAGCATCATCAATGCGCCGAGCACGAAGCTGGCGGCAATGGCGAAGGCGAGCGTCGCGCCGTGCAGGCCCAAGGCGTCGCCGCCGCCCGGCAGCCATTGCAGGTTGGTGGCAAGGAACAACAGCGCCGAGACCAACAACGCGATGCCCATGCCGATCTGGATCGCGCGTTTCGGCAGCCGCGCCACCACCCGCACGCCGGCCCAGGCGCCGGCGACCGCGGCGGCGATCATCCCGGCCAGAGTGACGAAGTCGACGCTGACCACGGCGATGAAGATCAGCGCCTGGGCGATGGTCGGCAGCGCGTGGCCGACGTTCAAGGTGCCTGGAATGCGATCGTCGGCGACCCGGCCACGCAACTTGAAGATCGCAGTGGTGGTGGCGAAAGAACCGATGCCCAGGGTGTCGAAGAAGTTGGCGACGAAGCCGGTCAGCCCATCGCCTGGACTGGCCCACGGCGACACACCCGCGTCCGCATCGCGATCCCGTTGGCGGCGGGCGCGCTCCAGCGCGTACCAGCGCCAGGCATAGGCCAGCGCCAACAAGGCCAGGGCCGACCAGAGCAGGGCGACCTCGAGGTTCGGGCGATTCACGACAGTGCCTCAAGCGGCGAGGGCGAGCGGCTGACGAATTCGACGACGGGCATGGCGCCTCCGGACAGGACCCGGGCCATGGTCGGACCCGCGCGCCGACGCGGCTTGCATCGCTTACGCGCTCCGGATGCGGATAACGGCACAGTCGTCGGCCGGACGGCGCTCGTTCGCTTGCGGCTCTCGGCCTGTTCGGAGGGGCCGAACGGCCGCGAAGGCTGTGCGATGGGCCTTCGTCTCCACGCCGTTACCGGCGCGATAGTGTGACCTGAGTCGCACGTCACGGCGATTGCAGGGGGCGGGGTAGGGATCGCCGCCGTTGCCTCGTCTCTATAGGCGAACGCCAGCTCATGCCCTGCGGGGTGCGAGGCCAACGGCGGCGACGCGCCATTCTTTCAAGGACGACAGACCATGACCCGCCTTCCGCCTCGCATCGCCCGTGCGCGTGCTCACGGCACGCAACCGAACGCGTCGGCTTCCGGGACGAAGCCGGCACTCGCCAAGGACGGCGAGGGCGCGTGCGCGCACCGCGCCACCACACCGCTGACTGCGGCGGTGGTCCTGGTCGCCGCACTATCGGCTTCGCCGAGCCAGGGACAAATGATCGCGGCGCCGGAAGCGCCCGCGACGCAGCGCCCGGTGCTGCTGACCGCGCCCAACGGCGTGCCCCTGGTCAACATCCAGACACCGTCGGCGGCCGGTGTGAGCCGCAACGTCTACCAGCAGTTCAATGTCGGTCCCGAAGGCGCGATCCTCAACAACAGCCGCGGCAACGTCCAGACCCAACTCGGCGGTTGGGTGCAGGGCAATCCGAATCTGGCCACCGGGCCGGCGCGGATCATCCTCAACGAGGTCAACGGCGGCGACGCCAGCCGCCTGCGCGGTTACCTCGAAGTCGGCGGCCAACGCGCCGAAGTGATCATCGCCAACCCGGCCGGCATCGCGGTCGACGGCGGCGGTTTCATCAACGCCAGCCGCGCCACCTTGACCACAGGCACGCCGCAGTTCAATTCCTTCGGCGGCCTCGACAGCTTCCTGGTTCGCGGCGGCACCATCACCATCGACGGCAAGGGCCTGGACGCCAGCAAGACCGACTACGCCGCGATCCTCGCCCGCGCGGTGCAGGCCAACGCCGGCATCTGGGCCAGCGAGCTCAAGGTCGTTACCGGCGCCAATCAGATTTCCGCCGATCACGCCCAGGTCGCCGCGGCGGGCGCCTCCGGCAGCACACCGACCTATGCCTTGGATGTGGCGGCACTCGGCGGCATGTACGCCGGCAAGATCGTCCTGGTCGGCACCGAAGCCGGCCTTGGTGTGCGCAACGCCGGCACGGTGCAGGCGGCGTCGACGTCGGCGGCGCAGCTCGCCGGCGCCGGCCAACTCGTCGTCACCAGCGCCGGGCGCCTGGAAAACATCGGAACCCTGCAGGCCACGACCGACGCGAGCCTGAGCGCATCGACGTTCGACAACAGCGGTCGCGTGTCCAGTGGCGCGAACCTCAAGATCGCCACCCAGGGCGCCCTCAACAATCGCATCGGCGAGCAAGGCGGCACGCTCGAAGGCTCGCGCCTGGAGTTGAACAGCGCGGGCGACCTCGACAACCGCGGCGGCACCTTGCGCCAGACCAGCGGCGCGGCGCTGGCCTTGAGCGCGCCGAGCCTGAGCAACCGCGGCGGCAACATCGGCCTGGAGCCGATCGCGCAAACGCCGACACCGGGCACCGGGCCGGGCAATGGCGGCACGCCACCGACCACGCCTGGTGGCGGTACACCAGGCAACGGAGGTGGCACTCCGGGCAGCGGCGAAGGCGGTGGCGTCGTGCCGCCGCCGTACCAGCCGCCGTCGCCAGGCCTGATCGCCGCGGCGGGCACGCTGCGCAACGACGGCGGGCGCATCTATGCCGGCGGCGCGATCGCGTTGCACAGCGCGGACCTGGACAACCAGGGCGGCAGCCTCAGCGTCGCCGACATGACGGTCGATCAGCCGCGTTTCGACAATCGCGGCGGCACGCTCAATATCGGCAACGTCTTCAACGCCCGGGTCGAACAGTTCGATAACAGCGGCGGCAAGCTCAACGCCGGACGCTTGAACATCAGCGCGAGCGGCGACCTGCTCAATCGCGGCGGCACGCTGACCAGCGCCAGCGACGCCCAGCTCGCGGTCGGCGGAACGCTCGACAACAGCGGCGGCACCATCGCCGCCACCGGTGTCCTGGCCGCGGCGGTGAGCGGCGCGGCGATCAACAACGCCGGCACCTTGATCGCCAATCGCGATGTCGGCCTGACCGCCGCCACGCTCGACAACGCCAAAGGCAGCATCCAGTCGGCGCAGGCCGGCGCGCGCTTGAACGTGGTCGGCGCCGTGAGCAACGCCCAGGGCCAGATCGGCGCGGCCGGCGACCTGCATCTGCAAGCCGGCAGCCTCGCCAACAGCGGCAGCCTGCGCGGCGCCAACGACGTCACGATCACGACCGGCGGCGTGTTGGGCAACGACGGCAGCATCACCGCCGGTCGCAACGCACTGATCGCCGCCGGCAGCCTGCAAGGCGGCGGCAGCGGCGTGCTCGGCGCCGGCATCCAGGCCGACGGCAAACTCGCCGGGGCGGGCCAGTTGCAGGTCACCACGAGTGGCGCCCTGGTCGCCCACGGCACCCAGCTCGCCGCCGGCAAAGTCAGCTTGCAGGGCGCGAGCGTGGATATTTCCGCGGGCCAGACCAGCGCAGCCGAGATCGCGCTGACCGCCACCCAAGGCAACGTCGACACCAGCCGCGCCACCGTGGCCACGGCCGGCCGCTTGAGCGTCGTCGCCAACACGAACGGCGCGCAGTCGCTGATCAACCAAGCCGGCAAACTCAATGCCGGCGAACTCGATATCCGCGCCGCCAACATCGCCAACACCCAGGGCGGCGAGATCGTCCAGACCGGCACCGCGGCCAGCACGCTCGCAGTCAGCGGTACGCTGAATAACGACGGCGGCCGCATCGCCAGCAACGGCCAGGACCTGGGGCTGCAGGGCGCGGCAATCAGCAACCGCGGCGGCAAGATCGAACACGCCGGCAGCGGCGCGCTGAAGATCGCCGGCGGCCGTTTCGACGGCGACAACGGCCACATCACCGGCAACGGTGGCTTGCTCGTCGAGCTGGCCGACGCCTTCAACCAGGACGGCGGCAAGACCAGCGCCAAGCAGATCGCCATCGAGGCCGGCGAGCTGAGCAATCGCGGCGGACAGATCGTCCAGACCGGCGCCTCCGACACGCGCATCGGCGTGCGCGGCGTGCTCGACAATAGCGGCGGCATCATCGCCAGCAACGGTCAGACCCGCGTCGCCGCCGGCAGCCTCAGCAACCGGGCCGGCACCCTGCGTGCAGCCGAGGGCTCGGCACTCGGCCTCAGCGTCGAGGGTCTACTCGACAACAGCCTCAAGGGCGAGATCGGCGCCGGCGGCAACGTCGACCTGCGCGCGGGGGGCTTGAACAACGACAGCGGCCGCATCACCTCGGTCGGCGACGTCGCCGTCGATACCCAGGGCGGCGCCGCGACCAACATCGGCGGCACCATCGCCGGCAACGGCAATGCCCGCATCCTTGCGGCCAGCCTCGACAACAGCGGCGGCACCGTCGCCGCGGTGCGCGGCAACCTCGACATCGCCACCGCCGGCCTGACCCGCAACGACGGCGGCAGCCTGCAGGCCGGCGCCCGCACCATGCTGGCCAACGGCGGCTTGAGCAATCGCGGCGGCAAGGTGTTCGGCGACAGCCTGTCGGTCGATACCCGCGGCCATGCCCTCGACAACAGCGGCAAGGGCGCGTTGGCGGCCACCCAAACCGTCACCCTGAAATCGGGCCTGTTGAACAACGACAGCGGCGTGATCCAGTCCGGCAAGGCGATGAGCATCGATACCGGTGGCCAGGCCTTGATCAACACCAACGCTGCCGGCGCCAGCAACGGCCAGGGCGGCATCAGCAGCGCCGATACCCTGACCCTCAACGCCGGCACGGTGAACAACAACGCCGGCTTCATCGGCGCCAAGCAGGCCTTGGTCGCCAACACCGGCGCGGTCAGCAACAGCGGCACGGTGCTGGGCGAAAGCGGCGTCAGCATCGACACCCATGGCGCGGCCTTTGACAACCGCGGCGGCCGTACCCAGGCCAAGGGCGATCTCACGATCAGCGCCGGCGCGCTCGACAACAGCGGCGCGCTGATTCGCTCGCTCGGCAAGACCACCCTAAATGCCGGCCACGTCGTCAACGCCGGCACCTCGGGCGCGAACCTGGGCATCGAGGGCGGCAGCGTTGCGATCAACACCGGCGGCCTCGACAACCGCTCCGGTGCGATCCGCGCCGATGCCAACGTCACCATCGCCAGCGGCGGCACCGTCGACAACCGCGGTGGTCTGATCTCGGCCGGCGACACCGTCGCGATCGTCGATCCCAACGCCGCCAACCCGGCGGCCAAGACGCTCGACCTGATCAACGGCAACGGCACCCTGGTCGCCGACAAGATGCTCAAGATCGACGCCGCGCGCTTCAGCGGCGACGGCCGCGCGGTGTCGGGCAAGGACCTCAGCATCGCCCTGACCCAGGACGTGGTGAACAACGGCGAGGTCGGCGCCAACGGCAACGTCAGCTACACCACGACCGGCAACTTCACCAATCACGGCAAGCTCGTTGCCGGCCAGACCCTGACCGTCGCCGGGCGCAACGTCGACAACACCGCCGGCGCCGAAATCAGCGCCGGCACCACCATCGTCCGCGCCGCCGACACGCTGACCAACCGCGGCCTCATCGACGGCCACGACACCCGTCTCGACGCCGGCACTCTCAACAATATCGGCACCGGCCGCATTTACGGCGACGTGGTCTCGATCGGCGCCGGCACCGTGAACAACGACGCCGAGAACGTCGGCGGCACGATCAAGGCCGGCACCATTGCCGCGCGCAGCCGCCTGGACATCGGCGCCGGCACCCTCAACAACCGCGAGCACGCGTTGATCTTCAGCGCCGGCGACCTGTACATCGGCGGTGCGCTCAACGGCGAGCGCGAGGCGACCGGGCAGGGCGGCACGCTCAACAACTTCAGCGCCGACATCGAGTCGCTGGGCGACCTGTCGATCGCGATGGGCCGCATCAACAACTGGGACGTGCACATCCGCAAGGGGCCGCAGGCGATGCCGCCGAAGGCTCCGACGGTATTGCTGGCGCCGATCGGCGGCAGCGGCTTCTACACCCTCGACCAAGTCATCTTCGTCATGGGCTCGCCGATCGTCTATCTGCGCAACCCCGACGGCACACCGGGCCAGTTGCTGACGGTCGAAGGCTTCGGCCTGTGGACGACCTCGTACGCGGTCACCGAAGACACCGCGACCGATGTCGACCCCTCGCGCATCGTCGCCGGCGGCGACATGGCGCTGTCCGGCGCCGTGCACAACAAGAGCAGCAAGATCATCGCCGGCGGCACCCTGACCGCGAGCGACGTGACTAATGAAGGTTTGACCGGCAACCGCCGCATCGTCAGCTCGACGATCGTCATGAACCACAAGGGCGAGATCCAGGGCAGCGTCAGCCACCCCGACATCAACGAAACCATCGACCTGGAGAAATACACCCCGCTGCAGAACGTCAACGCGGTGCAGGGTTACAACCCCGGCGCGGCCGGCACGGCCAACGTCGACGCCCACGGCGGCGGCGCGGGCGGGGTGAACGGCGGCGCCGGTCCGGGCGCGTTGGTCGAAGTGCCGGCTCAGGTCGGCGCGGTGATCCGCGCCTCGGGCGCCAGCGCCGGCACGGCCGGCGGTGCGAATGGCGCCGACGGCACCGGCAGCAACGAGACCATCCCGATGGTCGTGCGCACAAGCCTGCCCAATGCGACGGTGCCGCGCGCCAGCCTGTTCGGCCTGCGCCCGGATGCAGGCAGCCGCTATCTGATCGAGACCGACCCGCGCTTCGCCAACCACCGCCAGTGGTTGAGCAGCGACTATCTGCTGAGCCGCATGGGCTTCCAGCCCGAGCACCTGCTCAAGCGCCTCGGCGACGGCTTCTACGAGCAGAAACTGATCCGCGAGCAGGTCGCCCAGCTGACCGGTTATCGCTATCTCGACGGCTTCGGCAGCGACGAAACCCAGTACACCGCGCTGATGAACGCCGGTGCGACCTTCGCCCAGCAATACGGCCTGCGCCCGGGCGTGGCCCTGACCGCCGCGCAGATGGCCCAGCTGACCAGCGACATCGTCTGGCTGGTCGAACAGACCGTGAGCCTGCCCGATGGCGGCACCCAGCGCGTGCTGGTGCCGCAGGTGTACGTGCGCGTGCGTCCGGGCGACATCGACGGCTCCGGCGCCTTGCTCGCCGGCAACGCGGTACGCATCGGCAGCGCCGGCGACGTGGTCAACACCGGCACCATCGCCGGTCGCGCACTGGTGTCGATCACCGCCGAGAACGTCAACAACCTCGGCGGCCGCATCGCCGGCGCCAACGTGGCGATCGACGCGCGCAACGACCTCAACAATATCGGCGGCAGCATCACCGCACGCGACTCGGCGGTGCTGACTGCCGGTCGCGACATCAACATCCGCACCACCACCCAGAACTCGACCGGTCTGTTGACCGGCAGCAACATCGACCGCATCGCCGGCGTCTACGTCACCGATCCGGGCGGCGTGCTGCTGGCCTCGGCCGAGCGCGACCTCAACCTGACCGGCGCGATCCTTTCCAATGTCGGCCAGGGCAGCCGCACGCTGGCCAACGCCGGCCGCGACGTCAATCTCGGTACGGTCACGCTCTCCACCTCGGCCCATGTCAGCGGCAGCAGCGGCGACACCACCGCCAGCGGCATCGCCGCGCATAGCCGCGAAGTCGGCTCGCAGATCGTCGGCGGCGGCAGCGTCGCGATCAGCGCCGGCCACGACGTGCAGGCGCGCGCGGCCCAGGTGGCCGCCGGCGGTACCCTCGCGGTCAGCGCCGAGAACGACATCCGCATCGACGCCGGCCAGTCCGCGAGCGCGATGCTCGCGGTCAGCCATACTTCGAGCAAGAAGCTGCTCTCGCGCAGCAGCAGCGACAAGCTCGACGGCGAAAGCGAAACCCGGGTCATCGGCAGCAGCTTCAGCGGCGACAACGTGGTGATGTCGGCCGGCAACGACCTGGTCGTGCGCGGCAGCGAGGTCTCCGCCGTCAATCAGGCGGTGCTCAGCGCCGGTCGCGACGTGCGCATCGAAAGTGCGCAGGAGCATTCGCAGTCGGCGAGCTTTGCCTCCAGCAAGAGCAGCGGCTTCAAGCGCAACCTGACCGACGGTCTGACCTACAGCAAGAGCTCGCGCAGCGAGTTCGAGATCAACCGCAGCACCGAACAGGTCGGCAGCAGCGTCAACGGCGGCAACGTCAGCATCGATGCCGGCCGCGATGCCCAGATCATCGCCAGCAACGTCATCGCGGACCGCAACGTGGGCATCACCGCCGGCCGCAACATCGACATCCTGGCCGCGCAAGACACCAGCGACACGATTTCGGCCAGCGACAAGAACGACCGTACCCTCAATCTGCGCGTCGGTTACGCGCCCAAGCAGACCTTCTACAGCCGCACCCGCAAGGGCGAGGACGGCACCGGCCAATCCAGCACCGCGGTCACCAGCCTGATCAGCGCCAACAACGGCAACCTCAGCCTGTATGCCGGCGCCGATCCCAAGTACGCGGGCACCGGGCAAGGCAACGTCACCACCGAAGGCGCCAACCTGCTGGCCAAGAACCGGGTCGGCATTTCCGGCAACGCGGTCAACCTGATGGCCGCGACTTCGACCGAGGCCAGCAAGAAGCACAAGGAGAGCAGCGGCCATACCATCGGCGCCGAACTCACCGGTTATGCCGGCAGCGCCATCACCAGCCTGTACAAGCGGGTCGAATCGGCGCGCACCACCAGCGACGATCGCCTGCGCGGCGCCTTGGTGCTGAAATCCGGCTACGACGCCTACAAGCTGGTGAGCAGCGACAAGATCGCCAACGGCGTCAACAGCTTCGGCCAGGCGCAAGACCCGACCAAGGTCGCCTCCGCGGTCGCCGCCGGCAGCAGCGAGGCGGCCCTGGCCAATAATCCGTCCGGCGCGGCGTTCGGCATCGCGGTCAGCGAAAGCCGCACGCGCGAGCGTTCCGACACGGTCAAGGTCAGCACCAGTCAGCGCGGAACCAACATCCAGGCCGGCAGCATCGACATCACCGCCCGCGAGTC
This sequence comes from Lysobacter sp. ESA13C, assembly GCF_019970005.1. NCBI lineage: Bacteria > Pseudomonadati > Pseudomonadota > Gammaproteobacteria > Lysobacterales > Lysobacteraceae > Lysobacter > Lysobacter sp. ESA13C. Next base: position 50,516 of record NZ_JAHXYK010000016.1, on the reverse strand, counting down.
CGACATCAATGTCGAAGGCGGCAAGCTGCAGGCACGCGACATCGTCCTGGACGCCAAGCGCGACATCAACCTGTACGCCGCGCGCAACACCGCCGCGACCCTCGGCACGAGTTCGGGCAGCAACCTCGGCGGCGGCGTGACGTTCGGCTTCGGCTCGCAGAACGGCTTCAGCATCCAGGTCGAGGCCGGCAACAAGTCGGGACGCCAGACCGGCTTCGAGGTCAGCCACGACAACACCCTCGTCACCGCCACCGACTCGCTCAAGGTAAAGAGCGGCCGCGACACCAACCTGCGCGGCGCGCAGCTGGCCGGCGACAGCGTCGAGATGAACGTCGGGCGGAATCTCAACATCGAGTCGCTGCAGGACGTCACCAGCTACGTCAGCCGCGAAAGCAGCAGCGGCTTCAGCCTCAGCCTGTGCATCCCGCCGATCTGCTACGGCGAATACGTCTCGGGCTCGGTCAACACCTCCAGCCAGCGCGTCAATCATCTCTACCAGAGCGCCACGGGGCAAAGCGGCATCAGCGCCGGCAGCGGCGGCTACGACATCGTCGTGCGCGGCAACACCGACCTCAAGGGCGGCGCCATCACCAGCACCGCGGCGCCGGACAAGAACAGCCTGACCACCGCCAGCCTGACCAGCAGCGACCTGGTCAACCAGCAGAAGACCAATTCGTCGAGTTCGAGCCTGAATATGAGTTTCAGCTCGGGGGCGAATGCGTATTCGCAGGGCACCAGCCTGGCGGGCAATGCGATATCGAGCGCGACCAGTACGGCGTTGGCGAATCTCACCGGCGGCGCCGGATTGCCCGCGAAAAACGACGAGAGCAGCCATACGCTCAGCGTCATCAGCCCGGGCAACATCAGGATCACCGGCACCGGCAACGCCGAGATCGACGACAAGAGCCGCGAGAACGTCGCCACCCTGACCGTGCGCGACCCTGAAACCGCGAACGGCGCGCTCGTCAATACCCTGACCCTGCAACAGGCCGAGGAGATTCCGAAGCGCCAGCAAGAAGCGAAAGAGCGCCAGCGCGCGCTCGACATCGTCGGCGGCGTGGTCAACAGCGTCATCGGCGACGTCAGCGAAAAACTCAACAAGCAGGCGCAGGAAGACGAAAGAAAGCGCGCCGAAGCGGCCGGCGAGTCGCCCAGGCCGGTCACCGCCTGGCAGGACGGCTCGATCGAGAAGACCCTGCTGCACGGATTGGCCGGCGCGATCCAGGCCAAGATCGGCGACGGCAGTGCGCTGCTCGGACTCGCCGTCGGCACGATCAACGAGCAGTTGACGCCGATGATCGGCGAGTACCTGAAGAGTCAGGGCCTGGACCCCAAGAGCGACGCCTACAAGGCCCTGGTGAAGGCAGGTTCGACGCTGTTGGGCGCCGCAGTCGGCGCTGCCTTGGGCGATGCGGGCCTGGGTGCGGATTTGGCCAATACCGCCACCTCCAACAACTACCTCAAGCACATGGAGGTCGTGCAGAAGAACAAAGAAATCGTTGCTTGCCGAGGCTTTGGGCCCTGCATCGAGGCGCGCGAGGCGTATTGGAACGAGGTCAGCATCGAACGCAACCGCCAGATCGACATGAGCTGCACGATGCAGGCACCGGAACAGTGCCGGGCGAACCTCGACGACATGCGCGAGGACCTCCTGGAGCTGAAGCAATACGCCAGCGGCAAGGGCATCAATCCCTATACCTCGGAAGAATGGACCAACCTGAGTCAGGTCGCGGCCCTGTACCAGGCCAACCTGGAACGGCTCGCGGCGATCGGCGCCAACGAACTCGGCTCGACCTACGCCACACCGGCCACGCTATACGCGAACGGTTACCTGACCAAGGACGAAGCCGACGCCTTGGCCTTGTTGCGGCGCGGGACCTTCGTCAGTGCGCTCGGAACCATGCTGTCCAACGTCTCGCCCGGGAAGAGCAACAGGCAGGTCACCGACGAGGTGGGGGCCGGCAAGTCCACGACCATCCGGATCGGGGACAAGGATGTCGACATCATCGAACGCAACGGCACGGTGAGCCGGTACAACCCGGCGACCGATCGCTACGAGCCGATCGGGGCCGGCGCGGAAGTGCCGAGCCTGCCGTCGCAGAATCCGCCGTTGCCGGGAGCGCCGCCGATCGGACTGCCTGCACCGGCCGGCTACGTGATCATGCCGATGAAGGATTCCAGCGGCACCTCGATCCCGGTGGTGATAGCGAGCGATAAATTCGCCTGGGGGCCGACCGACCCCAAGAATCTCATCGGTTCGCAGAACGTCGATCATGAGCGCGCCGCGGAGCGCTTCATCCGCTCGACCGTGGACGTCGTGAGCATGGTCGATGCGAGACGAGGCAACAACAACGGCTTCGATCCGTCCTACATCAAGAGAGATGCTAACGGGAACTACCAACTGGTCATCGTCGAAGACAAATCGGGGTCGATGCCCAAGATCACCGCGTTCGGCGAAGGCAAGAACGGCGAGGCTCAATTCATCAAGAACCTGGCGTCCATGCGCGATACGATCCTCAACGACCCGACGATTCCCAATCTGGCCAAAATATCGGCGTTGGATCAGATCGACAGGAGGACCTTCCTGGTCCAGCTCTTCGTCGGACCGAGCTCCAACCCTTCGCTCGCCCAACTCGACAACATACGCCAGCTCACCAACAACCAATTCTCCCTGACGAACATCACGGTATTGCCCCGCGTGAGAGAGCCGATCAAACGATGAATGCGGTATCCACCCAGCAGGCATGGCGCGAGTTCGTGGCCGCTAATCTCGGGCCGGAGGGCTATCCGGGCACGGTCGAGCGTATCGACGGGGAAGGGCTGTTCCGATTCTGGTCTCGGATGGACGTGCCCGTCAGCTCGCACTATCTCGACTGCGCCGTGGAACTGCTCTGCGGCGCTCCGGACGAAAGCGACCTGGCGGCGAAATTCCTGGGCTATGTACGCGCTCAGATCGAGCGCGCCGAAGCCGAGCCAGAGCGATGGCAGCGCGGGGGGGCAGGAGGATGGGGAACCTCGACGCTGAAAGCTGCGCGGTGGTACGACTTCGTGAGGGTCGAGCTGTATAGCCGGTCGCTGCTCGGCGAAGCGTTCGCGGTGGAGCCGCTCCATTTCGATGCGCTGCAAGGAAGCGCCGCAGAGTATGCGCTGTTGCCCGATCGGGATTGGCAGGATGGCTACCAGGCGAGATTCATAGAATGCGCGGTCGTCGCGCTGGCTTGGGGACGCCCGGACCTGGCTCATTCGATCCTCCAGGTCCGGCGCCCGTTCTCGTACACCGCGCGTTATCACGCTTGGGCCCGGGGTCTGGCCGATGCGCTTCTGGCGGTTCCGGCGGGGCAAAGCGTCGCTTCCGACTCGACGCTTTGGCTGCAGTTCCATTCGCTGTTCGACGAGGCGCGACACCCCACTTCGTTGCTCAGGACCGGAGCGGCTTCGCACGAGGCTGCGCAACGCGGAGACGCCATCGTTTCGTCGAGTTGGTCTTTACTGCGCCTGGCGCTGGCGACGATCAAGCAACGCTATTTGCTCGATAGACCTGTCGATCCCGGCATGAAAGCGTTGATCGGATTGATCAGCGAGTAGACCGGTTTCAACCCGGCTGAGTTCGCGGGCTTTCGCCGGCACCGATTGCGGCTTGCTTGAACATGGACGATTTCCCAGAGGAAGCGCTTTGAACAATCCCTGTCGCAAGGCGATGCGAGTCACCACCCGCGCGACGATGATCGCCTGCGCGGTCGCCGCACCAGCGATCTGCGCCGCCCAGGTCGCCACCACGCCGCAACCGATCATCGAGCAGCAACGCCAGCAGGAGCGCGAGCGGGCGTTGCGCGAGCAGAACGAACGCAGCATCGACGAGCGCCTGCCGACCGCGTTGGCGGCGCCGACCCAGCGCATTCCCGCATCCGAGTCGCCGTGTTTCCGCATCGACCGTGTCTTGCTGGTCGGCGATCGCGCCGAGTCCTTCCAATGGGCGCTCGATCATCTCGATGGCCCCGACGGCGACGATCCGGCGCTCGGCCGGTGCCTGGGCACCGACGGCGTCAACGTGGTCATGGAACGCGTCCAGGCCGCGGTGATCGCCAAGGGCTGGGTGACCACGCGGGTACTCGCCGCGCCGCAAGACCTGTCGAAGGGCACGCTGAGCTTGACCCTGTTGCCCGGGCGCATCGCCGCGATCCGGCTCGGCGCCGATTCGGCGTCGCCGCTGCTCGGCAGTTCGGCGCTGTTGCTCAGCGCGATTCCGGCCCGCGTCGGCGACCTGCTGAACCTGCGCGACATCGAACAAGGCCTGGAGAACCTCAAGCGCGCGCCCACCGCCGACGCCGACATCAAGATCGAGCCGTCCAGCGCCAAGGACGCCAGGCCCGGCGACAGCGATCTGGTGGTCAAGTACGTGCAGCCGCGCCACTGGCGGGTGAACCTGAACCTCGACGACAGCGGCACCGATTCGACCGGCCGCAACCAGGGCGGCGCGACCTTGTCGCTGGATAATCCGTTCGGCCTCAACGACCTGTTCTACGTCAGCGCCAACCACGGCGTGGCCAGCCCGCTGTTCCACGGCGCCGCCAAGGGCAACGAAAGCCAGACTGCGCATTACTCCTTGCCGTACGGCTATTGGGCGCTGGCCCTGACCGCATCGCAGAGCGAGTATCACCAGCGCGTCGCCGGCCTCAACCAGACCTATGTCTATTCGGGCGAGAGCGGCAACGGCGAGGTCAAGCTGTCGCGCCTGCTGTACCGCGACCAACATCGCAAGACTGCGATGGCGCTCAAGGCCTTCCGTCGATCCTCGCGCAACTTCGTCGACGACACCGAGATCGAAGTGCAGCACCGCGTGGTCGGCGGATGGGAGCTGAGCCTCAACCACAAGGAGTTCGTCGGCAGCGCGACCCTCGAAGCCACGCTCGCCCACAAGCGCGGCACCGGCGCCTTCGGTTCCATCGTCTCTCCCGAAGAGAGCTTCGGCGAAGGCACTTCGCGGATGAAGCTGTATACCGCCGAAGTCAGCCTCACCGCGCCGTTCAAGCTCAAGCTCGCCGGTGGCGAGCGCCGGCTGCGCTATGTCGGCCTGCTGCGGGCGCAATGGAACCGCACGCCCTTGACCCCGCAGGACCGCTTCGCGATCGGCGGCCGCTATTCGGTGCGCGGCTTCGACGGCGAAACCAGCCTGGTCAGCGACCGCGGCTGGCTGATCCGCAACGACCTCGGCTGGGTCCCTGGCCAGAGCGGCACCGAGCTCTATGTCGGCATCGATTACGGCCGCGTCGGCGGCCGCTCGGTCGCCGAGCTGATCGGCCGCGACCTCGCCGGCGGCGTGGTCGGCGCACGCGGCGGCTGGAAGCGCTTGAGTTACGACCTGTTCGCCGGCGCGCCGATCTCCAAACCGCGCGGCTATCCGACCGCCGACATCAGCTTCGGCTTCAATCTCAGCGCGAGCTTCTAGCGCACGGGCGGGTCAGGGCGCAGGCTTGCGGTAGACCACGATGATGGTCAGGTCTTCATCGCCGAGTTGGCGCAGGCCGTGGCGACTGCCGTTGCGGGTGAGGACCGCGTCGCCCGGACCGACCTGGCGACGGCGGCCATCGAGCATCAGTTCGCCGCGCCCGGACAGGACGTAATAGATCTCGTCTTTGTCGTTCGTGTGCTCACCGATGCTCGCGCCCGGATGCAGGCTGCGCTGACGGAACACGATGTCGAAGCCTTCGGCCTGGGCGAAGAACGGATAGGCCGTGGTGCGGCCTTCGCCTTCGTGCGGGCCCGGCTGCGCTTGCGCGATGTCGCGAGCCTGCTCGACATACGAACCCGAGCGCGGCTTCGATGCCGGGGCCGCGGCATGAGCCGGCGCGATCGCCGTCGCGGCGAAGACGAAGGCCGATGCAACGGCCGAGCATCGGCGAATCGATGGCAGGATCATGGTGGATCTCCGCGGATAACGGCGCTCAGCGCGCCAGCCAACCTCCGTCGACGGGCAGCACCGCACCGTTGACGTAGTCCGAGGCACGACTTGCCAGGAATACCGCCGCGCCGCCGATGTCCGCCGGTTGCCCCCAGCGTCCGGCCGGAATCCGCGCCAGGATGTCGCGGTTGCGCGCCTCGTCGGAGCGCAGTTGCGCGGTGTTGTCGGTGGTCATGTAGCCGGGCGCGATCGCGTTGACGTTGAGCCCCTTGCCGGCCCACTCGTTGGCGAGCAGGCGGGTGATGCCGGCCAGGCCGGACTTGCTGGCGGTGTAGGAGGGCACGCGGATGCCGCCCTGGAACGACAGCATCGAGGCGACGTTGATGATCTTGCCGCGTCCGCGGGCCACCATGCCGCGCCCCACTGCCTGGGCCAGAAAGAACGCGCTCTTGAGATTGACGTTCATGACCGCGTCCCAGTCGGCCTCGCTGAAATCCAGCGCGTCGGCGCGTCGGATCAGGCCGGCGTTGTTGACCAGGATATCGACCGACCCCAGGGTTTCGACCGTCTCGGCGACGATACGGTCGATCGGTTCCAGACTGGACAGATCGGCTTGCAAGGGCAGTAGCCGGCGGCCGAGGCCGCGCACCAGTTCGGCGGTCTCGTCCATCGTGCCGCTGGCCACCGCGGCGATGTCGGCGCCGGCCTGGGCCAGCGCCAGAGCGATGGCCTGGCCGAGTCCGCGATTGGCGCCGGTCACCAGGGCGACCGAGCCCTCGAGGCCGAACGGGTTGCGCGGATGCGGATCGGTATTCATGCGCGTGCCCTCACTTGAGTTGGCAGATGTCGAGCTGGTGCATGTCGGTGTAGTCGAGGTTCTCGCCGCCCATCGCCCAGATGAAGCAATAGTTCTGCGTGCCCGAGCCCATGTGGATCGACCACGGCGGCGACACGACGGCCTCGTCGTTGCGGATCACGATATGGCGCATCTCGGCCGGCTCGCCCATGAAGTGCATGACCCGCTGGTCGCCCAGTTCGAAGTAGAAATAGACCTCCGAGCGGCGGTCGTGCAGATGCGGCGGCATGGTGTTCCAGACGCTGCCCGGCTTGAGCACGGTCAGGCCCAGCAGCAACTGGCAGGAGCGGCAGGTGGCCGGCACGATGTACTGATAGATCACCCGCTCGTTCGAGGTCTCCAACGCGCCGCGTTGCAGCGGCACGGCCTGGTCGATCGAGATGTGCACGGTCTCGTGGCGCGCATGCGCGGGTGTCGAGGCCAGATAGAACTTGGCCGGCTCGGCCGCATCGTCGGAAGCGAACACGACGTTCTGCGTGCCCATCGGCACGTAAAGGCCGTCCTTCGGCTTGAGCGCATAGGTCTGGCCGTCGACGCGCACGCTGCCCGCACCCTGGCCGACGTTGACGATGCCGAGTTCCCTGCGTTCCAGGAACGACTTGCCCGCCGCCGAGGCCGGCTCGCTGTGCGGCGGCAGCGCGATCGGCTCGTGGGTCGGTGCGGCGCCGCCGATGACGAAGCGTTCGTTGTGCGAGTAGTTGAGACGAACCTCGCCGTCGGCGAACAGATCGCCGATGAGGTAGCGATCGCGTAGTTGCTCGTTGCTGGCGCCGGCCATCATGTCGGGATGGGTGGCGTGGTAGGTCTTTTGGAACATCGAAAGCTCCGTCGGGTCGGGGCCCCGGGCAGGCGACAGGGCCGGGGTAGAGACGATTCTAGACCGGAAGGTTAACCGGTGTCATTCGTTTGCGACGGCGATAGGTTTGAGGTTGCTGTTGGCACTTTCGGATGGGCAGTCAGGCATGGCGGCTGCCGTGAATATCTTTTTAAATCAGCCTATTACCGCCATTATCTGATGTCCCGAATCAGCTGGGTAAGCCACGCCGCGAGTGCGAAACCGGGCAGTCGCGATGTACCTGCTCCTGTAGGAGCGGCGTAAGCCGCGACCAAGGGACGCGCAGAATCCGCAACGCCTTTGTCATCGATAGAAGGAGTGGATCGTCGCGAGGGCAGGAGTGGCGTTCTACTGGATTTCCTTTGGTCACAAGCCGCGACCGCGCTGTTTTGATCTTGCGGCGTTTCGCTCAAGCAAGATCAGGATCAATATCAAGATCAAACGCTAAAAGCTTCCGCCACTAAAGCGGCGGGTTACTTTCTTTTGTCATAAGCAACAAAAGAAAGCTAACCAAAGAAAAATGCTTTTCTTTGAGTCAAGAGCCCGCACGAGCGGTGCCTCCGCAGGGCTTTTTCATACGGGACATCCCTGTCCCGATGAAAAACGGCCTGCATCCATGCAGGCCGCCCTCCGGGTCTTCGATTGCCTTCGCGAGTGCGCGGCGGCGCACAACAGAACAGAAAACCCTTGCGGAAGCGGCAAATTTTCCATTGCTGTTGCTGGTGCCGCGAAAGCTTAGCGTAGTTCCGAACTCGCGATGCAACTGTAGACCCGGAGGGCGGCGCACAGAACGTGCGCCGTTTTTCGATAGGACAAGGATGTCCTATCGAAAAATCCCGGCGCTAGCTGCGAACTCGTGGCCTGTGCCCTTGCAAGGAGAGCCCTTTTCTTTGGTTACTTTTCTTTTCGGCCAGCAAAAGAAAGTAACCCGGCCGCGTAGCGGACGGAAGCTCTGCACTTGCTTATGGCTTCTTCAAAAACAAGATCAGGATCAAACGCCTAAAGCTTCCGCCACTAAAGCGGCGGGTAACTTTCTTTTGTCTAAAGCAACAAAAGTCCCTCTGGATTCCCTTCGGTCAAAAGTCACCAAAGAAGTTGCTTTTGCTTTGAATCACAGGCCCGCACGAGCGGTGTATCCGCGGGGATTTTTCATGCGGGACATCCCTGTCCCGATGAAAAACGGCGCGCATCCTTGCGCGCCGCCCTCCGGGTCTTCGATTGCCTTCGCGAGTGCGCGGCGACGCACAACAACCGCAAAATCTTTACGGCAACGGCAACGGCAACGGCACGCTCGGCAACTGCCGGCCGGAAACCATTCATGCACTACAAAGAAATCAACGAGCTCGAACTGCTCGGCGGATCAATGCGCCGGCGGTTGGCAGGAGTCGCGGACGATCAGGTGGGGGCGGACGCTGGCCGCCGCCAGGGCCGAAGCGGCGGCCGGCTCGGCCAGCAGCATCGAGGCGGCGATACGGCCCATGTCGCGGATCGGCAGGCGTACCGAGCTCAGCGCAGGCCACAGGCGCGAGGCCAGGGGGCTGTCGTCGAAACCGATCACCGACAGCTCTTGCGGAATGCTGATGCCGGCGCGTAAGGCCACTTTGTAGACGCCCGCGGCCATCTCGTCGTTGCCGGCGAAGATCGCGGTCGGCCGCCGATTGCCGGCCAACAGGCGCTCGGCCGAGGCGACGCCGGACTCGAAGGTGTAACCGGCTTCGACGACGCGCTCGCGCGGCAACTCGATGCCGCGCTTGGCCAGCGCCTCGACGAAGCCGGCGGTGCGCTCGTGCGCCGAGCGATAACTGCTCGGGCCGGTAATCAGGGCGATGTCGCGGTGGCCGAGCGATTGCAGGTAGTCGGCGGCCTCGGCGGCACCGTCGCGGTCGTGGGTGATGACCATGCGCGAGGCCTGGTCCAGCGAGACCGAGGCGATGCGCGAATAACGGCAGTCGATCTCTGCCAGCATGTCGGCCAGGGCCTGGTCTTCGGATACGCGCGGCACCAGCATCACCCCGTGCAGCTTCTGCTGTTGCACGAAGCGGCGCACGCCGTCGATGTAGCCCGGACTACGGCTGTCGCAAGGGTGGACCACCAGCTCGAAGCCCGAATCGCGGATCGCATCGAGCGCGCCGTATTGCATGTTGACGATGTATTGCGCGGTCGGGTTGTCGTAGACCATGCCGATCAGGAACGAACGGCGGAAGGCCAGGCCGCGGGCGAACGGATCCGGGGTGTAGTTGAACTCCCGCATCACCGCTTCGACCCGGTCGCGGGTTTCCTTGTGCACCAGCGGCGATTGGTTGATCACCCGCGAGACGGTCTTCTTCGACACTTCGGCCAGGCGCGCGATGTCGTTGATCGTCTGCGCCTTGCCGGGCACCGCGCTCGCGCTCTTGGCCGGCGGTGCGATGCGTTCAGTTTTCTTGCGCGGCGGCATGGACAAGGCGGGGGGCACCGAAGGGATAGGGGGATTCTAGCCCGCATCGCAGGCCGAGCGCGCCCGCGCCCGCCTGCGGCGGCGATCCGCGCTCCGTGCTCAATGCTTCAGCAAGGCCGGCAGCCATAGCGACAGTTCCGGCACGAAGGTCACCACCAGCAAGACGCCGAGCGCGGACAGCCAGAACGGCCAGATCGTGCGCAAGGTCTCGCCGATGCTGATCTGGCCGATGGCGGTGCCGACGAACAGCACCGAACCCAACGGCGGCGAAATCAGGCTGATGCCGCCCTTGAGGACCAGGATGATGCCGAAGTGCACCGGGTCGACGCCGATGGCCTTGGCCAGGGGCAGGAAGATCGGCGTGCAGATGATGATCATCGGCGCCAGGTCCATGAAGGTACCGAGCACCAACAGAATCAGGATCATCAGCAACAGCAGCAGGTTCTTGTCGGTGGTCAGCCCGGTCAAGGCCTCGACCGCGGCGCTGGGCACCTGCAGATAGGCCAGCAGCCAGCCGAACGATGCCGCCGAGGCGATCACGAACAGGATCATGCCGGTGGTACGGGCGGCGCCGGCGACCGTCTCCAGGAAATCCTTCCAGCGCAGCTTGCGGTACACCAGGGTGGTGACCAGCAAGGCATAAACCACCGCGATGGCCGCGCTTTCCACCGCGGTGAAGATGCCCGCGCGGATGCCGACGAAGATCAAGGCCACCAGCAGCAGCCCCGGCAAGGCCGAGACGAAACGCCGCAGCACGATGCCGAAGCCCGGAAACGGCTCGATGGCGTAGCCGCGCCGGCGCGCGATGATCCAGCAGGTCACCATCAGGGTCACGGTCATCAGCAGCGCCGGCACGATGCCGGCGGCGAACAGGTCGGCGATCGAGATGCTGCCGCCGGCCGAGGCCGAGTACAGGATCAGGTTGTGCGAGGGCGGCACCAGCAGGGCCACCATCGCCGCGGTCATGGTGACGTTGACGGCGAAATCGCGGTCGAAGCCGCGCTTGACCATCTGCGGGATCATCGCCCCGCCGATCGCCGAGACGTCGGCGATGGCCGAGCCCGAAACGCCGCCGAAGAACAGCGACGACAGCACGCTGACCTGGCCCAGGCCGCCGCGCAGATGCCCGACCAGGGCCGAGGCCAGGCCGATCAGGCGTTCGGAGATGCCGCCGCGCAGCATGATCTCGCCGGCGAAGATGAAGAGCGGGATCGCGATCAGCGAGGCGGATCCGGCCCCCGCGGCGGTCTGCTGGACCACCACGATCGGCGGCAGGCCGATGTACATCAGCGTCGCCAGCGCCGCCGACGACAACGAATAGGCGACCGGCACGCCGATCAGCAACAGCACGGCGAACACGCCGAACAGGATCGTGACTTCCATCAGGGGCTCCCTTCGATACGGGGCGACGGCGCATACACCTGCACGATGCGTTGCAGCGCGAACACGGTCATCAATGCGCCGCCGATCGCCATCGGCGCGAACGCGGCGCTTTGCGGCAAGGGGGCGCCGGCCATCGGTATGTCCAGCCCGTCGAGCAGCAGTTCGCCGCCCCAGAACGCCAATGCGGCGCCGATGATCGCGATCACCGTTTGCGACAGGGCGGTCAGGAACCGCCGCAGCGGTGGCGGCACGACATGCAGCAGGATGAAGAAGCCGAAGTGCGAGCCGCGATGCACGCCGGCCGCGGCGCCGAAACTCATCGCCGTGTTGAGCAGGATCAGTGCGACCGGCTCGGTCCAGCCGGGCGAATCGTTGAGGACGTAACGGGCGAACACCTGTATCGCCTGCACCGCCACCATGCCGACCAGGGCGGCGCCGGCGACGGCCACGGCAAGCGCGGCGATACGGTCCAGCATGCCGCTGGACGTGGAGGGCAGGACCTGCGGATCGACATCGCGTGCTTCATTCACGGGTAGGGCCTCAAGCCAGTGAGCGTACGTCGCGGTACAGCGCTTCGAGCGCGGGCACGCGGTGGTAGTCGTCCAACAGCGGCGCCACCGCCTTGCGGAAAGCGGGCAGGTCGCAGTCGTTCATGCGCACGCCGGCCTCGATCAGCGAGCGCCGCGCGACCGCCTCGGATTCGTCCCACAGGCGTCGCATCACCGCCACCGAGGCCCGGGCGATCTCCAGCAGCAAGCCGCGGTCGCGCAGAGCCAATGCGTCGTGACTGCGTTTCGACATCAGCAGCACGTCCGGCGCATAGGAATGCTCGCTCTGCGACCAATGCCGGGCGGCCTCGAACTGCCGGCTCGAATGAAAGCTGCGCAGGTTGTTCTCGGCGCCGTCGATCAAATGCGTCTGCAGGGCCGAGAACACTTCGCCGTAGGCCAGGGGCGTGGGGTTGCCGCCGAGCAGGCGGATCATGCGCATGAAGATGTCCGACGACGGCACCCGGAACTTGAGCCCGCGCATGTCGGCCGGCGTGCGGATCGGCTGGCGCACGTTGTAGAAGCAGCGCGCTCCGCAGTCGTACATCGCCAGGCCGACCAATTCGCGCGCAGCGAAGCCGCGCAGCACCTGCGCGCCGACCGCGCCGTCGAGCACCCGGCGCAGGTGCGCGACTGAGTCGAACACATAGGGCAGCGACAAGACCTGGGTGAGCGGAAAGGCGTTGTTGAGCGCGCCGCTGTAGACGCGGGTGATGTCGATCGCGCCGAAGCGTGCCATGTCGATCGCCTCGGACTCGCGGCCGAGCTGGCCGGAGTGGTACATGCGCAGGCGCAGACGTCCGCCGGTCGCCTCCTCGAGTTGGCGGCCGATCCAGTCGACCGCGGCGACGGTGGGATAGTCCTTGACGTGGACGTCGGTCGCGGTGAGCACGCGTCCGTCGTCGCCGCTGCCCCACGAGGTGGAAGCCGCGCTCGCCGACAGGCCGGCGGCGCCGAGGCCGAGCAGGAACTTGCGTCGCGTGGTCATGGCAGGCTCTCCATCGTCGCGGTGGCGGTGGCGGTCTCGCAGGCCAGGCGGCCCCAACGACCGAAATCCACGCAGGCGGACTGACCGGCGAGGATGTCGTGGATGCCGGTGGCTGCGCCAGTGGTGACGTGCATGCCAGCGCTGAGCGGATAACCGCGCCGCGCGCAACGCCCCAGGGCGAAGGCCAAAGCCGCCAACGGCCCACCGGGTATGGAAGCGGCGCCGCCGGTTCCGACCGAGCGCTCGTCGATGAAGCTTTCGCAGGTCAGTTCGCGATCGTCGAGGCGGCGCCAGTCGGCGATCGCCGGGCCGACAATCAGCCCGGCGTTGTTACCGAAATCCGACACCACCACCGCCGGGCCAAGTCGGTTGATGGACGCCAGGGGGCTGCCGGCCAGTTCGATGCCGATCGAAAGGGAAGCGACCAGTTCCGCGGCTTCGTCTTCGCTGTACTCGGTCTTGCCGACAGGAGCATCGCTGCCGAGGGTGAATACGTATTCGGCCTCGATCGCGGCGAAGCCATGTTCGATCACCGGGAAACGGCCTGTTTGTCCTGCCGGGACATTCTGCACCGCGCCAGCGAAGATCGGGCCGACCAGGCGGTCTTCGCCGAGCGTGGCCTGCCAGGCGTCCGGAATGCGCCCGACCTTCCAGCCCGCGACGGCTTGCCGCCATAGCGCGATGGCCTGGTCCTGGACCCGGTAGCCGGCGTCTAGAGTCTGCGGTTGCAGGCCTGGATAGGCCGCAAGCGCCTTCGCCTGCCAGCGGGCCCGCACCAGGCGGATCGCGATCGCCAGCTCGTCGCGCTGGTCATCGAACGGGTGTGTTGGCATGCCTGAACGGTCCCCCGGGGGCTCGATTGTGCGTCCGGGTGTTGTATAGGAAACCGGTGTCACTGACAATCCGGCGTATGCTCGGATCAGACCTGGGAGGGCGCGATGGGGAGTGGCGAGGTGGGGCAAGGCATCGACGGCAAGGCCGCGGGGATTGATCGAACCCGCCATCGCGACGGAGGCCGGCGCAGCAATCGGCAAAACGATCGGAGCAGGGCGGTGCGCAGTGTTCTGCTCGCGATGTTCGCCGCGATCGCCGGCATCGCGACGGCGCAGACATCGACGAATTCCGCCGCCGATTTCGCCGCCGACAGCGCGGCGCGGGCCCTGGCGTTCCCCGGCGCCATGGGGTGGGCGGCGCATACGCCGGCAGGGCGCGGCGGCAAGATCCTGAGGGTCACTACCCTGGCCGGCGAGGGCCCCGGTTCGTTCGCCGAAGCGGTGGCGACGCCGGGCCCGCGCATCGTCGTTTTCGAGGTCGCCGGCGTGATCGATCTGGCCCGCAAGGAACTGCGCATCAGCGAGCCTTATCTGACCATCGCCGGCCAGACCGCGCCGCAACCGGGCGTCACCTTCATCCGTGGCGGCCTGACCATCGCCACCCACGATGTGGTCGTGCGCCACATCCGGATACGGCCCGGCGAGGCCGGTCTGGAAAAACGCGCAGGCGTGGATTTCGACGCCATCAACACCGTGCGCGGCGCCCACGACGTGATCGTCGATCATTGCTCGCTGACCTGGGCCACCGACGAAAACCTGTCGGCCTCGAGCACGCGCTTCGCCGGCGAAACCGAGGCCGAGTGGATGCAGGCGGCCTCCAGGCGCATCACCTTCAGCAACAACCTGATCGCCGAGGGCCTGGCCAACGCCACCCACGGCAAGGGCGAGCATTCCAAAGGCACGCTGATCCACGACCACGTCAACGAGGTCCTGATCGCCGGCAACCTGTACGCGCACAACTACGAGCGCAATCCGCTGTTCAAGGGCGGGGCGCGCGGCCAGGTCCTCAACAACCTGATCTACGACCCGGGGCAGCGAGCGGCGCACTACAACCTGATCGCCGAGGAGTGGCTGGGCCACGCCTATTCCAGCGGCGAAATGGTGCTGCGCGGCAACGTGATGCGCGCCGGTCCATCGACCGAGGACGTCGCCTTGCTCATGGTCGGCGGCTCGGGCGCGCTGTCGTACTTCGCCGAGGACAATATCGCGGTCGACCGGCTCGGCCGGCCCTTGCCGCAAGTCGGGCGCTACACCACGACGCCGCTCGCAGTGAGCGAGATGAAACAGGCGCCGGCGCTGCCGTTCGGCGTGCGCCTGCTGCCGGCATCGAAGGTGCAGGACGCGGTCATCGCCGATGCCGGTGCGCGGCCCTGGGACCGCGACGACATCGATCGCCGCATCCTGGCCGACACCGTCGAAGGCCGCGGCAAGATCATCGACAGCGAGAACGAGGTCGGCGGCTATCCGAAGGTCGAGCCGACCCGGCAAGCCTTCGTCGCCGCGGACTGGGACCTGGCGACGATGGAGCCGTTGAAACCGCTGCCGCGTCGGGCGCCGCTGCGCTGAGGCGGCGATGCAGGATCCAGGGCGTCGCGACAGCTTGAAAGCGCTTGCAGGTGCCTTGGCCGGCGCTTGCTTGCCGTCCGCGGCGCTGGCAGCCGATAAAAGCGCGCCATCGGCGGCCGGGGCGGCTAGCTTTGCGCATCCGGGCACCGAGACCCCGGTCGCCACCACCCGCAGCGGTCGCGTGCGCGGTTATCGCGACCGCGGCGTGCTGGTGTTCAAGGGCATTCCCTACGGCGCCGACACCTCCACGCGCCGCTTCATGCCGGCGCTGCGCGAGCGGCCGTGGCAGGGCGTTCGCGATGCGCTCGCACACGGCGCGTCGGCGCCGCAACGCAAACCCGACGCCCGCATCAGCGAAGACTGCCTGTACGCGAACGTGTTCACCCCGGCATTGCGCGATGGCGTCGCGCGGCCGGTGTTGGTGTATCTGCACGGCGGCGGTTACGACAGCGGCTCCGGCAGCAGCCCGCTCTACGACGGCGTGCGTCTGTGCCGGCGCGGCGATGTCGTGGTGATCACCCTCAATCATCGGTTGAACGCCTTCGGCTATCTGTACCTGGCGCAGCTCGGCGGCGACGACTACGCCTGGTCCGGCAACGTCGGCCAACTCGACCTGATCCAGGCCCTGCACTGGGTGCGCGATCACGCGGCCGAGTTCGGCGGCGATGCCGGCAACGTGACCTTGTTCGGCCAGTCCGGCGGCGGCGCCAAGATCGCCAGCCTGATGGCGATGCCTGCGGCGCAGGGGCTGTTTCACCGCGCCCTGACCATGAGCGGGCAACAGGTCACCGCGGCCGGGCCGCGTGCCGCGACGCAGCGTGCGCTACGCCTGCTCGATGCGCTGAAGATCGCGCCGGAGGGCCTCTCGCGGCTGCGCTCACTGCCGATGCAGGCCCTGGTGGAGGTGACGTCGCTGCGCGATTTTTCGCGTATCGAGGACACTGCTCTGTATTTCGGGCCGGTGCTGGATGCGAAATCTCTGCACCGGCATCCGTTCTATCCCGACGCGCCCGCACAATCGGCCGCGATCCCGATGGTGATCGGCAACACCCGCGACGAAACCCGCGCCTTCCTCGCCGGCGATGCGGCCAACCTCGCCCTGGGCTGGGACGAACTGCCGGGCAAACTGCGCGAGCACCAGTACGTCGACCTGGACCCGGACACGGTGATCGCCGAGTACCGGCGCCTGTATCCCGGCTACACGCCGTCGCAGATCTTCTTCGCCGCGACCACCGCCGGCCGCTCCTGGCGCGCGGCGATCATCGAGGCCGAAGCCCGGGCGCGCCAGGGCGCACCGACCTGGGTCTATCAACTGGATTGGGGGTCGCCGCTCGATGGCGGGCGATGGGGCGCCATGCATACGCTCGACATCGCCCTGGTGTTCGACAATACCGGCCAAGCCGGCTCGCGCACCGGCGACGACGCGCAAGCTCGGGCGCTGGCGGCGCGCATGAGCGATGCCTTGATCGCCTTGGCGCGGCACGGCGACCCGAACCACGACGGCTTGCCGGCCTGGGCGCCGTACTCGTTGCAGCGGCGCGAAACCCTGTTGTTCGATGCGCAGCCGCGCCTGGTCGAGGATCCGCGCGCCGGCGAGCGCAAGCTGTATGAGCGTGTGCCGTTCGTGCAGCGCGGGACGTTCTAGCCTCGCAAAGCCGTGCCCGGTCGAGCCGCTGCGGCCCCGGTCGGAACCGGCCGCAGGCATCGTGCCGGCGGCTTGAGCGATGCGCTCAAGGGCAGGCCGAGCAGACGCAGGCCATCGGCGACTTCCGCGGCCATGCATCGTGCGCCCTGTGGCGAGAAATGCGTGTCGTCGCGCAAGCCTTCGGGGTAGTTGCCGTGTTCGCCCGCTTGCAGCCACAGGAACAAGGCCTTGGAGCCCGCATCGCCCCATGCGCCGAGCACGGCCTGACTGCGCCGCTCCATGTCGATCAGCGCCACCGCGCGTTCGGCGGCGACTTGCCGGACCAGGCCGGGATAGTCGCCATGGCTGTCGAGCACTGCACCGGCCCGGTCGAAGCGGCGCCGCGCCACCGGCGTCAGCAGGATCGCAGTGGCGCCGCGCTCGCGGACCTGATCGACGAAACCTTCGAGGTTGCGCCGGTAGTCGGGCGGCGGGGTGTAGCGGTCGGCCTTGTGCCTGGATTGGTCGTTGTGGCCGAACTGGATGAACACGTAATCGCCCGCGCCGACCTCGTCGAGCAGATCCTGCCAGCGTCCTTCCTCGATGAAGCTGCGCGTGCTGCGACCGTTCATGGCGCGATTGTCGAGCCTGATCCGGCCGGGCTGGAACTGCGCCTCGAACGCCTCGCCCCAACCGGTCTCGGGGCGTTTCTCGGCGCGCTTGATCGCCATCGTCGAATCGCCGGCCAGGAACACGGTCGGCACCGGATCGGCGCAGGCAGCCAGCGGCCACAAGGCCAGGCAGGCAATCAGCAGCAATGCACGCATCGACGCACCGATGAGAAGGTTAAGGGCAGGGACCTGCGCGGCCGTCGCAGCCGGTGCGACTCGTACGAGCGAGCCGCACCGGTTCGCGTCGCGAAGCGACGCCTTACAACTTGAAGCGCAGGCCGAGGAAGTACTGGCGCCCGGTGTGGTGATAGACCGAGACGCGATCGGCTAGGGAATCGACCCATTGATCGTTGTATTCGTCGGTCAGATTGAGGCCTTCCAAGGTCAGCTCCAGCTTGTCGTTGATCTTCCACGAGGCCGACATGTCGATGGTGGTCGTGCCCTTAGTGCCTTCGACGTCGGCGTTGTTACGGCCCGGCACCGTGGTCAGGTAGTCGTCGCGATAGGCCGCCGACACCCGTGCGCTGAAACGTTCGCCTTCGTAGTACAGGGTCGCGTTATAGGCGTTCTTGGACAGCCCGACCAGGTCGGTCTTGAGCGCCGAGGCGCCGGCGGCGGTGACGTACTGGATCTTCGAATCGACGTAGGTGTAGTTGAACTGCACGCCGAAATCGTTCCAGAAGCCCGGCAGGAAGCTGAAGGGCTGTTGATAGCTCAACTCGACGCCGCGCAGCTTGCCGCCCGGCGTGTTGACCGGGATGTTGAACTGGAATTCGTCGGTCGGCAGCGCGCCGGTCCCGGCCAACAATTCATTGGGCAGGCCGGAGGTGTTGTAGGGGCGGATCTCGCGCGAGGTCTGCACGAAGCTGTCGATGTTCTTGTAGAAGAACCCGAGGCCGAGCAAGGCCTCTTCGGCGAAATACCATTCCAGGCCCAGGTCGTAGGTCTTGGCGCGGAACGGGTCGAGCAGGGGGTTGCCGCCGGCGACGACGCGGTTGCCGCCGCTCACGCTTACCGTCACGCCCGGGGTCAGATTGGCCAGGCCCGGCCGCGACATCACCTTGGCGGCGCCGAAGCGGATCAGGAAGTCCGGGGTGATGTCGGCGACCAGGTTCAACGAGGGCAGGGTGTCGTTGTATTCGCGCTCGACCGTGGTCAATACCGGCGTGGTGCCGGCCAGGGCAAAACCGGTCGAAGACTGCTTGGTCTTGACGTGGCGCACGCCGAAGTTGCCGCTGATCGGGATCTCGCCCAGGTTCGTCGAGAAATCGGTCTGCAGGTAATAGCCCAGGTCCTTTTCCTCGACGCTGCGGTTGTTACCGCGGGCGCTGGCCACGTCGGGCGAAAGCGCGAAGGTGCCGGAGTTGCTGTAGATGTCGAACAGCCGGTCGAAGGCGCCGATGTCCGGGATCAGCCAGCGCGAATCGTTGGCGCCGCCGACGCTGGTGCCCTGCAGGGCGACCGAGCGGGTCAGGTCGGCCAGATTGGTGCCGGCCGGCAACGACGGCACGGCCAGCTCGGAAACACGACGCATCTCGCGGCTGTCGAACTGGTATTTCTTCGACTGGATGCCGCCCTTGAGCTTGAAGCCCGGGGCGAGGGTCCAGCGGAAATCCAGTTGCCGGTTATCGAAGGTGTTTTCCGAGGCCTGGGGGCGCAGGCGGATCTCGGACACGCCGTTGGCGAAGCTCCAGGCATTGGGGTCGTTGACGTCGAAGCCGTTGTCGATGATCGGCAGGCGACTGCTGTCGCGATAATCGTAGACATAGCCCTGCGCGTTACTGCGGTCGAGGGTGATCGTGGTCTGGATCGGGTTGTCGAATTCGGACTTGGCCCGGCCGATCTGGCCGCTCACTGCGAAGTCGTCGCTGAACTTGTGTTCGCCGTAGAAATTGGCCTGGCTGAACTTCGTGCTGAGCTCGTCGTAGCGCGCTTCCGAGCGCACGTCGACGTTGTTGAAGCGGCCGTAGACCAGGTTGCCGCGTTCGTCGACTTCGCCGTCGAGGACCACGGTCTGCGGCTTGCCGGTGCCGGTGCGGCTGAAAGAAATGCCGTTGAGGAAATTCTCGGTACGGGTCGCGTCGAACTTGGCGTACAGCAGGTCCAGGCCGAGCTCGGTCTTGTCGCTGAGCTTGAATTGCAGGGCGCTGGTGATGCCCAGGCGTTGTTGGTCGTGCTCCATCACCCCGTAACGCGGGATACGCGGATGGAACGTGCCTGGAAGGCGGGCAGCGGCGAACGGCGAACTCGCGGCGAAACCGCCGCTGCTCGGGCCGTTGTCCCAACGCACGGTGCTGTGGCCTTCCTCGACCAGGCGCCGGTCGGTGTAGGCCACCGAGAGCAGGGCGCCGAAGCGGCCATCGGCCCAGGTGTTGCTGATCAGCGCGGTGGCGCGGGGGTCGATGTCCTTGGACAGATCGTTGAAGCCCAGTTGGCCGCCGGCGACGAAGGTCAGGCCGTCGTAGTCGAAGGGCCGGGCGGTCTGCAGGTCCACGGTGGCGCCGAGCGAGCCTTCCTCGACGTCGGCCGAGGCGGTCTTGCGCACTTTCAGGCTGTTGAACAACTCCGAGGCGAAGACGTTGAAGTCGAAACCGCGGCCGCGATTGGCGCCGCCGGAACTGTCGGTGCCGCCGGCGGTGGTCAGCGCCTCCATGCCGTTGATGCGCACGCGAGTGAAATCCGGGCCCAAGCCGCGCACCGAGATCTGCCGGCCTTCGCCGGCATCGCGTGCGATCGAGACGCCGGGAATGCGCTGCAGCGACTCGGCCAGGTTGAGATCGGGAAAGTCGGCGATGTCCTCGGCGACGATGGCGTCGACCACTCCGACTTCCTCGCGCTTGATGTCCAGTGCCTGCTGCAGGCTGGCGCGAAAGCCGGTGACGACTACCGCATCGAGATTCTTGGCGTCTTCAAGCGGCGCTGATTTTGACTGAGCCGCCTCTGCCGGAACCGATTCTGCCGGAGCCGCTTCGGCACCGGCCTGGGCCGATTGCGCCGATTGCGCCGATTGTTGCGCATACCCTGTCGATGGCGACATCGACAGCCCCAGCGCGATGGCGGCGGCGAGCACGGTAACCGGTGTCTTTCTGGTCTCTAGTTGCACTTGCATTCCTCTCCCCTTCCGAAGGTGCCAGACCGCTCGGGAACCGGTCTTGACGGGCTTGCTGCGCCTGATATGGTGTCCCCTGAACAAAAATGACACCGCTGGTCAAAACCCTAACAAAAGCTTGACCGAACAGCATGCTGCGGTGCGCAAACGCTTATGGGAGGCCGGTCACGATCGGCCGGTGGATCATTCTGAAGGGGGTGGTATGAGCGGACGAGTCGTATGTTTCGGCGAGCTGTTGCTCAGGCTCGGCGCGCCCGGACGCCAGCGGCTGTTGCAGTCCCCGCAACTCGAGGTGCATGTCGGCGGCGCCGAGGCCAATGTCGCCGTATCCCTGGCCCGGTTCGGGCACGAAGCGGTGATGGTCAGCCTGGTGCCGGACAACCCGCTCGGCGACGCCGCACGCGGCGAACTGCGGCGACAGGGCGTCGACACCCGGGCGGTGCTGACCGGAGTCGGGCGGATGGGCCTGTATTTCCTCGAAACCGGGGCGATACAACGGCCCAGCCGGGTGCTTTACGACCGCGCCGGCTCGGCGTTCGCGATCGCGGGGACCGCGCCCTACGACTGGCCGGCCTTGCTCGCCGGCGCCTCCTGGCTGCATTTGTCCGGCGTCACGCCCGCACTCGGCGAACGCGGCGCGGAAGTCGCCATCGTCGCCGCGCGTGCCGCCCGCGATGCCGGCGTCCGGGTCTGCTTCGACGGCAATTTCCGCAGCTCGTTATGGCAGGAATCGAAGTGCAACCCCGCTCCGATCCTGCATACCTTGATGAGCCTGGCCGACCTGGCATTTGCCGATCACCGCGACATCGCGGTCGTGCTGGCAGCCAAGGCCAGCGGAGATTCCGGCGGCGACGACCCGGCCGCCGCCGCGCGGCTCGCGTTCGAGGCCTTCCCGAACCTGCAACGGCTGGCCTGCACCCGGCGCGAGCAACGCGACGTCGATCATCACCTGTTGTCGGCGTCGCTGTTCCATCGCGACGGCAGCGCTGTGCATACCGCGTCCCGGGAGCTGCATGGCATCGTCGATCGGATCGGTGCGGGCGATGCCTTCGCCGCCGGCTTCCTGCATGGCCTGTTGGACGGGATGAGCGACGAAGACGGCCTGAGCTTTGCCTTGGCCGCAGCGAGCCTGAAGCATTCCGCGCCCGGCGACTTCAACCTGGTCAGCGCCCAGGACGTGAACGACTTGATCGCCGGCGGCGGCTTCCACGTCCGTCGCTAGGATGGCCTGAGCACCGTCCTAGAGAGCAGTGCGGGGCCGCGCCTGCGAAACAGGAGTCGCCCGGTGCGTCCGGGCGACTTTTTTATCGGCTACCGCAGGGGCGGTCGGGCACGGCACCGAGGCGGCCGCCCGGACCAGTCGGCTCTAGCGGCACGGATCGGCGAGCGCACAGCGGCCACGAAGCGATGTGATGGTCGCCTCGGTGAGGTGCATCGACAGCGGCAGCGCAGCCAATGGGTCGGCCATGTCGTTTACCCCACAGGTAATGGCCAAGCCCTGCGCTCTGACTATCGTGGCCGCATGAACGCGATCCGACCCGTAGGCGAACTCATCCGCGACTGGCGCCAGCGCCGTGGTCTCAGCCAGTCGAACCTGGCCGAGCTTGCGAATACCTCTGCGCGCCATATGAGCTTCATCGAGACCGGTCGCTCGCAGCCGAGCCGGACCATGTTGATGCGCCTGGCCGACCGCCTCGACGTGCCGCCGCGCGAACGCAATCTGCTGATGCGGGCTGGCGGGTGGTCGGCGATCTATTCCGAGGGCCGCATCCAGGACGACCCGGCACTCGAACCGGCGCGCGAGGCCGTGGAGCTGGTATTGCGCGGCCACGAGCCGTACCCGGCGATCGCCGTCGACCGCTACTGGAACTTGTTGGCGCGTAATCACGCGCTGAGTGTTTTGCACGACGGCGGCATCGCCCCGTTCCTGTTGCAGGCACCGCTCAACGTGCTGCGTCTGAGCCTGCACCCACAAGGCTTGGCACCGCGGATTCTCAATCTGGGGTCATGGCGTGCGCATCTGCTGCATCGCCTGCGCCGGCAGGCCGAAGCCACCGCCGACCCAATGCTTCGAGCCTTGCATCGAGAGCTCAGCGATTACCCCGGACCGGCGGCAGAGGCGCTCGCATCGGCCGCGCACGGCTTCGTCGTCCCCCTGCGATTGCGCGCATCCTGCGGCGTGTTGTCCTTCATCAGCACCACCACGATGTTCAAGAACCCGCTGGACCTGAGCCTGTGCGAACTGGCCGTCGAGACCTTCTTGCCGGCCGACCCGGCGACGGAGCAGTGGCTGCGAACTAGCCTGCAATCCAGGCAGGGACTACAGGCCGGCTCGGAGTCGGAGCCGCAGCCTTAGTCCGTTGTGGGGCAGGGCGGCGCTGGCCCATGCGTGGTCTGCTCCGGTGCGCAGGCGCAAAATAATTCCTCTCCGCCGCAGCGGCGGACCGACATCCCGATGGGCGAGGCGAAATGGCGAAGCGGTTGCGGTCGATCTTGTGGGGGCTGGCAGCGCTGTTCGCCTTGCTCCCGTTCGCGGCGTGGTGGCTGGTGCGCGGCAGCCTGCCGACCCTGGACGGGCGGTTGGACCTGGCCGGGCTTTCCGCCGCAGTCGAAGTAGAGCGCGATCGCGATGGCGTGGTCACCATCGATGCCTCCAACCAGTCCGACGCCGCGCGTGCCTTGGGCTACGTCCATGCCCAGGAGCGCTATTTCGAAATGGATCTGATGCGGCGCACCGCCGCCGGCGAATTGGCGGAGCTGCTCGGCCCCTCCATGCTCAAGGCCGACCGCAAACATCGGATCCATCGTTTCCGCCATCGCGCCAGGCTCCACTCCGAGGCCTTCGCCGGCGGTCACGCGGAGACCTTGCGTGCCTACACCGAGGGCGTGAATGCCGGCCTGGCACATCTGAAGGTGCGGCCGTGGCCCTATCTGCTGCTGGGCCAAGCGCCGCAGCCGTGGCAAGCCGAGGACTCGGCGCTGGCGGGATACGCGATGTACGTCAACCTGCAGGATGCGTCGAACGGGCGCGAAGCTGCGTTGCGTTCCATGCGGCCGCACCTGCCTGCGGCGGTGTTCGATCTGCTGATGCGCGACGGAACCCGCTGGGATGCACCGATGCAAGGACAAGCCCGCGGCGACGCCGTGTTGCCGGATGCGGATGCCGTGGATCTGCGCAAACTGCCCGGCCCGGTTCGGCCGCGCCCGGCCCCAATCGACAGCAGCGGCACGCCGGGCAGCAACAACTTCGCCGTCGCCGGGGCGCTGACGAGCGATGGCCGCGCGATCCTGGCCGACGACATGCACTCCAGGCTGAGCGTTCCGAACGTGTGGTTCCGGGCGCGGCTGCGTTACGGTCACGAAACCGGGCGGGTGGACGTTTCCGGGTTCACCCTGCCGGGCTTGCCGGTGGTCATCGCAGGCAGCAACGGCAAGGTCGCCTGGGGGTTCACCAACGGCTATGCGGACACGCTCGATTGGGATCCGCATTGCGGGGGCAAGGAGGCGAGCAGCTGCGCCGCGTTGCTGCAACGCAAACCCGCGGTGGAAATCATCCGGGTCAAGGGGCGCGACCCGGTCGTGCTGCGGGTGCTCGATGACGAACGCGGCCCCTTGATCGACGATGCGGTCGGCCAGCCACCGATGCAACTGCATTGGACGGCCTATCGCCCCGAAGGCCTCAACCTCGATCTGGCGACACTTCACCACGCCCGCGACGTGCGCGAGGCATTGTCCCAGGCCCGCACGGTGGGCCTGCCCACGGCCAATCTGATGCTGGCCGATCGCCGCGGCCGGATTGCCTGGACCCTGATCGGCCCGACGATATCCGCGCATGACTCCAGCGATTGCCGATGGCCCGGCACCGAGCGAGCGTCGAGCGAGCGAGCGGCGACAAAGGCCGGCCCGGACAGTTCGATGCAGAGAAATTGCCCGGACGCCTCGGCCGAATACGCTGCGCCGCCTTCCATCCCGCCCTTCATCCCGCCCTTCATCATCGACCCGCCGGACCATCGCCTGTGGACCGCGAACAACCGCACCCTGGATGCCGCGTCGCTGAACCGGATAGGCGATGGCGGCTATTCGCACGGCGCACGAGCCGGGCAGATACGCGATGCCTTGCAGCAGCGGCGAACTTTCGCCGAGCCCGATCTCCTGGCGGTCCAGCTCGACGACCGGGCGTTGATGCTGACGCCATGGTGGGAGTTGATGCAGGCCCAGGCGCGTCGTGGCCGCAGCGATTCCGCATTGGCTGCAATGGCCCAGGCGGCCGCTCGCTGGGAGGGACGCGCGAGCGCCGACTCGGTGAGTTACCGCTTGGTACGCGCATGGCGGCTGGCGGTGCATGCGCGCATCCTCGATGGCCTGACGGCACCGGCCCAGGCGAGGATGAAGCACCGTTTCGTCATGCCGCAGTTGCCGCAGTTCGAAGGCGTGGCCTGGCCCCTGGCCACGGCCCAGCCGAAGCATCTGTTGTCGAGGCGCTATCCGTCCTGGGAGGCGCTATTCGAGGATGCGGCGCAGGAAGTACGGCAGGAGTTGTCCGGCCAGGGAGCGCTGGCGCAGCGCACCTGGGGCGAGCGGAATACCGCGGCGATATGTCACCCCTTGGCTTCGGCCGTACCGCTGCTGGGCAAGCGCCTGCTGTGCATGCCACGCGATCCGCTGCCGGGCGACAGCGGCATGCCGCGCGTGCAGGGCCCGGCCTTCGGCGCCACCGAACGCATGGTGGTCTCGCCCGGGCACGAAGACTCGGGTATCGCCCACATGCCGGGAGGGCAGAGCGGGCACGTGTTCTCGCCGTTCTGGGGGCGCGGGCACGACGATTGGGTGCAGGGGCGGCGCTCGCCGTTCCTGCCTGGCCCTGCGGTCTACTCGCTGGTGCTGACGCCCGAACGCAAACTTTGAAGATCCGCCGTCCAGCCTGGGCCGTCGCAACGGCCCGGGCATCGGCTGGCCGATGACCCGGCATATCGAGGGCATGTCGAATCGCCGATTCCTCGTTCGTCTAATCCATAGATCGGTCGTTTTGGATGGCCGACGACGGCGCTGCCGATCCAGTCCCCGATGAACCGGCACATCCACCCAATACTTTCACCGAACCAATAAAGGAGCCCCTATGTCCCTGTCTCATTCCGGTTGTCGATCGCTGGCCGCGGCCGTGTTGACCGGCTTGGCGCTGTTCGCCGCGCCCACCGTCACCGCACTCGCGGCGGAACCGTCGCAAGTAGCAGCGCCCGCCAAACGTGCCGCCATCGTCAAACGCGACGACCTGGCCATTCACTACGACATCGTCGGCGACTTGAAATCGGCCAAGGCCCCGCTGCTGGTCCTGCACGGTGCCTATATGTCGGCCGATACCATGGCCGCCATCGTCGATCGTTTCGCCCGCACCCGTCCGGTGATCGTTCTGGATCAACGCGGCCACGGCCGCACCGGCGATGGCCCAGGCCCGATCACCTATGAAGCCTTGGCCGACGATGCCGCGGCCGTGCTCGACGCAGCGGGGGTGAAGCAAGCCGACGTCTTCGGTTACTCGATGGGAGGCGGCGCCGCCATCCAGCTCGCCATCCGTCATCCGGCCAAGGTCGCGAAACTGGTCTCGGCCTCGGCGGGCACCCGCCTGGACGCGGCCTACAAGGAAGTGTTGGCGGGCATCGGACATATCACCCCTGCGGTGTTCGACAACACGCCGATCAGGAAGGAATACGACCGGCTCGCGCCCAGGCGAGAGGATTTCCCGGTGCTGGTCGAAAAACTGAAAGTGCTCGATGCCACGCCCTTCGACTGGGGCAGCGGCATGAAGGCGCTGAAGCACAAGACCATGATCGTCATGGGCGACTACGACATCATGGGCCCGGAACACGGCGTGGAGATGTTCCGCATGCGCGGCGGCGGCGCCCCCGCGCTAGCGGCGCAAGGCTTTTTGTCGGCCCCGCCGCCGGCCCGCCTGCTGGTCCTGCCAGGCACCTCCCATATCGGCATCATGGCCGAAGCCGAGACCGTCGTGGCCGCGACCGTGCCGTTCCTCGACGATGCGACGCCGCCGATGCCGGCGGGGTTCTTCTGAGGGCGGATTTTTCATAGATGCGACGCGGTACGGGTCGCGGCTCACGCCGCTCCTACGCAGAAACCGGCCATGCGCCGCGAGACCGCTGCAACGCGGTCGCGACTCGCGTCGCTCCTACCCTTTGAGTCGTCGTGGCTGCAGGATTGCTGTTTCTGTTTCTGTTTCTGTTGCTGTGCGTCGTGAAACACTCGCGAAGGCAACAGAAGACCCGGAGGGCGGCCTGCAGGGATGCAGGCCGTTTTTCATCGGGACAGGGATGTCCCGTATGTAGAGCCCTGCGACGGCATCGGACGCGCGGGCCTGTGATTCAAAACAAAGCATTTTTCTTTGGTTACCTTTGACCGAAGGGAATCCAGACGGACTTTTGTTGCTTTAGACAAAAGAAAGTAACCCGCCGCTTTAGTGGCGGAAGCTTTTGGCGTTTGATCTAGATCTTTATCTTGCGGCAACGAGACGCCGCGAGACCGTTACAGCGCGGTCGCGGCTCACACCGCTCCTACATTGGAATGGCCGCCGCCTCCTAAGGCGAAGTAACCCTCGCCATCGCGCCGGCCATAAGCCGACGCGACAGCCGTAGCCGTGGTCAGTGCCTCACAACGCCGCAGGCTGCTGCTGCGTCACGCAATGCACCATGCCGCCATTGCGATACAGGTTGCGCACATCGATCCCGACGACGCTGCGGCCCGGATAGAGCCGTTGCAGGATCGACTTCGCCACGGCGTCGTTCGGGTCCTTGTACTCCGGCACCAGCACCACGGTGTTGCCGACGTAGTAGTTCACGTACGAGCCTCGGTAGCCAAGCTTGTAGCCATAGCTGGTGACGACATCGCGCGCGGTCAGCGGCAGCTGCACGAAATCGTAGGGCGCGCCGTCGATATCGGTGGCCCTATAAAGGCGGTCGATGTCGCCCGCCGGCAGGCCCCAATGACTCAAGTCGCTGCGGCTCATGGTGACGATGGCATGCGGCGTGCCGAAACGGGCGAAGCCGTCGATGTGCATGTCGGTGATGTCGTCCTTGCCGCCGGGCGCGCCGTCCAACCAGATGAACTTGTCGACCCCAAGCTGGTCGGCGAGCACGGCCTCCAGCTCCGCCTCGGTGATGTCCGGGTTGCGGTTCGGTTCCAGGATCGAACTGCGGGTCGCCATCAGCACGCCGCGCCCGTCGGTCTCGATCGAACCGCCTTCCAGAACCACGTCGTTGAGATCGACCCGCGCCATGCCCAACTGCCCGGCCACGGTGACCGGAACGGCGTCGTCCTTACGGTAAGCCGCATCGAAGCCCCAACCGTTGAAGCCCCAGTCGGTGATCTTGAGTCGGTCGTTCGCGTCGTAGACGAAGATCGGGCCGTTGTCGCGCACCCACACGTCGTCGGTCTGGCGGATCAGGAAGCTCACCTTCGCCAGGGACACCCCGGCGGCCGCCAACTTGTTGCGAACGCGCGTCTGTTCGCCGGCGTCGTAGACGATGATGTGCACGTTCTCGCTGCGCACCAGCGCCTGGGTCATGGCGATCCAGGTCGGCTCGATCCGGTCGCGATAGGTCCGGCCATAGGTATAGGCATGCGGCCACTGCAGCCAGGTGCCTTCATGACGCGCCGTCTCGTCCGGCATGTAGCCCGACGCCGTACGGGCGTGGGCGGCGCCGGCAGTCGCCAGGGCGACGGCCAGCAGGGCGCCGGCCATGAGCTTGTGCCAGCCCGGGACGGGCAGGGCGGATGGGTTCGAAAACCGCGGATCGGCTTGCATTGCGATGGTCTCCAGGCCCCGGGCGGGGCGTCTGGAGCGGCAATCTACGGGGCGAACCTGACATCCAGCTGATACCAGGTCAAAGCTGGAGAATCGCCCGGGCGCCTCCGCCGGCGCGGTTCTCCAGGCGCAGCCGGCCGCCATGCAGTTGTGCGATGTGCTGCACGATGGACAGGCCCAGCCCGGAGCCCGGGCTGGCGGCACGGGCCACGAACGGCTCGGTGAGCCGCTGCATCAGCTCGGCGGGGAAACCGCTGCCGCGGTCTTCGACGACGACGGTCCGGCCGCGAACAGTCACCGCGACCGGCTCGCGCGTGCCGTCGGCCGGTGCATGCGCCAATGCGTTCTCGACCAGATTGCGTACCGCGATCTGCACCAGCCGCGGGTCGGCCCGGATCACCGACTCGCAGGCATCCAGCGACACCGAACCGTCCTCGGGCAGGACCGCCTCGACCAGCAGATCGAGACGCACCTGTTCGTTCGCGAGTTGGGCGTTCGCCGAATCGAGTCGCGCCAGCAACAGCAGTTTGTCGACCAGGCCCGCGGTCTGCGCGGCGATCCGATTGACGCGGCCGAGCGTCTGCGCCGGAGGCGCCTCGCCGGCGTCGGCCGATTCGCAAAGCGCCAGCAGGCCGGCCACCGGCGTGCGCAACTCGTGCGCCGCCGCGGCGATGAAGCGCTCCTGTATTTCGAACGATTGCACGACCGGCCGCAGCGAACGGCGGGCCAGGGCGTTGCCGACCAGCACGCCGACCGCGGCGAGCACGGCGACGGCCAGCAAGGTCCAGCGCACGAAGGCGGCCTGTGCGGCATCGCGTGCGCCCGGATCGGCCAGCACCAGGATCGCTGCGATGGGCCGGTCGGCATGGTCGTAGGTGAGCTTGGCCTGCAATCGATAAGACCTGCCGCGCCGATCCCGCCCGTCCTCGGCGAAATCGCCGCGGCGCAGGACCGACGCGGCCAGGGCGGCGGGCGAAGCCGGATCGAAACGGGGCTGCCCAGGCTGCAGCAGTATCCGGTCCGGCGGTCCGGGAGCGATGACCCAGACGTCGCTGCCGGCATCCAGCACGCCGGGCTCTTTGCGCAACACTTCATCGTGGAAGGCGCCGCGCTCGTCGAACCAGGTGAGTCCGTATATCGCCGTGGCGCGAAGCTGCATCCGCGACTCGAAATCGAGTTGACTGAGACGCGCATGCACGCTGATGGCCACGATGCATAGCGTCGCCACGCACAGCAGCCAGGCCAGGGTCCAGCCTGCGGTCAAACGCAGGTGGAGGCTGCGCAGCACTTGCTCACGGCTTCGTTGCGGCATCCGGCTCTTCCAGCAGATAGCCGGCGCCGCGGATCGTGCGCAGCAGCGCAGGAGCGCCGAGCTTGCGGCGCAGCGCCGCGACGATCACTTCCTCGGCGTTCGAGGCAGGCTCCTGGCTTTCGCCCCAGCACGCGGCGATGATGTCGCTGCGCGAGACCACGCGGCCGGCACGCTCGGCCAGCAACTGCAGCAAGGCGAACTCTTTCGGGCGCAGCGGCAACAGCACCCCGCGGCGCCTGACCTCACGACGGCCGAGGTCGACCTCCAGATCCGACACGCGCACTATGCTGGGGCGGATTTCGCCGCTGCGGCGGGCGATGGCCGATATGCGCGCCATCAGCTCGTCCATCGAAAAGGGTTTCACCAGATAGTCGTCGGCGCCGTTCGCGAAACCCTCGATACGGTCTTCGACCCGGTCGCAGGCAGTGAGAAACAAGGCCGGCGTCGACACGCCGCGTTCGCGCCACTGCCGCAGCAGCGACAGGCCATCGCCATCCGGCAGCAGTCGGTCGAGCACGAAGGCATCGTAGGCATACGAGCGCACGAACGATTCCGCCGTACCGCGATCGGGCGCCTCGTCGACCGCATGCCCGTGCGAGCGCAGGCGTCCGGCAACGGCCCGGCGCAAATCGGCTTGATCTTCGAGGACGAGCAGGCGCATGGCGTTAGGCTACTACAGGCCGTCGGCGCGGATCGTGGGGCAGCACCGGCCTGGGCCATGGTCGGTCGAGAAGCTCGCCAATTCGGCCGTGTCGATACCCACCCTGGCAAAGCGCAGCCGATTCGCGGACGCTGCGGTGCCGCGCCCCCCGGCAGTGGCAGCCACGGTTGGGCCATCCAGCCTGAATGATCGAGCCTGGACAATTGCGATGGTTTGCCATAAGAGAGGACCGTGGGTGCTGCGCTAGCGCTATCTGAACCAAGCAGGGTGCCGAAGCTGCCCGCTATCGCCAGCGGGGGCGACGACATCCCGGCCAAGGGGGTCGCTTGAATCAGTTGAAGATCGACACAAGGCTCAGGTTGCTGGTCGCGGTCTCGTGTCTGTTCGTCATGATCGCGGGGGCCGCGGGCATCGTCGGGCTGCGCAGCGTGATGCAGCGGCTGGACACCGTCTACGAAGACCGGACACTGGCCCTTGGGCACGTGTCCGCGGTTCTGGAAAGCGCCCAGGCCCTGAGGGTTCATCTCCACGGCGAGCTGCCGGCGACCGAGTCTTCCTCGTCCAAAGCGGGCGCGTTGATTGGTTTGCGCAGCGAACGTTGGCGCGACTATATGGCCACCCGCATGACCGCGGAGGAGCGGGGGTTGGCCATTCAGGCCGATCGGCAAGTCGGCGTGTTGGTGCGCGACGCCGACGCAGTCGTC
This sequence comes from Lysobacter sp. ESA13C, assembly GCF_019970005.1. Classification (NCBI taxonomy): domain Bacteria; kingdom Pseudomonadati; phylum Pseudomonadota; class Gammaproteobacteria; order Lysobacterales; family Lysobacteraceae; genus Lysobacter; species Lysobacter sp. ESA13C. The sequence continues at coordinate 19,277 of NZ_JAHXYK010000016.1, read as the reverse complement.
CTTGCCGGCCGGCGTCGAGGCGAGCCGGATTCCGAGACGGCCAGGTTCGGCGCATCCCTGGATGCGCTCATCGCCGATCTGCATCGTTTGATCGAACTGCAACCGCGAGTCGCCAGGCAACAGCAGCGGGCGGCTCGGCAGGACTTCGTAGTGGTCGTCGCGGTCATTACGATCTCGATCCTCGCGTGCCTGTTGGTCGGCATGATGCTGTCGTGGCTGCTGATGCGGGCCTTGCGCAAGCAGCGATTTTCGCAGCGACTGATCCAGGAGGTAATCGACGAGTATCCGGCCATCGTCTTCGTCAAGGATATGCTCGGCCGCCTGATCCTCACCAACCGCGCCTATGAGCGATTCTTCGCTCTTGCGCGCGGCGCAGCGCTCGGAAAGACCGACTTCGACATCATTCCGCGCGACGCCGCCCTGCGGGTGCGCGCCAACGATGCCGAAGTGCTGTCGGCCGGCCAGGTCAAGGAAGTCGAAGAAGAAGTGCTCGGAGCCGACGGGCCGCGCATCTTCCAGAGCACCAAGTTCCCCTTGACCGACGATGCCGGAGTCCCTCACTCGATCTGTGGCATCGCCGTCGACATCACCGATCGTCGTGAAGCCGAAAAATGCGCCGATAAAGCCACCGAGCAATTGCGTGCGCTATGGGATCGATCGCCCGACTGCTATCTGTTCATGACTCACGAAGGCATCGTCGATGTGAACGAAGCGGCGGTGAAGTTATATGGCGTGTCGTCGAAGACGGATCTAATCGGTCGTCGCCTGTCGGATCCGCTGATCACCCCGGCGACTCAGCCGGGCGGTCAGGACAGCATCGAGCTGGGCAACAGGACGCGCGCTTTCGTGCTGGGGCGGCTGGTGAGCGGGGGCGATCCGCCGCTGCCGGAGGGCCTGACCGCACACATCGAAGGCGATGTGGTGCACGTGCAGTGGCAGCATTTGCGCGGCGGCAAGACGCCGTTCTTCGCCGAAATCGTGATGCACGGAATTCAACTGCGCAATCAGGACGGCGTGCTGGCGATCGTGCGCGATGTGACCCGGCGCAAACTCGCGGAAGATTCGTTGAAAGAGAGCGAGGCCTTCAACAAACTGCTGTTCCAGGGCTCGCACCGGGCGATGGTGGTCTACGACCCCGACGGCGCGGGCTTCATCGACTGCAACGAAGCCGCGGTGAAGGTGTATGGCTATGCCCGCCGCGAAGAACTCCTGGGCAAGACGCCGCTCGATGTATCGGACCCGACTCAGTACGATGGGACCGACTCGGCGACGGCCATCGAGCATTACGATCAAGCCGCGCTCACCAAGGGCATGGAGACCTTCGAGTGGCGGCATCGGCGGCCGAACGGCCAGACCTGGGATGCCATGGTTCACTTGATGGCCTTCAGCCATCGCGGCAGACAGATACTGCAATTCACCCTGGACGACATCACCGAGAGCCGCCGCGCCGAAGCTGCATTGCGCGAGAGCGAGGAGCGCCTGAGCCTGGCCATCGAGGGTGGCGATCTGGCGACTTGGCAGTACGACATGAGGACCGGGTTGTTGACCGGGTCCGACCGGAATTTCTCGATGTTCGGCATTCCTCAGGGGACGCCTATTTCGATCGAGGCGTTCTTCAAGCTGGTTCACCCGCAGGACCGCGCGCACTTGCAGGCCGCGGTCGACGATGCGCGGCGGGCCGGACGCCTTTCGGTCGAATACCGCGTGGTCTTGCCGGGCGGCAACACGCGCTGGCTGACTACGCGCGGCCGCGTCTACTCCGACCTCGACGGTGCTCCCTTGCAGGTCAGCGGCACGACCCAGGACATCACCGCACTGGTGCGGGCGCAAGAGGATCTGAGACAGGCCAAGGCCATGGCCGATGCGGCCAATGCGGCCAAGAGCCAGTTCCTCGCCAATATGAGCCATGAGATCCGCACGCCGATGAACGCCATTCTCGGCATGTCGCATCTCGCGCTGAAGGACAGCGCCGACCCGGGACAGCGCGCCTACCTCGACAAGATCCAGCGCGCAGGCCAGCACCTGCTCAGCATCATCAGCGACATCCTGGATATTTCCAAGGTCGAGGCCGGCAAGCTGACCATCGAGCAATCGTACTTCACGCTATCGCAGCTATTGGGCGACGTCGCGAGCGTGGTCGGGGACAAGGTGGAAGAAAAGGGGCTGCAGATCCAATTCGATGTGGCATCCGACGTGCCCGCGGCGCTCATGGGCGACCGCTTGCGTTTGGGCCAGGTGCTGATCAACTACGCCACCAACGCGGTCAAGTTCACCGACCGTGGCGGGATCCGGATATCGGTCGGAGTCGATCAACGCGATGAGCGCGATATGCTGCTACGTTTCACCGTACGCGATACCGGCATCGGCTTGGACCTCGATCAGGTCGGTTTGATATTCGAGGCGTTTCAGCAGGGTGACAGCTCCACCACGCGCAAGTACGAGGGCGCCGGACTTGGCCTGGCGATCTGCAAGAACCTGGTCGAGCTGATGGGCGGCGAGGTGGGGGTGGACAGCGAGCTCGGCCGAGGCAGCACCTTCTGGTTCACCGCACGATTGGGGCGCGGCGAGTTGCAGCTCAACGCCGAGGAACTGCCTGCGACGGTAAGGGGCCGGCGCATCCTGGTCGCCGAATGCCATGGCGAACTCTCGAGAATGTTGACCGGCCTGGGGTTCACGGTCGCGACCGTCTGCGACGGCAGGAGCGTGCTGGCCGCTTTCAAATCGTCGGTGGAATCCGAAAGACCGTTCGATGTCGTGGTCCTGGACCTGGATATCCCGCGCCTCGAGGGGCCGTCGGTCGTGGAACGCATCAGAGCCTACGCACCGTCGCGGACGATCCGTCTCATCGCGGTTGCCAGCGCCAAGCGCATGGAGTCGGTAGCGCAGACGGGAGACGTGGGCGGTGTGCGGCTGATCAAGCCGATCGAACCTTCGCAGATGATCGATTCGGTGGTCGGCATGATAGGAGCCTCCGAAGAAGAGGCTTCCGAGGGGCCGACCCAAGAGGAGGGCCGGCACGGCGCGCTCATCGGCAAGCGCGTGCTGCTGGTGGAAGACAATGATTTCAACCAGGAAGTGGCGCGGGCGGTCCTGAGCGATGCCGGACTGCGGGTCGACGTGGCCGACGACGGCGCCATCGCGGTGGGCATGGCCCAAGCCCAGGCTTACGACATCATCCTGATGGACATGCAGATGCCGGTCATGGATGGGCTGACCGCGACCCGGGAAATCCGCCGGCTGATGCCGCAGCCCAGAGTCCCGATCCTGGCGATGACGGCCAACGTGATGCAGGAAGACCGCAAACGCTGCGCCGATGCGGGCATGGACGACTTCGTCGCCAAACCGATCGACCCCGACGAATTGTTGGACCTGTTGGCCGAATGGATCGGCAGAAGGTGACGCCAACGGCAGATGCTGCCGCCATCGCGCCGGCAGCGCTCCCCGGCACGCCACTTCCACGTGGCAACGGGTATCCGGGCTGCCTGGCCAAGCATCGGCAACACCCGGTTGGCGGATTCGCAGCCGCGCCGTGGCCGGCGCATGGGCACTGGCGACGGGGATCGCCTAAGAATTTTCCCAATTCAAATCGTGATGCTCATCGCATTAGTATCCGCTCGAACTAAGAATTCGCTGACAGGCGGTGCGGAACAAAGCCGACCGCCGCCTGCACCGGTGAAGGCGATGCGGGGCACTTAATCCGATCGGAATCGATCGCGACGATTCGTCGTTCGGTCACGAGCGTTCCGCCTTGCCTGCTGCTTCTATGAAGAATGAAGAAGCATCGCCGCAGCGAGACGCCGGGCAAGGCTGCACCGGCTTCCGCTCATTCGATGGATGCCGCAATGAACGTGAACTACGAGATCGCCCCGCGCAGAAACCCTGCGCTGATCAGCTTCTCCGAGATGCTCGCGTTCGTCGCGGTCGTGAACGCGACCAGCTTTACCGGCGCCGCGCGCCAGCTCGGCACTTCGAAATCCGTCATCAGTCGCCGCATCAGCGAGATCGAGCTGCAGCTCGGAACTCAACTGATCGATCGCAGCGGCAGCAGGATCAGCGTTACCGACGTCGGCAATGCCTACTACGAGCGTTGCGTGTCGATCATCGAGTCGGTGGAGGCCGCCAACGATCTGGCCGCCGGCTTCAACGGAGGGATCCACGGCACCCTGCGGGTCTCGGTGCCGCATTTCTACGGCGCGCAGGTGTTGGCGCCGCTGTTCAACGAATTCGCTTCGATATACTCCGGCCTCAGGATCGACCTCGGCGTCGAAGAATGCGACGCGGGCGGCAACGGCACAAACTACGATTTATCGATACGCATCGGTCACCTCGCGAACTCGAGCCTGCTCGCCAAACGCTTGGGTGCGACGCGCTCTTGGATTTGCGCCAGCCCCGAGTACCTGGCCGCAAGAGGTACTCCGAAACTCCCGGGCGAACTGGCTTATCACGACTGCCTCGTCAATTCGGGCAACGGGACGTCGGCTGGATGGCAGTTGCTGGTCGAGGGCGAGCTGAGGACGGCCCGCGTTCGCGAACGCATCCGCAGCCCTTGTTGCTTCCAACTGTTACAGGCCGCGCGCTCCGGTCTGGGTTTGGCTTTGTTGCCCGACTATGTTATTGCCGATGCGATAGCCACCGGCCGATTGAAGGTCGTCATGCCCGACTGCGCGCCGCCCGCCGGCCCGGTGTCGTTGGTGTATCCCTCCAGCAGGCGATCGTCGCTAAAGGTACAAGCGCTGATCGGGTTCCTCAGCGAGCGGCTCGCCCACGACAGCCTCGTTCGCGCGCCGATCGCGCTTGCATGATGCAGGGCTTGCGAAACATCGCAGTCGATCGCAAGGCCGAAGCAGCGATGCCGGTGGATCGTTCGGTGCGATCAAGATCGCATCCCGCGAGCGTTCGCGAACGGTCAACCCGATGTTGTCGTTGCGGGACTATCTGCGACTGCGATCGCCGCATAGAGTGGCCCCGCACTCGATGAGCAGTTCTTGCCATGCCCCCGGCGAGGGCTGTTCCTGATTCGGACTCCTCTGCAGGCATCGAGTGCACTGACCGCGTTCCAAGGATGTCGTGCACGGTCAGCGCCCGTCGTGATGACGGCCGGTGAGCAGACGGGCGGGTGATGTCCGCATAGGCGCCCCGTTCCGTCTCGCTCAAGTCTGCGCAGATACGCTCATTGATCCCAGGGTAGGTGGCGCACGGACCTAGCCTGGGTTCGCAGGAACGCCGACCGGATGCGTACACGCCCATGCGATCAGTTCGCTCAGTTCCATCGGACGCCCATACAGGTAACCTTGGCCCAGATGGCCACCGAGTTCGCGCGCCAGCCGATCCTCCTGATCGGTCTCCACGCCTTCGACGGTGACGGTTTGACCGAGGCTAAGGCCCAGTTCGATGGCGGACTGCAACAGGACGCGCCCGTGCTCGCTGCGCGGCCCGGCGGCGACGAAGCTGCGGTCGATCTTCAACTCCGTGCTCGGCAGCTGCATCAGAAACTGCATCGTCGCCGCGCCGGTGCCGTAATCGTCGATGGCGACCTTGAAGCCGCGCAGGCGAGAGCGGATCAAGGCCTCGATCACATGCGCCGGCTCCTTCATGAGGTGCGTCTCGGTTACCTCCAGGGTGTAACGATCCGGCCGATCGTCGGCCGCGGCGACGATCTCCGACATCCGGTCGATGATCGACAGGTTGTGCAGGTTATGCATCGATACGTTGAAGGCGAGATTGATGTCGATGCCGTTGCGCATCAGTGCGGCGCGATCGGCCACCGCCCGGGTAAGGACGGCCAGGGTGAGCAGATCGACCAGGCCCGCGTTTTCCGCGGCCCGCACCACGTCCGACGGTGGAACCGCACCGAGCTTCGGGTCCTGCCAGCGCAACAGCGCTTCGGCACCGACGAACGAGCGCTTGCCCAGTTCCAGCTTGGGTTGATAGGCCAGATGCAACGCGCCTCCGTCGATGCCGCCACGGATGGCGTCGCCGTCGATCGCCACGTCGGGCGCGTCCTGCCACGAGCGGCCTTCCGCCGGACGATATCGCGCCAACACCGTGGTCAGGGACTGCAGATCGACCGGTTTTCCCAGCACCCCGAGTATCGTCAAGCCTTTGGCTTCGGCGAACTGCCGGCTGACGTCGAGCACGCGGGAATCCTCGCCGCTGAGCAGGATGACCGCGGGGTGGCGCGACAGCGCGGCGACATGGCTCAGCAAACGGATCCCGTCCATGCCTGGCATGTTGAGGTCGCATATCAGCAGGTCGAAGGGGCGGGCCGCCAACCGTTCGAGGGCGAGCTCGCCTTTGTCCGCGGTTTCCGGAAGCAGCAGCCCGGCGTCGCCGAGCAGCGCGGAGATGATCTCGAGCATCACCGGATCGTCGTCGACGACCAGAGCCCTCAATCCGACCGGGTACGGCGAGTTGGGCAAACGTGGTCTCCGTCATGGACAATCGCGACGAGTTGTCTTAGAACGCCAGCATATGCGCGCAGCGATCAAAGAACGGACGACTTGCCTATATCATGCACCGTTCTCAACCTGGGCGGGAGGCGGATTCGGATTGCGATGAAGGCCTCCAATTTCGAGCCCTTGAGCCGTCTGTTGCGAGGCGATACCGCCCGGGTGCGCAGGGTGCTGGATGTTTTCGCCCGCTGTACCGGCGAGGACCTGCAGCGACTGGACCGGGCCTGGGCAAGCCGCGACTGGGCGACGATCGGGGCGCTGACGCACAAGATGAAGTCGGGCTGCCTGCAGATCGGCGAGACGGCCGCAGCGCAGGGGTTAGCCTCGATCGAACGGGCGGTGTCCGCCGGCTCTCCGGGCGACTGTCTCGGACAAACATTCGCAAGCACGCGAGACGAACTGGATAGGGTGATGATGCGCGTCCTCGCGTACCTGGCGTATCCGGATGAGGCGGGTGAAACATGAAGGCGAACGCGTTGCCGGCAAGGATACTGATCGCGGACGATCACCCGATCATCATCGTCGCGCTTGCGGAAATGCTGAAAACCGCGCTCGGCCAGGACCGCGTTCTGGTCGATTCGGTCACCGACAGCGACAGCCTGCTGTCCCGTTTGCAGGCCGAATCCTGGGAATATCTGGTCCTGGACCTGCGCATGCCGGGTCGATTGAACAGCGCCCCGCTGCTGCAGGCGATCCTGGCCGCGCAGCCCTCGCTGCAAGTGGTGATCTACACCGGAGAGGAGCACCCCTGTCTGGCCCAGGCGCTGCTGGATCTCGGCGCCCGCGCTTTCGTTTCCAAGGCCAGCGGCCCGCAAGTGGCGATCGACGCCATCGGCGCGGTCGTGGCTGGAAACAGTTATGTCGACCCACTGGTCGATCTCGATATCGCGCGCAAGCATCCATGGCACCAGCTCACCACGGGCGAGCGGACGGTGATGATCGCCTTGGCGCGGGGCGAGAACCTGCAAGCCATCGCCATCGACAGCAATCGCAGCTACAAAACCGTGACGACGCACAAATACAACGCGTTGCGCAAGCTCGGCTTGAGGTCCAAGGACGAGCTCGGCCACTATCTCGAGCAGCATGGGCTCGACTACCTGTTATAGAGATCGCCGCGCTCGGCCCGGACTCGCGCATGCCGCGCATGCCGCACCGATGGCGGCGCGATCGAGCCGCACTTCCTGAGGTCCGTGCATCACCTGCCGGCATTGCCGAGCACTAAGATTTTTCCTAATTCCCGCCGCCGGGCCCTGCATTCATCATGCTTCGGGTGCCTGGCAGGCCGGACGACGGACTCGTCTGGGCCCCAGGCTCATCGGCAGCGGACGCAGGCCCACTCATGTCCCCAGGAGCAGGCGATGACCGTCCATTTTCCCGAGCTCGCCCGACTGCTGAAAAACGACCAGCACAAAGTGCGGCGGGTGATCTGGGAGTTCTACCGTTCGGCGATCAAGGATCTGCACCGCCTGGAGCAGGCTGCGGCCGCCAATGAGTGGTCGACCGTTCGTGCATTGGCATGGCGAATTCAAGTCAGCTGTCTGCAGGTAGGCGAGCACGACGCCGCGGAAGCGGCGGCCGGCCTGACCCACACTGCGGGCGAGTGCTTCGCCGATGCTTATCGCCAGCGGCGGCCGCGGATCGTGCGGACCCTGGATCGCGCCGAGGAATTCGTAGGACGCGGCATCGCCGAGCGGAAGTCGCCGCCCGATTCGCTCGGCGTCGGCAGCATCAGGCACTGATCGCGTCCCTAGAGTCTCGGCCGGCTGCGCACGCCCCGGTCGAGGTCAACGATGAAAGTCCGCTGCAAACGGCTTCGCCCATGCCGGTGCAGTCCGCGGCGATAAGGGGCTAAGCCGAGCGCAGCGGGCTTTCCTCGACGACACCGCGCCAGTGGTTTGCCGACACTTCCAAGCCCCTGGCTCTAAGACTTTTCCCTATTCCGGGGTCGCCGACCGCCTGCCTAGAATGTGATCAATGGCACGAAACTGATCGTGTCGGGGGTAGCGATGTCCGCACAGATGGGCGAGTTCTGCGAACTGCTCGAACACGACCCGGACAAGGTCCGGCATGTGGCACGGGTGTTCTACCGCGGCGTCGCCGCGGATCTGCAGCGGCTGGAGGGCGCTGCCGCGGCCAACGAATGGCAGGTCGTCAGCGAACTGTCGCAGCGCATCCACACCGTCTGTCTGCAGTTGTCCGAACACGATGGCGCCAAGGTCGCCGCGGAACTGCGTCAAGTCGCGGGCGAACGCTTCGCTGCCGCCTATGCCCGGCATCGGCCGGTCATCGCCGCGCTATTGAGCCATACCGAAGATTTCGAGCACTGAAACAACATCGCGGCTCCATCGGATATGGAGACTGATGGCGGGGGCTGTATGAATCGCTGTTCTGCACCATCTCGTTGCAGCGTCGGGCGCATTCCTATCCGACGCTCACCGAAAATAACGCTTTCTCACCGCGAGGATTGACGGTGGTTGGCGTTCGACGGTCGGCATCGTGTCTTGGATCGTTATTGATTTAAATTCGGCATGACGCGAGCTTGCGACGCTTGCCATTTTGCAAGTGTCGCAAGCTCGACAACAACAAGAGATTACGCCTGGCAGGGGAGGCCAGTGCCGTTGCGGTGCCGTGCATCGTGCTTTTGCTTGTCGCTAATTTTGCTCAGGCCGCTGCCGTGATCGCCGCACCTGACTCGCTGTAGCCGCACTTTGCCGACTTGATTCACCCTGGCGTGCCGGCCTCACCGGCCATCGACTTATCCGTACCTGCAAGACGGTCACCGACGTAGCCGACGGCGCCTCGTCCGTTATGCGCACGCGCACGCGACTCACATGGAGAAACACATGAACCGAATCTTCCGCATCCTCTGGTCGCAGGCACTGAACACCTGGGTGGTCGTTTCCGAGCTCGCCACGTCCCGCGGCAAGAGCGCGGGCGGGGTCGACCAGCGCAAGCGCGCGGGCGCGCTGGCGCTGACGCTCGACCGCGACCAGGTCGAAGGTACGCCTCCTGAGCGCGCGTGGCCGTTGCAACTGGGCGTGTTCTTCGCCTTGCTGGCGCTGTATGCGCCAGCATGGGCGGCAGACCGGTACTGGGATTTCAACGGCACGGCGGTCGGTACCGGCGGCAGCGGAACCTGGAACCTCGCCAGTCCGTTCTGGAGCCCGAACAGCGACGGCGTCAGCGGTCCTTTCAGCGCCTGGAGCAACGCTGCGCTCGACGATGCGTTCTTCGGCGGAACCGCCGGAACGGTAACCCTGGGCGTGCCGATAACCGCTCACAATCTGACCTTCCTGAGCAACGGCTACACCCTCACCGGCAGCACCCTGACCCTGGCCGGCGCGACGCCCACCGTTACGACCAATGCCGGCGTCACCACCACCATCGGTTCGGTCATCGCCGGCAGCGCCGGCCTGACCAAGGCCGGCACCGGCAGCCTGTCCCTGAGTGGTGCGAACACGTTCACCGGCGCGGTCAATGTCAACGCCGGCAGCTTGACCGCGAGCGGCAACGGCGCCCTCGGCAACATCGCCAATGTCGTCAACATGGCCAACGCTACCCAACTGAGCGTGGGCACCACCGGGGGCGGTCTGGCAGGACGGACGGTTTCGCTCACCGGGACCGTCGCGATCTCCGGTGGCGGCGCCGGCAGCGGCTTCTATACCGGCAGCGGCAACGCCAATTTCTTCGGTTTGGCACTGACCAACAACTTCAGCAACTACACGGGCAGGACCACTTTCTCCAGTGGGGCCGCGTCCAGCTTCACCTCCATCGCCGACCTGGGCATCGCCAGTTCTCTCGGAGCGCCCACCACCGTCGCGAACGGCATCATTACCATCGGTGCTCCAGGCCAGACCAACGCCGTTCTCGACTATTTCGGCGATGGCGACACCTCCAACCGCGGCTGGCAAATCAATCCGCCGGCGGGTCCGAGCGGCGAGGCTGCGTATCTGCGCAACCGCGGGACGGGCACTCTGACCCTGACCGGCAACATCGCCCTGGGCGGCGGCTCGGGCAACTCCGCTCAGTTCCAGGCCTTGACCGCCGACATGGAACTGCTGGGCGTAATCAGCAGCAACAACGCCCGCGATGCCTGGTTCGTCGCCCAGGCAGGCCGCACCGTTCGCCTCGGCGACGCCAACACCTTCACCGGCCGGGCGGTGATCCGCGATGCAGGGCGGGTGGTGGTCAACACTCTCGCCGACCGCGGCGTCGTCAGTTCGTTGGGCGCCGGCAGCATCGTCAACCTCAGTGCGAACGGCACCCTGAGTTATACCGGTGCAGGTGCCAGCAGCGATCGCGATTGGCAGATAGGCGTCGGCACGCTCGCCAACGATGGCACCGGCGCACTGACGTTGAGCGGCTCGATGGCCCTCACCACCAACGCCACCCTTGCCGGCAGCTACACCGGCGCGGACAACGTCATTACCGGCGTGATCTCCGGCAACAGCAGCCTGCGCAGCGGCGGCGCCGCGACCTGGCTGCTCACCGGCGCCAATACCTACACCGGGACCACCATCGTCGACAACGGCGTATTGCGCGCCGGCACCGCTACCGCCTTCGGCGCGTCCGCTGCGGCCCAGGTCAACGGCGGCACGCTGGACTTGAACGGGTTCGACAGGACTTTCGACACGCTGTCCGGCACCGGCGGCACGGTCGAGCTGGACAGCGCCCTCCTGACTCTGAACGGTGCCACGGGTGTTACCTCGACTTATGCCGGCAGCATCACCGGGAGCGGCGGTCTGACCAAACTGGGGGCCAGCACCCAGACCCTGACCGGCGCCAGTACCTATACCGGCGCCACCACTGTCGGGGGCGGAACGCTGCGCCTGGATTTCAGCACCGCGGGAGGCCCGACCAGCGGCATCATCGCCGGCCCCTCCACGCTGAACATGATGGGCGGTACGCTCAACGTGACAGGCGCGGCCGGCGAAGCCAATACCCAGACCTTCAACGGCCTGAACGTCACCGCCAGCAACAACACCATCGGCGTCACCTCCGGCAGCGGCGGCAGCGCGACCCTCAACCTGGGCGCCATCAACCGCACCGGCGGCCTGATCAATTTCAACCTGCCGACCAGCGGCAACATCACCACCACCAACACGGCCCTGGGCGGCTGGGCGACGGTCAACGGCACCGACTACGCCAAGGTGGTGGGCGGCAACATCACCGCCTTCACCCTTGCCGACTACACCCAGAAAGACAATGCCGCCAATTGGCTCGACAACGAGTTCATCACCGACACCGCCGGCTTCTTCGGCACGGTGACCGGCACCAAGCAGCTCGGTGGACTGCGCTACACCCGTCCGGTGTCGACCACCGTGACCGTGTCGCCCGGCAACACTCTCGGCGTGGACGGCACCATCATCGTTGCGCCCACGGTGCTCAATACCAATCAGACGATCACCGGCGGACAGCTGACGGGCGCCAGCGGCGGCGACCTGGCGGTGCAGCAGAACAGCACCGGCAACTTCACCATCGCCTCGCAGATCGTCGACAACGGCGGGGCCACGGGTTTCACCAAGTCCGGTACCGGACTGGTCACGCTTACCAATGCCAGCAACAGCTACACCGGTCCGACCCGCGTGGTGCAGGGTACGCTGGCGGTCAACAACATCGGCAACGGCGGCGCGGCCAGCAGCATCGGCGCATCCGCGGCCGGTCCAACCAATCTGGTGCTGGAAGGAAGCACGCTGCGCTACACCGGCGGTACCACGACCAGCGATCGCGGTTTCACCATCGGCAAGTCCGGCGCGATCCTGGGTAGCGGCATCGAGGTGACTAATGCCGCGACCAATCTCACCTTCCAAGGCCTGTTGACCAGTGCCGACGGCGCCGATTTCACCAAGAGCGGCGCCGGTACGCTGACCCTGGCCAACGACACCAACAACAACACCGGCATCGTCACGGTCACGGGCGGCCTGTTGTCGGTCGATACCCTGGCCAACGGAGGCCAGGTCAGCGGCATCGGCGCGGGCACCAACGCCTCGGCCAGTTTGGTGCTCAACGGAGGCGGCCTGCAGTACACCGGCACGACCACCAGCATCAATCGCGGTTTCACCCTGGGCGCGAGCGGCGCTGGCATCGATGTGAGCGATTCGGCTACGACGCTGACAGTCAGCGGCACGGCGGTGGGGGCGGGCGCATTCACCAAATCTGGCGCAGGCACCCTAGTGCTGTCGGGTGCCAATACCTATACCGGCGCCAACAACGTGACCGGCGGCGTGCTGCGTGCAGGAACAGCGACCAATGCGTTCGGCGCCGGTGGCGCCATGAACCTGTCCAATACCGCCGGCGTGACCCTAGATCTGAATAATTTCGACAATATGATCGGCCCGCTCAACGGCGGCGGCGCCAACGGTGGCAACGTCACCCTCGGCTCGGCCACGTTGCGCATCAATGGCGGTAACGGCAATTACTCGGGCACGATCAGCGGCACCGGCGGCGTCTGGCGTTCGGGCGGCGGCGTACAGATCTTCAACGGCTGCAACCATACCTACACCGGCGCCACCACATTGCAAGCCGCCAGCCTGACTACCGACTGCCTGGCCAATGGCGGTCAGGCCAGCGGCATCGGTGCCTCCGGCAGCGCGTCGACCAATCTGGTGTTCAGCAACGGCAACTTGAACTACACCGGCGCGACCGTCAGCATCGATCGCGGTTTTCAGTTGACGGGCTATGCCGTCATCGACGTGACCAACGCTGCTAGCACGCTCGCCTTCGGTGGCCAGGTTACGGGCGGCGGCGAGATATACAAGGACGGCCCCGGCACGCTGGTGTTGTCCGGCAACAACGCCTACGGCGCCAACACACAAGTAAGAGGCGGCACCCTGCGCGCCGGCTCGGCCACGGCTTTCGGCACCACCAACGCCTTCGTGATGACCAATGGCGCCGGCGTACTGCTGGATCTGAATAACTTCAACGTCAACGCGGGCGCTCTGACCGGCGGCGGCCCCCTGGGCGGCAACATCGCCTTGGGCACCGGCACGCTGACTATCCGCGACGGCTTGAGTCAGATCTATGCCGGCGCGATCGCCGGCTCCGGCAACCTGATCAAGAACGGCCCCGGTCTTCAGACACTGTCAGGCTGCAACAGCAGCTACACCGGCACGACGACGATCAATGCCGGCGTGCTGGCGGTCAACTGCCTGGAGAACGGCGGGGTCAACAGCTCGATCGGCGCCTCCGCCGCCGACCCCGCCAATCTGACGCTCAGTGGCGGCACCCTGCGTTACGTGGGTACGGGCAGCAGCACCGACCGGCAATTCACTCTGGGTACCAGCGGCGGTTCGCTCGACGCGTCCGGCACCGGCATCGTCCATTTCGCCTCCACCGCGCCGGTGACCCTGGCGGGCGCCAACGTCGCCCGCACGTTCACCCTGACCGGCACCAACACCGGTGACAACCTGTTCGCCGCGCAGTTGAACAACAACGGCGCGGGCGTCACTTCGCTGACCAAGACCGGCACCGGCACCTGGCGCCTGAGCAACAACAACAGCACCTACACCGGCATCACCACCATCAGCGGCGGCGTGCTCAGTGTCGACCAGATGGCCGACGGCGGTCTGGCCAGCAGCATCGGCGCCTCGTCCGCCGCCGCCGCCAACCTGGTGATCGGCAACGGTTCCACCTTGCGCTACACCGGCGCGGGCGACAGCACCAACCGCCAGTTCACTCTGGCTCCCGGTGTCACCTTCATCGAGTCTTCGGGCACCGGCGCGCTGCAGTTCACCAACACCGGGCCGGTGACGCTGAGCGGCACCAACACCGCGCGCACCATCGCCCTGGGCGGCACCAATGCCGGCAACAACACGATGGGCGGCACTATCGGCAATAACGGCACCGGCGCCACCACCCTGGCCAAGAACGACAGCGGCACCTGGATCCTGACCGGAAACAACACCTATTCCGGCAATACGGTCATCAACAACGGCAACCTGGTGATCGGCAACGGCGGCACCACCGGCAATGCCGGCGTCGGCAACGTAATCGTGGATTCGCCGACGTCGACCCTGTCGCTCAACCGCAACGACACCTTCACCTTCAGCGGCACCCTGAGCGGGCCGGGCACGCTGGCCCAGATCGGCAGCGGCACCAGCGTGCTGACCTCGCCCGGCAACAGCATCGGCGCCACCACCATCGCCGCCGGCACCTTGCAGGTGGACGGCGGTCTGGCGACGGCGACGGTGGGCATGACCGGGACCTCCGCGCTGAGGGTGAACGGTACGGTGCAGGCCGCGGGCGGCACTCAGGTCGCGCTCAGCGGCGATGCCGGCGCTCAGACCGTCACCGTCGGCACCGCCGGTACGCTGCGCGCCGCCGGCGACCTGGGCGGCGGTAACGACACGATCGCCCTTACCGGCATCCTCGATACCGGCACGGGCACGTTGCAGCTCGGCGACGGCGACGACACGCTGGTGTTGAACGACGGCGCGCAAATGCTCGGCGGCGGCATGAGCACCTCCGGCGGAGGCACCGATACCCTGGTGGTCAACACCGCGCTCGGCTACGCCCTGGACGGCGGCAGCATCGACACCTTCGAAATTCTGACCAAGCAGAACACCGGCGCGCTGACCCTGACCGGCGATCACGTTTTCGCCGTCGCCACTGAGCTCGACGGCGGCACGCTCGATGTGGACGGCCGGCTGGAGACGTCGGCCCTGTCGATGGCCGACGGTACCGTGCTCGACGTGGACGGCATCGTCGAAGCCGCCGGCAACACGCCGACGGCCGTCAGTGGCAGCGCCGGCGTCAACACGATCGATGTCGGTCTCACCGGCACGCTACGCGCGGCCGGCGACCTCGGCGACGGCAACGACGCGGTGACCCTGGCCGGACTGCTCGGCACCGGCGCCGGCACCTTGGGCCTGGGCGCCGGCGACGACGTGCTGACGCTGCGGGACGGAGCAGTTATCGAGAGCGGTTCCGGCGGTGTGGACGCCGGCGCGGGCGGTAGCGACCGGCTGATCCTGGACAACGCCTCGGCGATGGTCTTCGACGGCAGCCAGACGGCCGGCTTCGAGACCTTGACCAAGCAGAACACCGGTACCGCCAGCATGACCGGTAGCCAGAGCTTCAGCGGCGGCGTCGCGATCGACGCGGGGACGTTGGATATCGACGGCACGCTGCAGACGCCGACCATTACCTTGGCCGACGACACCGCATTGGCCGTGGACGGCACGGTCGGCGGCAGCGTCGGCCCCGCCGCCGCGATCGGCGGCAGTACCGGCGCGAATACGGTCAGCGTGGGCGCGGGCGGAACGCTGCTGGCGAACGGCGACCTCGGCGCCGGCAACGACGTCTTGGATGTCGCCGGCAGCCTCGACACCGCCGGCGGGGTGTTCGCGCTCGGCGACGGCGACGACACCCTGACCATCCACGAGAACACCAACATCATCGGCACCGTCTCGGCCGGCGCCGGCAACGATACCTTCGACACCCATATCGACACGGTCGCCGACTTGGGCGCCGTGCAGGGCTTCGAGACGCTGAGCAAGACCGGCTCGGGCGTGCTGACCATCAACGGGCCGATGAGCTCGGATTTCACGGCGGTGACGGTCGCTGCGGGCACCTTGAACATCGCCGCGGCCGGCAGCGTGGTCCCCGCGCCTGGCAGCACGCTGGATACCACGGTGGCGAACGGGGCGACCCTGGTCGTCGACGGCAGCTACGGCTGCGGTGGCGGCAACGACACGATGACCGTGGCCGGCACCGTGGCCGGCACCGGCACCATCGACCTGTGCGGCGGCGACGATCGCCTGACCCTGCAGGATGGCGCGGTGCTCAACAACGCCATCGACGGCGGCCTGGGCGGCAACGACAGTCTGGTACTCGACAATGCCGGCCAGCTCGACTTCGATGCCGGCAACACCGATGGTTTCGAACTGTTGCAGAAAACCAACACCGGTACCGCGACGCTGACCGGCAGCCAGAGTTTCGCCGGCGGCGCGACGATCGACGGCGGCACGCTGGACGTGGACGGGACGCTGGAGACGCCGACCGTCGCCCTCGTCGACGGCACCACGCTCAACGTGGACGGGACCGTGCAGGCCGGTGCCGGCAGTGCGGCCGCGCTGACCGGCGATGCCGGCATCAACACTGTCCGTGTCGGCGCGAGTGGCACGCTGCTGGCGAACGGCGACCTGGGCGCGGGCAACGACGTGCTCGACGTGCTCGGCACCTTCGACACGGGGGGCGGCGTGTTCGCGCTGGGCGACGGCGACGACAATTTCGTGGTTCACGACGGCACCGTGGTGATCGGCACGATCGACGGCGGCGCCGGCGTCGATACCCGCACCTACGACATCAACACCAGCGCCGACCTCGGTGCGCTGCAGAACTTCGAGGGCGTGACCAAGAGCGGCACCGGCGTGCTCAATATCACCGGCCCGGGCGCCACCGACCTGCAGGATGTGCAAGTGCTCGAAGGCCGCCTGGACGTGCATGCGGGCGCCAGCATCGTCGCCTCCGCGGGCAGTTCGCTGAATGCCGTGGTGGCCGCCGGCGCCACATTGAACGTGGATGGCGCCTTCGGCTGCGGCAGCCAGGCGGACACTCTGAGCGTGTCCGGCACGGTCAGCGGTAGCGGCAGCGTCAATCTGTGCGGGGGAGACGACACCCTGACGCTGGGCGACGGCGCCGACATCGCCGGGCTGCTGAATCCGATCGACGGCGATGCCGGCGACGACCGGGTGGTGCTCGACAACGCCGGCCTGCTGACGCTGGACGGCGGCGACATCGCCAATTTCGAAGCGCTGCAGAAGGACAACGGCGGCGAGGCGCTCCTCACGGGCGCACACGGGTTCAGCAGCGGCACCGCCTTGAATGGAGGCACCCTGACCGTCGCCGACAGCCTGGACACGCCGACCGTGACGATGGGCGACGGCACCACACTGAATGTCGACGGCAGCCTGCAGGCGGCAGCCGGCACCGCAGCGACCATCACCGGCAGCGCCGGCAACAACACCATCAACGTTGCGGCGAGCGCAAGCCTGTTGGCCAACGGCGACCTGGGCGATGGCAGCGACGTCCTCGATGTCGCCGGCAGCCTCGACACTGACGGCGGCGTATTCGACCTGGGCGCGGGCGACGACACCCTGAGCATCCACGACGGCACCAACATCGTCGGCACGGTCGCCGCCGGTGCCGGCACCGATCTGTTGAACGCCGACATCGCCACCAGCGCCGATCTTGGTGCGGTACAGGGCTTCGAGACGCTCAGCAAGACCGGCCTCGGCGCGCTGAACATCAACGGCCCGGCGGGTTCGGACTTCGTCGTCGTCGATGTGCTCGCCGGCAGCTTGAACGTCAACGCCGCCGGCAGCGTGGTCGCGCAGAACACCACCATCGCCAGCGGTGCGGCCTTGAACCTGGACGGCAGTTACTCGGGCACCACCGGCAACGACAGCTTCACCGTCGCCGGCACGGTCGCCGGCAACGGCGCGGTGAACCTGCTCGACGGCGACGACACGTTCACGATCCAGGACGGTGCCGATCTCTCAGGACTGAGCAATGCCGTCGATGGCGGCACCGGCAGCGATACCTTCGTCGCCGATCTGGCCGGCACGGCGACCCTCGGCGGGGCGATCGGCTTCGAGACCCTGACCAAGACCAACACCGGCACCCTGCACGTCGACGGTCCGGCCGTCTCGGCGTTCACCACCGTCAACGTCGACGGCGGCACCCTCGACATCGGCGCCGGCGGCGATATCGGCGGCGTCAACACCGCCACCGTAGCCAACGGCGCGAACCTGATCGTCGACGGCGCCTTCGGCTTCACTACGGGCGCGGACAGCTTCACCGTGGCCGGCAACGTCAGCGGATCGAGCGTCATCGACATGCTCGACGGCGACGATCATCTGATCCTGCAGGATGGCGCCGACATGAGCGGCCTGGCCACGCCGATCGACGGCGGTGCCGGCATCGACACTCTGACCGCCGACTTCGCCGGCAACGCAACCCTCGGCGGCGCCACCGACTTCGAGACCCTGACCAAGACCAACACCGGTACCTTGAACATCGACGGCCCGGCCGCGTCGGACTTCACCACCGTCAACGTCGACGGCGGCACGCTCGACATCGGCGTCGCCGGCAGCGTCAGTGGCGTAGCCACCAGCACGGTCGCTAACGGCGCCACCTTGAACGTGGACGGCAACTTCGCCGGCACGGCCGGCGGCGACACGATGACGGTGTCCGGTGCGATTGCCGGCAGCGGCGCGATCGCCTTCGACGACGGCGACGACACCCTGACCCTCAATGACGGTGCCGACCTGAGCGGCTTCGGCGGCGTGCTCGACGGCGGCGCCGGCGGCGGCGATACGGTCGTGCTCAATAACGCCGGGGCGTTGAGCTTCGGCGCCGGCAATACGGTCAACTTCGAATTTCTGCAGAAGGACAACGCAGGCATCGCGACCCTGACCGGCACCCAAAGCTTCAGCGGCGGCACCACCCTCAACGGCGGCGAGCTCGCGGTCGCCGGCGCGCTGAGCACGCCGACCGTGGCGATGAACGACGACACCACGTTGACCGTCGACGGCAGTCTGGACGCAGGGGCGGGCATCGCCACCGCGATCACCGGCAGCGTCGGCGTCAACACGGTGACTATCAACGGTTCGGCTTTGGCCAACGGCGATCTGGGCGCCGGCGAGGACGTGCTCGACGTGGTCGGCACGCTGGACACCTTGGGCGGCACCTTCGCACTGGGCGACGGCGACGACAGCTTCGTCGTCCACGACGGCACCACCGTGCTCGGCACCATCGACGGCGGCGCCGGCCTGGATACGCGCGTCTACGACATCAACCTGAGCGCCAACCTGGGCTCGCTGG